>DKCV01000016.1 GCA_002449265.1 Caryophanales bacterium UBA6865 | reverse complement strand
GGTTTCCCCCATTGCCGAAAACTCCCTACTGCTGCCTCCCGTAGGAGTATGGGCCGTGTCTCAGTCCCATTGTGGCCGGTCATCCTCTCAGATCGGCTACACATCCTTGCCTTGGTGGGCTATTATCTCACCAACTAGCTAATGTGCCGCAGGTCCATCCAAGAGTGGCGCAAAAGCGCCTTTCAAACAAAAAAGATGCCTCTTCTGTTATTATCCGGTATTAGCCAAACTTTCGTCTGGGTATCCCAGTCTCGAGGGCAGGTTACCTACGTGTTACTCACCCGTACGCCTCTAGTGTATTGCTACACTCGATCGACTTGCATGTATTAGGCACGCCGCCAGCGTTCATCCTGAGCCAGGATCAAACTCTCAAAAAAGTTGATCTAGTTCAAAAATAAATTATCTGGTTTTGTATTTGATTCCTTAATTCGGAATCGACGTTAAGATTGTACATCTATCTAGTTTTCAAAGATCAGTAGCGCGCTTTCACTACTATTGTAGTGGGGATTTCTCATCCCTTGCTTAAGCGTGCTCGTATACAATACGCTTCGTCTTAATTCTCGTCAAGCACTTTTTTAAGATTTTTTTAATCTTTATTGTGCTGCTCGAGAGCGAAGCATTGGCTATCTCTTCAGGTCTCTGAAGTTGACAGCGAGTGATATCTTACTAGTCTAGAAAAACTTTGCAAGTGGGAATTTGCATTTTTTTAAAAATTTTGGAAATTCTAGAATTCTCGATTTATTTTATTCCGTTTCCCATAAGCCGTGGAGGTTGCAGTGAGCGATGACAGTAAGAACCACTTCTTCTTCCCCGATCGAAAATACGACTTCTGGTTTATTGCCGGGATAAAGCTTTTTCCGTTGCGATCCCTTATCCGTCAATAAATACACCCAATCAATATAATGGTTTTCTTCCATCGGATGAGGGACTTCTCCAATTCGAACATAGACTTTGTCATTTTCTTCGTGAACCAAAGGAACATGCTTTTCTCCTTTTTCCTCACCTTTTGTGTGAATGGGCATTTCACTCATCGTCTCATCGCAACATTTTGGAATCATCGCTCCTTCTTTTAGTAAAGCAATCATGGTCCCACAGTGCTTGCATTCATAAAATTTCGCCATAAGAATTCCTCCTTATATATAAAGGCTACACCAACCACTTTTATTGTAGCATCTATCCCACTCCTTTACTTTGGTCACTATTAGCCTATTGATAAAAGAAAAGCGCCACGTTTAAGTGACGCAATTTCGTTTTTTTCTATTTGTTTTTTTATTTTCGTTTCGAAGAAGCAAGCACCATCAAGACGCGAATGAAAATCATGATAAAATCGCAATAGAAAGAATAGGCATAATATAACGCCATATTGCTTGTGAAGACGCCACCTTGAATTTCACGAGCCATCCGGTTTGCATCGAAAGCGACTAGAAGTACAACCACGACGGAACAAACGAGTGCAACGATAAGATTATATAAAGCCCCAGCCGCCGGATTGATGATGTAAATAATAAGGAAAGGAAGCGGGACGAAAACAACCGCGAAAAGTAACCCTAAGGCAATTAAACCTAGCGGAGTAAGATCCGCTTTTGAGAAATAGCCGATTAAGAATAAAACAAGGAAAACGCCAGATGTAATCGCAAAAGCAGTGCCGATAGTAGGAGCGTCAATCCACATAATGGTCGGTGCGAGGGATAAGCCCATTACTGCAGCGTATAAAATATAAGGAATCCAAGCGCCTTTCTTTGCTTTGAATAAAGAAATCGACATTACAAAATTTAAAATAAATAAAGCAATGAAAGAGCAAGTCATTGTAATCCATAGGCCCATCGTCACTGAATCAATGGTTTCTATCGTCGCATTTGCCAAAAGACTCGCAAACAAATAAGAAAAGCCAAAACAGGAAATGGCCGTAACCAATAAACCAATACACATATCGCCTAAAACAACCGATAATGCGCGAGTGGTTTCACGTTTGCTTTCAACATCAATTACTCTTGTTGCCATAAAAACCCTCCAAAAAAGAGGTAGGATTCGCCCTACCTCTTAATTAATAGCACAAACGGCAATTCTATTGGAAGGATTTTATTTTAGCATCCCTTCAATAAGCCCATGGAATGATGCAGGAGCTAAAGAGGCGCCACCAACTAACGCACCATCGATATCAGGCTCGCTCATATAGCTCGACACGTTTTCAGGTTTGACGCTTCCGCCATAAAGAATACGCATATCGTTAGAAACGTCCCCGAACATCGAGTGAAGCGTATCACGAATGAAGCGAATGGTGTCTTCCGCGATTTCTTTCGATGCACTCTTACCCGTTCCGATTGCCCAGATTGGTTCATAAGCAATAATAACGTGTTTAGCTTCTTCCGCGCTTAAGCCGTTTAAGCCAACGCGAATTTGGGTGGCAACAAAGTCTTTTGTCTTGCCGTCTTCATAGGTTTTTAGCGATTCCCCACAGCAATACACTGGTGTCATATTGTTAGCAATTAAGGCCTTGATTTTTAAATTGCAGGCTTCACTAGTTTCACCATTGTATTCACGTCTTTCGCTATGCCCTAAAATTACAGTGTCAATGCCGATTTCTTTGAGCATTGGAATAGAAACTTCGCCCGTGAAAGCGCCATGATCGTGCTCATTGCAGTTTTGGGCCGCGACGATGCACTTTGGATTAATGTTTTCTTTAACGGTTGCTAGGCAAACAAAAGTTGGAGCAACACCCACTTCAATATTATGAGCAACGGCGAAATCGATCATCTCGCTGCTAGCAAGAGCAAACGCTTTTGCTTCCGAGGGGGTCTTATTCATTTTCCAGTTGCCGAGAAGTAATTTCTTTCTCATGTTATCTACCTAAAACAAATTAACGGAGAATATCAACGCCAGGAAGATGGCCATCGTTTTGGATCATCTCAAGAGAGGCTCCTCCACCGGTGGAAACGTGGCTGAAATCAGTTTTATAGCCGAATTGTTTCACAGCACTCGCGCTATCGCCACCACCGCAAACGGTGAATGCTTTGCCTTTTAGATCGCGAATCGCTTCGCAAACGGCTTTGGTGCCAGCTTGGAATTCTTTTTGCTCGAAGACACCCATTGGGCCATTCCAGAAAACCATATGGGCTTTTTCGATAATGCTCTTAAATAGCGCACAGCTCTTTGGTCCGATATCGACCCCTTCAAAGCCATCTGGGATATCACCTTCGACCGTTTTGATGATTCTTCCCTCTTTTGGCTCGAAGCTATCGGTGATGACATTATCGATCGGGAGAATGATTCGGCCATTGGCTTCTTCTAAGCACTTTTTGGCATAGTCAAGGGCTTCTGCATCAAGGAAAGAAGTTCCGATGCTTTCGCCTTGGGCTTTGCGGAAGGTATAACTCATAGCGCCACCAATAATGATGTAATCGCATTTTTTAAGAAGTGTGTCGATGACTTGGATCTTATCGGAAACTTTAAGTCCGCCTAAGACAGCAACATAAGGACGGTCTTCTTTTTTTACTTCCACGCAGCGGGAAAGATTCTCGACTTCCTTAAGCATAAGATAGCCTAGCGCCACTGGTTTTCCTTCTTCTTTAAGAACAGAAGGGACACCCACTGTGGAAGCGTGAGCGCGGTGTGCGCTACCAAAAGCGTCCATGACATAAGCATCCGCTAATGACGCCCATTCTTTTGCTAAAGCTGGGTCATTCTTCTCTTCGCCTTTCTCGTAACGAGTATTTTGGGCAAGTAAGATTTCCCCATCCTTTAAAGCAGCAACGGCATTCTTTAATTCTTCTCCACGAGTTGCATTCACAAAATGAACTTTGGTGTTTGGCAAAAGCGCTTGGAGTTCTTTAGCGACAGGAGCCATATCATTGGCTTTTTTCATCGCTTCGATTTTTGCCATATCTGGCTCTTTCCATTTGATTTTGCCTAGATGTGACATAAGAAGAACTCTTGCACCTTTTTTGGTGAGTTCTTCGATGGTTGGAAGAGCCGCTTTAATGCGGTTATTGTCGCGAATGACGCCATCTTTTTGTGGCACATTGAAATCAACGCGAACGTAGACGACTTTGCCTTCTAAATGATTAAGGTCTTTTACAGTAAGCATTACTTTTTTGCTCCTTATTAACGGCATAATCATAGCACAATGAAAAAACTCTTCCTAATCCTTTAGGATTAAAGAAAGAGTTTTGTGTATTTTTATCGTTTGACCGAAATAGAAAATAACTATTACTCAAATTTGTCCAAAATGTCTTTGAAAAAGATTTGTAGAAGTTCTTTGTATTTCTCAAACTCTTCCCTCGCATCGACGTAGTCACCACTTGGAGCGTGTGGAGTGTCTTTACCAAAATTCATTTTTCCTTTGGTAACAACGCGATTATTCGTGTCTTCTTTGCCAATGACTTCGGAAGAGCCAGAATTATCGCTAGAAACAATATCACTAGTGGTAACAACGTTCATATCGATATTGAAATCGGTGCTAAGAACGGCGGATTCATTGAACGTAACCAAAAGTTCAAAAGCATTCACCGTGCTATTTTCTAATTCTTTCGCGTAATCAGTAGGCACGTAATCAGAAGCGTCTTTTTTAGCGTATTGGTCCTCGGCATCCGTTAAAACGCGAATCAAATCTTCCTTATTTAACGTCAAATAGAAGGAATAGGTCGCGTCTTTTTGAGACACGCTTAAGAAATCTTTATAATCCTCCGCATGAGTCGAGAATAAAGAAAGATAATTATCAATTTCTTCGGTAAATCCTTCGGGAATAAGCGGCATTTTGTTATCGGTTAGCGCATCCGCTAATTTGAATTTTTTGCCTAAAACTAAGTCGAGAGCGGTATCCATGCTTTTCCCATTATAAGCATTAGCGACTTGTTTGATGAATTTGCTTGCTCCGGTAGGATCAACATAAAGGGTTTTTGAATCAAGATATGCAGCTAGAACCGCATTAGTAGAGTTAATATTTTCCGTTGTGCTTGTGCTGTTTTTCTGTAAATATCCCTTAAAATCGCCGCCTAAATACAAGGAGGCTTTTGCCGCGTTAGCCTCTTTCCCCGCTAGCCCGGCTTCTCTAAGTTCAAATAGAGGGTTAGTGACATTAATATCATAGTTATATGTCGCGTTTTTCGTCGGTTCATAGTTATAGGTTATAGAAGAAGTTCCCGAAATGGAGAACGTACTAGTTTTCTCTAGCGTTAAGCTTAGTTCATCGGAACTAGACATGGTCTCCACCGCTTTCGAAAAAGTAGAAACACCAACCTTCGTATCGACATTTTTTCCGCTTTTTGGAGCAAGTTCTTTTGTTCGTCCATCATTGGAACCGCAAGAAAATAGCCCTAAGGTCAAGATAGTGGTGACTAAGAATAAATTTGCTTTTTTCATAAATTAATTCTCCTTGCGATTAATAAGTTTATGCATTTTTCGATGAGTAAGTCACTTTTTTATTGAAAAAAGAAAAGAAAAGCGCCCATTACTAGGCGCCTCTCCCAATTTTGTTCAAAGTTAGCTTATTTCACACCAAGAACGTGAGCATAAGCACGGGCTAAGCGGACGTATTGGCAGGTGAAGCTGTATTCGTTGTCATACCAAGAAACAACCTTGACGTGTTGGGTTCCGGTTGGATCTTCGACGATCATCGTCATCGTGGCATCAAAGATGGAACCATGGGTGTTGCCGAGGATGTCGCTAGAAACGATATCGTCTTCGTTGTAATCAAGAGCTTCGTGAAGTGGGCCTTCGGCGGCTTTCTTAAGCGCAGCGTTGATTTCTTCAACGGTGGTCTTTTTCTTGAGGGTCACAGTGCAATCGCAGAGGGAACCATCGGTCACTGGAACACGGATGGCGTTGCCATTGAGGGCGCCTTTGAGTTCTGGGATGACTAAGCCGATAGCTTTTGCAGCGCCAGTCGTGGTTGGGACGATGTTAGCGGCAGCAGCGCGGCCACGGCGACGATTTTTGTAAGCAAGATCAAGGATGGTTTGGTCATTGGTATAAGCGTGGACGGTTGTCATAGTTCCGCCTTGGACACCGAAGGTATCGTTAAGGACTTTCATGACAGGGGCTAAGCAGTTGGTGGTGCAGCTTGCGCCAGAGATGACTTTCATATCTTTGGTGAGCTTGTCGCTATTGACGCCATAGACGAAAGTTGGGATGTCTTTGTCGCTGCTTGGAGCGCTGATCATAACGCCTTTTGCGCCATTCTCAAGATGGACGTTGCCATCGGCACGGCTCTTAAGACGGCCAGTGCATTCGAGAACGATATCAACACCGTATTTGCTCCACTTTAAATCGTGAGGATCTTTTTTGCCGAGAACAGGAATCTCTTTTCCTTTGAAAACGATAACGTTCTTGGTGATATTGCCATCGGCATCCTTTTCGGTGATGCCTTTGATGTCATCTTTCATCCAAGTACGATGGGTGGTGTCATACTTTAATAAGTAAGCAAGATATTCCGCATCGACGAGGTCGTTAATTGCGACAACTTCGAAATCGCCTTCTTCATAGGCTCTACGGAACGCGAGACGCCCGATACGGCCGAATCCGTTAATAGCTAGTTTAATTGACATTTAATGATGTCCTCCTTGTATAAACCGCAATAGAAATAATACAACCTTCTATAAGAAGAAAAAAGAGAATTGCTGAAAAATACCGATATAGCGTATCGAAAGCTATTCTTAAGTCGTTTTTAGTAAAGATTAAGTAAAAAAACATTATTTAATGGAAAAAGGAAATCAAAGGAGCTGTTCAAGAGGAACTATTCCGCGGAAGAGTTCTTCAATGGTGACGCCTAAGGCAATTGCGATTTTGCTAAGTACTTTTACTGTCGGATTGCGCTTGCCCTTTTCTAATTCGCTCAGGTAGCTTTTTGCCACATTGCTATCTAGAGCGAGAGCTAGTTGACTCATCCCCTTCTCTTTTCTTAAATAGGCGATGCGCTTCCCAAGCTGAGTCAAAACGTCTAAAGAATCATCATTTTCCATGATTAGTAGCCTCTAAATAAGATTGGTGAAGAAAACGGAATAAGTGATTGATATTGCTTTTGGAAATCGTTACCGCGAGTTCTTCGCTTAAATAAACGCTTAATTCCTCATAAGAAGCGTCAGGATAGCGAAGACGGTAAGAGCAAAGTAGAGACAATTTAGGATTGGAGAAATGTTCTAATCCCCCATGTTCTTTTAAGTATTCGATTTCTTTTACTTGCCTTTCGCTAGTTTTGACAACCTTTCCCATATTCGCGGAATCTAGATTGTTCAAGCGATTGGTTTGATTGGCGAAATCGCGATCAATCCTCACGTTTTCAAAATGTAAGCAAGACTCTTTTGCTCCCACTAGAATCAAAAAATCGCTAATTTCATCGCTCCGTTTTAAATAAATGACAAACTCATTTCTTCGCTTCGTGACTTTCGAATGGAAGGAATGCGAAACGATTTTGTTCCACGCTTTCGATAGCGAGTGGGCATATTCCTCGTCAAGCAAAGCAATCTCGAGATGATAGGAAGCGCTTTTTGGATCATTGACAGAACCTGCCGCTAAAAAGGCCCCAGCCAAAAACGAAGCGCTTTGCTCATCATTGACCATTGCGAATTTCGGAAGTTTATGGCTAAGAAGATCGATTCCTAAATCATTTAATATGTCCATGACTTCTTCTTCGACAATGACTAAATAATTGATTCGTTTAAGGAACCCAGCACTTCGAATATAAGCAAAGCGGACGTTAATGCCGTATAGTTCGTGCAAATATTCATAAATCAATTTTGCGATCGATGCTTTTTCACTACGGCACTCAAGGACTTCTTTTCCTTCGCTAAAACGAACATGGCCATTAATTTTGATAAAACTCGACAATAAAGACCTTTTAGTCACATCGTCGCGGAAAAAGGAAACGATTTCGTCTTTGACATTAGAAGCGAATGACTGTGTTCTATTTTCCATAACTAGATAAATAAGAAATGACGCTACTAGAAGCAATAGCCCCATCGCTTGCGGCCGTAACGATTTGGCGGAGTTTCTTTTCACGGATATCGCCAATCGCAAAAACGCCTTTTACGCTACTTTCCATACCTTCATCCGTAGTAATAAACCCCTTATTGGTTTTTACTTCTAGAGGACTAAGGAAACTAATCGCGCTTTTTTCTTTGCTTAACGGGAAAATCGCCGAAATTTCAATTGTGTTGTTATCTCCATTTAGAACGTATTCAAGTGAATCCACATGATTTTCGCCGTGAATTTTTAAAGATTTCGCACCTTTGATTATTTTAATTTTCGGGTTCTTTAGAGCCTCAAAATAAGGGGAGGATTCGGTGATTTCTTTATCGAAAAACAAATAAACGATACTTGCTAGAGACGAAAGATAAATCGCTTCCGACAAAGCGTGTTCGTTTTCGCCCACTACCGCCATTGGACGGTCTTTAAAAAACCTCCCGTCGCAAGTCGCGCAATAAGATACGCCTTTATGAATGAATTCTTTTTCGCCAGGAATGGCAGGAACGTTGGTAAGTCCTGTCGCAACAATGACGGCTTTCGCTAAATAACTATCGGCGTCAGTCTCGACTAAGAAAAGGCCGTTTTCTTTTCGTACGAAAGAAACTGACCCGTACTCAAAAGGAACATGAAACGCATTGACACTTGCTAAAAAAGAATGGGCAAGAGTTAAGCCACTAGACGAGGGAACGCCAGGATAATTGTTTACAAAAGGAATCGTAAGCAATTTTCCGCCTGGCGCAGATTTATCCAAGACGATGACTTTTTTATTCGCACGCGCTAAATATAAAGCGGCCGTTAATCCTGCAGGACCTGCTCCAATAATCACGATATCAATATGTTTCATCGCTCCCTCCAATCTACATTTATTGTGGAAGAAAAGGAAAAGAAAAGGAAGCATTAAGCTTCCGTGGTTTTTTCATCTTTGTCTTCCATTTTTGGCATTGGGGCCAAAGGTTTAATCGGACGATAGGTCAACAAATAATCCACCGCCAAAACCGCGCTCCAGCTAGCAAAACCAATCAATAAGAAGAAGCCATAACTTAAAGAATAGGTGATAGGATCGCCTTCTTGTTCGGTAGGAAGACCTGGCGTATATCCTTTGCCAAATAGGAAGAAGCAAACCCCGATTATTAAAGAAATCGAACCACAAATTGCAGCGATTTTTGAATATTTCTCGTTCTTTTTCAGGATGAGAATGCCAGAACTGGTCATCATTAAAGCGCCAACCATCATAAAGAGGAAACCCGTAAGTAGTAATGGCGCTTTGTTAGAGAAAAGCACCTCAAATCCCGTATAAGTTCCAAGAAGTTTCGCATCATTGTGGCCATTGGTGTAGCCCCCACTGAGCGAAGGTAAGAAAAGGAAGAAAACCGCAGATAAAGCGATACCGCTAGAAACAAACGGCAAAACGTAAGATTTATGGTTTTCGTTTTTCTTATAGTAGTCATAAAAATGGAAATACGTGCACATCGCTAAACCAATAACGATATAGATAAGAGAATTACAAACACTCCAAGCATTATCCGCACCCATATTGAAGGAAGAATTTCTCATAGGCTCCATGATGACACGGACAATTCCATACCAAATGAAATAAAAACCAGCAAGATCCCCTTTAACAAGGTATTTCTTTAACCCCTTCCCTAAAGCATAAACAATGAGGAAATAGCCAGCGATATTAAGTAGACTCTCAATCAAAAACAAAGGTACATTGATCATATTTGCGGCTAGGAATTGTCTTGTATATCCATCAAAATGCATTTGATTTCTAATCCAAGAAGGAAGCCACATCCAAGCGGATTCATTCACGGTTTGGCCGTATACTTCGTTGTTGAAGAAATTGCCCCATCTTCCGATTGCTTGCGCTAATAAAACAGTAGGCACGCAAGCATCTAGCGTGAAACGAGGGTCGCAATATTTTCGGGCAAATTTAATGAGCAAATACCCTGCTAACACCCCTGCTACCGCGCCGCCAAGAATCGTCAATCCGCCATCCCAAATGGCAAAAGGATTGCTTTTCCCATTCGCAAATTCACGTTCGAAATTGCCAACGACATACCAAACGCGAGCGCCAATAATTCCAGCCGGAAAAGCAATGAGAATCACAATATCGAGAAGGCCGTGCCTTCCATATTCTTTAAACATCGTGCGATCGGCAATCGCATAAGAAACTAGCGCTCCACTTACGATAATGATGCCATACCATGCAACATGGAAATCACCAGATTGTGCACGATTAAGTGCGCTTACCCAATAAAAGCCGTCTTTCCCAATCGCAAAGCCGCTGATTAAAGGATAATTTAACCATGGGGATAATCCTTCCATAAAGGTAAGGAAACCCGCCAATACCAAAGCAATCGAAAAATAAAAGACAAAAGAGAGCTCTTTTGCAAAGATTTCTTCTTTTTTTGCCTTTTTCACGCGGATAATCGCACTAGAAACAAGCAAACTAGCGCTTGCTCCGAAAATGAATAATCCAATCAGGAATAAAGCCATATAAGTGGCGCGATTATTGGCCCATTCTTCATGAATAAGATAAGTGCCTAAACCTGCTAAAAGCGAAGAAGCCCCAACTCCAATAGAAAGGGAGTAGTACCGTTTCCGGTCTAAGCTAGAAAAACCCTTGCATCCTAAATTAGAAATAAAAGAATGGACGAATTTTCCTAAAAAGAAACTCGTTGCGATTACACCGAGGAGTCCAGCGA
Source organism: Caryophanales bacterium UBA6865 (assembly GCA_002449265.1). Taxonomy (GTDB): domain Bacteria; phylum Bacillota_I; class Bacilli_A; order RFN20; family CAG-826; genus UBA4951. The sequence continues at coordinate 93,269 of DKCV01000016.1, read as the reverse complement.
TTTGTAAAACAATTCCAAATGTCATCATAATAGGTATATTGTACTACTCGTATTGTCCTTTGTCTTTCGCCTCTTGAAGAACCTTCTTTAGATATTGCCCAGTGTAGGAAGAAGCTATTTCGCTAACTTCCTCAGGCGTGCCCGTTGCGATAATGTTTCCACCACGGTTTCCGCCTTCAGGCCCGATATCAATAATGTAGTCAGCCACTTTGATGACATCTAAGTTATGCTCGATAACAATCACCGTATCACCATGATCGACAATCGAAGAAAGCACGCGGATTAAGCGTTTGACATCATCGGTATGAAGCCCCGTCGTTGGTTCATCGAGAACATATACGGTTTTCCCGGTTGGGCGGCGTTGAAGTTCGTTAGCGAGCTTAACGCGTTCCGCTTCTCCACCTGAAAGCGTGGTAGCTGCTTGACCTAACTTAATGTAACCTAAGCCCACATCATATAGAGTTTTAATAGAATGATAGATTTTTGGGCGATTTTCAAAGAAATGCATCGCTTCTTCCACGCGCATCTCTAAAACGTCATAAATCGATTTTCCTTTGTATAGGCAAGATAGCGTTTCTTCGTTATAACGTTTCCCGTCGCATTCATCGCATTTTACATAAACATCGGGAAGGAAATTCATCGGAACGTAAGTTACACCCGCTCCTTGGCATTTTTCGCATCTACCGCCAGGAACATTAAAAGAGAATCTTCCTTTGTCAAAGCCTCTAGCTCGCGCTTCTTCGGTTTCGGCAAATAAAGCGCGGATATCATCGAATACCTTCACGTAAGTCGCCGGATTACTCCGAGGCGTCCTTCCAATTGGTTCTTGCGAAATATTCACAAGCTTATCGATATTTTCTAGGCCGGTGAGCGAAGAATATTCGCCAGGGAAAGTTTCTACGCCGCACAGTTTCTTTTGAATCGCTTTGGTTAGTGTTTCATTAATCAAAGAAGATTTCCCAGAACCAGACACGCCAGTGACGGCAATAAATTCCCCGAGCGGGAAAGTGACGTTTATGTTTTTAAGGTTATGGCATTTCGCGCCTTTTAAGACAATTTTCTTGCCATTTCCTTTTCTTCTTTTACTCGGAACAGGAATGTATTTTCGCCCAGAAAGATAATCTCCAGTAATAGAATCCTTGCAATTCTCCACTTCTTTTTCTGTTCCACTCGCAACGATTTGCCCGCCATGTACCCCAGCGCCAGGGCCAACATCGACCATATAGTCACTAGCCCTCATCGTATCTTCATCGTGTTCCACTACAATTAAGGTATTCCCTAAATCGCGCATTTCCTTTAGAGTTTCGATTAGCTTTGCGTTGTCGCGTTGATGTAAACCGATAGAAGGCTCATCAAGAACGTAAAGAACACCAGAAAGACGGCTTCCGATTTGAGTAGCCAAACGAATTCTTTGGCTTTCCCCTCCCGAAAGAGTCATCGCTAGACGCGACAAAGTTAAATAATCTAAGCCAACATCGCTTAAGAATTTTGCGCGGTTATAGATTTCTTTAAGTACCAAATCGGCAATCTTTAATTGATTCTCGCTCAGCGTTTCTTTCGTTTGGTTCACCCACGTGAGCAAACGGTCAATCGGAAGACAAGTTACCTCATAAATATTTAAGCCATTTACCTTAACGGCAAGCGCTTTTTCGTTTAAGCGAGCCCCATGGCAATGTTCGCAAATGCTATCGCGCATAAAAGACTCATAATAATCAAACATCCATTTAGACGTTGTGTTGGCGTAAAGCCGCTCGATTTTGGTTTTTACCCCTTCCAAAACACCCCGTTTATGCATGATATTCCCGCCAGAAGTGTGAATTTCTCTCGTTACTTCATGCTCACTGCCATAAAGGATGTAATGTTTTTGTTCCTTCGATAAATCCTTCCAAGGTACATCATAAGGGATATGGTAAGTATCCATTAAAATGCAAAAATCTTGCCACTCGATGTTGCTTGTCCCCACGACGTTTTTAAAGTAACGAATCGCTCCTTCGTTAATGGTTTTATTTGGGTCAGGAACGAGCAAATCTTCAGCGACCGAGCGATTGATGCCTAAGCCCTTGCAAGCTTCGCAATACCCTAGTGGGGCGTTAAAGGAGAATAAACGCGGTTCTAGTTTTGGAACGCTGAATCCACATTCTGGGCATGTGTGATTGCTAGACACAAGCCGCTCCCCCTCTTCCGAAAGAATGATAATTTCTCCATGCCCATGGTCTAAAGCGATAGTAACGTCATCCGATACACGACTACGAATATCTTCTTTCATGATAAGACGGTCAATCACTAAATCGATGTCGTGACGTTTGTTTTTGTCTAAGTCAGTTACTTCGTCAAGAAGCTTAATTTCTTTATCCACCCTAACACGCGCAAAACCCTGGCTCTTTAATTTATCAATAACCGCTTTTTGCGTTCCTTTTTCGTGTTTTACGATTGGAGCGAGGAGTTGAATCTTTTCTCCTAGTTTGTGTTTCATGATGATGTCAACGATTGCTGTTGGAGAAAAAGAGACAATCGGAATGTTATGCGTTGGGCAATAAGGAACGCCAACACGCGCAAAAAGCAATCTTAAAAAATCATAGATTTCGGTAACGGTTCCTACGGTTGATCGCGGATTATGAGAAGTTGTTTTTTGATCAATAGAAATCGCAGGAGATAATCCCTCAATACTATCGACGTCTGGTTTATCTACTCCGCCTAAAAATTGGCGGGCATAAGGAGAAAGAGACTCAACATACCTTCTTTGCCCTTCCGCATAAATCGTATCAAACGCGAGTGTGCTTTTTCCGCTTCCGCTTAATCCAGAGAAGACAGTAAGGGTATTTTTAGGAACGGTGACATCGATGTTTTTCAAATTATTTTCGCGAGCACCTTTAACAATAATGTAATTTCTTGAATCCATATGCACTAAATTATAATGAGTATTTGCAAAATCTCATTCAAGAAACTCTCTCAAGGTGGAAATTAGATTTCTTGTCGTTATAATAGTTGAGCGTTCGGGACGTAGCGCAACTTGGTAGCGCGCTTCCTTGGGGTGGAAGAGGTTGTGAGTTCAAATCTCATCGTTCCGACCATTCGTATTGAAATATCCCCATGATTTGCCTAAATCCATGGGGTTTTCTTTTTCTTTAAATATGCCGAAATCGCCCGTTAAGGGGATATTTTTTGAAATTTGAAGAAAAATATACCGTTAACTGCCATTTTCGCAGTAGATGTTTCTTTATCGCAAAGAACAAAAAAAGAAAGAAACCGCGCCAATAGAGAACGCGATTTCTAACTTTGAAAATGAATTAGAGGCCGAACTTTTTAACGGCTTCGTAACGTTGACGGGCGTATTTCTCGCATTTTGAGAGCAATTCGTCAGCGTGGGTAGGATTGACCACCGGGAGTTGTGCGAATCTCGTTTCATGCATCACGAAGTCACGGAGATGCTCAAAATGTGGCTCTGGAGCGTCAAATTCAAGCGCTGGCTTCCCCTCTTCGAGTTTACGGGGGTCGTAACGGAATGGGACAAAGTATCCGCATTCAACCGCATCCTTTTCCTCTTTGATGGAATTGGTAAGTCCGCCTTTAACGCCATGGTTGATGCATGGGCAATAGCAAATAATTAAGGATGGACCATGGTATGATTCTGCTTCTTTAAGGGCTTGAATTGCTTTCATTGGATTCGCACCTAAGCTAATTTGAGCAACATAGACATGTCCATACGCCATAGCTAGAAGCGCAAGGTTTTTCTTTGCTTCTTTCTTTCCAGAAGCAGTGAACTTATTAATAGAGCCAGTTTGCGAGGATTTTGATGCTTGACCACCTGTATTACTATAAAGCTCAGTATCGAGAACCATCACATTGACATCGGCTTCATTGGCCAAAACGTGATCAAGTCCGCCATAGCCAATGTCATAGCTCCAACCATCTCCTCCAACAATCCAAACGCTCTTATCGATTAAGTCGCGCTCGTATTCTTTGAGTTCTTTGACTGCGGCGTTTTTGCTCATAGAAACAAGTTTCATAAGATGTGGGGCAAGAGTTCTAGTTACGTCACGATTCTTGATATTATCGAGGTATTTCTTCGCTACTTCCTTGAGTTCGCTAGAAACGTCACTCGCAGCAATCGCATTATCGAGGATACGAATGATTTGCATCATTTTGTAATCGTTAGCGATTCTCATGCCAAAACCATATTCGGCATTATCTTCGAATAAGCTATTCGCCCAAGCTGGACCATTGCCGTCTTTGTCTTTGACGAATGGGGTAAGAGGAGTTGAACCACAATAAATAGAAGAGCAGCCCGTCGCATTCGCTACAAGCATATCTTTGCCAAATAGTTGAGAAAGCAAGCGATAATATGGGGTTTCTCCACATCCTGCGCAAGCCCCGCTCACCTCCATATAAGGCATTAAGAAACCAACGCCTTTTGGAGAGGTAAGAGGGAATTTATCGCTCTTATAAGTGACGTGCTTATAGCAATAATCTGCGCCTTTTTCTTGGCCAAATTGGCTTCTAGCCTCCACCATCTTTAGGGCAAAGTGGTCATTGCCAAGTCGCTTGGCGGTTTGGTTGGCCATACATTCGCTTGCGCATAAGCCGCATCCTACGCAGTTTTCGGTAGATACTTGAATGCGATATTTTAATCCTTTTACCATTGGTCCACCCATCGCGTCTTTTAGGCCAGACTTCACGATATCTGGCGCATTTTCCACTTCTTTTTCATCAAGAAGGAATGGACGAATTGTCGCGTGGGGGCAAACAAAGGCGCATTGATTACATTCAATACAATATTGTGGATTCCATTCTGGAACGACGGCTGCGATAGCGCGCTTATCTAAGAATGTCGCATTTGGTCTCATCGAACCATCGAGAAGGTCGAATTGACGGAAGATGCTTGTTGGCAAGTTATCACCATCGAGCGCTCCCATGACATTGTAATATTCATCGCGATATTCATCGCCGGTTTCGCTCTTCTTACGTGCGATAGGAAGATTAATCCAAGCAGGATCCACCTTAACTTCGCGTAATCCTTCTGCGCCAGCGTCAATCGCTTTGTAATTAAGTTCAACAACCGCTTGTCCTTTTTTCGCATAGCTCTTTTCCGCGAACTTTTTCATCCACTTTTGCGCTTCGCTATATGGCATGATTTGCTCGTTCAATTTGAAGAAAGAAGCCTGAAGGGTGGTATTTGTGTGACGTCCCATGCCGATTTCAGCAGCAATCTTATTTGCGTCAATCGCGTAGAATTTGGCTTTCTTTTTCGCTAATAGATGCTTCATGCGGTTTGGCATGACTTTATAAAGCATCTCGTCACTCATATCGGTATTGAGAAGGAAAGTACCGCCAACCTTTAAATTCTTGATGATATCAAACTGCATGATGTAGCTATCTAAACTGCAGGAAATGAAATCAGCGTCTTTCACATAATATTCACTATGAATTGGCGTTTTTCCAAAGCGGAGGTGACTGCGTGTTACTCCACCGCTCTTTCGCGAATCGTATTGGAAATAGGCTTGAGCATATTGATGGGTCGCATCGCCGATAATCTTGATGGAACTCTTGTTCGCGCTGACCGTGCCATCGCTCCCTAAGCCATAGAATAAACAAGAAGTATAGTCATGATCGATGAGGAAATCTTCGTCGACTGGGATAGATAAATGGGTGACATCATCATGGATTCCAACCGTGAAACCAGTCCAATGGTCTTTATTATCCAAAAAATCGAAAACGCTCTTGATGTCTTTTGGTTGGGTATCTTTGGAGCTAAGCCCATACCGCCCACCGAGCACTTCAATATCATTACGCCCGATTTGTTTTAAAGCAGCAACAACGTCTAAATAAAGCGGTTCCCCTTCCGCGCCATCTTCTTTCGTGCGGTCAAGGACGGCAATCTTTTTCACAGTGGAAGGAATCACGCTCGACAATAATTTGACGCTAAACGGACGATAAAGATGGACTTTGACTAAGCCGACTTTCTCACCTTTTTTATTGAGGGCATCCACAACTTCGTTCGCCGTTTCGGTAACGCTACCCATCGCAATGATAATTTTGGTCGCCTTAGGATCGCCGCAATAAACAAACGGGGCATAGTAGCGCCCAGTTAAGCGAGTTGCTTCTTCAAAATATTTTGTCGCGACTTGAATCACGTTTTCGTGATTGAGGTTCTGCGCCTCACGGGCTTGGAAATAAACGTCGTCGTTTTCCGCTCCACCGCGTGTCACAGGGTGAGTGTGAGGATTAAGCGCGTTTGCTCTAAACGCTTCGACTTTGTCCATTGGAAGAAGTTTCTTCCATTCTTCTTTATCCACGAATTCCACGTTTTGAACTTCGTGAGATGTTCTAAAGCCATCAAAGAAATGAATGACTGGGAGAGAAGAATCAATGGCAACGAGGTGAGCAACAGGAGCAAGGTCAGCAATTTCTTGGACCGATCCTGAGCAAATCATCGTCGCGCCAGCTTGGCGGACCGCATATACGTCAGCGTGATCACCAAAAATGGATAAAGCGCGAGTGGCAAGGCTACGCGCAGCGATATGGAGAACCGCAGGGAGCATCTCTCCAACCCATTTATAAACGTTAGGGATCATTAATAGTAGCCCTTGGGAAGCGGTATAGGTTGTCGCTAAAGCGCCAGCTTGAAGAGCTCCATGCACTGCGCCAGAAGCGCCAGCTTCACTTTGCATCTCTACGACTTTTACCGTCGAACCAAAGAAATTCTTTTCGCCCTTGCTCGCCAATACGTCGACGAGTTCGGCCATCGGAGAAGACGGAGTAATTGGGTAAATCGCCGCCACTTCCGAAAAGTAGTAGCTTTCCATAGCGGCCGCGGTATTGCCGTCTACGGATTGAAAAGTCTTTTTAATCTCAGACATTTTTGTATGTCTCCTTATACGGGTTTAGTATAAGTTTTTAAGCGCTTTCATTCAATCGTATTTTAATGAAAAGCGGAGGCTCACTCCTAAAGCGGAATCATCGATTTAAGTAATCTCGAAACTAGAATAAATAAAGCGAATCAAGAGATTTTAGCAAATATCGCGATAAAAAATAATTCGGCCATTTGATTAAATGCTTTAGTAATTCATAAATAAGAAAAAACTCAAAATATGGTTTGGTTTGTTTCAACTATATTATTCCGAAATGCTGAAATGAAAATTCGTTAAATATCGATTTTGAGCGATTCTTTTTTTGTAGAAAACATCGATGTTTTTTGAAAAAATAATCGATATGAAAAGAAAAAAGCGGCCGGTTATTATTCTAGAAAGCATCTTGTTTTGCGCGTTTATTTCTCCTTTGTCCAATAGCTGCATAAACGAAGATTCTAAAAGCGAAGGGAACGGCATCTCTTTTGAAAAGAAAGATTCCTTGACTTCAAGCAAAATGGAAACGAAAACCATAAACGCCTCTTCGCTTGAAGAAAATGACGAGGGTGAATCGCTGAGCCTAGAACCGATAAATGAGCCAGCAAACTCATCACTAATGGAAAGCGACACCGTTGAAGAATTGGACATCGAATTATTTTTCAACAAAATCGAGATGGACACGCAAACCATCGAAAAAGGAGAGAAATTAATCGAACCGCAATGTTCGCGAGCGAAAATACTTGGTTGGTATCTTGACCAAGAATTCATCACGAAATGGGATTTTTCCCAAACGGTCGAAGACGATATGACTCTTTACGCCAAAATCGAGCCAATCCATTACACGGTGCATTTCTTTCTCGTAAACGGAGGGTTAAACGAACTAGAAGCAAGAATAGAAGCCAAAGAATATGCGACAAGGACTTACGAATACGGAATGCCTTTTCTTGCTTCTATCCCTAAACCCGGAGAAAAATACGGGCCATGGCTATATCATTCAAAAGAGGGCAAGACATTTGAGGTCCTCTCCGTTTTCATTTGGGAGGATGCTTGGGACTACTATTTTGAGGAAAGCTCCATTAATTTTTATTGTTACTTAAACAAGGAACCCCAAGAAGAATTCCCCGTATGGCCAGAAGACATCAGGCTAGAATACGTCACTATTTGACGGCGATTTTGTTTTTGGCTTCGCGTTTGGCTTTTCTTCGTAAAGATAGTTCACGAATGACAAGTTTCTTAAGCAAACGCATATCGTGATCAGAAAGAGAAATCGAGGTATCCACTAATCCCCCTGCATTTGTCATTTTTGCATAGACAAAACTTGCTACGGTAGGATATTCCGCCATTTCTTTTTTGCGAACCACCTCGTAGTGGCGGGGATTTTCTTTCCTTTTTTGTTCTTCCTTTTGGATCGTTTCCTCAATCGCGGGAAGAAGGTCTTTCATATTTACGCTAGGATCCATCAGTAAAACGGGGTTCACCGAAGAAAGATTATCCGCCAAAACATCAGGATAGACACCAATCCCTTCTCCTAGCATATCAAGGGAAACATATTTTCTTTTGCTTTCTCTTTTCAAATAAGAAGCAGCTTTTTTAATATTGATTAACGTCACTCGTTTCATACGCGTTCCATTATATCGAGGATGGGTACGAATTTTTAGGGAGAAAAGAAAAATAGGCAATTAATAAGAAAAATTATTAAGGGTAATAAAACCCTCCACTAAGCTAGTAGAGGGTTCTTTGCGATTTATTTCAGTTTCACCTTAATGGCGGGGCGAACTCCGTTATAGGTATGGCTTAGCCACTCTCCATACGTTCCATCGCTATTGACGAGAATTACCTTTGTTTTCTCGTTGCCGCTGCTTCGCGTTGCCCATTGCACTTTTTCTTCTGGCGGAAGTTCGCGATAGGTGATAACAAAGTCGGTTATAGCAGCGATACGATCCTCTTCTTTTGGAAGGTATTTCTCGCATTCCTCTTTGCTTAAAAAGAAGAATTTGTCGTTATATGGCGTATGCGGTTGAAGAATTGCTTCTTCCTCTTCGTTTAAGAAAAGGTCGCTGTCTTTGAAGCCGTTTCCAAAACCATAGTCGCCGCTATAGTCCGTCTTCATGCTATTCAACCACGCCCGGTAATAGGAATGTTCGTATTCGTTTGGACTCACCGTTTTCCCGTTGATCGTCCTATCGTCTAAGTTCCAAGAACAGTAATGGGTATTGATCACTTTTTCGGTGAGGCAAATCGCTTCGCTATCGCTAATTTTTATTTTCTTCCAGCGAAGTGGCTCAAGCTTAAAGAAATAGTCCTTATTTGCGATTACCTTGGTTTTTCCATCGTGGAAATAGTGAGGTTTATCATAGCTAGCGTAAGCTTTCCCCCATCGAAGTTTGCGGTAACGGAATCCACCGTATTCGTAATAATTGACTCTTTCTCTATTTGCATAGACTTTCTTGCCTTTTTCTTCTATTTTCTCTGCAAGAGCCTGGTCAACGACAGCTGTCTGAGGATATAGCCCAAAATAATTGAAATCAAAATCTTCTTTCGCTTCCCATTTTGCGAGTAAGCTCGCGTGGTCAGGGATATTCCAAATACCTTCATTATCGATTTTCTTTCCGTTGTAATACCAGCCAAGGAAACGGTGCTTAGAAGCATAATCAATCGGCTCTGGTAGTTCATATTTTTCTCCAAAGGTAACCGTTTGAGGCTCTAGAGGGATATTAAGAGTGGTGTCGACAAAGTTAAGATGGATATTGCTCGCCGCATAATCCGCGTATAAAGAGGTCGCACACGTAACACATTGATTGGCGAAATCCCACTTTTTCGTAAGCTCCTCGTCAAGGAACCATCCTTTGATTTTTAACGTAGCGAAAGTTGGCTCTTCTACTTTCTCGCCCATTTTCACATTGACGACTTTCAATAACTCTTTGCCGCAAAAGAAATTGACAGGAAGGTGTTTGCACTCGAATTCGCCAGCGTCAAGAATAGTTCCGTCGTTAAATTCAATAATAAGGTGACCACGTTCATCAATGCGGGTGGATTTAATCGTATTATCTTTCTTTCCTGGTTTTACGCGAGGCTCTTTTGGGGAACCAGCCTTAACCCATTCAAAATAGGATAATTCGCCACCTGCTTGGCGATAAATGACATAGGCTTGATATTTATTCTCAAAGTTATTCGGAGAAATAGAGCAACCCATCACCATAAATGATCCCATCATCGCAAGGACAAATAGTTTTAAATTCATTTTCTTCATAAAATAACTCCTTTTAATTTAAATTTAATCATTGTGCTTGCTCGAGCAGCAAAATCATAAATTAAAGCAAAAGAATATGGAAGCAAAAAATACGATGTTTTCTATGCTTTTTATGTTTTTTATTTTTTTATTTATTCTTATTCTGAATTAATCTAATTAAATAAATTACAAAAATATATTTTTGCTATTAATTTATTAAAATAGCCGATAATGAAAGCCTTTTTAGAAAATAACACTCAAAATCCCTAAAACGAAATTTCACTTAATTAACCGCTAATCTATTTAGCGAAAAGGAAGAATAGAATTTTTTCGCAATTTCCTTAATCTTTTTGAAAATTATTTTGCTTTTTTGCTCGAATTCAGAAATTCTAAGACAAGTCAATATCGTAAGGCGTTATCGATATTTAGACACTTTTATTTGTTTTGTTCATTTTTATTCTATCTCGTTTATGAATCATGAATCTAAAACGTCTAGGAAGGCGTAGCAATAAAATCGTTCTATCTTCATTCTTAAGATTTATCTTCTACTAAATAATAAAACGTAGCTGATTTCATTTTGCCCAAGTAATCTCTATTTTGCATCCAATTTTCCAAGAGCTCTTCCAACTTTGCATCGGCCCCCGGAGCTTGCTAAAAATCACTTTTTTGAGCGATTCGCATCCAATAAACAATTTCGTCCCCACCTCATCTGGAGCCCCTAATATTGTCACCTCTACTAAAGACTCGCAGTTACGGAATATTTCGCTCCCTAATTCATCGACGCTGCTAGGAATAGTGACGGAACGAAGGGATTTGCATTCTTGAAAAGCAGAATTTGAGATCCTTTCAACCGTTTCAGGGATAACAATCTTCGTTAAATAAGAATTATAAGAAAAGGAATTCCTACCAATTTCTTTCACATTCTCCGGAACGATATATTCCTCCGCGCTTCTTCCGCTTGGATAAACGATGACTTTCCTTCCGTATCGTTCTTTCGGCGTTTCCTTTTCTTTTGAATAGAGGACTCCATCGACTGACTTAAAATATGGATTATTTTCGTCCACCTCGATTGAATCTAAGAATTTGCAATCGTTAAAGGCTCCATAACCAATAGAAGTGATTGTTGCAGGTATTTTGATAGTTTTCAAAGAGAAACAATGCAAGAAAGCAAATTCCCTGATCGAAGTAACATCGGACGGAATCAAAAATGAATCTGCGCGCTTTTGAGGCGGAAAGACCAATAATTCGTTATCATCTATTTTCTCTATATGAAACAAAACCCCATCGATTGACTTGTAGCACTTGTTTTGCGGAGACACGTAAATAGAAGCAAGGCTTTTTATCCCTTTAAATGCTTCGGAGCCTATTTCTATTATGGTGGAAGGCAAAGAAACGCTTTCAATAAAAGAATTTCCGGAAAAAGCTTGATGCGCAATATGCCTTACAGCAAGTCCTTTGTAGTGAGAAGGTATAACAAGCTTTCGCGCGTTTGCGTATTTTTCATTAATGCCGTCCTTAAACCCGGTTACCGTATAAAAACGATTGTTCTCGTATTTATCAAATTCCAACAATTCCTGCGATTCGCTTTTTTCCTCTATAGGTGAAGGGGTGATTTCTCCGCCACTACCTCCAGCTCCAGATGAACTAGACCCGCTAGAAGAGGAAGGTTCTTCATTCCCATTAGAGGCTTCCGTCGATAAAGAAGAGGCGCCACTGCCATTAGAGCTTTGCTGATTAGGTCGGCACCCTACTAAAAAGAAAATCGGCAAAAACGCAAATAAACATATGTACATTTTTCTATTTTTCATTGTGTTCTTCTCGCTTTCACCCTTACTTGTAACCCTATTCGTAATGAATGAAAATGGAATTTCCTACACTAAAAAATAGAAAAAACTCTACTCGCTATAGAACTTTATAAAAGTGAAAACATTGTTTTCAAAAACAAAAAAATTAGCTTAAGTGTCATTTTAACGACTTCAATTTCGTAGGGACAAGTTGGTTATTAGAGGGTGGTCATTATCGACGATTGTTATCCTGCCATCTTTATCCTGACTCTTCTTTACTAATGAGCATTTACGGTCGATTTCACGCGATCTTTTCTATACAATGTCGCTAGGCAAATGAATTTTGAAAAGCCCTTAGCGTCTTATCGTGAGGCGATGGATCAGCTCACCTCACGAAAAAGCCAACTGAAACCTCGCTCCTCGCAAAGTAGGAGAATAAAAACCAGTAATTAAGACTCAGACTTCTATTTCAACGACTTTTGTCGTCATTTTAACTTCTCTACGACCATAGTGATGAGCATAAAGTCATCGACTAAGCGAAGATAGGAACAATCACTTAATGGCGACCCGTTTGGATTCGCACCCATGGGGAAACTTCACGTTTTACCCTTGTGACTTTATCGGTTTTATATCATCTGCTTTTATTGTCATTATGACGTAATTTGTTTCCGGGCATCTATGGCGTAATTTGTTTCCATCCATTCCAGCTGATATCCATGAGATACGAGAAGCACCCGACGATTTTCACCACGAACAAGGGCTTCAACCACTGGGGCGAGGTCTTCGGGGACTCGGTGATAGCGAACGCCATCCTGGATCGGATACTGCACCACTCGAAGGTGTTCCAGATCGTAGGGCCGTCATACCGAATGAAAGGGAAGGAGGGGCTGTTCAAAGACGATTAGCAGTTAACCAATACTGGTGAATCTTATTTTCCCCAAATTGGTGAAAATTATATTGCCTTTATCATGCAAAATGGAAAACGTCAGATGGTCGCTCTCCAAAAGACTTTTAATTTTTAGTCTATGGATGTGGCCAGATTTCACAAATAAGGTCAGAAAGTTCTTTTGTCCTCTTTAAAATAGACTTTTCATCCCATTTGGAATAATTTTTCAAGCTTTGACTAATACGAATAGGTGTGAAATTATAGCCGTAATTGAATCCATCCCCTGCTTTGGATGGATAATCCTTCTTCTTTTCGAATCTTAAATCACCCATTTTTGAATTTTCAGCTCTTGGTAAAATTGTTAAGTTGCCTAAGACGTGTTGATGAATATCATGAATGGTCCTGGCATTAGGGCCGAGATCTAATTCCCAATTATAATCTGAAGGATTACTCACGCCTCCCTTTGGAAAAGAGTTTGTGTGCATGGTTTCGGGTAAAATATGTTCAATAGTTGGATCGTCCAAAGAAAAGGCTTGATTCCGATATTTCTCGATTCTATAAAGATAATAATAGGCTTTTCCCAAATGATAGAAATCGAGACTTTCCAACTGAATTTCTAATTCTTTGTCGTCAGGGTCACGCTGACGATAAGGAAGAGAGTTTAGACAAGCATCAAAATCACTTTTAGATGAGCATTTAGACAGCATCAAAACCATGGCTCTGCCTAATGTATTTGTCGGTATTCCTAAGATATCTCTTCTAACTAAATACGATTCCAGATGGAGAAGTATGGATAATGTGTCTGCTTTGTCGGTTCTACCTTCCGAATAATAATTTAAGACTTTAAGAATCAACGGCGTGAATAACCTCTGGTCAGCATGCACTATTTTTTCTAGTTGTTGGTTTATTTCTTTTTCATGGAATGCAGAATTAATGAAGTCGTAATAGATTTTGGAATAATGTTGGATCTCAATGAGAAGTTTCTCTACTGAGGAATAATTAGATACGCTTAAAATAAAAGCTTTCTTAAAATTCGAATAATACTTATTTCCAACAGTATTGCCACATTTCATTTCAGTGTAATAGCGCAAAAACTCATTCAAATCTGTTATCTCGTCTTCCATTGGTGACCAGTATGCTTTATAGAGCTTTTCCTGCTCTGCATTGGAAAGCCCCATAAAGATCCAATTACGGACAAGATCGACTTCCGTTAGATCAACCCCTGTATCGTTCACGGCCTCAAAAAGAAACTGCGGATTATCAGCTTGATCAAGGGACACTAATGCAAGCTGTGCTTTTTTGATGCCCATATAAATGACTTCCGGCTCAATCTTGTTATCTAGCATATACTTCACGAAAAAACGATAATTCTTAGTCATTTTCCCTTGGCCATCGATACCTAATAGAAGACGTTCGTATTCATTTCTATCGCTGCCCTCTTTAGGCTGGAGCTTGTAATAAAAACTGATACCTCTAAATGCATTATTTACTAAAAAGCTTTCGAAAAGATTTAGTATTGCAAGTTTTAATACATCATTTTTGATAGTAGTTGTTGGATGTTTGCAATATTCCCTAAGCGACAGCAGCAATAAAGAGACGCTTGTCAATCTCTGCTGTCCGTCGATCACATTAAGGACGTTTACAGCTGTTGAAGGCTCAGTTTTTACAATTACTGAGCCAATGAAATGACAGGGATTGCCAGAGGTTCCTGCTTTCACTACATCCTTAATGAGTCTTAGACATTGCTCAACTCCCCACGCATAATTCCTTTGATAAATGGGAATTTGATATTGAACACAGCTGTTTAGAACATCTAAGAAATTACTCGGTGTAATCTTCATATAACCTCCATAATTGCAAATATATAATTATCTTTTTAGATTATCACACTAATTAATAAATCTATATTTACCAAAGTACTTTTCCTCTCCGACTTTCCTGGCCTTTATCGCTTCTCTCTTTGTCTTGAACCTGCCGAGCACGTGATTTTTCCTCTTGAAGGCCAGTTGGGCTACCCATAGCCCCCTGCTCTCGTCGAAACTCACCCCGGACGTGTTGTTATTAATCTTCCGGTCTTCCTTTATGGACGATATCCTCGCCCCATCGATAAGCCCTGAGTCCAGGTTCTTTACGTTGGCCCGGTTCTCATCGTTCTTGCATCCACAGGAGACGGTCGTCCCGTTGGTCACCCAGGACGTGCAGACGTAGCACGTGTTGCCGCAGTCGCACCGACAGAGGTAAATCTTGGTCGAATGGTATCTCTTGTCCGTCTCCGTGATGACGGTGAGATGCCCGTATCGCTTGGCAATCTCCTTGTTCGTCCTAAGGCACCTCCGTTCGCGATTCGCCAATGGCGAAAAATACGTTGTCACTATTTTACTGCCTGCACGTATCCGGTTTCCAGACTTCGGCTTCCTGGTTCGGGAGTTCGAACCCACCGCGGGCTGAAATCCCCTGGCGACCGCCGCTTAAAACAAGGTCGAAAAAAGCCTCAACCTTCGTGAGGCTGAAGCTCTATTTCGACGACTTTTTGCCATCGCTTGCTTAAACTTATCCGTATCCACGATGATAGGCATATAGCCATCAACCATGCAAAGGTAGGAATAATCACTTAATGGTGATCCCTGAGGGACTCGAACCCGCGACCCGCTGATTAAGAGTCAGCTGCTCTACCAACTGAGCTAAGGGACCAGCGCGGATTATCATATACTAAAAGGGTAGTAACCGCAAGGAGTTTCTTGTGACGAAATAAGGAGTGTTATTTAACTTTTTTCCTTCAAAAAGAGTGGGTTAATCCTTGTTTTTATCTTCTACTTCCGCAGCTTTCACTTCGGAGTTACCGAATAATTCTTTTCGCGATTTTTTAATGGAATCATAATCAACAATGTCATCGCTAGAAGTGTCATTTTGTGAACTAGAAACTTTGCCTTGATTCATGAAATGAAGCTCTTCGTCTTGATTATCAATAAAGATTTGACTATGTAATTTATCCACAACAAGAGTCTTAGCAAGACGGTCTTGAATTCCTCTACGGGAATCATCTTTCCCAACAATCATCAAAACATAATCAATCAGGCAAACGCCAAGGAAGGCGAAGAATAGATAAAACGGGGAAATTGGAGCAATCACGCAGATGGAAGATAACAAGAACATGAAGGCGCTACGAATCGCTTTTTCTTTCATCGTAACTTGATATCCTTCTTCATTAGCCAAGCAAGTCTTAGAAACAAGCTTCCCAAGTGTCTCACCGTTTTTCCGAATCAAAGGGATTAAAGCGAAGAAGGTGAAAGAAATAGGGAGATAGCAGATTAAGCGGATGGACCAATTTGCCATCTTGGAGTGATTGCTTAAAACGCGATAATAGTTTTGGTTAAGTAAGAAGCTATTCGCGCGATAAATCAAGGAATTGCTATCACTATAGTAATAGGCATTTAGCTCACGAACTAATTTCGCTTTTTCTTCGTTAGAACCACTATCGATCACCTTTTGGTAGTTATCTTGGAGGGATAAATCAAGCGTGACATCGGCTTTCCCTTCCTTATCTAGGGAATATCGATAATATTTGCTCTCCCCATAAAGCTTATTATCATCCGATTTTGCCGATTGCCCATTAATAGAATCAAAACTTGGTAAGCCAAAAATAGTCGTATAAAGATACTCTTGTCCAGCAGCTTCGCGGTTATCGATACGGCTATCGTTTTTCAAGAAGTCGCAATAAAAATATTTTATGGCCGGATAATAGCTATCCTTATATAAAGAAGGAGGATTATTGATATCGGACGAGCGATTCATCACATTCGTTCCGACAACTTGAACCGACATTTTCTTATTGTCGCCGTATTCGAATAGTCCCGAATCCGTCACATAAGAGAAATAATTTGCTGTGTCTTGCTTAGCGCCAAAAGCGCTCGTAAGCACATTCGCGCCCAAAGAATAAAGAACTACAAGATATAGAACAAAAGTAATTCCGAAATCGAGGAGAAAGCCCCCAACCCTTTTGCCAATCGAGGCAACTTGCACTGCTTCACTAATTTTTTTCATACAAAGGAAGTCTAACGAGAGAAAACGGAAAAATCCATAAATACATATGATTAACGAATCATCGAGGCTTCATAACTTAGTGATAATAAAGCAAACATAACCCCCAATAATAGGGATATTCCCCCAATGATTAATACTTCATAATGGATTGCTTTAGCGTTTTTTCGTCTCTTACTGACGTAGTCATAATAACTTCCAACGAAATAATTCTTATTACTTCGGAAAATAGACGACCATATCTTCTTAACGCTAAAGCTAAGCAAATCGAAAGCCCCTTTTTCATTAACCCAAACTAATAGCCAAAATAGGACCGGGATAATGCCTCCTATAAAGAAAGAATCACTTAAAACGCGTAGTTTATGCAAGGATAACGATATATTCATGGGGCCAAATACTTCCAAACAAAATGTTAAAGAAAATAAAAAGAGTACGAACAAAAAGGAAATTAATAACCGAAGCAATAACTTATGAAGAGACTTTCGTTTCTCTTCTATATCGATGACTTTGCACTGATTTTTTTCTTTCATATCGATTCCCCTTGACTAAATTCTTTTTGTAACGAGATAGTTCTTCTTCGTTACAAAATACAAAATGGCCTTTCTTCACTTCGATAAGCGCTGGCTTATCTATTTCGTAATGGTGCTCAAGACTAGGAACATAATCAATCCGCTTTCGCTTCTTTTCGTAACGAGGGTCAGGAAGCGGAATCGCGCTAAGCAAAGAGCGAGTATACGGATGAAGCGGATGAAGGAATAGTTCATCACTAGTTGCCACTTCCACGATGTTCCCAAAATACATTACAGCGATTCTATCGCAAAAATATTTCACAACGCTTAAATCATGAGCGATAAAAAGAATTGATAGATGAAGTTCTTTTTTTAAATCGTTAAGAAGATTGATCACTTGTGCTTGAATCGAAACATCAAGCGCGCTCACTGGCTCATCGCAAATAAGAAGCCGCGGCTCCATCGTAAGCGCTCTAGCGATACCGATCCTTTGTCTTTGCCCACCGCTAAATTCGTGCGGATAACGCGATGCCATTTCTTCTTGTAAACCGACTTTTAAAAGAGCTTCTTTCACTTTTGTATCGATAATATCTTTTTCATGAATCCCTTGAATACGCAAGCCTTCCGCAATGATTTCTCGAACCGTCATCCGGGGATCAAGCGAAGCAATTGGATCTTGAAAAACCATTTGAATTTGGCTTGTAATCTTGGTTTTAGAAGCGATGTATCGCTCCTTTAAGTAAATGAATTCTTCCTTTATTCTGGCCAAAAGGGAGGCTTTTTCCGCTTTTAAAGCTTCGCGTTTTGCTCGGTGCTTAGCGTTTACTTTATCGATGGCCTCTTTCGCAAAGGGCTGATTACAATGTTTATTGTCGTAACGGGCTAGACGAATAGCTTGACGTTGTTCTTTTACTAAGATGGAAAGTTCTTCCTTTAGTTTTTTGATTTTTTCGTCAAATTCTTTCCTCAGTTTCTCTCTTTCCGCTTTTGCATCTTCGTCATCTTTACTCACGAATTCGCGAAGGGATTCTTTCTTTTTCTCTTTTAAAGAACGAATTTCTTCATGATAACGAATGGATTTCCACTTGATTTCTTTTTCATTATAGCGGGTTCCTGCGGAGATTCTCACGCCATCAAAATAAACAGAGCCACTCGTTATATCGTATAGACGAATGATACTCCTTCCGGTTGTGGTTTTTCCGCACCCTGACTCTCCTACTAAGCCAACTACCTCTCCTTCATAGATATCAAAAGAGACATCGTGTACGGCTTTATTATATTTATAAGCGCCACTTCCAAAGCGAAAGTATTGCTTTAAATTGCAAACGGAAAGTAGCGGTCTATTGTCTTGTAAGCGAGAATTATTGCTTTTTGGGGAGATTTTTACGTTTTTTTCCATTATTCTTCTCCTTTCTATTCGTGACCTTTCCCTCATTCAATTTCTGAAATCTAGCGATTCGGTCAGTGACAGATTTTGGCGGGCCAACGTGAGGCGCTCTACTATCGAGCAGCCACGTTGCTGCCTCATGCGTTTTAGAGATAGTAAAGAAAGGCGGTTCTTCTTCAAAATCGATCTCCAACGCGTATTTGTTGCGGCTAGCGAAGGCATCTCCTTTTGGAGGAACTATCATATTCGGAGGGGTGCCAGGAATTGAATCGAGGCGATTTTTAGTTTCTAAATCGGGGACAGAAGATAATAAAGCCCATGTATATGGATGAGCAGGATGGTAGAAAATATCCTCCGCCGTCCCTCTTTCTACGATTTTTCCAGCATAGAGAATCGCAATATCGTCTGCGATATTCGCGACAACCCCAAGGTTATGCGTGATAAAGATAACGGAAAGGTTTCTTTTCTTCTTTAAATCGCGGATTAAATCAAGAATCTGGGCTTGGATTGTGACATCTAGCGCGGTAGTCGGCTCATCGCAAATTAGAATCTCGGGGTCGCTCGATAAAGCGATAGAAATAACAACGCGTTGTCTCATCCCGCCCGATAACTGAAAGGGGTATTGTTTCATCCGCTTCTCTGGATCTTTGATGCCGACTTCACTCAATAATTCAACCGCTTTTCTCTCAAGTTCTTTTTTATCGATTTTCTTTTTTGCGTGATGAAGTGCTTTCCAATAAGAGTCTATAAGCGCTTCTATTTGAGAGGAGAGGTCTATTTTTTCTTTCAAAGAATAACGACGCTCTAAATGAGCGATAAAAGAGGAGAAATATTCTTGTGCGCGTCGACTTATCCCATAAGAAGAATCATCAATCTCGCTTGCCCACGCTTTGCTCATTATTGGGTCTATTTCCTTCACCTTCTTGCCTTTTTGAAGGCGTTTTTCTTTCTTTAAGGCAAGTTTTGCAGCGATTTTCTCTCGTTTGAGTGCTTTTCGATATTCGTTAAGGTAATAACGCATCGTTAAAACAAAAGTGAATACGAAATCGTCTTTTGTTTCGCTTAGGTGGTTCTCAATTCCCTTATTCATTTTTTCTAGAATCGGAAGTTCTTTTTTTAGTCCTAAAAAGGCATTTTCTTGTTTAGAAAAAACGCCACTATTAAGAATGCGAAGAAGTTCAATTCGATAACTTGATGCATTAGAAAAAATCTCATTTTCGACTCGTTCGACGGTTCTCTTCGCTAGTGGGAAAAGTGCGCTTTTATTTATCTCCCCTTTTTCGACTCCGATTAGGATATCTTTCGATTCAGGGTTATCGTTAAGAAGGGCTTTCTTTAGATATAAAGCCCTCGCTCGATTTTCTTTGATCAAGCGAATTTGCTTGATGTAGATTGCTTCAACAATTTGCTTCCCGACTTTGACAATCGGATTAAGCGAACTCATCGGGTCCTGAAAGACCATCGCAATATGAGAACCGCGGATTGCGCAAAGTTCCTCTTCTTTTAAGCGGAGGATATCTCTCCCATCGTAAAGAATTTCTCCTTCTTCGATAATACGGTTTGGGGCCAATAACCCCATAATCGCACGGGAAGTTTGACTTTTTCCCGATCCAGATTCACCAACAATCGCTAGCGTTCTTCCTTTATACAAATCAAAAGAAACGCCTCGCACTGCTTTAACGATGCCATTATTGGTCCAGAAACTCACGCGAAGGTTCTTAACCGAAAGTATTTTGTTTTCTATTCTATTTTGCATATTCAGAACCTCTTAACTGTGGGTTGAACGCGTCGCGTAACCCATTCCCAAATAAGTTGAAGCAAATCATCAGAGTGGAAATAAATAAAGCGGGCCAAAGAACGTTGTTTGGATAGGTCGTATATGTGCTTTGCCCTTGAGCAAGCATCGTTCCAATGGAAGTGCCTCCTGTAGCGTCAAAATTGATGATTCCTAGATAAGAAAGAGCGGATTCCCCGAAGATAACGCCTGGGATCATAAGGATACTTGACGTCACAATTGTTCCAATGGAATTAGGAAGAATGTGACGGAAAATAAGCCGCTTATCACTTGCCCCAAGCGTACGGCTCGCCAAGATGTATTCTTGGTTTTTGTAACGATAGAACTGCATTCTCACTAAAGATGCCGTTCCTAGCCACCCCGTCAAAATAAATGCGAGAAATAACATTACCGAGGTAGAGAGATTGAAATAGATACCGCTATAGCTCTTGAACAAAGCGATAACTACGATTAAGGGGACGTGTCCTAAAATCTCGGCAATTCGCTCCATCACAATATCCACGCTTTCCCCATAAAACCCTTCAATTGCCCCGTATATTAAGCCAATCACGAAATTAATCGCACTGACGCAAAGGGCGAAAATCAGCGAGAATCTTCCTCCAATCGCAAGACGCGTAAGGATATCACGCCCATCTTGATCGCTCCCTAAGCCAAACATCGGTCGAAAATGATGAATCGAATAATAGTAATTATCGTAATTTAAACGGACGTTATAGACATTTTGACTTAAGCCAGTCGCTTCATAGTAAACATAGTCCCCTTTTGCGTCAATTTTCCAACTTTTTTGAATTTTTCCGTCCTTAAAAATCGGTAATTTCGTGCGGGAATTAAAGCGATAATCGTAATTCGCATTGCTACGAATGGTATTTTCCGTCATGCTACTTTCTTGCTTTTCGATTTTGATCCAAGAAGAATCAATAAGAGGAAGCATGACTTTGTATTCTTCGCTTACTTTTTTGTCGTATTCAAGCACGCGAAGCAATTCTTCTTTCGTGAAAGTGTGATGCACCGCTCCAATCACGTAAGAATCCACCCTCACTTCATATTTGGTGGTGAAACCGGAAAAATCATCGCCGGTTTTATATTTTTGGTAGGTATCACGAATCTTACCCGCCTCGCGATAAAGATAATATTCCGCTTCCCCTAACGTGCGTCTTTCCGTGCCATCGAAAAACCCGCCGTTATCGTTAAACATCTTTGGCAAACAATTTGAATAATAAACATCGGAATCTGTCGCACTATAGCGGGTAGAGAAAGGGGTGATAACTACGAATAGGAGCAAAAGTAGAATTACCACCCCCGCAGCCAAAGAGCCTTTATTTTTCGAAAAGCGATGCATCGCATCCCTAAAATAGCCAACGCGTTTATTGGTAAACGTCGCTTCCGTGCCTCTTTTTTCTAGATCCACAAAACGAAAACGATTTTTCATTTCTAAATTTTTCATAGTTATCTCGCCCCCATCCTGATGCGCGGATCAACCCATCCATAAGAAAGGTCGATTAGTAAGCTTGCCGATAAACCAATCGAAAGGTAAAACATCGTCAAGAACATAAAGAAGTTGTAATCTTGGTTATTGATGCTTAATAAATAAAGGGAGCCCACTCCTGGAATCGCGAAGAAATTCTCCACGACGATCGACCCGCTCAAGCAAGAAATAAAAGATCCTAAAATCATCGGGAAAATCGGGACCATCGCATTACGTAACGCATGGCGATAGGTCGCTTCCTTCCTCGTCAACCCTTTCGCTCTAGCCAAAAGCATGAATTCGCTTGTCAGCACTTCCGTCAGCTCGGCGCGCGTATAACGGGTTAATCCTGCAATACTCCCAACCGTCAAACATAAAATCGGCGGCAAATAGCTATAGAAGAAGGTGGGGTTATAGAATTCGTATCCTCCCTTTACGATGAGGGGGAATAAGCCAAATTTCACGCAAAGTAGATATTGAAGAAGGAAACAGTAGATGTAACTAGGCACGGAAATAAGCAACACTACCGAAAAAGAAATCAGTTGATCCTGCCATTTGTTTTTCTTTAGGGCGGCTAGAATCCCTAAAATTAGCCCAAGCGGCGTCGCTAGCAAAGTCGCCCATAGATTTAGATAAATCGTATTGGGGAGTTTCTCTAGCAAAACGGAAGTCACTTCTTTCCCGCCATAAAGAGTAAATCCAACACCAAAATCGCCTTGGAAGATGTGCTTTAAATAAAGCAAATATTGAATTGCAATCGGTTTATTGTAGCCTAGTGCCTCTCTCCACGCATTAATGGAAATGCAGCTATTATCTTCCGCTTTGCAAGGAGCAATAGGAAGCAAGCGAATCAAAACGAAGCATATCGTCATGATGATAAAGAAAGTAAGCACCATTAGGCCGATTCTTTTTGCGATATAGCGAAGCATAAATCTCCTTTCTTTAGCGTTAAGGGAGCGGGTTTCGCTCCCTAATTCGAATTTAGGCTATTTGTTGTAATCGATATAGCCATCGTCGCTAGTAGCGTTCTCGTTCACCCACTTCTTCCACTCGCTATTATTTTTAAGCAAGCGCATTTCGCGAATTCCGCCATATCCAATTAACGGGATATAGTTATCGACCCCATCCTTGAGGCGATAACTATTAATCGAGGAAGATTGACGCATAGCGAAAGTGATGAAATTGAATTTGCCAACGATATGGCTTTCTAGTGCGGACAAAATATTAAGGCGCGTCTTAATGTCAGAACGTATTGCATTGTATTTGCCACTCGTAAGTTCATAGTACCAATACCCTTTTTCTTGCCCACTATCTTCACTATCGATTCGCATGCCAACTGCGTTTTTCCGCGTTCTCACTAATTCGCCACGCTCCGAACTATATTCGCCAGTATCTAAATCAATCTCTAGATAGTCGCGATGGACGGGATAGGGTTCGAACATTCTTTTTGAATCGGTAAATACCCCGATGAAAGTGAAGGGGTCAGTATCGCCACCCGTCCAAGTAGAGATGGCCATATCACAAATTCCGTTACGCATATGCTGCACGAAATCATTGGGGGAAGTAGATTTGATTTCGATTTCAAATTTATCTTCTAGTAAAGTTCCCTTCATGAGCTTTTTGTAATTCTCGATAATCCAATTGATCCTATCTTTCCATCCTTCCGTAGGACATTCCCAGATGAGATGGACCTTTTGTCCTTTTTTATAAGACCCTTCGCGATTCGAAGCGTTTTCTTCTTCGATTGCCTTATCGATAAGTTCCTTCGCTTCCGCTAAATCGAAAGAAATGTAATTTGATTTCCCTTCATCAAGGCCAAAATGCTTTTCGATAACCGCTTTCCCTTCTTTTGTCTCTCGATAGATGGTTTTGCTATCGGGATCAGCTAAAGAAACGGTGGAAATCGGCACATTGAATGGGATCCAAGCGGCGGTTTTCACTTGGCAAAACGTTTTTCGGTCAAAACCCAAAGAAAGGGCCTTTCTAAAATTGATGTTCGATAAAATCGTATGGTTCGAGCCATCGCTTTCTTTGTCTTGCAAAGCTTTTAAAAGATCATAAACGCTATTTAAGGTGAGCTTAGTCACGTGACCCGTAGGAGAATTAATCACCCGCGAACAAGAATCGAAAATCTTTTTTTCTGTCCCTAGTAGACTATAGCTATCGATTTCCCCTTTTCGGAACATCGTAAGAACCGTATCGGGATTGCTCACGACTTCAAAAGAAATGCTATCAATTTGGTATTTGCCCTCATTTAGGCCGTTTTTATAGCCAACCCAAGAATCGTTTCTCGTAAGCTTGAAATTTTTGTCCGCTTGGAAAGACTCTAGTTTGTAAGGCCCATAGCCAACATAAGTCTCTTTCGATGTTGCATAGGTCGTTGAATATAAATCGCTATCGGCGACTGGTTTCCTTAGTTTATCCCAAAGATCAAGCTTAACGAGCCAACTTCCCCCGAAAAACTGTTGGGCAAAGAAATTGGACAAAGGAAGCTTGAAATAATAATAGAAAGAATAGTCGTCTATTTTTTTGATGCCGACATTCTCAAATGAATATTCTGGGTTTTTAAAGTAACGGAACAGAAACGCTTCTAACGAGAAAGGTTCCCCTTTCCTAACAATATCGCGTTCCTCAATCGCGTTTTGGAACCTGGTAGGGTCGGCTAAATCTAATCTTCCGACAATTTTTTTCGCGGCAAGAAAAACGCGATCCCGTAGCGCTTCGTTCTCTTTGCTATCAATGCGAACATCTTTCGGATGAGATTCGACCCCAAAAGCATCCTTATCCGCAATAAGGTCCATTACCTCTTTATCATATGGGAAATAGTTCTTGCACATCGAGAAAAACGAAATGCCATCGCGAAAGAAAGGGAGTGGTTTGAACAAATTGAAAAACCAACCATCGTCTTTAGCGACTTGTTTTTTGTTTGCTTGCCCTTTTTCGTCCAAATAAGGCTCCAAGAACGCGCGGTTGTTCTTCAAATAAAACTCTCCTCCGGCAACTGCTACTTTCCCAGTCGTGAAACCACTAGCGCGCGGCATTTGCATTTGGGGATCCAACACCCTTTTTAAAGACTCAATGTAGGTATCAGCGGTTATTTTGCTGCCATCTTCAAAAACGGCATTCGGGTTAAGCTTAACGAGCCATTTTTGGCCTTTGGTGAATTTTTCCCCGTTTTTATCCGTATCCACTTCCATACGATATCGGCTTACTTCTTCATCAGTAAGGGTGCTTGTTGCATCAAGAGGGAGCTCCTTAGCCATGACGGGGATTACCTTATAGCTGGTTTTCGATTCGTCAGGAACAAAGTCGACAAGACCAGATTCCGTATAGGAATACACAAGGGCGTCGTGCGTATATAGTCGATGCCCTGGCCCCCATAAATTCGGACTTAGCGAAGTCACATCATAAAGTGTGTAGCGCTTATCGCTAAAGCCTCCGTTACACCCTCCTAGAGCCATAGTGCCTACGACCATGATTGAACCAAGAGGGAATAGTGATTTAGCTTTTTTCATTTCACTTCTCCTTCCGCGTATAGACGCGTTTTTATAAAGGATAATTTCAAGGTTTTTATTTAAATGTCAAGCATTGTTTAACTATGCTTCTAAGATATTTAAATGTGTAGTGTTTGCCATCTGTTTTTATATTTTTGTTAATTTTTAATTTAATTTTAATACTATATTTAGTATTTTTATTTTTTGTCATACGCAAAACTTCTAGAACTTAAAGCGATTCCAACAAGAAATTAATTCTATTTACCTAAAAATTAATTTATTGATTTCTCATTTCATTCGTTCCACATGAATTTATTTTTTTGACACAAATGTCATTGATGAAAAAGCTTCAAAGTGCATGCAAGGGATGATTCTCTATTTTTTTGCTTTTGGCATTTACTGTAATGGCGTGCCACTAAGAAAAAAGTGACGGACTTATTGATAAAAGCCCTGCAAGGAAAAGGCGAGACAAAACAAATTTCCTTAATAACCGCACGCATCGCCGTAAGGGGAACGATAGCCATTACAAACGGAACAAGTTCTACCAATCCTATGTTCGCGGTCTTTAATCGTTATAGAAGCGTGGGTTCCCTTTCTTCAATTTAATTTGGCCTAACATGATAGATGTTGTTTTTTGCGCCTTTTTACTAAAATAAATATAACAAACTTAATAAAATTTAAAGTTTAACAGGTTTAACAAACTTAACAAAAAATACCAGTAGTTTTGAGGCAAGACCCAATCGTTAGATTAGCTAACAGAAGGGTCTTTTCTTTTGTGAGGCATAGAAAGAATTTAAATTGAGGGCGGATCAATAATCCTAATAGCTACAAGATAACCATAGAAGAGTTTGGCATAGTCTATGATGGCGATTATTCTCCTTATCCCTAATAAAGCTTCTAGAACCCTTTAACAAATACGCTCTTTTAGAGAAATCCATAAGTAAAACCCGTTATAGCTGACTTTCTTTAGCATTCCTATAGGGTTGATGACTAAAAAGCGCGCCAAAAATGTTATTCGGTCTAGAAAATGGGAAGTAGCAAAAACGGCTGACCGTCTTATCCCTGGCGTGCCCTGAATAGGCTTTATAAAAACGGAATCGTTATAGCTACTCTTCCCCTATAAAAGCAAGGATTCATCGAGTTTCTTAACTTTAATAGCGCAATATAAATCAGCGGTTTTACCAGAGTGTGTTTACTATTTTTGTTACTCGTTAAATTGAAACGACAAAAATCTTCCTTGCTACACCTTTTCTTAGAACGTAAACAAACTTTTTCTTCTAGTTAGAAGAGAAGCAAATTTACGAATGAAAACATCGATTTTTTCTAAAGAAAATGAAAATCGCGAAAATAATCATTGAAAATATGCGGTTTGGCTGTATTCTTGCTACACATAACGAAAGAAAGGAAGGCGATAGTTATGAAAATTAATAAAAAATCATTAGCTCTATCTAGCCTACTCCTCGCGAGCATGTTTTTGGCTTCGTGCGGTGAGAACGAGATATCTAATGTCTACAAAGTAAACTACAAGCAGGATTTGAAAGCAGTTCAAGTCAACGCAACTATCAACTTAGACGATTATCTATCGCTCATTCGTCAGAACAAGAGCGAGGACGAAACTTATACCGTCACATGTAACGATGAAAGCGTCAAAATCGACGGTCACAAAATCACGCCGACAAAGATTGGAAACTTCGATCTCCACCTTAAGGATGACCGTGTGGATTTCGATAACAAATTGACACTCGATAGCCGTAGCGAAGACAACATGACGCTCATCAAGTTCTTCGATAAGCTAGCGGAAACTCCAAATAACTATGAAATCGATTTCTTGGATTTCAATAGCGCGGGAACCGCTCTTACTTATGGCGGGCTTTCCTATGTCCATACTCCAAATTATACCGCGGCATTCAATTTATCTGACCCTGGTCAAACGGATAAAAGCGGTGATCCGAATTCCTTTATTCTTGCAATGCTTACCAATGAAGCAGGTGAGACAAACGGCTTCGAAGGCTATTTCAATGAGAAAGGGGACCCTGTGTTCTATCCAGGAGCTCTCGCCAATTATTCCTATTATTATGTAAATATGGATATGCCAGTCGATGGCTATTCCTTCACCTCAGAAATGAGCGAAGGGGATGATGGCGAAGAAGTCGAGACGCTCGTTGGAGATGCCTTATTCACCGACAATCTGCTCCTCTATGGCTGCAGTAACAGAATCCCAGAGTCTTATACGACAAACGATGGGACGACTTATAAATTAGAAACTGGCGGCACAATCTTGCTTGGCATGGACGATACGGATAATGATGACGAAATCGATACGCTCTATTTGTACACCTATTGCAATGCCACGAATGTAGCCACAAACGAAACCGGGATAATGGGTTATACTCCACTTCGCTTATGCGATGTCGGAAACGCTAGAGTGGCTAAACTTGAAAAAGCGATAAGCGATCCTAGCTACTATCCAAAGAAACTTGAATCGCCTGAAATCACGACGGCATTCAAAGATGTCACGGATGCGAAGAATTACACAGTCACGATTGACTTAGCTCCATCCTCATCTAGCTCTAGCTCTTCCACCGCTCTATATGAATATTTCTTCGGGGAAGGCGTCACTGCTCCGATCCAAGAAGTGAACAAAATCACAGAAGACGGCATCAGCATGAAGTTGACGCAAGGAGAAGACGTTACCGAAGCCGCTTTCTTCAATAAGGATGGCAAAGCATACCAAACCGAAACCAAGGAATCGGGAATTGTCGCGAAAGAAATCGAAGGCAAAACGAGTGTTTGGGACGTAGAAGGAATCAATGCCTTCACCGCAAAAGCAGTTACAAGCGATGCAATCGACGAAACCGTCTGGAAAGCAAAGAAAGTAGATACGACAGGCAAATTAATCACCTATCGAGGCGATATTGGCGATGACGATGGCGCTGGAAATAAGACTAATACCTTATTCCAACAACTATTCGATCAGCTTGCTCTCCGCTCTTGGAATAACAATGGATTCGGAACGCTACTATCGGATGCTGGAATGATTTTCCAAAGTGCCGCTGGCACAACATCGAGCAACTATAGTTCGTTTGCCGTGAATACCGAAACCAAGGAAATAGTAGTCAAAGCATTGCTTTATCTCCCTGTGACGGAATTCAGCGGTTCCTATATTGATTGCACTTACACAGTTAGCAATGTTGGCACAACCACCAATGACTTCAGCAAATACACGATTGCATAAAAACATTCGATAAAACCTAAGGGTCTCAGTTTGAGGCCCTTATTGGCGTTAAATTAGGAGGAAAAAATATGAAAAGAAAACAACTATTAGGCACCGGCTTTCTCTCGCTAGCGGCAATCCTTGCTCTCACTGCGTGCGGCGGAAGAAAAGGCCCAACCGCAGAGAAAGATAGCGGCTACACCTACCGCACATATCTTTCGACGTCCCCGACCAACTGGAACGTCCACAACTGGCAGACCAACGACGAATCCTACATCACTAGCTTCACCGAGATCGGCCTATACGATTGCATATTGAACGATACCAAAGACGGCTACAAGTTCGTCGCCGAGATGGCTAGCGACATGCCTCTCTCCATCGACCCTGCCGATCTTAGCGGCGACGAGTACGACTCGATCAAGAGCAAATACTACTCGACGGACTGGAGCAAGGGCCAGGTCTGGGAGATCCCGCTCAACAAGAAGGCGAAGTGGGAGGATGGATCCGACATCAAGGCCAAGGACTACGTCGACTCCATGGAGCGCCTCCTCAACCCTAAGCTCGCGAACTTCCGCGCCGATAGCTACTATAACGGCAATTTGGTTTTGGCCAACGCCGAGACCTACTACAAAAACGGCAGAAGCACCATCGAGAGCGCCTACACGGAGCTAGCGAAGACCACCAACGGTATCATCTCCAATAGCAACGGCTACTGGTACATCAACCTCGGGGCAGAGAACGCCTACGTCAAAGCCATCTTCGGCGACAACATCGGCGACAACTCCCCGAACTTCTACACGCTTCTGAAGCAATACGACAACAACTTCGGCTCCGCGGCGAAGGCGGCCGCCCAGCGCATCACTAACGGGACCGCCTACTATCTATGGAAATACGTTGACCACTCCAACTCCACCAACAAGGACAAATGGGACGAGTTCGCGAAGACCGCTAGCGTCAGCGACTGGGTCTTCGAGAACCAGCCGAGCATCGACATCGACGAATTCGACAAGAACGAGGTCCTCACGAAGATCACCACAAAAGAGAAAGAAAACGCGCAGTGGAGCGAGAAATACGGCACGAAGCAATTGAAGGAAGACCTGAAGACTGTCGTCAGCGCAATCGGCTCCGCGAACCAGTTCGCGAACCCGAGCTGGTACTGGGAGCTCCCGCTATTCGCCAACATCGCCCACGAGTCAGTCGAGATCAGCAGCGACGACATCGGCATCCAGGCCAAGGACGACTACACGCTGAGGCTATATCTATCGAAGACCATCTCCGCCCTCGACCTCAAGTTCGCCCTCACGAGCAACTGGCTCGTCAACATCCCTCTCTACGACAAGCTAACAATCGACACCGGCGCCAACGCCAAGTCGACCAAATACGCGACCAATAGCGTCGAGAATTACATGTCCTACGGCCCGTACCGCCTCACCGGCTTCGAGAGCGGCACCTCCATCACCATCGAGAAGAACGACAGATGGTACGGCTACTCGGATGGGGCACACAACGGCCAGTTCCAGATGGACCGCGTCTACACCCGCATCATCAAGGACCACCAGACCGCCGTCGAGGAGTTCATGAAAGGGAACCTCGACGACATCGACCTCAACAAGACCGACATGGAAAAATACGGGAAGTCCGGCAGGCGCACCACGACCTACGAGTCCTACACCCAGAAGCTCTCCTTCAACACCGAGCGGAATAAGCTCAGGGAGAGGCAGAGCGGGAACGGCAACAAGACCATATTGGCCAACAAGGACTTCCGCACCGGGCTCTCCCTTTCGATCGACCGCAACGCCTTCGCGGCGAGCACCACGGCCGGCTCGAAGGGCTTCACGGGGCTCCTCAACGACCTATACATCGCTAACGTCGCGACCGGCGAGATGTACCGCAACACCGCGGAGGGCAAAAGCGTCTACGGCATGGTCTACGGGAATCTCGGCGGAGAGACGATCGGCGAAAAGAAGGCGCTATCCGAAAGCGCGGTCGGCTACAACAAAAGCCTCGCGGTCCAGTACATCGCCAAAGGCATCAAGGACGAGCTGAATAGCACCTCCGATGGGCACCTTGTCCCCGGCAACAGCATCGACATCGAGTTCCGCGTCTACGACGACACGACCGAGACGACGAAGGCGATGTACGCCTTTATCAACAAAGCGTGGAGCGACGCGATAAACCTCGCGGTCGGTAAGCTCCAGGAGGAGGACGGCTTGCTCAAGGGCGAGAAAGACGCCATCACGCTCAACCTCCACACCCAGAAGGACGAGGACTACTACAATAGCGCCAAGCAAGGCAACTACGACATGATCTTCTCGATTTGGGGCGGGGCCGCCATCAACCCTTATGGATTGATGCAGGTCTATCTCGACAAGAGCTTCACGAGCACCTGCGAGTACGGCTTCAAGGGGAAGCAAGACAACGAGAACCTCTGGATCGACCTGAACGGCGACGGGGAAAAGGGCGCTGGCGAGACGAAGAGCTACGACGCCTGGTACCAGGAGATGAACAACATGACCGAGGGCGACTACGACGAGCTCACCGACGCGACTCGCCCAGCCTGGGAGGCGGCTCACAAGAAGAAGCTCACCATCCTCGCCGGTACCGAAGCTGGCGTCATCAACCGCTTCGAGGCCATCCCGATTGTCGCACGCGGCACTTCTAGCCTAACGGGCTTAAAGATCGAAAACGCGACGGAATCCTATATCAACCTCGTCGGCTATGGCGGAATCCGCTTCATGAAGTTCAACTACAATAACGGTGAATGGAGGAATTTCGTGAATAGCCAAAACCAAGATCTTTCTAACATTTACATCTCATACGGAAACGAAGATTAATCACTTCATCCGATACTCATTTGGATAGGCGCTAAAAGGCGTCTATCCAAATATTTGTAAGAAGGGAAAAGCAAAATGAGGCAAACAAAACAAACACTTCTCTATATCCTTCAACGTGTGATCCTCATGATTTTCACGTTCCTAGTAATCTTTTTCCTTTGCTTTATCATGATTCGATTACTTCCAATCACTAATGATAGCGGTCTAAAAGACCCGGAAGTTTTCTATATGAGTCTAGTAAATCAAGGGCGAATGAGGAAACTCCCAAATGGGCAATACGAGACAATCCCCGTATTCGAGCAGCTTGGAAATTGGATTGTGGCATTTTTCAATCCGAACAATCAATCGAAATGGGGCTATAGCTACAAGGTCGAATGGCTCTCTACCCCTCCTGAAGTTTTGTTTAAGCGCATGACGCCGACCATTTTGATTAATCTCTATAGCATCATCATCAGCGTTCCTCTTGGAATTGCTTTAGGCATCTATATGGCATTACGCAAAAACAAATGGGATGACCACGTCTTAAATATTGTGGTTATGCTTTTCATTTCCATCCCCTCTTTCGTATTTGCGTTCTTGCTTCAAAACTATTTTGGCTACGTTTGGAAAATCCTTCCTCCGATGGTCTATGACTATAGCCTTTACCCAGGAGGATGGAGTAATCCAGAAGTGTTCAAATCAATGATTCTTCCGATTCTAGCGATGTCATTCGGATCCATAGCGGGATTTGCCCGTTATACTCGTGCTGAGCTAACGGAAGTCCTCACAAGTGATTTTATGCTACTTGCTAGAACGAAAGGCTTAACGAAGACACAAGCGACCGTTCGTCACGCTTTCCGCAATAGCCTTGTCCCAATCTTCCCGATGATTTTGGGAACCATCATCGGCATTCTTAGCGGCTCAATGATCATCGAAAACATCTTCAGCGTCCCTGGAGTGGGTGGCTTATATCTTGAGTCCATCCAAAAACGCGACTACGACGTTTTCCAATTCGTTTCGATGTTCTACATCTTGATTGGGCTTGTCGGTAGCCTAGTCGTAGACGTTTCGTATGGCTTAGTTGATCCGCGCATTCGTATGGGAGGTAAAAAATAATGGAACAGAATGAAATGAAAACGACAAATGAATCCATTATGGACGCTTCCAAGTTGGATCAATCTCTATTTCAAGAGCTTCCTGACCATTCAAGTCTTCATGATCAAGCATTCGAAACGAAGCCAGTTTCATACCTTCATGACTGCTTCAACCGCTTTGCCAAAAACAAAGCGTCTATCGTTGCTGCGATCATTATTTTGCTAATCGCTTTATTTGCGATTATTGTCCCATTAGCTTCACCAAAAGCGCATGTCTCTACGAAAGATTTCCCCGATGGCTACGAGGATACGAACTTTAAGTACGCTCTCCCCTATAACCCGATGTTCAAAGGCAGCGGTTTCTGGGATGGGACGGAAGTGAAATCCTATAGCGAGGTCGATTATCTCATTAAGAAGAACGATGACTCTAACCATAAGCCATTCGTGAAATTAGAATCGACGACCGTGACGCAAGTCGGAGCAATCAAAACCACGACTTATAACGTGAGAATCGATTCTTATGCCGTCGGCTGCAAAATCGTGAAAGTCACACCTGAAGTGTACAATAATCTCGTCGCTTACGACAAAGAACAATCGGAGGGAAGCAAAATCCTCCATCCTCTTGTCGATAGCGAAACTTATATCGCTCGCTATAAAGAGGAACTACAAAACGATGGCGCTAGCGAAAACATCATCAATAACATCATCGACCAAGTGCAGATGTACTATAACCAAAACCCGAACTGCTATTACGAAGTCAAGGCAAAGCGCAGCGGAAAAGAAAAACCATACACCTGGAACCAAAACAATATCGTCCCAGTCACAGAAGGCAAAGGCCACGATAGAACGTTTAAAGAAATCTATCAAAAAGACGCTGATGGCAATTACGTTTACGGCAAAATCGAAAACGGCGAATATACGATTCGTGTCGATTATTTTGATTATTTCACCTATAAAAACGGCTTCAAGCCATACTATTTCTTCGGTGCAAATGACCAAGGGAAAGATATCTTCCTCCGTTTAGCGGAAGGCACTAGATTCTCCTTGCTACTAGGTATCGTCATTAGTGCGATCAATTTCATTATCGGCTTAATCTGGGGCGCAATTTCTGGATATTATGGCGGGACGGTGGATTTAGTGATGGAACGCATCACCGATATCATCGCAAATATCCCCTCGATCATCATCTTGACGATATGTTCCATCCAGTTTGTAAACAATTTGGAACTCAAAAACGCTTTAGGCGAAGCAGGGATTATCGTTCTATCTTTCCTTATCGCCTTCGTCTATTCTGGCTGGACTGGGGTAGCTTCTACGACCCGTATGCAATTCTATCGCTTCAAGGGCCAAGAATACGTTTTAGCGAGTAGAACGCTCGGCGCAAAGGACTCGCGATTAATCTTCAGACATATTTTGCCTAACGCGATTGGAACGCTTGTCACTTCTAGCGTTTTAATGATTCCAAGCGTTATCTTTAGCGAATCTAGCTTATCCTACTTAGGCATTATCAATTTCTCGACAAGCGGCTTATCCTCAATCGGCACTCTTCTTAACGAAGGGCAAAGCGCGGGTTTAAAGACCTATCCGCACGTGCTTCTTTTCCCCTGCATCATCATTTCCTTACTTATGATTTGCTTTAATCTATTTGGAAACGGCTTGCGTGATGCCTTCAATACGTCTTTGAAAGGAGCGGATGAATAATGAGCATAGAAAATAATAAAATTCTCGAAGTGAAAGACCTTCGTATCTCCTTCCGCACCAACGGAGGCACCGTAAAGGCCGTACGCGGCATTTCCTTTGATTTATACAAAGGAAGGACGCTAGCGATCGTTGGGGAATCTGGCTCTGGGAAAAGCGTCACCTCCAAAGCGATTCTAGGCATCTTGGCGAACAACAAAATCATCGAAGGCGGCCAAATCCTTTATGATGGGCAAGATTTGCTCAAAATCGATGAAGAGCATTTCCATAAAATCAGAGGCGTTAAGATTTCAATGATCTTCCAAGATCCTCTTTCTAGCCTTAACCCAATCATGATTGTGGGAAAACAGCTTACCGAAGCAATCGAATTAAAGCATAAAGCCGATGTCAAAGAGGCCAAAAAAGACCTTGCTAGGTTTAATCACGCGTTAATTCTTGCAGATAAGCTAATAGGAAGGGAATTACGCCAAAAAAGCGATGAAGCCTATCCTACTCGTTCCACAAAATATCTTTCCGTTTTGGAAAAAGCGCGCGGCAAATGCCTATCTTTATTCTCTGCTAAGAAAGAGAAGCCCATTACAGAAAAGAAGGAATATAACATCAATGATTACCTCCCTCTATTCGAGAAAGCTGCCGAGCTTGATAGTAAAGAGCGCGCAAAAGCAATCGAATTAGTCTTACCGAAATTAAAGAGAATCCTCACGGAAGAATTCGGAAAAGAAAACGTCTCCATCGAGGCAATCTATCTTTCGCTCAAAGCCTTAGCAAAAGAGACGAAACGCTGCGTCCTCCATATGGCTAACGCAAGTGATAACATCGTCGAAGTCTTCCCGACTGTCAACAAGAACCACCTAGATACTTATCGCGATAGCAAAAAGAACATGGCTAAGCAAACCAAAGCCATGGAAAAATATCACGTAAATGACTTCTATTCTCTCCCGCCTAGCGAAAGAGCGAAGCTCCCTGAAATCATCTTAAGCGTAGAAAATCAAATCGCTTCCTACAAAAAGGATCTCGAAGAGCTTGTCGCTCATTTAGAGAATCTCCTCAAATTGGACGATGATTACGTTAAATCCTACGCAAAAGAGGCTCTAAGCGTTTACGAAGAGGCTTTGAAAATCCGCGCTTCAAAATTAAGCAAACATGATGCGAAAGAAAAAGCCATCAAGATGTTAGGAGAAGTCGGAATTGACGAACCTGAACGCCGCTACAAGCAATACCCATTCGAATTATCGGGTGGTATGAGGCAGCGTATCGTTATCGCAATTGCCCTATGTTCTTCGCCAGAAGTTCTCATTTGCGATGAGCCTACTACTGCGCTAGACGTCACGATTCAAGCGCAAATCCTTGAGCTCATCAATAAACTCAAAGCAGAACGCAATTTGTCCATCGTCTTCATTACTCACGACTTAGGCGTCGTTGCCAATATGGCGGACGATATCGCCGTGATGTATGCGGGTAAAATCGTGGAATATGGCACCGCAAAGGAAATCTTCTATGATCCTCGTCATCCTTACACTTGGGCGTTACTCGGATCAATGCCAGACTTAAATACCAAAGAAGAGCTCAATGCGATTCCTGGCACTCCCCCCAATATGCTTCTCCCTCCAAAAGGAGATGCCTTCGCGGCTAGAAATGAGCACGCTTTAAAGATAGACGAATTAGAGCAACCCCCATTCTTCGAAGTGTCGAAAACCCATTTCGCGGCGACTTGGAATTTGCATCCAAACGCTAGAGACCTTCACGCTCCGGATGTCGTTATCGCGCGTATCAAAGACGCCTTAATGAAACATCCTGAAGCAACTCCGCTCCCTGATAATTACAAGAACTCGATTCTTAACGATATCAAAGCAAAACCCGCTCCAGCGGAAAAAGAGGAGAGGCCAGTTGCAAAAGCGGCAAAAAGCGTTAAGACGACAAAAGCCAAAAAAGAATCAAAGAAGGAGGTAAAGCATGGAAAATAAAGATGCCAAAGCGCTCCACAAAAGCTTCGATTACGAAAATGCTAAGCCTCTACTTGAGGTCTCGCATCTAAAGCAATACTTCCGTTTTTCTGGCGGACCAATCGGGGGCTCAAAATATTTAAAAGCCGTTCACGACGTTTCCTTTAAAGTCTATAAAGGCGAAGTCTTCGGACTTGTGGGAGAATCAGGGTGCGGGAAGACCACAACAGGTCGCTCCATCATGAAACTCTACGACATCACTAGCGGCGATGTATGGCTAGATGGCATCCGTATCAGTGCCGGTACCCGTTGGAACGAAAAAGAAATCAAGTGGACGAATATCCGCACCAAAGACGCGGTAAAAGCCCTCCGCTTTGAAGAAAAAGAAAACCTCAAAGCTCTTCTTTCCTCCTATGAATCCAAGTGGGAGAAAAAAGACTTAAAGGGCATCCGTCACGAACTCGAAGACGAAACGGTCGAATTCTATCAAGAGAAAAAAGCCCTTCTAGACGATTACGACAAGAAAAACGCAATTCTAGAAGAGCAAATCAAAGAGAAAATCGCGGAAGCGAAAAAGATTTGCGACGAGCAAGTCGAAAAAATCAAAGAGGCGAAACGCGATAACCGCAATTACAACAAAAACATTGCTTTAGCCGCCTTAAAAGAAGTCGAAGAGAAATACAAAGATTTCCTCCTTTCCATTAAAGATAAAAAGGAGGAAGAACTCTCCGATTCCGAAAAAGAGACGCTCAGCAAATACAAGGAGGAAAAGCGAAAAGCGAAGCACGCGAATCTTGCGAACAAAGTCCAAATGATTTTCCAAGATCCTATCGCTTCGCTTAACCCCCGTATGACGGTGCGTAATATCATCGCCGAAGGGTTAATCATCCAAGGTTGTCACGATAAGCAATTTATCAATGAAGAAGTCGCTCGCGTCCTAAAGCTAGTTGGACTCGTCCCAGAGCACGCTAACCGCTACCCTCACGAATTCTCAGGGGGTCAGCGCCAACGCATTGGTATCGCTAGAGCGGTCATCATGAACCCTGAGCTAATCGTTGCCGATGAACCAGTGAGCGCGCTTGATGTATCGGTTCAAGCGCAAGTCATTAACCTTCTTAACGAATTAAGAAACACCTTAGGCTTAACGATTATCTTCATCGCCCATAACTTAAGCGTCGTCAAATACTTCTGCGATAGAATCGCCGTAATGTATTTCGGGAATCTCGTAGAAGTCGCTACTAGCGATGAACTCTTCCTCCATCCGCTCCATCCCTACACCCGTAGTCTTCTTAGTGCCGTCCCTTGCCCTGACCCAGTCACGGAAGCCTCGCGCACTAGGATCGTCTATAATCCAGCCAAAGACCACGACTATTCTAAGCAAGGTCCGACGTTCCGAGAAATCGTGCCAGGGCACTACGTTAGATGCAATGACATAGAGGCGGAGCGCTACTTAAAAGAACTCAAGGAGAAAAAATGAAAGAGGAAAAGAAAGAGCTTAGTCAAGAAACAAAGAGCCCTTTCTTCTCGAAAATATTCTGGATTGAATTTGTCATCAGTTTCTTTGTAGGGCTAATTGTTGGGACAATTATCGTTCTTACCGAATACTACGCCCAAAAAGGAAGTGGCTATCACATCAATCCTTATGCGATTGCGCTTGATGCCTTCGGAATATCTGGATTATTGCTACTACTTCTTTATCTCCTCAATTACTTCGCGACACTCGGGGCATTTGACGCCCTTACTTACGCCGTGCTTCTTGTCCTAAACGTTGCCTTCCGTCCCTCTTATAAAAAGCACGGATTCCCCGCAACCTATTACGACTACAAACTCAAAAAGGCGAGCAAAGAAAGGAAACCGATCCATTCTATCTTGCTTGTAGCGATTCTCTTTCTAATCGTAGCGATAATCTTGCTTATCCTCTACGAAATCAATAAATAGCAAAGAAAGGAAATATTTATGAAAAAGAAAAAATTATTATTAGTTTCTAGCGTTCTAATGATGTCGTTTCTTGCTTCATGCAATGGAACTACTCCTAACGAAAACATAATCACAAACGACGATTTAGCAAAAGGCGTCACGACCTATAAAGACAAAAATGGCGCTGAGAAACAGCTTAACCGCAACACCCTTTATACCAATGCCGGAACCCCTCACGTCGAAAGCCATCCAACAAATGGAAAAAAACAAAAGCTGCTCGTTGCCCCAATCAAGTTCACGAAAGATCCTACCGATGACAAAGATACCATCAATGCGGATGACGCTCTTTACGAGAATATTCGGCTTGCCTTCAACGGGACAAAAGAAGAAATGGCGGGCAAAGGTTTCACAAGCGTCAGCGAATTCTATGAAGAATCTTCCTATGGGAAAGGGGCTTTCGATGCGGTTTTGCTTCCTAGTTGGGTAGATTTAGGGATGACCGCAAAAGAATTTAGAGAAAAAAGTGGCGGTAATGGCGGAGTCTATGCGAGCAATTTGGTTCGTGATTGGTACATCAAAGAATATGATAAAGCAAACCATGGCTCACTAGGAGCGGACGCTGAACCTATCACCTATTTTGATAGCGATAACGATGGCTTTATCGATCTCATGTGGAATGTTTACGCTTATCCTTATGATAACAATACTTCTAGTGACAATATGTTTTGGTGGGCCTATGTCACTTATACAGGAAATAAACCAAACAAGGCAGCTCCGACCGTACAAACATTAGGCTGGGCAAGCACAAACTTCATGAAATCTAGCTGCGACCCCCACACCTTCATTCATGAAACTGGTCATACGCTTGGGCTCGATGACTATTATGACTACAATAAGACTTGGAAACCGATGGCAAGTGTTGACTATATGGACCAAAACCTCGGCGACCACAATAGCTTCAGCAAATTCCAATATGGCTGGGTGAATCCATGGGTGATTAAAGAAGAAGACCTTATCGGCGACAAAACCGCTGAAATCACGCTTCGTGACGCAACCACAACTGGCGATTGCTTAGTCTTAGCGTCTCCAAATTACAACATGACAGCCTTTGACGAATATTTCATGGTCGAGCTCGTCGGGCCATATGGATTAGCCAAAAGCGATTACCTAAATGGCTATGAAGGTGCAACTGGCTTCACCGCTCCTGGGGTTCGCGTGCTCCACGTTGACGCGAGAGCCCAAGGTTCTGCTGGCCCTAGCGCTGACCGCCTCACTAGAGAATTTCTCACTGCCGATGATGTTGGCCAAAACGCAAAGGATCTACGTATTGGTAATAGCTATCTAGGGCGTCAAGGATTAACAATCGATGGCGACTTCTATCCAATCAAAAACGGCAATAGTGTCATTAAAAGAAGTTTCAGCGAAGTATCAATGATGATGTCAAGCGGCTGGACAAGTGGGAATAGCTGGATGAATAGTACCTCTTATAACGCCAAAAACGATGCCTTATTCACCACAAACCATACCTTCACTTTGACCGGAGAAAATAATGCGCTCGCCAAAGAATTCATGCCAAGCCAATCCAATCTTTGGAACAAGTCCAAAGTCGTAAAAAGCGGGAACGGCGAGAATCAGAAGTACACAATCGACGAATCGATCACCTGCAACTTCAAGATGAGGGTCGGGAAGATCGAAACCACCGATACTGGCGCTAAAGTTACGCTTAAAATCACTTTAGCCTAATTGGCAAAAGTTAAAGCAAGGAAATCGCTCCTTGCTTTTTCTTTTTGTAACGGGGCAAGCCGAACTCTTTGCATTCAAAAGAAAACCGATTCTTATAAAACTATTAGGAAAATAAAAACTCTTGATATTCTTTAGCGTTACCTTGGCTTTTCTTTAGTATCTCCTTTTACGAAAAAAGGGCCTAGCTCCTTCGCTAGGTCCATATCATCGTCCCATCTTTATTAATTCGTTGATGTGGTTGTTTCATTCAGAACTGGAGTAAAGACAATCGTTACTTCTCCTTCTGGCATCGTGAATCTAACACCATATGTCGCATCATAAGTAAACGTAATATCAGTATTTCCACTCGTGACCTTGAATTGGTTTTTGGCAATGGTTTTGTAATTTTTGCTGATCGATGCTTTAAGAGAGAATTTTACATTCACCTCGTGGCCGATATAACAAGTGCCATCGCTCCTAACAATATCGTTGTCACAAATACGCACCTCTACCTCGCTTTCGCTAGGACCAGCAATCGTGACATTAACCTTTGCTTTCGCTACCTCTGTAGTCGTTACTTTTAACGTTTGGTTCATAGTGACCGTAAATTCCATATTGGAAGTAATATCGGTTTCACCGAAAAGAACTTTCGTAAGATCATAACCATTATTCGTCGTGACCTTTAAAGTAAGCTTTGTCCCTTCGTTTACAACGATTTTGCCATTCTCAGGAGGAAGAACGGTGTTGCCACTTTCGTCAGTAAACAATAACGATGCAACGCCTTCGTCTTTTTCGAGCGTAATCGTATAAGTGGTTACTTCTATCGTTTTTACCACCACGCTCACGTTTTCATCAGGCATTGAGAAATGGTATTTGCCGTCATCGCCTTTCGTGACTTCTCCGCCGTTACTTAGACTCACCGCGCCGATCCTATATCCAACATTCGCCTTAAGATAGAAACTGATATCTTCACCCGCAAAAGCGCTAGAGGCACTAAGGGAGGTAAGCGAATACTCTTTCGCTTCAGCGTCAAAACCAATCATGTGTTTTGTAGGAACTAAGAAGGTAATGGTGTATTTCTCCACAGCCGGGCTTTCCGGTATAGCGAATGTAAAGCCGCCACTGGAATAAACCATCTTTTCGCCATTGCAATATGCGGTAATATCGGATTTGCTCGTTGTGACGCCGCTACTTAAAGTAGGAACGATTTTAAGCGTTGCACCCTTATAGGCTAAAGGAGATGCAGCGTCTTGTGGAACTTCTTTATTATCACTAGTAATATTTGTAACCGTGTAAGATTCGATATAATCGCCTTTTTCCACTTCTACAGGTATACCTTCATCAATATCAAGGGTCACAACGATGTCTTGATCGGGTAAAGAATCAATAACGAGACTGCCATCGTAAATGTCAAAAGTACCATTGGCTGTATAATCGGTTCCATCGCTTCCTTTTATGGATTTGATTCCTTTGACGTAATAAGGAGCTTGTCCTTTAACGAGCAATGTTACTTTGTTGCCAGCGGCAAGATTTTGAGTCTGACCCGTCACTTGAATTTTGTCTTGATCAGCGAATGTAACATTGCTAAAGACTGTCGTGGCGGCTTTTGTTTCTACATGGAGGACAGTTGCTTCCGTTGTGGATATAAGCTTTGAATACGTATTATGTCCCTTTGAGTCAAAATTATTTTTACCACCGGCCTCGTATGAAGGACAATTGGTATTCGTGTAATACACTTTATCAATTGCATAGCCTTCTTTTGGCATAATAAACAATACGATTGGTTTGCTTTTAGAATACTTCTTGCCTGAGACGACACCATAAATCGTGTAATCTTGAGAATTTTCAAAGGTTAATTTATAGGAATTAGTCGAGGCTGTTGAATTAACCGGAACAATGTAAGCGACTACGTTATCATTCGGCATTATAAAGAAGTCCGAGCAAGAAGAAGTACTTTCCTTCATTTTTGCACTTTGCATTTCGCCGTTGATAACAATGCAATAATCATAATTTTTAAGGTTAGTGGAGGAAACGTTCGCAACGATTTCAACTTCAGTTCCAGCCTCGATATTTTGGTTGAAATCAAAGGAAGTAGAATCTACACCATTTATCGTAGCCTTAGTGACAAATGAGCAATACTCAAAGGTAGTGATTTTATATTCTGTAGAAACCGGGGCTTTCGCTTTGCTATTTAACGTCACCGTAAGGTTCTCAGCGGGCATCGTGAAAGAATAGCTTGTTCCTTCGGTAATGGTGGACAAAGTGGTACCAGCGACACTAAGAGTTGGAACGCCATCGAGCTCATAGCCGTCTAATAACGTTAAAGTCATAGTGACGGTTTTCCCTGCTTCAATTTGTGGATTTTCGCCTAGAGTAGTACCATCGACCTCGAAAGTTACAGCGGTGATATGCTCGTCCTTCGTATAAGACAAAGAGTAAGTGTGAATAACGTTTTTAAGAGTTACGTTAATAGTGACGTCGCCTTCCGGCATGGTAAATGTATAGACGCCATCATTAAGAGCGTATTTAATTTCCGTTGTTCCGAATAAAACTTTTACTTCACCAAGCTCTTTTTCCTGATCGGTAATTGCAATGGTGAAGGTCGCAGTTTCTCCCGCTTTTGCGGTTGTTTGATTTAAATTGACGGTCGCGCCTTCCACTGGATTTGCAGAAATGCTATGACTTGGAGCAACGTATTTGCTCTTTAAAGTAATCGTCACATCCTCTTCTGGCATCGTGAAAGAATAGGTATCGCCGCTTTTTTCGAAAGTTAATCCGCTTACGGAAGTAGTAGGTTCTCCATCCAAGAAATAGTTCTCTTCCATAGACACGATCATTTCGACTTTCTTGCCCGCTAAGATTTTTTCGCCATCTTGCAGTATTACACCATCGATTTTAAAAGTCGCGTTAGTGATGTGGCTATCCTTATTGACAGTAATCCCAAAACTATGATTCACATCAATTAAAGTCGCTTGGATAGCAACATCCCCTTTTGGCATCGTGAACGAATACGTTCCATCATTTAATTCATAGGCAATGTCTTCGTTCCCTTTTGTGACTTTCACTTCGCCTAAAGCTTTGTGATAAGTATCGGCGATCGCGATCGTGAAAGTAACCGTGCCCCCTGCTTTTGCCTCGTTGACGTTTGTAGTGATCGTCGCGCCGGTTGGATTATTGACCGCAATGTTATACGTCGCTTCTATCTCGCTAGAACTGGTGTCCCCCGAGGACGATACCTCTCCCGTGGATACGCCGCTATCCGTTGAATTAGAGCCAGGTGCTTCTTCGTTGCATGATGCTAAAGTCAATAATGACGCCAACGCAACGAGTACGATACTGTGTTTTTTCATATTATCCCCTTTCTTTGAGACTAAAACCCCTCGATATGGGCTACTATAAAAAAGGGATAATCATTGTCAATCATTAATTTATTTTTTTGACTTTTTATTTAATATTTTTGATAAATTATGAAGAAGAAGTTTGCGACAATAGCAACAAATATCGCAATGGTTTTAAGCAAACTAAGTCGAAAATTGCTGTCAAAACGTAAAATATAAAAGTGCATATCGCAAATAAAAATTGACAATCAAAACGTCGTTATTATAGTAGAAAAATCATTAAATAGAATTAATGAAAAATTAGTTTAAAGGAGGGACGAAATAATGCGCAGGTGTCGCCTCGTAATGGCAGTCCTATCTTCAGCGTTGCTACTTGCTTCATGCGATAATGATGTTGATCCAAAAGGTGGAGATTCGGGAGACGTGACGTCCTCAGTAATTGAAGCCACTGGAATCAAATTAATCGCGGATAAGAAAGAATTAAAAGTCGGTGAGACACTAAAGCTTACTTGGGAAATCGAGCCAGCGGAAGCGGAAACGAAAACCGTTTCTTTTACTAGTTCTAACGAAAATGTTTTAGCTGTTTCTAGCGAGGGATTACTCACCGCCAAAGAAGAAGGAAACGCCACCATTGCCATAAAGCTTGAGGGAACCGACAAAAGCGATTCCATCGATTTCCAAGTCATCATGACAAAGGATGCTCTCTTAAGCAAACTAAAGTCTATTCTACTAGAAGGGCTAGACCACGAAAAAGAAGAAGCGATGGATGGGACGATTAACTCCTCTATCGAATTCAATGTCTATAAAGATTCACTGCAAATCAACTATGACGCGAATACGAAAGTTCGTTATTACATGGTAGGCAAATCTTTAACCGCTTTGAGTTTAAAGCCCGATAGCGTGGAAGAAACAACCATTGGAGTCCTAGATGAAGACTTAAGCCAAGAACAAGTCGATAACTACACAAAGCTATTCTCCTACGTTTACAAAAACAATGCGGTGTTCGGACTATCTTCGCTTTTATCGACAGTGATATCTGACTCTTATTTCTTTGGTTTAGAGGATGCAAAAGAAAATC
Source organism: Caryophanales bacterium UBA6865 (assembly GCA_002449265.1). Taxonomy (GTDB): domain Bacteria; phylum Bacillota_I; class Bacilli_A; order RFN20; family CAG-826; genus UBA4951. Next base: position 49,020 of record DKCV01000016.1, on the reverse strand, counting down.
TCAAATTCGTTTCAAATAGCGAAAATAGCGAAACCACATACGCGCTAACCACAAACTATGTTGACGCTTCCGTTTCTTATGACAAACGCTATTACGAAAATAGCCTCTCTTTCTCGATAAATCAAAATGGGCAATTAACAAAGGGCAGTTATTCTATTGAACCATTTTCTTCAGTCGATTATGACTTTACAAATAACAAGAAAAAGGATGGGGCCAAAGCAACGAAACCAGACAAGTTCGCTTTTACGATTTCTTATGGGGAACGTAAAGAAGAAGATAACGAAACGCTCAATCGCTCTAACTATTTGGTACAAACTTTCGATATTGATACCAAAAGCTGGAGAAATAAAGGAGAAGGCGAAGCTCTCCTTTATATCGGAGACGAAGTCCCGGTTGAAGTCACTAACGTCAGCCCCGCTTTGCATTTAGCGGATACTTATTCGGTAGAAAGCATCTCTAATTCAAGCGTTATCGGCTATAACACGAAAGGGAATATCACTTATCTAACGGCCATTTCAAAAGGCGAAGCGACCGTCACGATTATAAATTCCTATCTAAAAACTTCCTCCATCAAAATAAAAGTAATCGATGTCCCAGCCCAAAAGATCGAAATCGGTGTCACTTCGCTTAAGGAAATCGAAATCGATCAAACCGCGGAATATAAAGTAAGTGTAACCCCGATCGATGCCGCCGATAGAAGCTTTGAAGCCGCTTTCGAAAACGAAGGCATGAGCCAATACGCAACGTTAACCCTCCTTCCAGAGAGTTCTAAATTCACTCTCAAAGGCTTAAAAGCGGGAAAAGTAAAAGTAATCGTAAAGGCGACTTCTAACCCTCTCATTACCGATAGTATCGAAGTCGTTATCAAAGCGAAGCTAGACGGATTAGAAGCGATTAAGGCAATGCTAGTCGGAGCGACTTACAAAAACTCGCTCAACACATTAACATTCGCGGATAAAACTAGTGGCACGGCAACTATAGATGGCGGGAACCAATACTCGTTCGATTACGATGTAGAACTCCTTTCCAATGAATACGTTCTTGTTTTCTCTAATGTGAAGTCCACCATCCAAAAGAGCACAACCAACGTATTAAACGAGGGCAATGGAAAGCGCCTTGAACCAAACATCATTTCTAACGATGGAAAACAAATTAAAATAACTTCTACTACAACGTCGATGACACTATCTAGAGCAAGTTAATCACCTTCATAACGATAAACTTAGGAGAAAAACATGAAAAAGAAACGAACATTATTGTTACTATGCGTAGCGAGTTTACTTGCCGCTTGCGGAGAAAACACAGATAAATCTAGCGATCCTGTGGCAAGCGAGCCATCATCTTCCGATAGCTCAGTCACCCCAACGCCAGTGGATAAAGAGGCACTTATCGCTAATGTTGTCGATAAGCTAAACAAGACTGTTGAAGCTTCTTCTATGAGCGTTTATTACACCGAAAAAGATGCGAACGAAAAAGACGTCAATCTCGTTGATATTTATACTTCGGACTATGTCTCTTTCGGCTGGAGCAAAAGCGGCTATCTTCTATTAGATAGCTTCAACAAGGATTATGGCGATAAGCTCGTCTATTCCTTTAGTTATGATAGCAAAGGAAATATCGAACTAGGCAAAGCCACCACTTATTATGACGAAAATGATAAATTAGTCGGGGTGAATAGCTGCACCGACATGAACCCGCTTAAATTGTTCAAAAAAGGCAATAAGGATTTCAATAACGGCCTTGGTCTAACGAAAGCGTCTTTCTATTACAAAAACGGGGCCGTTCATTCAGACGACGAAGAAGTTTTAAGCATCATGTGCTCTTTAATGGGCTATACGTATGGCGATTCAGAAACAAGAATATACGATGTCACATTCCTAGTCGAAGAAGATGGCAGTCTTTCTTTTACTCTTTATAACCAACCAGACGAAGACAGCTCTAATCTAAGCGCTTTTCTCACGGGAAAGTTCGGAAAATTAAACGAGACTTCCGACGAGAAACTCGCTAATTTCGTCGCTACCTACAAGTTACCGACCCTTCACCTTGAACAAAGCACAAAAGACTTATTGGTAGCCCCCACTATCGGCTTCGATACCGAAATCAAATATCGCACGAGTTCTTCCTCTACTTGGACTTCCTATGGGAAAACCGGAATCACTTCCGCAATCGGAAGTGACCGCAAAGACGATAAGATCGCCTATTCTTTGGAAGATAAAACCAACGAAGAAACCTACACTTACATCTTGACAAAAGGCGAGGAAACGGAAGATGGCTTAACCCCTGCTATTGATCACTACATCGATGGGCAAAACAAAGTGGCAACGCAAGAATTCGAAAAGAAAGACTTCACTTGGGGGAATGGGATTTTCTCATTCCAAGATGAAATCGATGCCGATTCCTTCTTAGGCGAGAATAACAAATTCACTTATTTCGGTTTCAATACCGACCGCTTATTCGAATCCCTTGCTGGCTTAACCGTTTTAACTGACATCATCATGCGAGACGTCACATCCATGACGCTAGAGATAAACGGCAATACCTTAACGTTCCGTTCCTATATCGATGCTTATTACGCTGACGCAAACGGCAACGAAACGGAACTTATGCTCCTTGCAACCTCATCCATCATCAAAGATGCCTCTATTACAATTCCTACTAGCTATGAGTCGGAAGATGCAGAAAACGCAAAACTCAATCAGGCAATTAGTCATTTAAAAGAAGTTAGCTGGACCGCTAACGGATACGGATTAAGCACCAAAGAGGGGCAAGAGGGCGAGCCATCGAACGAATTGCCGAAAACAAACTACTACTACAAAAAAGGCTCCTACTTCATCCAAGACTGGGCCAATCGAAGACTATTCTCGAAAGATTCCAAAGAATATACGCGACAAGGCTATAAGCAAGTCGAAGGCGGCATTATTCCTTTTAAAATCACGCGCGAAGCTAATGTCCAAGGGGTTCAAAAGCCAGGGACAGCGTACCCAATAGTAAACAAAATCGATACTACCGACACTTTAGAAGCGCATTTTGGGTTCAATTTCGATTCCAAAGTATTCCAAAAAGGAAGCGCAGAGAATACCTTCGTTTTAAGAGATAACGTCAAACACATCTCCTCTAACATCATGGGGAGCGTAAAGCTTGATTATCTTGTCGACAAATCCCTTGTGATCACCTTGGATGAGAGTGGTCGCCTTTCCAAGATCAATTACAAATACGTCTATGGTGGGGTCATGACGGGAAAAGAAGAGCTCAAGTTCGAATATGACGACGCTACTAAGCTCGCTTTCCCTAGCAAAGTCGTAAACGAAGATTCGTTCAACAATTTAAGCACGAATTTGCCTACCAAATGGTCCGAAGAATCAAAAGTGAAAGCAATCATGGTGAAAACGTTTGGGGAGACTGTGACTGATTTAATTCCTTATTTACCACAATTTGGCGTTTCCTATTCTTGGGAGACAACGCCGAATTATGATGGCTCGGGGGATATCTGCATCTATAACAAACAAATGGATGATGCTTATCTAGCGGACTACAAATCGCTATTAAGCGAAAATGGCTACTCGAATCAAACTATCGGCGAATACAACTATCTTGTAAAAGATTACGAGACCAAAGAAAAAGTAACGGACGCTAATGGTGATGAAAAAGAAGTCGAATTCGTCTATACGGTACGTATCCGCTTTGGTGAAAAAGCAAGTGGCACCAACACTTATGATACTTCCGATAATATCTATCTTGGATGCAGCAAAGCGCAAAAAAATGCGTAATTATAACTATTTAGGCCCCACTTCTGGTGAGGCCTTTTTAATGAAATCATTCTTTATCGAAATGCCATCGCATTTTAAAGTGGCACCTTTTTATTCATTTTTCAAAAGCTCATCTTAAAAAGGAATTTGCGGAGATAATCAAGAGATAAAATAAGGTAATTCTTTTTTTGATAGCAACATTATTTAGTGATTTCAGGAAATAAAAATTGACAATATCCTCCCTTTCTTTAAGATGATTTTGATTGTCAAGAAAAAGAAAGGAGCGAAAATGAAGAAACGATGGACCTCTATGGTGTTCTTATTGCCATTTCTAGCGTTGGCTTCTTGTCAAAACGGAGGAGGAAGCTCAATCTCTAGTGAAACAATTCCTTCAATCCGTAATCTAATTACAAAAATTGGAGAAGAGAAAAACTACACATTAACGATTGAAAGTTCGATTACGGGGCTAGTGTATAACGCCACAAAGAAATTCACAAAAGACGAGTGTTACTTCGAATCCCCTTATTCTAGTGACAACTTCGGTTACAAAAACAGTGAGCACGGTTTCTATAAATATCGCATTCGTGATGAAGCGTTCAAACCGAGTTACACCATAAGTGACACCATTAAGGATTATCACAAAATCGTCAAAGACATCTCTTCTTGCTCATACGCTAACTTTCCAATCGATACCTTCAAAAATAGAGCGAATACATATGATGTGACGGATCGAAAAGCCAGGAACAAATTTGCCCTTTTAAGCGATTTGGTGACAGAAGAGGAACTGAATACTTTCATACCTACAGCCTTAGAAATCCATGTCACAAGCAAAAATAGCTTCTATGGCGATCTAACATTCGCTACACAAGGGGTAATCTTAGGCAAAGTCCGCTATACAGTCACCGATATCGGAACGACTTCTATTCCGCTAGCGGGTGCTTATTTAGGAGAGGCTCTCCCTTTCAACGGGAAAATCAAGCGCATCGGAACGTTATTTGGAAAGCACAATTTCGAATCAAAGACCTATGACGACTCTGACGTATTAGTTTCCAATAACTATTTTGTCGAAAACGCTTTGTATCAAGATTTCACTCCTGCTTATGAAAACAAAACGGATAGCAACTACGTTGATGAGGGAATTATCCAAATCAAGGATAAAACTACTCTCACTGATGGCTTTTATCCTTTTACTAACGAAGATGGCGTTACCAAAATCGGAGAAAGATACAGTAACGTCACCGCTTCTTCTTTATACGATTTAACCATCACTCCTGGATTCCTCGCGCTAGATGAGGTGCTTAAAGAATTCGATGGCGAAAACGAAACGCTCAAAGACTATTACGACTTCTATAGTGACAATAGTGCAGTCCTTGAGCTCATTGGCTACTTAACGAATATATATACCCAAAGCGAATACCAATATTATGTCATCGGCGCTGGACTCAACATCGAGGAAGCGACTCGTGACGAAGATTGCTCAATCACTTTGCGCGTCTTCATTAATTACCAAAGTAAAACCTCATATAGTGACTTCACTTACACCAACTTTGGAGGGGTAAAGCTAAACTTCCTTGATCAATATTTATCTACTATTCAATAGAGGGCATAAACCATGAAAAAGAAAACCATTATATTGCTAGCTTGTTCCTTTCTTCTTGCTGGGTGCGGAGAAGAGAATTCGAGTCAAACCACCACTCCATCAGACACTCCAAGTAAAAACGAGGACATTTCAGTCAGCGGCATCACGCTAAAGGAAACGTCAAAAGAGCTTGAGATTGGCGAAACATATCAAATTACTCCTACTCTCACTCCCTCTAATGCGACCAATACGCTTGTCTCTTATTCTTCTTCCAATGAAAACGTCGCAAGTGTCTCCTTGTTGGGCCTAGTTACCGCAAAAAGCGCTGGAAAAGCGACAATCGTAGTTACTAGTGACGCTAACCCCGAGGTTAAAGCAACGCTAACTCTAGAAGTAAAAGCGAAAGACATCACATCCTTCGATATCGCTTTCCCAAACGATATCGAGGAGTTTAATCTAAACGGCACCACCTATAAACAACTCATTATTGGCTCTTCTTACACTTTGAATCCAACTTTCGTTGGAAAAGACACCACTACTCTTGAGGCTAGTTTTTCCACTCCAGGCTTTGCAAGTTTCGACAGTAAAACCAACACCTTAAAAGCAGAAAAAGAAATCACTCGTTTAGATGTCACATTCTCCGCAAAGGGGACTGCTTTACCCGTTAAAAAATACGTTTTCCGCCTTTTAAGCAAAGGAAAAGCCGATCAAGCCATTGCCTTCGCTAAACTCAAGAAATCGGCAGAGCTAGAGGAGAATAAATCCGTGAATGCATACACCTTCGAATTCAAAAGCGAAGGAAACCAAACTGGCATTAAAACAGTAGAAGGCGAAACCATTGATTACACCGTTTATCAAGAAGGCCAACACTCTTACATGGTTGGTTTGAAAGAGAAATCAAAGAAGGTCGGTTCTGATCCGCAAGTAAATACAAACCTAACGACATTCAAAGGAATTGGGCAAGACAACAATTACTATGAGCTTGAAATCAATGACTCAACCTATAAACATGAGAAAGACCCTCTAAAAAAGATAGTCACGACTGAAGAAGCGGGAAGCGGAGAAATCACACGCGCTGACGCTATAAAGAAAGGGACTTTATTAGAACACAATACTAGATTCGGACTAAGCAATATCGCTTCTGCAATGGTTGATCCTTCTAATAGTGGTTACGACTATTTCACTGGCAAATCCTATCCATATTATTTTGGTGGATCAATTGCAAATACCGCTACTTACGAAACGACCGTAGACGGATTCTTAGTCAAGGGATACACAATCGAAGAAAAGCCAACGAGCTATAGTGACGGCATGGTTTTCTTTAACGAAGGGACGTTCGTTTTCGATGAGAATAATCTTCTCAAGAGTGTCACCGTAGTTGATAAAGTCTATGACAAAACTGGCTTTGATTTTACGAATAACACACTTCTAGAGAATGCAACGCCTATCAATACCTACACCATTAAATACACGCAAGAATTCGGTGAAATTGGAAACGAAGAGGAGTTAGAAGGGCGTTACGCAATTGATGTTAATGATCTTTATTTTAAGTCTTTCCAAATCGATCTCACTTTAGGGAACACAGTTATCGATCCAAAGAAACTCGTCGTGAATCAAACTTACGCATTCCAAGAAACGAACCAAACTCCCAATATCGCCACTTCTAAAATCGACCCGATACTATTGACGAATGTCAGCGATAAGACCGCTATTTCTATCTCAGACGGAGGACTCAAATTCAAAGTCCTAAAAGAAGGTTCCGCCACTTTGACATTCTATTCGGCGAAAAATAATAAGCAGTTTGCTTTAAACGTCTCCACCACGCTGCCTGATGCAACAAGCATTGTTGCTAAACAAGACAATAAAACACTAACAAGCGGCTCAATCGTAACCGGCGTTACAAATAAGGCTATCACTGGATTCTATTTTGAGACTTATCCCACTACTTCTGCTCAAACTGGTACCGATCCAACGTTTACGTTTACCGATAGTGAAGGTGTTGAAGCAGGCTCTATTTGTTCTTTCACAAAATCAAGCGAGACAATCAATAATCATCCTACTTATTCCTTCAAAGCAACAAAAGCAGGAACTTATACCGTCACCGCTAGCTATGGGAATATATCCACCTCATTCAAAGTGAGTATCACTGATCCAGTAAGTGGTGGCTCTTTATCGGATGAAGTGATTAAGCATGATTTTTCTGTCACCGCGTTAGAGTGGCAAGTTGTCTTACATTTTGATTCCAAAACTAGTGGCAAAATGAATGGATATGTTCCGGGCGGAGTAACTAGCTTTATAGAAGGTGATAACGATGCAGGAGGACAATTCACTTTTGAATGTTCCATCGATGACACAAACAAAACGATTATTTTCACGAGCATCACTTTTGTCGGTGGAAGTCGTGAATCTTTAACCGATTATTTTGATAATTATTTCGGATATATCCCACAACAAAATGCGGCTTTCACCATCGCCGATAGTGGAGAATCATTCACTGGAAATTTTGTGTGGAGTGAAGATGAAGAAGAACCTGAGCAAGCTACCTTCGTAGCTTTAAAATAAAAGGAGCAACCAATGAAAAAAACGCATTATTCCATATTATTAATCACTTCCGCATTACTATTATCATGCGGAGAAAATAAACCAGGTGAATCTTCTTCTACTTTCGATTGGAATCAAGAAGCAAGCTTAGCGAAAGCTTCTTCTTTTCTCCAAACGTTATCATGGGATGAAGTGAACGGGTTTTCCTTCACTGATAGAAGCTATGCGAATAACTACTATTACAATTCTAAGTACATTATTTCCGGTGGAGAAGCTTTGGTGAACTACAAAGCAAAGCATAACTTCGCTTTGTATCAAGGTGACTTTGTAGAAGACAATGTCACGATTGATGCCTTACTAGGTGTAGAAACCCCCACTACGCAAAACACATTTAATGCGGAGGAACAAATCTATTTAAAAGATAACTACATTCACGATATTTTCTTAGTGGACGTAGAAAACCAATCTTATGCGAATTGTTACCCAAGCCATCGCTATAGGACATTAAGCGACTATCTTAATTACGATAGTGTTCTAAAAGAGACCGCTTCTACTTTAAGCAATTTAGAGAAGGCATTCCCGAAAGACGATGGTTATCTTGATCCTGACATTGTCATTGCTACTGAAGGCGACAAAGAGCATTACACCGTGGAAGTAAGCTATCCTGGCGATACTACTTATGTTGCTTACACGAGAGGCTACGATTTAACGCTTGATAAAAAGAGCAAGACGCTTGATTCAATTACAATGAGTCTTCGTTACTATAAAAGCGATATCGATGGGGCATATGAGACTTCTACAGCAATGTTAGAAAGTTATACGATTACCAATATCTCTTTCGGTGATAAGTCGGTTTATTCAGGAACAAAGCACACAATCGAAGAACTCCCAGCCGATAAAGTTCATGGAGCGCCGGCTAAACAAATCGATCTAACTAATATCGCGGATGGGGAATTAACAAGCGAAACCGCTCTATCATTCGTGAATAATATCCTCTATTACGCTCGTGACACCCGCCAAACCAATTATTCTTTTATCTACCATGATGCGTTTGATTTTGCTTCTACTGAGCAAACCTCAATTGGAGATGTTCTTTTTGAAGGAAAGCTTATCGCCTATCAAAATGATATCCTCGATAATCACGGCTCAATGCGTAAGGTGAATAGTAAGGACGAGCCTATAGGAGAAGCCGCTTCCTATTGGATTTTTGCGGAAGCGAAAGAAGACTATATCCAAAAAGGCAGCAAATTCGATAAATGGATTACTTCTAGCTACGCTGGAGTTGATGCAAAATACATCACCGATTTACGTTCCTATCTCGATGCAAATCCTCTTTTCTATGGCGAAATGGATGGCGGAGAACTCAAAGATAGCGAATTCAAAAAGCAATTAAGTTTATTTGTAGCTTATCCATTAGGAAATACAAAATTCAATGGATCAATGCTTAATTTAGCCGTCAAAGGTAATAAATCCGGAAATTCCATTACGTTAGAAGCGACTAGCACAATCACGCAGGATAATTCTAACGCCAGCGTGACAAACACTTGGTCTTTCCTCATTCAAAACGATTATCTAGCATCGTTCTCATTAAAAATGGAAGAGAACACCCATAGCAATACTTATTATTGCGATACCTATGAAGCCGTTTTCCTCCATGCCCCAAAGCAAATTTATGAAGGAGAAGCTTTTAATTATGAAGAAATTCAATATCGAGTATACTGGAGCAGTTTCAATGTCATATAAGCGTTCTATTATTTTGCTTGCTTCTCTTTCTTTATTAGCAAGCTGTGGGTCTAATACTAGTTCTAGCGAATCTTCTTCTCCTACTAGTGAAACAAAAGGGCAATATAATTTAAAAGGGAAACTAAATCAGCTAAAAGCCACAAAAACCCTTGAATTAACGCTTCAATACGATTTGAAAGATGGCACAAATAATCGCGGAAGCGTTTATACCTATACCTACACCCCTAATTACTATGCGATTTCAAAAGACGAGGTTACTGCGGGGATTTCTAGTGGCGAGGATGGAATTTGGAGTTTCCAAATTGCGAATAATGAATTTACTGCAGGGCCAATCACGAATATTGACCTTAAAACGATATGGGGAGAAAACGCGATCAGAAATTATTTCGATGGATTAAATTCCGCCCGTGTTGGAGAAGGTGATACCTTCATTTATTCCTTAAGCGATTCCGCCAACCTCGGTGCGATTTTGCGCATGGCTGGTTTAGCGCCATCTAGCGGATTATTCTCAATCATCCAAGAAGCAAAAGTCGAAGCGAAAAACGACTCGCTTGTCTTTTCGATTGATTTTGGAGTAAACGGCGTAATCGTAGAAACCGTAACCCATATTGATGATGCTTCTTATTCTCTCCCTCAATATGAGGATTATATCGCAAAAGGCGGGAAACCACGTCAAGCCGAAAAAAGTCTCGTTGACTTAATGAATTTATTCTCTTCTTATAATTACTCCTCTTCGATGGGGTCATTCAAAGATGGCGATAAAGTAATCGAAGTAGGCACCCGTTACTTTACTTCAAAATACGTTTATGAAGACTACACGGACGACTACTTGGAATACGCTTCAAACAAGGGGAAAACCATTAAACGAAGAGGGTATATTGAGATTACGAATAATGAATATGTCCAAAACGGCATCTATTCATTTGAGATTAATCATTATGACGCTTCTAATAAACCGCAACTAAATGACTCAGATTTGAAGCAAGTAGAGGCAAACGGCAAACTAGTTGAGCAATTCCCCTACTATCAATCTTTAACTTATTCAAAGTATCTTTCTAGTTTCTATAGCGGCTACAAAGACCCCTTCAAAGGGGAAGACGCTTATTACACAAACCGGTCAGATTTAGCTACGGAATTTGCGAAAAATATCTTCGATGATAACGCGACTGCAACCGGGATGTATATTGTAGGGTCGCTAGAAGGCGATAATCCTAGCGTCACCTTCTACGTTAGCTACGATAACGAACAAGGATATGGTGTAACCGCCACAGGCTTTGGGAAAACTAGCATTGAGTTCCTTGAAAACTATATAAGAAAATAAAAAGCAAATATTTACACTCTATCTAAATTTCATGACGCTACGATTGATAAATCGGATAAAGCAATAGATTTTTTCTAAATGTAGTTTTAAGGAGGATGTACAAACGGAACTGTAGACCGGTTCCGTTTTCTATATGCTGTACATATCCTCTAAGCCGATAAGTCTAGCATCCTTCGCGTTCTCTATGACCCAATCGGTAAAGCCAGATAAGGAAAAGAGTAAGAAAGGGTTGGATCTTTTGTATTTGGTTGGAATTAAAGACGACCTTCTAACAAGCGTCTCATATATTTCTTTATCAATCTTTTCGTTTTTGAATTTGCATTCTCCAACAATGTATTTTTTATCCAGGTTAGAAAAGCCAACCACGTCTACATCAGCAGATTGAAAGGTTTTTTCCTTTTTATCCCCTACCATTTCCATCCCCCACCAAGAACCAACTTGATCGATGAAAATAGGCAAGCTTCCTCGAATCCCCGTCATCAAAGTATAGTATCTGCACATATTTTCAAATACCGAACCCATATAAGCATGAATTTGGGGTTTAACGATTTTATTGAAATAGAGTTCCCCTTGATCCATCTCAATCGCACTTACGGCCTTAGGAATAAATTCATACCAAAATTTAAACATAGTGTCTATTAATACATATTGCGTTTTCTTTTTGTTTTTTTCTTCGCCCATAGATGTTTTCTTTGTAACAAGATCGACGCGAATCAATTTTTCCAAAGAATATAGAACGGTTGTTTCTCTTTCTTTTATTTTAGTAGCGATGGAATTGATCGTGTTTTCTCCACTAGCGATTTGCTCAATGACATTGTTGACTAAGGCAACGTCGGAGAATTCTTGAATCAGAAGGTTTTTCACTTCGTCATAAAGGTATCCGCTTGTGGAGAAGAAAAGGTTAATGATGTTTTGGTCGATGCTGAGCTTCGGATCAATTAAAGATAGGTATTTTGCTACTCCTCCAGTCACTCCATAGCAAATCGCTTTATCTTCATAAGAATAATTCGGGACAAATTTTGCGGAGTCAACATAAGAAAAAGCACCTAATTTAATTTGAGAGTCCCTTCTTCCAAAAAGAGGGCTTTTTTCGCTTAAGACTTTATTTTCCATAAAGCTTAAAGAAGACCCGCAAAGGATGATTTTGATATTTTTCTTCATCCAAATCGTATCAACGTATTTCTGAAGGATAGATAATAGTGACTCATCTTTTTCTGCCCAATAAGGGAGTTCGTCGATTACAAGAATGGTCTTTTCCTCTTTCACCGATTGCGAGATGAAATCAAATACGCTTTCTAAAGAATCAAACTTAATGTCGGTAACTTGAGGCAAAAAGTACTTAAGGACTTCTTTTCCGAACAATTCGATATTTCTTTCTTTGCCCACTTTTGTGGCTACATAAAAAATGGTCTTCTTATCTTTCACGAATTCGTTGATCAAAGTAGACTTTCCTATTCGTCTTCTTCCGTATATTACAATGATTCCCGTTCCATCTAATGCGTAGAATTTCTCTAGTGTTTTTAGCTCTTTTTCTCTTCCGATGAACATGGTGATTCTCCATTAATATTTTCATTCAAAACAATTTGATTCAAAATGTTTTGAATTATTTTAACACACAAGATTCATCATGGCCAATTTTTATTCGAATTGATTTGAATCAAATCATTTTGAATTAACATTCTGAGCGTTCAAAAGAAGAAATGGCAATCATAGGGTTACTTGCATCTCTATGAAGAATTTAGGAATGAAGACACTAATGATGGATATGCCTTTAGGCGCAAACGATTATTGTTTTCATATATTAGCGGATTTCACCTTTTGAAATGGCTGTAGTTTTTCTTTGTCTAATTTCACCGCAAAACGAACGCCAAAGAATTCATGATCGCTCCCCCAATCTAGGGCCACTCCATCTTTATTAAAAGCAATAATCTTTTTATCCATGCTTCCTTTGCTTCTTGTCCCCCAAGCCCCTTTAAAACCTGGTTCTAATTCGCGGTAACAAATCGCAAAGTCGGTTAAGGAGGCTTTGCGTTCTTCCTTTGTTAGATATTGTTCACCCTCCTCCTTACTAAGCAAGAAAAGCTTGTCGCCAAAGCAATGCCCTTTTAGCATTTCCTTTTCCTTATCATTAAGATAAAAATCGGATTCCATCATCCCTAAACCATTCCCATATTGATAGGACATGTTCGGAAAATTAATGTTATTGAGCCAAGAACGGACATAGGAATTCTCGTATTCATTTTGCTTAGAGACATTTCCATTCCTATCTTTCAGTTCTTCGTTCTCTCTGCCCGCATAATAATGGACGTCTAATATTTTCTCTGTTACGGCAAGAACTTCTCCTTCTATTGTACGAATAAGAATCCATTTCACTGGATCGAACCGGAAATAATAATAGGGTTTATCCGTCGCGCTTATTTTGCCATTCAAAAAATAATGCGGTTTATTAAAGCTTTTACTAGGAGCGCCTCGACGAGGTCTCTTTCTATACCAAGCTCCTCCATGTTCAAAATAAGAAATGTAGCTTTTTTCTTTTACGGAAGAGGTTTTCTTATCTAATTCTTTTAATAGAATCGGATCAGTGACTAGAGACTGCGGGAAGATACCAAAATAATCCACTTCAAAAGGAAGTTTCTCTCTCCATTTCGCTACAAGTGTTGTCGAGCTAGCGATGTCCCAGGTACCGTTTCTTGCAACATCGATTTGTTTTTCCTTCATCCATCCAAGAAAACGATATTTAGAGCTTCGGTCGATTAAAGTTGGGAGTTCGTATTTTTCCCCAACATAAAATACTTTCCTGTCAAAAGTGTGACCGCATTTATCATCGATTAATTCAACGCGTGTCCCTTTTGCTTCGTAATCCGCGTATAGATTTGTCGCGGATGTGATTGGATTCAATTCAAAATCCCAACCCTTCTTCTTTTCTTTATCTAAGTACCATCCTTTGACATCTAATCCATCAAAAGAAGGCCTCTTTATCGTTTTGCCGGTTTTAATCTGTTCCGTTTTGATTAAAAGGTCATCGCAATAGAAATTGACTGAATAATACTTTTTCTTTTTCGGGGGCAATTTCCCTCCATCATAAATCGTCCCATTCGTTAAAGTGATAATTAAATGCCCTTTTTCATCAACCTTAATCGAAGAAATCGAAATGGTTTCGTTTACTATTTGCTTGGACCCTTTTGGCCGATTAGCGTCAATCCATTCAAAATATGTGAGCTTCCCTCCTGCTCCTCGATAAGAAATATAGCTTTCATAATCTTTATTCCCCTTGATGGGTGAGCACCCACTAGAGAAAGAAAAAACAATCATCAATAACAATAAAAACTTAAAACTTCTATGTTTCATAATCACCTCTTTACATTGCAATTAATGAACCAAATATAAAGCAATAGAATTAGATATGCAAAGATGTATTTTTATCGATAAACACAGGTTAATTAAAATATTTGAAAAGGTAATTTAATGATTTTCTTTTCGGTGTTTTTAGCTCTTTAAAACGAAAGGCCGATCAAAAAAGAGACCACTATCCAACCTAATGTTTTGTTAGGCTTTCTAGTAGTCTCTTTTCATTGAATGTTAATCCTTATTTATATAAGCCAAGAACAAAGTTATAAGACACTGTTCCGTCATTAGAAGTAACCTTTGTTGTCGTTGTATACAAATAGACACCATCGGCGTTTTTATAGAAAGTAACACCGCTACTATTGCTACCAACTTTTTCAAAGACTGAGGAATCTTTATCAATCGCCTCTAGTAAAGCGGTTTGTCTTTCTTTCGCTATCTCTATAGAAGAGACATTCTCATAGAACATTGCTCTTTGATTATCTCCATCATAGAAACTCATCACGGTGAGTTCTTTCTTTTCGCCAATCCAATCAGCTAGACCTGGAATTACTAATTCTTCTACACCGAGTCGTTTCTTCGCTAAAGATAAAACATCAATGGAAGAAAACTCCTTCTTCAAATAAGCTTCATAAGAAATTGTAAGATATAGATAAGAAGTCGATGAATTATATCTAAGCGCAAGACTATAGTAGCCATCGCTACTCTTATAATAACGATATCCCTCTTCCTCTTTCGTAAAAATAAATCCAGCTTCCACTAAAGCGTTTTGGTAGGATTCGTAATCAGATTCGTTCACTTTTTCCGCTGTCAAAGTATAGATAAACGGATAAGAACTATCTTCTCGCCCCACTAATGAAGAGCCAGGAAGAGAAGGAACACTCGTTAAAGATCCTCCACCGACATTTTGCTTACTCATCCATTCAGAAAGAGTCTCATAGACGCTTTTTGCGTGGATAATGATGACTTGGCACAAGTCGGAGAATAGCCCTTTCACTTTGCTAGAATCATAATAAGTCAAATTGATAACGTGCTCATTAGTGGGTGAAACAAAGGTAAATGTCCAATAATATTCCCCTTCCGATTTTGAATAGGAATACCCTTGTTCAAATAGTTCATTCATGGCGGCGTCAAAGTTCTCTTTAGAAGCTCCACTAATGAAGAAACCTGGCCCATAATTTGTGCCACTGGAATATCCGTTCAATAAAGAGAAAGCTTTACCGATCTTGCTCCAGTCTGGGAAAGAACTAGGATACTCATTACCCGTAAGTCTTTGATAATAATTAGCGAGCTCGCTCTTACTAAGAGAAGTCGAATATTCGCGATAGAAAGTCGCTTCAACCATACCTACCTTGACACCTAGATTCTTTAAAGAAGGATTGACGATGAAATCATCTTCACGAATAACATTCACGGTTACCATGCTAGATAAGAACATATCCACATAAGTAAGGCTTGTATTAGAAGCGAGTGAGAATCCGTGTTCCGTCAAATACGCTCCAAAAGACTTATCCGCCTCTTCATCACCGCTTTTTGGCATATAGTAAACACTTTTGGTTTGGGTTTTGCTTCCTTGTCCAAGAAGAGTTACTTCCTTTTGAGTGACAATGAATTTCTTGCTTTTGTCTTCTCCTAGCTCGTTTTCCGCTAGAGTGAATTGGCTTGGATCCAAATACAAAGAAGTATCTAACGCCGAAGACATTGTTCCAAGGTAATTAGCTGGGAATTCTCCTTCAGTATCGTTGAAAGAAAACGTGTAGGTTAAATCACCGTTCTCAAAAAGGAAGCTAACAAAATACCGACCTAGTTTGTCCAAAAACTTATTATCGGAAGTTTCTTTGAAACCAGCCTTTGTAAGGGTATCTTTATACGCTTTGAATTGATCGTTTTTCACCCCTACCGCCTTAAACGAATAATCATCTTTTAAATTCTCATAGGGAGTATCTTCTAATAAAGGAAGAGGAGAATAGTTAAGAGTCTCGTAAACCCCAAGGGTAAGGTCGATTTTCTTTTTTACGGCACTATCGATATAGGTCTCTTCATATCCAGCATAAACGGTGAAAGAACTCGTAATTGTCTCACTAAAAGTGTAGACATTTTCGTTATTCTCGCCATTATCTAGCGTTTTAGCGGCATCTAAACTCTTGTACCAGTTCTTAAAAACATGGTAAGGGTAATTTTCCGTAAGCGCCTTAACTTCATCAGTTTGGGTGATTTTGTTGTCGCTCCCCGCAACGAGGGTGAGAGGTTTACTCTCATCCCTCCTTGCATCGAAAGTGACTTTATAGGAAGAACTATTCCCGCAAGAAACTAGTCCGCCTGTTAATAAAACGCTAAAGAGAAACAATATGATTTTTTTCATAGGTTACTCTCCTCATTCACCAGCCGTAATCGTGATATCAACAGTTCCGTCTTTGCATTTGACGCTGATCTTTTTTCCTTCTTCCAAGCCAGTTTTGTCATAAGTGAATAACGCTTTAGCTTGCTCCATCGTGCCATTTGCCCAAGTGACTTCACTCACTTTTGTCCCAGTAAGGAAACCATAATCAGAGTACCAAGCATCGCAATCCAAAGTATCCCCTAAGATCGTTAAAGAAGTAAGATTCGTGCAACCATCAAAGACATTATCGTGGAGGAGAGTTACGTTAGAAGGAATCGTCACGCTTACTAGGCCTGTCATCCCTTCATAGGTATTATATTCAATCTCAGTGTAGTTTGAATTTGTGGAAATAGGCGCTTCGGTTAAGGAGGTGCAGCCACTAAAAGCATAAGATCCGATGCTAGTCAATTTGCTTAAATCCAAACTCAAGTTTTTGTTCTCTAGCGATGAGCAGCCTTTGAAGACGTTTGAATCTAATTCCGTAACATTCTCAAGCCCATTGACCGTGGCAAGTGAAGAATCGCCGCTGAAGAAATACCCATCAAGATGCGTAACGGCCCCTTTTAAATCCACAGTAGTCAAAGAGAGACAATCCTGGAAGGTCGCGTAATTGTTTTCTGCGAAATTAACACCGTTTGGTAGGGTAAAAGAAGTAATTCCCGAACCATTGAAAGCGCTCGTGCCTATCGTCTTAAGGGATGTAGGTAGCACTACTTCTTCCAAGGAAGAGCAGCCTTTGAACACCTGACTTGATAAAACCTCTAGTTTATCGCTTAATGCAACTTGGGTTAGCTTAGTGCAGCCAGCAAAGGCTTTGGTGCCAAGTTTGTTCACTCCTTCACCAGTAAATTGCGTGAGCGACTTCGCGTTTTCGAAAGCCGAATTGCCTAATTCGGTAACGGCGTTAGACAAAGTGAGCGTTTCTAGTCCAGAATTCTTGAAAGCTTCATCGCCCACAAAAGTTAACGTATTTGGAAGGGCGATAGTCTTTAATGCGGAGCAGCCGTAGAAGGTCTCTCTTGGTAGTCCTTCTAGCTTTGCCTCAAATGTCACGTTCGCTAGTGCTGAATCGCCACTGAACACACCCTCTCCAAAGCTCGTGACCGAAGAAGGGACATTAATCGTCATTAAGCCTTCCATCTCCTCAAAAGCGTTATCCGCAACTGAAGTGAGAGTGTTCGGCAACGTTAAATTCGTTATCCCGCGGTTGGAAGAGAAAACGTCAGTCCCGACTTTCGCAAGTTTGCTCGGAATGTTGATTGTAGCAAGCTCAGTTGCATCAGCGAATGCATTGTAAGGCAATTCGGTTATTTCATCGCTTAGTGCCACAGTTTTTAGTGAGGAACAACCTTCAAAGCAAGAAATAGGCAATACTTTGGCTTTGTAGTCAACTTCCTTCAATAATCCTAAACCATAGAACGCCTTTTCGCCCACGGTCGCATCTTCTTTGATTGTGACTTTATCAATCTGCGCACCACTTAGTCCAGAGAAAGCATTTGCACCGATTTTTTCCAAGTTGTCGCTAATGGCTAGCGTAGCCACATCGCTGCATCCTTCAAAAGCGCTTTCGCCAACTTCCGTAACGCTACTAGGCAATGTCAAAGAAGTGATGCCCGTATCCGCAAAAGCGAAATCGCCAATCTTTTGGACGGCCTTCCCTAGTGTCAAGCTTGTAATGGCAACGCCGTTTAAGAAATTATCAGCAATTTCAGTCACGGTATCAGGAATGACGATATCGGTTTTGCTAGGATTAGAACGATCACCATTGAAATACAGGGCAACCGTCTTGGCTTTGTTATAGATTAGCTCCCCATCCATAAAGTAATCGGCGTCTTTTGGGAAAGAAACGGTGGGCTTCTTTTCGCAATACTTAAACATATTTTCCCCAAAATGGGTCATGGCTTTGCCGAAAACGACGGATTCTAGGTTCTCGCAGTTATAGAAAGCCTCGTCCCAAACCACTTTCGTGGACTCCGGAAGCACAAGATTTTTGATGCCATCCATGTAGGCGAAAGCACGATATCCAATTTCTTCTAGCATATTATTATTGGAGAAATCAATGTCGCAATTCTTCCTTTGATAGAAGGCAGATGACTGAATTGTACTAACGTTTTTACCCACTACAATTTTTGTAATGTAAGAGGTTGAAGAATTCCATCCCATCATCGCTCTTCTTCCGATTGTGGTAACCGAATCAGGGACGACGAATGTAGCGGTCTTCTCCTTGTCGACTTCACCATCGGCATTTTCAATCGCCCACATGCAAGGCAATGAGAGCAAAGTGGTCATGTCTTTGCTATACAAGATGCCATCTTTTGCGACAAGATACGGGTTATTCTCGGAAACTTCCCATGTTTGAAGGCTAGCGCAAGAGTAATTGAAATCGCCCTCGTTGATGTCGCTTATTCCAGCGCCAAGACGAATCTTTACGAGCAATTTACAATCTTGAAATGGGCAGCCATCATATTTTTCGTTCTCTTCGAAATAGCTAGTAGATTTCGTCCCAACAATCTCTTTGACGCTATCAGGAATGGAAACGTAAGTAATAGGCATTGAAGAGAAAGCTTCGTCACGTATCGTTTCGATGCCTTCATGAAGTGTCAAAGAGGCGCAACTTGTCATCTCAGCAAAAGCTCTCTTTGGTATCTCTTTTAGTGAGCCAGGGACTTCTAATGAGGTGACTTTGCTCATACCATAGAAAGCTTCTTGGCCAATAGAAGCTAGATTGTTACTAAGATGAAGTGAAATTGCATTCTCCACTCCATAAAAAGCGCTAGCCCCGACTCTTACGATATTATCTGACATCGTTACGGATGTAACATCACTTTCATACTCGAAAGCCTCTTCAGCAACCTCAATAATAGGCTGGTTATTAATCGTGGCAGGGATGTCAATTTTTGTTTTGTCGGCATTTTCGTGGAACCCCACTACCGCATAGCCTTTGCCTTCGATTGCTTTATAATCAAGCACTCCATCGCTAGCGACGCTAGAGCCAGCAATATAATGGGCAACCAAAACGGTGTCCTTTGTAATCTTGTAGGTCGCTAAGTCGATGAGCTTTTTCTCAGGATCGCCTTTCACGTACCATCCATCGAAGAAGTAAGAAGTTTCTCCTTCCGCCTCCTTGCTAGGATAATCGCCTTCATAAGCGACGGTCTTATCTTCTTTTACGCTAGTGGAATCCAAAACGGTGCCGTCGTCATTTTCGAAAACGACGCTATAGGTTTCGTAATCCTTGACGACAATATGGAGCGTAGCCCCAATAACGCCAGAATCCTCTTTGTAAGAAATAAGAATCTCTTTATCGTTAGCGATATCTTCCTTCGTAAATACCGTTCCTTCCGCAATGGTTAATTGATACTGGGTTGCATCAAGCGTAATGCCTTCATCGCTTACACCATCGGTTTCGATGAAGTATTTCACAACCATCCCACTTAAATCAAAGGCGTCACCAACCGTAAATACCGTCTTCTTTGGAAGGGTTACAATTTTTAAGAGCTTTTTGACTTCTGGGACTTTTTCTCCTGCTGAAGAAGAATCGCTAGAGTTGTTGTCACAAGCAGCTAGCACTCCAACATAAGATAGAGTCAATAAGCCTGTCGCTAAGACAAGCAATGTCTTTTTAGATACATTCTTTTTCATAATTATTATCCTTTCTACGCTGCACTTGGAGTCGTAATGAGTGTGTTATTAATATTGGTAATTTCGAAAATGATGTGGTATATGTAGTATTTTTGAGGTGAGCAGCTGGCATCGATAAGCCTTGTATAGGCTTCACCAGTAATTTCATCCGTCAGCGTCTTCCCAAGATGCAAATCGAGTGTCGCGTATTCGCCATAATAATAGAATGCGCTCGCATCATTGAAACAAGGATAGGCACTGATCCCACCAAGGAGATATTGGATAACGTGTTTGCCGATTGAATCGTTGAAGCCGCTTAAGAAATAATTACTATTCCCTTTATCTTCAATCGAAGCATATTTCCAATTCGAGTCTCTAAAAACGTTTAATGGTAGGTAACAAGAGAACGTTTGGCCGTTTTTCCAATCAGTCAGTTCATAACTGCTAGTAGCGTCTTTGCCGTATTTTTCTTTGCTTACGTACTTGCCTTCATCGTTCAGAACATAACGGATAACTGTATTTTCTCCATTTAGGGTCCCGTTTTCTAACAGGACTTTGTTTTCTTTTCTGCCATCGATGAGGTTCATGTTGTCGGAATAGAAATAGCGGTCATTCCATTTCAACGTCGAATGGATTTCAGGCAAAGAGGAAGCGAAGTATTCAGGGACATCGATTTTATTCCCGTCCAAATCCTCGTATTGACCATTAAACGTAGCAGTATAACTTGTGATGCCGTCCAAGCGATTGTTGATGCTCGCGTTATTGGCGTAAACCATCGATGAGTTACTATTAATCCAATCATCGACAGCAAAAATCTTTGTAGAACCGACCTCTTTTAAGACATAAGGCCCTTCCGTTAAAGCGTAGCCGCTATAGGTTGCGCTTAAGGTATAGAAAGAGAATAAGCCGTTTTCGATTTTCGGGGCGATCGCGACCGTGTAGAAGCTTGTTCCATTCACCGTATGAGAATAGGATAACCCAAGATTCGTTAACGCATTGAGGAATACATTTTTTGTCTCCTCTTCATAGCAAAGAGCATAGGCGAATTCATCTCCGATAAACGTTTTCGAGGCTTCGTAATACCGTAACGAATCCAAAGTGAAGTAATTTTCTAAAGCTTGATAGGTATTGCGGAATGTCGTCTCCAATAACGGGGAATCGCTTGCGTTAGTTAATGCGCGAAAGCTATTTTCGTATTTCTCTTCAACCCCATTGAGTTGGAAATAATAACCCTGATGGTCTTTTTTATGAATCATCTCCCCATAGTAGCTAGAAGGATGATACACATAGTCCTCGTTTTTATAGAGAAGCGCTTCCCCATCTGATAGATTTTTCAAGTTATAATCGCTATCGACCTCAAAGGTTTTAACGCTTGTGTAATTGGTTAAATCCGTTTCTTGGAAGGCGATTGATAAGGCGCTCAATTCCGAGCTTGCCACAACATCGAAATATCCCGTTTTTGTTTTTTCGCCGCACTTGATTTTGAAATTCACGCGCCCAGGGCGAATCGCTAGGAGCTTCGTCGATTGCTCTAAAGAAGGCGTTTCTTCCGCTTCAATCGAAGCGGAGGGAAGATGCACCGAATCAGTGAGCAGCTCATAAGTCCAGCTTTCTCCTAAAGGCGTTTCCACATAGTCTTTTAAGTCAATCGTCGTGCCAGTAGTGACGTTTTGAATATCTTTCACGGCAATCGAGGATTCCTCCGTTTCATTAGAAGACGAGGCCCCCCTATCGCTAGTGGGCGCGTTCCCACAAGAGCATAAAAATAGGGAACTTGATAAAAGCAGCAATAATTTATTCTTTTTCATCTTGTTGTCCTCCTATAAGTCCGTCGGAACACTCAACGTCGAGATGATCGAATCTAAGCTTGTTGTCCCGATATCGCTATAAGCGCAATCCATAACCCAATAGTAATCCTGATCAAAAGAAGGGAAATATTCTTTCGGAAGGCGGACTTTAACTACCATATTCATGCCGGTGAGAACCTTATCGTTCGAATAAGTGAAAGACCAATCCAACGTCCCGTAATTCTTAACGAAGAAATCGGAGAAAGGATTGGAATATTGGGTGATATCCGCGTGGTAACACATCGCAATCACCGAAATAATCACGCTATAAGAGGAGTCTGTTTTGCCAGTAAAGGTAAAGGTATTAGTTCCTTCATCGTAAAGTGGGAAAGCATTGTTGATGGAGGTTGTGCTCAAACTGAGCCCGATAAGGTGGCGCTGCATAAACGCATAAGACCACCAATTAGGATACTTTCTCGATTGTCCAGAGCTGCTAGAGGCCTCAATCGTTTCTCTAGTTACTTTATAAACTCCGCTATCGGTCTCGGTTTCATAGTAGTTATAGGTGGTGTTGTTTGTGCTCCATAATCCGCCTTGACGAAATCCAGTGACTTCGCTTCCACCATACCGGGTTCCAAAATAAGCTTTCTCGGTGATCTTTTTAATCCCTGCGTACCGAGTTAAATCGGGGAGAGACCCACTTAGACCAGCCACCTTGTTACCACCTTTGAAAATGTTCATATAAGGACTGCGGCTTGATAGTTTCTTCCCATCTTCGCCGATGTAGGATAATTTTGCGTCGAGCGTCCAATTCACGAGTCCGCTCATGTATTTAATCGCGTTTCGAATCTGACTCACATCAGTCGGCGTCGGCGCTTTGTATTGGTCAACATAATCATCTAAAGAGGCTACACGAGTCGAATCAACGCTAGAAATGGTGAATTCGTACATATAGCTCAGCTTTGTCCCATCGCTATTAGCAAGAACCGGCAAGAACGATAGTTCGTTGTTTTGATAGCTTGCAAACATGAGATAAGGGGAAGAGTCTTCGTAGCTATCATTCATCAAAAAGAGTGACTTGAATAAGCGCTTGGTCAATGAGCTAGAAGCAACGAAAGCATATTTGAATTTCTTTAGCGATGCACTATTTTGGAAAAGTGCGCTGTACTGCCAATAAGAATTATCGGCTGTTGCATCAAGGGATACGAACGTACCGTTATAGTCGGCTTTATCCCCTTGCGGAGACATATCGATATCGAGTTCGTCACTTTCAACGCTTGGTAATGAGAAAGAGTAGATATTGTCATCTTTTTTCGATAATAAGTACCCGTTTTTCGTCGTAGCGCCATAAATGTAATTCGAAGAGCGATACACTTTTTGGGCAACTACTTTCTCCCCGTCATCGTTGTATTTAAATTGCGTTGCCGTGTAGTTAGTCTTGATTTTACTAAGTGCCCCAACGAGGCTTTCACATTCTTCGTTTTCCTCAACGTTAAGAGTGATGGTTTTATAGATCCCATTCGCGTAAAGGTTAATCGTCACATCGCCTGGACGCACAAAGAGAAGATCGAGGCTTTTTCCATCTCCACCCGTTAAATAGCCAACGTAATTTTCGGATGAGGATTTCACCATATACGCTTTTAGCGCCATCGCATTCTGGTCTTCGTTTTTCCCAGGCACGACTCCAAAGAATTCATCAAGCTTGATCGTCATCCCCCTACGCAGAACCGGGAATGCGCGTTTTTGGTAGATTTGCGTTTTCTCTTCCGCTGCCGGTTTGCTGAATGTTTCGGTTTGGCTAGTATCACTTGTCAAGTTACTATCAGAACCAGCTTTGCTATTACCGCAGCTGAACAATAGAGAAACACCAACGACTGATAAAATTAATAATCTCTTTTTCATAATCAATCGCTTGCCTTATTCAAGTATTCATTCTCTTTGAAACAAAGAGAGAATAAGGCGATTTACCTCCTTTCAATTTTATGTTTAAAGAAATTAAAATTGTCTGAAATATTGTCAATAATTATTTTGAATAAATCTTTTTGTTTATATTTTATCAATAGTCTTTAACATAATTTTTATTTATTTGTAAATATTATTATTTTCTTTCTATTTTCAAATAACGAAACATGATAAATTAGTGTTTTATGACAAGCATCTTTCTAAAGAAAATCAATAAATATATTTGAAATTAATCCTTTATTTTTTGACACACTTTTTATCCAATATATGAAAACATTCGTGAATCATTTAATTAAATTAATTAAAAATTAATCTAGAAGCAGACGGCTGAACTCAATTGGAACTATCTTCATAACCCTTTTCGAGATAATCTAGAAATCAGGAAAACGCGCTCAATTTCCATCGCTATTTAGCGCTCAGAAACTATACCCCTTATTCAAAAATTCTTTTGCCTTTTGTTCTATACGGTTACATCATTTCTAGGCGAAAGAGGCACGCTAACAGTAAAAGGAGACGCATTATTTATGAAAAAAAGAAATTTATCGATTTTTGCTTTCGTGGTGTTAATTGGGCTTCTATTTTCTTGTTCTCCATCTACCACTAGTAGCAGCGAACCAATTGGAGAGTCTTACTCCATGGTGAAAGAAATCGCGCGAGTCGCTAGCAAAAACGATCCCTCCATAACCACAAACGGGTTATTGTCTTCGCTCGGGTTAAAAGGGGAGGAAGAATTTACCTATAAAACCATGATAGTCGCTTTACGAAAGGCGTTCCCCTCTTTAGAGGAGCCTAGCCCCTATTACGAGAGTTATCATCAATACGAAGATAATGACTTATACCCAATCAAAAACTATGAAGAATTGCCGAAAGATGTGCAAGAAGCAATCGCTTATTTCAAGAACAGATCGTTATTTTTCCCCAAAGAAGGTAGTGACGCTTCTTCCCGCTACTATTATTTTCCGGCCGAAGAGAAAGCTAATAGCGAAGAGCTAAGAACAATTTTGGAGCGGATTCAAGGCTATATAGGCAAAAGCCCAGAGGATGACTTTTATAGCTATATCAATCACGACGAACTGTTTTCCACGAACATAACGCAGCGAAGTAACCTCGTTAGCACGAAAGCCCTTGTGGAAAACGTGAAAGAGTTCATCGCATCGATAAAAGACGATAACAAAAAGAGGATCGATTCCTTTTTGGCCTCATACAATAATGAAGCCATAAAAGAGAGCGACTATAGCGGCTTGAAAACGGCAATCGATAACATCAAAAATGCTAGTAGCTTGCTTGATCTTTGCTCGCAGCTTCGCACTGACTTCAATCAAAGCCATTCTAGCGTGCTCGCTCCCTTTTTATCGGTGGCGCGCCAAAACGGAAATAACGCCGTCTATCTAGCGAACCGCTACGCCTATCCTTATTCTTATAAAGAGACATGCCTCAATGATATATCTTTCTTAACGAGCGCTTTAAAAGTGTTAGACGCCGTCAATGCAAGCGAGTATGCCTCTAATCTTCGCTCTTTTCTAAGCACGTATTTCTCTTGCTTGCGAAATAAGATAAAAGTGGATCAGCAAGGGAATGAAATCATTACTAATAAACCAATTGATGACTCCGCTTCGATAAATGGATGCTTTTCTTTAAAAGAGCTATATGAGGAAAAGGGGTACGATGTCAGCAAAATATTCGTCTACTATGCTTCTGAATACGATGCTTTAATCGAAGCTTTGTCAAAAGAAGATCGATTAAACGACAGCAAAGCGTATTTGCTTTATTTATACGGGCTCAATTATTCCTCTTGCTTACCAAAAAATAAGCAGAAAGCACTTGGTATATATGGTGACGTTGATAGCGAAGAATCCTTTTATAGCTACGTTATCCCCTATATCGCAAACGAGGTTGCGAGTTCCTATCGAAATAGCGAAGAATATCAAAAAAACTACAGCACACTAAACGGACTTTTTAAAAATTTGAAGATAACGTTCGAAAAACGCCTAGACACAAGTGCTTGGTTAGATGAAGTGGGGAAAGAAAAAGCAAAGCAAAAGCTTAAGAACATGGACGCAGTTATTTTCGATAAGGACCTAGAAGATAACGTTTATCTATTCCCGACGCATGAATACGAGGAAGATTCTCTTTACCGCAATATGAACATCTATCGTCAAAAGATGATGGTCTCCATCAAAAATAGCCTAAACGAATCTCCTTTCAACCCTTATTTATATTCCTTAAATCCGTTAGAGGCTAACGCCTTTAACGACATAAGCAATAACGCCGTTTGCCTAACTCTTGGCTATCTTTTTTCAAAAGAAAACGCCTTTTCTTTATCAATAGAAGATTTATTCGCGGATTTTGCTTTCCCGTTAAGTCACGAAATCGTTCATAGCTTCGATGAAAACGGATTAATGTACGATGAAAATTGTAATTTCAGCAAGGATTGGCTAGGTAGACAAAACCTAGAAACATTCCAAACAAAAAGCGAAAAAGTATCAACGTTTTATAGTAATTTTGAAGAAGTGCCTGGCTTTAAAGAGAACGGAGCGATCAAGGTCAATGAGGCGATTGCTGATTTAGGAGGCTTAAATATCGTCACTGACTATAGCGAGCAGCAAAAGAATTTTGATTACAAAAAGTTCTTTTCCCGCTTAGCGAGAAATAATCTCTACTATGTGGATTTGCCATACTACTACTCTTATTTGAGGGGCGATGAACACCCTATCGGAAAGGGAAGAGTCAACCCGTTATTCATGAATTCAACGAAATTCTTAGAAACCTATCAAGTCAAAGAAAACGATTATATGTATCTATCAAACGAGGACTCTTTGAATATTTGGTAATGCTTTGGGCGCTTATCAAGCGAGCCAACATGAAAATTTAGTGAAAAAAGAAAATAAACATTGAAAAGAGCGAAATCCTTCTTACAATCCGTTTCAAATTGATAAGAAAGGACCATCTAATTTATGAAAAAACGTAACTTAATCATCGCTCTAGGTGCACTAACAATTCTCACAAGCTGTGGTGAAAACGATTCGAGCGCCTCTACGCCTATTGGGACAAGCGAGGAGAGCCTAAAAGCGAGCGATTTTGCAGAGAAATTTAACGCGAAAGTGAATGCCTCCATCAAGAAAGGGACTACGAATGTTGATGGAGATTATACTATCGACTACGCTTCCGATCACGTTTCTTATATCTCAGTGGACGCAAAAGGGCAATTTTTCGAGAAGGATAGTAATGGGGGGGTGAATCTCGCTACACTTGACGAGCATAACGAGAAGTCGACTGAAACCGTCCTCGGAGAACAATTCGACGAAGCATTCCCGAATGCTTTTGTTAACTTAGCCGCCGACCACGCAAATGAAAACGAAGTGGATTTAGCCACAAATAACGCACTAAACGACTTAGGGAAGTCATTTGTGAAGCTGCTCCTTAAAAACGCTCCGATTAAAGAAATCACTGAGGCAACAGGCTCAATTAGTTTTAATGAGAGTGTCGCCTTGGCTATGACGCTAAAAGATGTTGAGGGCACTCTTGCCACTCTCACTGCTACTTTCACGGAACCATCCTCATATCAAGAAACAAAACTTGGTACTCTTCCTGAAACAGACGCTTCTAAAGTGCTAAAAAAGGCCTTAGATTCATTGAAAGAGGGAAACTACACGGTCAAAGTCAAAGAAGGCGAAACCGTAAAAGATACTCTCTACGTCAATAGTGATCGTCTTTTAATTACGGAGGGCGCTTCATCTAAAGGATTCATAAGGAGCGAGACTGGCTATGACGCGGTTCTCGTATCTGGTGATGAAATTGCAGAGGATGGATCATCAACCGATACATTCTCTTCCTTGCTCCCTGACTATGATTTTGCAAGCGAAGTCATAATTAACGGTTCCGTTTCTCCGCTTGTTGATGAAGATGATGTATTAGCACATCTACAATTCGCGACTCTATCGTCATATTACCAAAATGCCGATATACAATCTCTAGCGCTAAGCGACGATAAAAAGACCTTGGTCTTGACTCTTGAGAATGGCGGCAAAACCACTAGCTTTGAATGGAGTGATATTGGAAAAACCACATTGCCAGTGGATATTTCTAAAATCACGCAAGAGAAGACATGGGCGAGTGAGTATCCAGCAATCGATGAACACATCAAAACAATCTTTGGCAATGATTTTGTTTTGCCTTATTGGGATTCTGGTTATGAGTGGAGCGACGATTACACTGAAAACGCGCAAACACTAACACTCACCTTCACAAGTAAAAGCGAGAGCGAAGCGGCTGATTTAACTACCATATATGCTATGGTGATGAAAAACGCAGGGCATGAAGAACTCTTAGGGTCAGGCAGGAGCGAACTAGAAGAATATATGGATAGTTACGATTTTTATCCTATGGGCAGCATGAGCGACTTTTCGCATTATCATATATATGCCTATGATGGAAAAATCGTAGAGGTATACGATGAGGACCGGGATGGAATCCTAGAAGATGGCCAAGCCGCAATTACCATTAGTGTTGATCCAAGATAAAAATGAAAAACAAGATTTTAATTCTTCTCGCCACCAGTTTCTTCCTCGCTTCATGTGGCCAAGGGTCTAGTCTTCCTTCCACTAGTGATAACCCCGATATAAGCGTTACCCCTATCCCAACTCCCACGCCAGAAATAAAGAAAGAGAACGTCACGCCGCAAGAGGCTTTCACGATGCTCAAAAAATTGTCGAAGGCTTCTAGTTATGAAATTCAATCCGCGATAAAAACGTCAAGTGAATATCATGAATGGCTAACTAAGGGGTATTACTACAATACCTTCTTAGGCTATGGCTATGTATTAAAAGAATCTTTCGATAAGCAATATGGCGATAGCATCGTCTATTCTTTTACCTTAGAAAACGAAGACGTAAAACTAGGCGCACCGAAGTATTCTTACCCAAACGGAAAGCTTACTTACGTGAACGATCTTTCTAGCTTATATGTTTTCCCTGCTTATGAGACAGACTACAAAAACAAGATTGATGTCTCAAGCTTTATTACGGAAAGTAATGGTGTTACCTATAGCGAGAACCGCTACGTAGTCAAGCTATTCAGCGCGTCGATTGGTTATACTGATGATGAATCATTAAAGCAAATTCTACGTGTCAGTTTCTATAAACAGGGTACTTCTTTTGGCTTTAATCTTATGGGAAAGACCGGAGAAAAATACACAAATCTTTATGGTACCCAAACTCTTATTAGCAATATCGGCCAGGCCACGCATCCGACTTTGGATAAATATGTCGCCGAACATTATTCCATTGGCAAAACTATCCTGACGTCTGATACTCTATCTCGCTTTGATTTAGATAATAACGAGCGGATTAAGCTTCATAACGAAGCTCATGTCTATATTGATGGAACTGACCAAGGCGTTAATCTCGCTTCAGAGCTTTTGCTAAGCAAAAACAAAGCTGAAATCATGACGATTGATCCCGAAACAGAGACCACCACTAGCGATATCATTACTCGTCACGAATATGGTTACGCTTATGAAGTTGGTTATGACGAGACGGGAAAAGTCACAGAGAAGCTTTACGAAAAATACCTTGATTGGAATGATCTTGTTCCTGATTTAAAGGCAAAACTTCTAGAAGAAAAAGAGTGTTACCGATTAGAGAATGGCGAATACGTTTACTATGGTCGCTTAGCCAATCGACCAAAGGATTTCTTTGGTCAAATGGATATTAAAGGCGTCCCAGAAAGAATGTATCTTACCCTTGACGAAAATAAGCAAGTAAATGGAGCCCGTTTTGAATTCCCTCTTTCAAAATACGATAACGGCGTCGATTCTTTTGTTTACCGTTATATCTTAAATTGCGAATTAGTTGAGAAGAGTGATTTCACTACCTTAACGGATTTATCGGATTCATTAAAAATACCAGAGCTTGACCAAGCTTTCGCTGCTTTTGATGGCTCTAAACCTTATCAAATATCTTTCAAGGACGCATTGGCCACTTCTCCTCATGAAATCATTACTTACACGGATAGGGTTTATTATGATGAAGAAACTACAACAACATTCGGCGGAAAGAAAGTAACTGCCACTGGCTACTACCAAAAGGACAATGGCATCCAATCTTTCATTATGACGGAAGACGGGAATTATTATCCTCGCTCAGATAGCAAAGAAGGAGATATCACTTCCGTTAGTCCACACAATATTTCCAGTGCGTTATTTGAAAAGAAAGACGATAAGACATACGTCCTTCGTGATCACACGCTTTCTTACGTGAGCAAAGGGTTACCGCTTAATTACAACGCCTCGCTTATGTTCCCTGAAACTGCAAAATTCAATTTAGGCGATGATGGATTACTCAGTAAAGTCACATTCACTTATGACTGGGACATCATCAACTCGCGAGAGGAAGAAGTGACATTCAAATATGATAATGTTTCTTTACAAGAAGGCGCTAAAAGCACTTTATTGTCTTTACCCGCTTTTGAAGAGCCGACTTCTTGGGCGAATGAGGATGAAACAATCGCCACTAACTTTGAATCGTTCTATGGCGAAGAAGCAAAAAATATCCCTTATCTATATTTAGAAGAAACTTATAAGCAATGGCAAAGCGATTATTCGATAAGCGATCAAATTCAATTATCGAATAAGACCACAGCAGGGATTGACGCTGATTTCTATCAAATGTATCGACAAGCGCTCCTTAAAAAAGGATTTAAAAAGGCTGAAACGCCATCTTTACCCGGCGCTGAAGAATATAATCTAGGCAAAATCAAAGTAAGATTTGCAGGGATTCTCAAAGGCGGATTCTACTTTACCCTTAATAATGCTTGATTCATAAATGTTATCGTTCCTATTTGTTGGAATAGAAACTTTCATAAAAGACAATGATAGTGGGCCCTCAAAGTCCGCTATTTTTGATTTACATCCCGTTAAAGGTGTCCTCAAACAAATAATAAATACGAAAAGATAATATTTCACAACTGAATACCGCGAAGTAATGACATATAAGGCACCCTTCTTTTTATATAATCTAGATTATAATAATCTTGTTTATATAAATGAAAAATTGCACTTTATTAATCGATATAGGCATGATGAAAGATTGGAATTAACATTCGGTTTAACTACGTCATTAATGAAAAAACATTCTGAAGGAATAAATTCGTGAATTTAAAGGCTTGAAGGGCGAATTTTTGAAGCTTTTTCTCTGCTTATCGCGGCTATTTATTTGTATTAACTGAATATTCATCGAGCTATCTAAACGTTTATCAAAAACGTTTTTGCAGAAACAACAACCAGAAGTATATTTTTGCATTCCATTGCAAAAAGTTTCGGTTTTTAAAAGTTTTTGCTTTTGATTGCAAAAGCTTTGAAGACCGGTTTGTTTTTTATAAGAAAATAATAGAGAGAAAACCATATGATAAATAACGAGAACCTTGAAAACAGAGATATCTATTTAAAGCAGCTGATTGCGTTCCAAGACAAAGAGCCCATCAAAGTTATCACCGGAATCAGAAGAAGCGGAAAGTCTAAGCTTTTGCTATTGATGGTTAAACATCTTCTTGAAGAAGGTAAAAGCGAGAACCAAATTGTTGAAATGCATTTTGAAAAAATGGAATTCTCCTTAATGTCCTATAAAGAGGTTTATGAATATGTCAAAAAGAAAATCGTTCCTAATAAAAGGATGTATCTCTTTTTTGATGAAATACAAAGAGTCGACGGCTGGGAAAACGCGATTAACGCTTTTAGAGTCGAATTTGATACCGACATATGCGTTACAGGTTCTAACGCTTACTTATTATCAAGCGAATACTCGACCTATCTGGCGGGAAGATGCGTCGAAATAAAGATGCTTCCCTTGTCCTTCAAAGAGTTTTTATACTTCTATGACTTTGAAGTTAAAAAAATCATAGGTGCCTTTGGCGAAACAAAAACGGAAGTGATTGATGGAAATGGAATCCATTACTCATTAAAAGAAGCCTTCAATGCCTATTTAAGATTCGGCGGCATGCCCGGTATAAAAGACGTTGGCTTAGACCAAGAGAAAGCGTTTATGCTCCTTGAAGGCACATATAACACAATCATAACTAGAGACATTCTAGAAAGAGAAAAAAGAAGAGGCCAAAGAACGGTAACCGATCCATTGCTACTAAAAAAACTAGTATTGTTTTTAGCGGATAACATTGGCTTAAATGTTTCCTTTTCATCAATTGGTAACGCATTAATGAATGAGGGAATGATTACGAAAAGAAAGAAAAAAGGTAGTCCAAGCACGCATACCATCGAAAGTTATGTCGATGCATTAACGGAAACGTATTTGTTTTACGAAACAAAAAGGTTCGACATAAAAGGGAAGCAATACTTAAAAACGTTAGGAAAGTATTACATTTCCGATATTGGATTCCGCAATTATTTATTGGGTTTAAGAGATAGAGATCGGGGGCACATTTTAGAAAATATCGTCTATTTTGAGCTTTTGAGAAGAGGATATGATGTCGCAATAGGGAAGATTGATGCTAAAGAAATTAATTTTATTGCCACTAGCCCTAAAGAAAAAATATATTTTCAGGTAAGTGAATCATTAAGTAGCGAAGAAATTCGAAATAGAGAATTAGCACCTCTGATGAAGATAAATGACAACTACGAAAAAATAATACTGTCTTTAGATGAAACAGAAGAAGTTTATGAAGGAATAAAAGCGATCAATCTAATTAATTGGCTATTAAACTAATACCAACAAATCGCGAAAAACCAAGTAATTGTCGATTATAAGATTTATAAAAACGAAATCATGTATATCGGAAATTGAATCACACGATCATTTTCTTTCGTCACATTGCACTCACCAAAAACAAAAGCGAATGGAATTGGATACATCTTCATTACGTTATTCAGAGCTGTATGGTTATAAACATTCATCTCGTTCGTCTTTCCGGACTTGATTTCAATTGGTAAGACCTCATTTTCATATTCAATGACAAAGTCCACTTCTCCATGTTTTTTTGAATTGTAATAATAAATGGCGTCTTTGTATCCGTGGGCATATAGCTCTTCCGCTACCACATTTTCATAAGGAGCGCCGAAATTGATAACTTTATCGTTGCTTAATATTTTCTCACGGATACCCGTTACAAAGAGAAACGAGTCTAGCATCCCGATATCATTCATGAACAATTTTAGAGTCTTTCTTTCACTCGCCAAAGATAAAGGAAGAATTAATTCCGTTACGTTATAAGCGGGGATAGCTATTGCTGCATTAGTAAGCCAAAGAAATTCGTCGTCAATGTTTTTCTTTCTCAAATAATCCTTTTCGATAACATGGGAACTGACAAATCTTTTATTTTTGCTGTTTAATTCAGAAGGAATCGCTTTGTAAATCTCTCTTACCCGTAATTTCATTGCGTTATCATGAATATAAGTTGTCATATCCAAGAAATAAGTATTTGCGATTTGTTCTTGTACGTTTTGAACTAAATGAAGATTTTGGCTTTTTAAAAAGGTTGTTACGGCTTCTGGCATGCCACCAATTAAAACGTATTCTCTAAAATAATCTAAGAACAAGCGGTTAGTAGGCTCGTCCACCATTTCCTTATTAACGAAGCATTTTTTAACGTAACTAATAGCGTCTTCCCCAACGCCTTTTGCCCATAAATATTCTTCAAAATCAAGTGGATACATGTTGATGATGTCCATATATCCAGTAGGAGTTAGAAGAATGTCATTAAGGGTGGTTCCAAGCATAGAACCACTTAAAATAAAACGGTACCTTCCATCTATTACCAAGGCTTTCATCGCGGTAATGACGTCTTGAGAGCCAGGCTCTATTTTGCCTTCATTTTTAAGTTCTTCTCTCCTTTGGTATACAAGCTGAATTTCATCAAGAAAAATCACGGTCTTGTAAGGAACCATATTCGCGCCTTCAATTGCAGAAATACGTATCAATAATTCCTGAGAATCTTTGAGTTTTGCAAATAAATCAATCAAATTCGGGCGCATTGCGAAATTGATTGAAACCACAAATTCAAAATTCTTTGACGCAAAATCCAAAATCGAATATGTTTTGCCAACTTGTCTAGCGCCTGTCACAAGGAGGGCTTGTTTCCGGTTGCTTTTCCAAGATAATAGTCGATCAAATACTTTTCTTTTTAACATAAAACTTGCTTTTCAAATCATATTATGGAGGTCTATAGGGGAAAACTGCAAGTGAAAATAGGCCTAAAAAGGGGAAAACTGCAAGTGAAAATAGGCCTAAAAAGGGGAAGACTGCAAGTTACTTGATGAGTATTGTGCACTGGTGGCCTACAATCACCCGATAATTACTTGCTTTCTGCCAAAAAGTTGGAAAAGTTTAGAAACATGACATTTTTAGGGTTGGAAAAGTTTAATAGAGTGCTATAGAGGATGAATATATTAAAAAGGAAATTCGAAGAAAAACTAGAAAAATGGTTCGCCACAAACAAGGCGTTATTAGTGGATGGAGCGCGACAAGTTGGTAAGACTTACCTTATTGATGATTTTTGTAAAAAGCACTTTGAAAACTACATTTACATAAACCTCGCTCTAAACTCTCAAGCTATCCCTGCTTTTTCTCAGGCAAAAGACGTGAAAGACTTTTTGCTCGTTGTTTCCGCTTTTGCTCCTTCTCCCCTAGTTCCTTCCAAAACGGTCGTATTTATTGACGAGATTCAACTAGCCAAAGACATTGATTTCCAAACAATGGCAAAAGGCTTTGTTATGGATGGTCGTTATCGTTTTATCTTTTCTGGATCCTTATTAGGCGTAACTACGTTCAATATTGCTTTAGAGCCAACTGGATATCTCTATGAAGAAACGATGTACCCGTTAGATTTCGAAGAGTTTCTTTGGGCCAATAATGTCCAAGCCCCAGTTATTCAAGAGGTAAAAGATTGCTATGAAAAACGTAAGCAAGTTCCTACTTTCATTCATGAAAAAATGACCAATCTCTTTTACCAATATCTTATGGTTGGAGGAATGCCTGATGCCGTACAAACGTTTACGAAAACGAATGATTTAGCGGCAACGCATCTTGCGCATAAAGCAATTGAAACTTATTACAAAGTAGACATCACAAAATACGCGAATGAGTTTGATCGCCCCTATATCGTTAACGTCTATGACTTGATACCTAGCGAATTAAGTAGCAAATCAAAACGGTTCATCCTTTCCAAAGCAGATAAAAACTATTCTTTGTTACGTTGTGAGAACGATTTTCTTTGGCTTAAAGATGCCGGAATTGCAATTCCGGTTTATAGTGTCAATAAGTCGAAGTTTCCATTGCTATTAAGCAAAAATGACAAGTTACTTAGGTTGTTCGCTAACGACGTCGGATTGCTCTGTTACCGCTATTTATCTACCGGAATCCAAGAAAAAATACTAGCCCACGAAAAAGATATCAATTTCGGTGGCATTTTTGAAAATGCCGTCGCACAAGAACTATTATGCCATGGCTTTGGATACAATAACTTATTCTATTTTTCTAGCAAGAAACAAGGAGAGGTAGACTTCCTTGTGACTTATAAAGATGAGGCGTTACCAATCGAAGTAAAATCGGGCAAAGACTACAAGGAACATTCCGCATTAAACAATCTTTTCGCGAATAAAGCGTACGACATTCATCAAGCTTTCATTTTTGGTGATTGTAACGTAGAAGTCGTCGATAAAAAGACATATTTCCCTATCTATATGGTGGATTTATTAAGGCAAGAAACAATTTGAATTCATGCGTCTATTCCGCTACTTGAAAGAGAAAAAACTCCAAACGATGAGA
The DNA here is from genome assembly GCA_002449265.1 of Caryophanales bacterium UBA6865. GTDB lineage: Bacteria > Bacillota_I > Bacilli_A > RFN20 > CAG-826 > UBA4951. Next base: position 13,224 of record DKCV01000016.1, on the reverse strand, counting down.
AGCTACCTATAAGTTTTAAAGCCGTCAGCAAAACCAAATTGCTTTTTCCTTTGCGGCTTTTCGAGTCGAATATATTCAAAACGTCGGAATGTAGCCCGCTAGCTTAAAGTTTATAGAACCCTAGCTACAAGGTAAAAAGCATATAGGAAGGCAAATTAGTGAGATTATCCCCATAAGATAAAGGCTTTGGTTTTACAATATATTTTTCACCAATGTTTTTGCCACATTTATTGTTAAATTCATTTAGGGATGACAAAGACGAGGCTTTCTTAGACTTGATTTCAATGGGCGTAGTTTTCCCATTTAAATTGATAAGGAAGTCAATTTCATAATTTTTGGTTTTTTCGTCTTTCGTCTCGCTCCATGAATAATAATATGGTTCATAGCCTTTAGCTAATAATGCTTGTGCGGCATAATTTTCAAAAAGCATCCCAAGATTCATGCTTAATTTATCTAAGACAATCCTTTGATAAATGTCGCGAGTATCGCCTTTGCTACTCGTATAAATAAGCGAAACGAACAAGCCGACATCACTAAAATATAATTTAAACGCAGTCTCGTCTTTGGTTAATGCGAATCCGCCACTTGGATCATTGCATTTAAAAACTGGTAAAACCATTTTCGATTCTTCCAATTTATTTAAAGTGTTTTTAAATAAGATAGAGTCCGCTCTTTGATCAACCGAAGAGACGATAAACCTAGTCGAATGTTTAGATAACATGGCTGGAATTTGTTTCCAAACCATATAGCAAATGGTGCCGTATTTATTATCGATTTTTCTCAAATCATCCTCATAAAGATTAATGATTTTTTTCTTTTCTTTTTCTGCGTCATAAAAATCATGATTAGTCAAATACGCCGATAAAACTTTCGGCATTCCACCAAGAGCTAAATACAATCTGAAATTTCTCATAAAGGCTTCGTGGTATTTCTGATTGAATGGTTTTCTATTTTTAAAACAATCTTTAAATATGTTTGCTTCATAATTAGCGCCAATGGCCCACAAAAATTCTTCATAATCCATAGGATACATCTGAATCGTTTCCTCTTCGGAAGGGATTAGTATATCTGCTGTATTTTCTTTAATGGAAACCAAGGAGCCAGTTTCGATATAGTGATATCTACCATCGGCGACCAATCTTTTAATCGCTTGTCTTGCCTTTGGACAAAACTGAATTTCATCAAAAATTAATAGACTCCCCTTAGGCAGATGGGGGATTCTCAAATCCAAAAACAATCGAGAGAAGAAATCATCCATATCAAGAAGGCTTGCAAAATTATTCTTAAATTCATCGGATACGATCGAAAAGTCTATTGTGTAAAACGCAGGGTATTCGTTTTTACCAAGCTCTTCAGCAACAGTAGTTTTTCCAATTCTTCTTGCGCCTTCTATAAGAAGGGCAGAAGAACCATTAGATTCATTTTTCCATTTTAATAAATCTTCATATATTTTTCGCTTGAACATGCATCTATCCTCTAATTTAACTTTATATCAAACGAACAAAATATCAACGATGATTTGCAAATTTTGAAATGTTAATAATGCAGTTATTTGCAAAAGTGTATATTTTGTTTCAATCGTTATTTGCAAAAATGTAAGTTTTCTTTAGTGCCTTATTTGCAAAAAATGATATGTTTTTGCTCCTCTTTCATTTTCAAAAAGGAAAACTGCAAGCGATAAGATAGGCTCTTTCGTTTGCAGTCAATCGTCATTATCTTAGCAAAATAAGCTTCAATTAGTTAAATTTAGAATCAATATCTATTTGCTATCCGTTAAGCTAAATGCGATTGCAAAATAATATTGGCCAGTGCTTACGCCAGTAAGAGCATCATACGATTCATCGTAGTCGGGAAGCACTTCTAATGTCTTTCCGTCGATTGTAAGAGAATAAGTAACGACGTCATCCTCTTGACTTGTGTTAGCTTTAAAGCCGTTATTCACTAATTCGCTTGCGTATTTGTTTTTCAACACTTCACCATCGCTAGGAGAATCAATCCAAGTGTACAAAAACGGGAAAGCATAAAGCGAATCATCTTCGTAGCCCGCTTCGCTATATAGCCCTCCAAAATAAGGGATCTTGTCTAAGAACGCTTTTCCTCCGATAGCGGTAAGAAGGCCTTTGTATTTTGAAGCGCTACGGATGGCTTTATCCCACGTCAAAGTAGAAGCGTCCATCTTCACGGAAGAGATGTCGATCGCTTTTTGGGTTCCGAACCCTTCATAAACGATTTCTTCCTTCGCGCCAAAAGTGTTTCTTCCATCGCCATCATTCTCATTTTTGATGGTGATTTTGTCGTCTTCGATGGTAATGCTTAAATCGCCAATCTTATCAGAAACGAAAGGCGTAAATTGAAGAGTGGAGCTAAATAGATAAGCGTATTTTTTGTTTAAGGTATAGGTGTTTCCTTCTTTAGTGAAGAAAGCATTAGAGACAGCAAGGCTAGGCCAATAAGAAGAAATCTTAGTGTTAGCCGGCTTGCCGCTAGCGTAAAGCTCAGTATCGTATTTTGCGGCTTTTTGAACGGAATCCCCATTAGAATAATAGACACTATCGTCAGTGATTTTATTATTCTCATCATAAATCGTGTAAGCGAAACTATTCGGGGTAACGCTCGCGGTTCCGTTTGCCACTTCCTCGTATCTACCATCCTTATAACGGATTTCATAATTCTTCACGTTGGTAGAGAAATTAAGTTTCGAAAGCTTTTCGAAAGCGGCAGAGAATTTACTGTCTTCTTCCGCTTCAATCGGAGCGGGTGGATTAACCACTTCTCCTAAGGAAAGAAATTTTCCTTCAAAAGATTCACTAACTTCGATTTCCGTTAGATAAATGATGGAATAAGGCTTGTAGCTTGCCTTAAAGCTGATTGATCCATCGTCAGCAAAACTCAAGGAGAAAGAAGAAACGGAAATCCCGCTTGTCAAAGATCCAGATAACTGCGCGACGATATCAGCGTTGGTAGATGCTTTCAAATCGCCTTTTAACGTATAGGTACTCCCGTCTTTAGAAAAGTCATCCTTCGTTAAAGAAGCGAATAAATTGCCATAATGAGAAGCTTTCCAAGAAACATCTTTGTATTCTTTCACAACTGGTGTCGTAATGATTCTATTCTCATAATTCAGCGTGCTAAAAGTGGTATAGCCATTGTCGTTTTGATAAGTCTCATCGCTACTGACTTTGTCTTTTGTCGGCTTATTGCCTGTAGTTTCTTTACAAGCGATATGGCGATAAATATTTTCGCTCGCCATTGAATTGTGGTAGGACTGATAAGTAGTTACTGAGCCAGACCCACCAACGACCTTATTGGCTTGCTTTGTAAGATATTCGATATTGTAGCCATTCTTAAGGCTCTTTAAGGCTACTTCTAATTGAGTTTTGTCTTCAATAGGAGCCTCACTCTCACTAGATGCGGAAGAGCCACAACTAGCGAGAACAAGCAGAAACGGCAAAGAATAAAGGAAAATGTGTTTGTTCATGAATGTGTCTCCAAGAAATTAGTTCTGCATAAAATACGCAATACCTGGATTTGTTTTAACATCAATATCGCCGCGCCCTGGCGTAACTTTAACATATTGTAAACTGCAAGTGCCTTTTACACTACTTGGATCCCAGCTCGTCGTTTCAAGAATAACCTGGCCTCCATTCACGGAAAACGTACCAGTAGCCGTAAAACCGTCCTTAAGAGAGGACGTGTATGAAATCATTCCACTTGTTGAGGTGCTTGAAGTAAATGTTAAGTTCTTAAGTGTAGCGCCTGCGTTTTGAATTACCCAGTTTGTTTCCGAAAGGAAAGAAGCGATTCCTTCATCAGTATTTGCGTACACCTTTACTTCTTTTGTAACGGCGTTTTCTTCGCCTAACGATGCGCTTACGGCCTTTACAGTAATTGTGCCAGTTTTCGCCGTAACCAATTTATAAGTAAATGAACTACCTTCGACTTTAGAAATCGTTGCGCCAATGTCGTTATTGAGAATCTCGACTGTCACGTCATCCGTTGCGTTTGTTGGTTTGGTGATTAAAGTAAACTGCGTTTCGCCAGCTAAAATATGCTCAGGTAAATATTCTTCATCTTTAGAAGGACCATATTTAGCATCGTCTCTTTCTTTAAACGCAAGACTTGTAAGATCGTTCGTAACAATCGTTGCTTCCTTAGTAATATCCTCAACTAAAGCGGACTTAAAATGGAGGATGTATTCCCCGCCTTTTTTGAGCTTGATGGTTTCTTCGTTAGAGTCGTTTTTGCCAATTTCGTAAGAATCTTTGCTTGCGACACTGCCGTTTCTCTCTACTTTATAAAGATGAACCTTATCAATATTAGGAACGCCGCTTCCTGACGCTACACCAACTTTAATGACATATTCTTTGTTTTTCTCTCCGTTTGTCGTGAGATCGATATCTTCGCCCCAATTTGGTCCGGCGCGGAAACTAATATTGATTTCGTTTTTATCAGTGAAAAAGTATTGCTCTAAGTCGACACCACTAGCGGTTCTTGTGCCTAATGTTTGCTTGAAATCAATAACCCATTCATAGGATTTTAATCCCTTTTCCGTTGTAGGAGTACGATCAAGAGCTTGCTCACTGCTCATCGTAGCGGCATAAGTCGCTAAAGAGCCATCCAAAGCGATTAAGTAGCCACCATTATCGAATTCGAAATTAAATTTATATTCTTCGACTAAAGGATTTTCGACATCATCTTTTGAAGCAAAAGTCGAGCTTAAGGTATATTTGTTGCCATTAGTTTCTAATGTAGCGTTATCCTTTGCTTCATTAGTGCCAAAGAATTTGTCTCCTTCAAAATATTTACCTAGCAAATAGCTCGTTGCCCCATACGATTTTTTTTCGATTAAACCCTTATTAAGAACTTTGTTAGCGTCTTCCCGAATAATCTCATCGTCTTTTGGATTGGATGTAGCGATTGAAGAACTGCCTGATTTAAGCAAATTCACCTCATAGGCATCATCACGATAGTCGGAAGCAAGATCGATGAGCAAACCATGTGCTTCACCATAAAGATGTTGCACTTTCGTGACGGTTTCCGTTCCATTTGTATTAGAGATGATATCTTGCGTTTCAACTTTCGCTTTCTGATCGGAATAAAACGTTAAATCGTTCTTTTGGCCTTCATAACGAGTGATTTTGTGAGTGCTAGTTTTCTTACCAGTAAGTGCGTCTTCACTTTCAACAGTCCGCCACTCATTACCCATAACGCTTAAACTAGCGCTTACGATTTTAGAATCATCAAGCGCGTTTGAAGCGGCAAGTAGGCCTGTAATTTTATCGAAGGCAGCATTCCCGGTTGAAGTTGGTGTCGAGGTTGGTTCGGACCCTGCAGGATCTGAAGAGCTATTATCCTCTCCGCAAGAAGCAAGTCCTAAACTAAGTAAAGACGCACAAAGCGTCAATAATATTTTCTTTTTCATGATTCGATTTCTCCTAAATTATTTGTTTGGGGTTGGAACGCCATTTACGTCACTCCAAGTGTTCCCGTAGTAACATTTTTTCACACCGCTAAACCAACCGCTTTCATATAAATCAAGGTTTTTCGTCGCTTCAACGAACACGTTAAGATTGTTAGAACTAGTAATAGCTTCTTTCTCGATTTCCGTAACGTTACTAGGGATAACAAGCGATTGCATCGCTTTGCTACTAATAAGGAACGATGCCTCGATTTTCTTCACGCTGGATGGAATATTGATGCTAGTTAAATTAGTGCAAAAAGCAGCAAATCCTGATCCAATTACGGTTGGGGCGTTATTTAGGGTGATACTCGTTAATTTCTCGCAGCTCCCGAATAAGCCTCCCCCTATCGTGATAACCGTTTCAGGGACAACGATTGAAGTTAAAGAAGTCATTTGGTTAAACGCTTCTTGACCAATGTATTTGACGCTGGATGGAATCGTAAAAGAAGCGATATTCTTTGCAAACCTTAGGCATTGCCCAGCCATTAAAACGGTAGCGTTATTCAAAGAAAAGGAAGTAGCGTTATTATCTTCTAGCCCAATAAAGGCGTAATAAGGGTTTTCGCTATTGCCTAGATAACGGCCGCCATCTTTAACGTTATATTGTAGAGAACTAGCGTCATCGAACTTAGAAAAGGCATAAGAGCCAATTTCTTTAACGCTAGAAGGAATAGTAATGTTAGTAAGTGCGCTAGCCCCGGTAAAAGCTTCGTGCTCAATCGTTTCCAAGGAAGCGCCATTAATCGTGCAAGTCACTAGTTTTGTGCAACTCTCAAATGCGTATTCTGAAATCGTTTTGACGGAAGAAGGGATGGAGATTTCCGTAATAGAAGTCTCGCGGAATGAACTACCCCCGATGAAGATTAATCCTTCATTTAAGGTGATAGAGGTGACGCTACTTTCCCCTTCAAGCAAAGAAGGACCGATTAATTTTGTGTCACTATGGAAGCTCACGCTTGTAGGAGAGATATTGCTCTCATTTAAGGCATACGCTAGTAAATAAGGATTAGTAGTATTGCCCAAATAATCGATTCCTTCATAAGTGGTAACTTTGAGTTTAGGGTCTCCACTAAAAACATTCCCATCGATTCTCTTTAAAGAAGATGGCAAGGAAATCTCTTTTAGCTTTTCGCATCCGGAAAAAGCAGCGCTACCGATTTCCTCTAGGCCCTCAGGAAGAGTGACCGTCTCTATATAAGGAATATTCGCGAAAGCGTAATTACCGATAACTCGCAAAGTAGAAGGGAAAGTAATGTCATCCAAATTCGTGAGAGAATTAAAAGCGCTAGCCTCTATCTCTCTTACATTCTCTGGTATCACAACTTTTCTAAGCTTAGTTAATCCAGAGAAAGCGTCTTCCCCGATTCTAGTTACGGGTTTTCCTTCGTAATTAGCGGGAATAGTAATTTCTTTATCGCTTCCTCGTACTCTAGTAAGTACAGCTTCCTCCCCTGCAATAGCGAATTTAAACGATAGAGGGACCGGTTCGTCATTATCATCGTCATCATCAGTAGGTTCTTCTTCGCTACCACCAGGATTTTCTTCACTTGATCCTGAGTTTTCTGAACTAGTAGTGCCGCTTGTTACGCTATCGCTAGAATCTAAGCCGTTTGATTCGCTAGAAGTAACATCACCAGTCCGGCAAGAGACTAAAGCAAATAGAAGCGGAATAAGTCCAAACAATGTCTTTTTCATCATCAATACATCCCTTTCTTTAATATAAATACTTCGGAATTGTATAGATATGAAAATGATTTTCAATCATTAATTTGCTTTTTCACTAAATATGTTTCAAAGCCATGAAAAATTGGCTGCCCGTTTTATTTTGAAATCGAACAGCCAATTTGTTAAGGCATTATTTCAAAGAGATAGTTACTGGAGTGCAAGAATAATCTTCCCCGTCATCAGGGTAATCAAATGTAAGACTTAACGAAGTGTGACCGCTATAGAACGCCATAGTTTTAACGATGACCCCATTTGTAGAAGTAGAACTTGCAATCGCGAACGCACCATCCGAATAAGTAAATATCGTGTTGATTGTATCCGTGACGGTATCATAACCACAATCATATAAATACTTGAAAGATAACGAGAAGGATGTGTCATCATTCTTTGTTAATACTGGCTCTGTAGCATAGTTGCCATATCTTTGAGGTGTGACATTTCCTAAATATTCTACAATCCCAGCATTGCTATTTTCATAAACAACAATGTATTGAGTCATATCTAGACCAGATTTATTATCGTGCGCCTTGATGGAATATGTACCAGCATCGGTCGCCTTAAATGTGAAGGTTTCGTATCCGGAATACGAGTATAGAGATCCTTTCGTAATTGTTGCTTTATCCGCATTAGAGCTAGTGATTGAATACACGATGTCTATAGCGGTATTCTTGTCAAATTTCACTTTGCAAGAAATCGTATCGCCAGCAATCATTTTAGTGGCTCCATCGTAAGTCAAGGTTTTGGTTTTTTGCTCAGCAAATTTTAAATGGAATGTTTTGGATAATTTTGCGGCATGAATTGTAACTGGGAGATCTTCAATCTCTTCATTAGCGGCGATATAGTTACCGGAAATTGTAACTTTTGATTTATATTGCTCATCAACCGTTAGATATCCTGTATCGACTGCGGCATTATAAGTTGAAGGTAAAGTATTGATAAAGTCAAAAGACACATTTACGCCAGGAGCAAATTCCGTGCCTATTTTTTTGTTTGAGCCATATCCGGTATAGAATTCAGCGTCGAAATCAGTAAGATACATGCTGTCTGGATCAAATAGTCCCGTAGAGGCTTCTCTAGTTCCACTTTCTAAAACACCATCAATAATTGTGTAACCCTCTAGAGTGACATTATCGTCCCAATCAATATCATAATTTGTTAATTTGCCATTCACAGAGACGAGGAGGTCATTATTAAACGAAAGTGTTAATTCAATGCATTTCTTAGCATAACTACTAACTGAATCCATCTTAAGCGTATAAACCTCACCGTCTAACGCTTTAGAGTATTGGAACGAGTTTTTGTTTTCAGCATTTGATGTACCGAAAAACGAAGAATTAAAGTAGTTACTCAAAACATATTTCGCAAATCCGCATTTCGAAGAATATGTGTCGAAACTACCAACATAAGGATAGGTTACAGCGTTTAAGGCAATGGACTTATTGACTTCAGAATAACTAGCCCCACTATCGACAACGTCTTTTTTCGTAGCATCTGGTGTACCGATAGGATTATCGTCATCATCAAAGCTTTCGGTATACTGAATCAAATCATCGTTACAGTAAGTGAAAGAAATTCTTTCGTTCTTATTACCTGAAGAATATTTTGATTTCTTTTTGTGTCTAGTAGCAGTTCGATTATCACTATAAACGTTAAAATCATATTTATCGTAAGTAGTATCAACCCCGTTCTCGTCTTGATCTTGGAAATAGAGGTGACCTTGCTTGCCATTGTGGCTTCTTTTTGATCTGCAGTTTGTAGTTTAGCTTTAATCGCAGGAACATAAGCGTCAAACGCAGATTTAACCGTTACGGCGACATAGGCGGCTTTCTCCCCTGCATGGATAGTAACGAGGACGGAATCATCTGAAGCGACCAAACCAGTAATCGTATCCCCGTCTACAGCGACATGCTTCGAATCAGCGGATTCTAAAGTGAAGCTTTGATCAGCGGTTTCGGGGAGAATCGTAACATTTGTGAAAGTGAATGGCTCCCCTTTTACAATCTCAATGCTCGTTGATTCGTAAGAAACGGATTCAACGGGAGAATAGCTAGCTAAAACGGTGAATTCTACTGGTTCTGATGTAACATCATGAACTTTTAGCGTTATGGACGCTGAGCCGGTGGTTAACGCAGTAACCATCCCAGTTTCATTAATAGAAAGCACGGCAGGGTTACTTGAAACGAATTCCAAAGGGTAGTTATTAACGTTGCCTTTGACTTTGCTAGTAAGTTGGAAAGTGCCGTTAACAATGAGATATTTATTAGTTGGCGCTTCAATAGAAACCGTTAATTCTTTGCTTTCTTCTAGAATGGTCAAAGTGATTTCGTTTGATTTAATATCATCGAGTTCTGCATGGATTTTGCTAGTGCCAACCTTTAATCCTTTCACTAATCCAGCACTCGTAATGGAGACGTTATCGTTATCGGCGACAAAGGTAACATCGGTTTTGTCAGTGTTTTTGATATCAAAAGAGAGCTGAATTTCTTCATTGACTTCGATTTCGCTTTTCGATGGCGCTTTTAGGGTAATCGAAGGTACTTTCTTTGGCGTTACCGTTATCACTAATGGCGCGGAAGTCGCTTCCCCTGCTTTGCAGGTAATTTCGCTAGTTCCTTCCGCTAAAGCGTTGATTTTCCCTTTTTGGGAAACGCTTACTACCGTGACATTACTCGAATACCAATTTACTATCGTTCCTTCAGGGAAATTGAGAAGCTCGGCTTCTAAGGTTTCGCTTTCCCCCACTTCAAAACTAGTTTTCGAGGGCGTTTTAATGGAAATAGTCGCTGTAGCGACACTTCCGCTAGGATCGCTCCCTCCTTCTTCGTTACAAGCAGTTAAAGGGAGCGCAAATAGCGATAATGCAAACAAACTGCTCAATATAATTTTCTTTTTCATAATATTTATCCTTCCACGAATGATGGTATTTTTGTTGTTCCTACATCAAGGAACGTTAATGTATAGGATCGAGAAACGTCATATCCTTCACTATCAACTTCGTTATATCCGACAACGACTTTTGAGACCTTGGTTTTATCTTTGTTTAGATAAATTTCGGCTTGATCGCCACTACCAAGAGTGAAATAGCTAGATAAGTATCCGCCACCCAAGAATGCATTTCCTAAATAAGGCAAAGCACTAGTGTTTTTGCACACGTATCGATCTTGCTCTTCTTCATAAACGAATAATTCAGGCGCGGTTTCTAGAAATTTTGGTGAGAAATAGGAATAATCTTGTGGGTTCACGTTATAACTCGATCCGGAAATCGGCGTGTAGTAATCCCATTTGTTTTCGGTCTCGTTATAGTGATAGAGATAAAGCAAATCTTCGCTTTTTGAAGTGTCTTTTTTGTAATAAAGATCAAATCTCTTGCTCGTATCATCTAGGTGCTGCTGATGGTAAACAGCATCAGTCCCGTTGAAATACCAATAGCTATCGTAATCGGTATTCGGTTCCTCGTCTTTATAATGGGAATTAATAATCATCGTGTAATTCTTTCCCATGTTAGTAAAAGCGGTTCTAAGGATATCTTCTTTTTCTTTGTCTTTGCTCTTTTCAGGCTCAAGATGAGAATAAGTAGCCGTTCCTAGCTCACTTAAGTTGCAAGTGACTGTGTATTTTAGGTTACTCAGTATATAATTGCCTGAATAAGCGTCTTGGTAAGTAATTTCGAATTTCTTTGATTCAAGAAGGACTTGTTTTAGACTTTCTCCTTCAAAAACAAGTTCCGTGGATTCAATTTGGTAACCGGGAGCAAGAAGATATCTCCCAAAAAGTTGGAGCTTTGCGTCGATAATCGCGTAATGTCCTTCCTTTTCTTTAATTGGTGCAACATCACCTTTTACTAAGAAAGAGAAGGGATTAGCGAATTCGCGGTCATAAACGACTTTACTGCCATTTTCATCAAACGATTCCACTTCGGTGACTTCGTTTTTGTAGTTGAGCGTTTCTTCAGCAACAAACCCCCTACTGCCTTTGATATAAGAATAGGAAGAGGAGGCAAAGCCGCTAGAAGCCACTTTCGAAATTGTTTTAGCAATGGCTGAATGTTCACCGCGAACATTAGTGACATCATATTGGTATTGGTTTTTCACCATTTCTTCGCCAGTCATTTTGGTAATCTTTTCGGTTTCTTGGGCCCTCATTTTGTAAGAGATAGCCGCTTTTTTAATTTCTTGATATACGAAGTTAGGTGTGGTCGTATCTACCTCATTAGATGCTTCGGCGCATCCCGGGAGTAAGAGGATACCAGCCAAAGACAAGGCAAACTTAATGTGTTTATTCATTGGTCTTCTCCTTATAGATCGACATCTGGTATTGCAGTAGAACCGATGTTAGAGTAAACAGCTTTGTATTGAACATTCAAAACGGTTGAGGAATCGTATGGATAATAGAAATCCACCAGAGCAATAACGTCATTTCCCTCTTTCTTGATTTTAGCCTTTGAACCATATCCAAGTGAGAAATATGGCAATACTTCAGCATCTGAGAAGAAGCCTTCACCTGCAAAAGGCTTAGCGTCCTCGTTATTAACAACGTAATAGCCATCTTGATTTGTTTTCTCATTAAAGATATCTTTGCTCATTTCTTTAAGATGTGGGACAAATACATCTTTCTTTTGCGGCGAGACATTATAGCTTGTGCTTTCAGAAGTGCCTGATTTATGCCAAAGTTTGCTCGCTTCGTCATAACGATATTCGTACAAAGAATCATCCTCGCTGTTGAATGGATCTTTGTGATAAAGGTAGTCATTAACCATCGTGTTATCGTCGCTACTAGATTTAATGTAATAGGATTCACCATCAAAATAGCTGATTTTCTTGGTACCGACTTCTTCTCCAGTCTCAGGGCTCACGAGACTACACGTCAAAGTGAAATTATCATTAACGTTTTCTAAAATCGAAGCTAAATCGCTATTGTCCTTCGCCTCGCTAACAGTCGCGCCTTCTAGTACAACACTGCCCAATTCACTCAAGGTGAAACTCGATTCGAAGGTCCAAGAACAACGAATGTAGTTCCCCTCTTCATCCTTTGTTCTTCCTGAAAAGCCAACCGATTGACTAGTAATAGAGCCCGTGCCATCTTCTTTTACCGTAAGAGTGAGATTAGTGAGTGGCTCACTATTGCCGGTTAAGAAATAGTCGAAAGAGTTTAATTTGTCATCCTCCAAGGAATAGGAACAAGCCCCTCCTTCTTTCGCTAAAAAGGTAAAATCATCAACATCAACTATCAAAAATGGATTAGAGAAATATTCGTCATAGAAACTATAGTAGCCATCGTCATCAGTGATTTTGTAATAGGAAATTTCATTTTTATAATTGACATATTCTTGAGCGACATAGCCATCAGGGCTCCTAACAACTTGAATCGTAGTAGATTGATTTTCGCCGTTATATTTATAGACATATCGCTGCTTTGTTTTTGTCCCGCTCTCATCGTTTTCAAATGAATAATTATAAGAGTAGGTGTTCGTAAACAAATCGTTCCCGGATAAATCCTTACAGTTCTGGTTTTTCTTACCCATGAATTTAAAACCTGTCCTAGCTTTAGTAATAAATTGGGATAATCGTTCCGTTTCGCTCAATTCACCAGTTTGGCTACTTTGAGTATCAGATGAGGAGCTAGAGCAACTCATTAGAGTCACTGTGGCAAATAGAATAATTAATGAATTCCGTTTGTGTTTTATCATCTACGCAATTCTCCTTTCTTGAAGATTGCTCTAAATTAAAATCATTAAAAATATTGTCAACGTTTAATTTATGAATTTACTAAAAAAATAAATAGGGCGCTCACTATCGAAATATTCTTTTTCTTAAAAGAAAAAAGCGTTTTTTTGAAATGAAGCTCAAATTCTAAAATGTATGTTTTAGTGCCAATAGAAGAAAATTTATATCGGCCATTCTCTAATAAGCAATTACTTGATTGATGCTTTTTAACAAATAGTCGGATTCCAAGTAACCATTTTTATCATGAGTTAGAGGATGAGCTGTTTAGGCGTCTTTCATTTTGCAATTCCCATCTGTTCTATTTCAAATGATGTG
>DKCV01000001.1 GCA_002449265.1 Caryophanales bacterium UBA6865 | reverse complement strand
CTTGAAGACGCGGATTTTTATTAAGAAATGGCCCAACCTAACTATTTCTTTATGATTTTATTTATCCTTCAGGCGAAATCACCTCTTTATTGCATGCTTAATCAATTCACGAAAAATCAAAGTAGGGTTTGGTGGACTAATCTTATTAAAATTCCATTTTTTGGTTATGTTCCTAAAGATTTAGCAGTGGTTCTTTTGGGAATTGTTTAGATAGCGCATGGATACTTCTTCTATTTTTTGATGCATAATAATTTTGTTAAAAAGAGACTTGAGAATGAAAAAATCGAAATTACTCCTGATATTACCTGCAACATGCTTACTTTGCTCTTGCGGCGAGCCTGGGACTGACTTTAAGGAAATTAAAGCTGATGAAGCAAGTCAAAAAGCAAAAGCGATCGAAGAGAAAACCAAATCCGATGGGTGGAAAATCCCGTCCAAAGTCACCCTTACTCTCTCCTCGTCCGCGAGTGGGGATGTGATCAAAAGTGGGGTGGCCACCACCGCGAATGGAGAAATAAAAGCCATCGCGGATTTTGATAATAGCTATCTTTATGCTTCGTTTAGCGGCGATTACGCTAGCGAAACGGAGAAAGACACCAAAAAAATCGAGACGTGGGCCTATAAAGAAGGAGATTCCTTTATTGCTGCAACGAGTGATGGCACTAATAAAACCTATACCAAATTGGCAAGCGAAGAAGCCAGCAAAAAATATGACGAAATGCTTAAAAAAGCCATGATTAATAGCGAGACGGTTGAAGAAGAAATGCAAGAGTTTGTCTCTTCCATAGAACTTATGGCAACTTCTTCCGATGCTTTTAATTATAGTAATAATGGAAATAGCACGAATTTCGAAAGCAAGTTCTATAGCAAAAACGATGGCGATTTGAAAATGACAACCAAGGGGGCTGTTTCCGCAAACAAACAGTACTCTTATAATAAGGAAATCACCTATGTTGTTTCAAATTATCTTCCTGCTTATAACTATGTAAAAGTTTCTGGGAAAAACGGTGGCGTAGATTTCTCCGCGGAGAGCAAAATGCTTCTCGATTGGGGGAAAGCCGATACCGGCAATAAGCCAAATCTAAAAGACTTCCAAGAAAGCAAATAATCATCTTGATTTTCTCTTTAGCCTAGGGTTTCGGCCTTAGGCTTTTTATATGTGCCTAATGATGACGCCTTTGCTTTTACTTTCAATTTCAATAATGTGGAGCGTGAAATCTTACGCATTGGATGTTTTTAGAGCAAGGCCGTCCCTCTTTATTTTTTGCTCGTGCACAAGAGGCCAATCGGACTTTTTCTCGCAATTATTATCTCTTCTTTCTTGAAAAGAGCACAAATTCAAGAAAAAGGCATAAGAACGAGTTTCGATTTCCGAGTTAGACGAGAAGGGGCAGCTTGATAATTAATTGCGGGGGAGCCAATCATTTAAAAGAAAATAAAATTTACTACTTTTTGCTGTGACAAGAAAATGCCCCTTTTTTGAAATCCACATAACCGTGTGTATCAAAAAGCGAAAAGTTTCGGTAAATTCTTTATTGACGACTATTTTTTATCCGCGTAATATCTTCCTTGCGCGCGTTTGCTTCTTTTTGAAGCGGCGCGAAAAGAAAATTAGGAGAAAAAGTATGCCTACAATCAATCAATTGGTGAGAGAAGGCCGCCATACCGCTGCGAAGAAATCAAAAACTCCAGCCCTTGGTAGACGCTATAACAGCCTCACTAAGAAATCGACCAACCAGGCGAGCGCTCAAAAGCGCGGTGTTTGCACCCGTGTTGGCACGATGACCCCAAAGAAGCCAAACTCTGCGCTTCGTAAGTATGCTCGTGTCCGTTTATCCAATGGCTATGAAGTCACTGCGTATATCGGCGGAGAAGGACATAACCTTCAAGAGCATAGCACCGTCATGATCCGCGGTGGTCGTGTTAAGGATCTTCCAGGTGTCCGTTACCATATCATTCGCGGATGCTTAGACTGTGCGGGTATCGAAGCCCGTCGTCAAGGCCGTTCCTTATATGGAACCAAGAAACCTGCTAAGAGTGAGTAATAAGGAGAAAAACTAATGTCACGTAAAGGAAAAATTGAGAAGCGCGATGTGCTTCCTGATCCAATTTATAATAGCAAACTCGTTACTCGTCTTATTAACCGTGTTATGTATGATGGTAAGCGCGGAACCGCCCAAACCATCATCTATCACTCTTTCAAAATCATTGAAGAGAAAACACAAAAACCAGCGATTGATGTCTTTGCGACCGCAATCAATAACATCATGCCAGAAGTCGAGCTCAAGGTTCGCCGCATTGGCGCTGCTAACTATCAAGTTCCAGTGGAAGTTTCCCCAGAAAGAAAACAAACCCTCGGACTTCGTTGGCTCGTTACCTATAGCCGTCTTCGCAACGAGAAGACCATGGAAGAAAAACTTGCTGGCGAAATCATCGATGCCGCCAATGGCAGTGGTGCTTCCGTGAAGAAGAAAGAAGACGTCCACAAGATGGCAGAAGCTAACAAAGCCTATGCTCATTATCGCTGGTAATTAAAGGAGAAATACTATGGCTGACGAGAATATGATCCAAGAGTCGGAAACTTACGATCTCCCTCATACCCGCAACATCGGTATTATGGCTCACATCGACGCTGGGAAAACCACGACGAGTGAACGTATCCTTTATTACACTGGTAGAACACACAAAATCGGCGAAGTTCACGAAGGAACCGCCGTCATGGACTGGATGGAAGAAGAGCAAGAACGTGGTATCACCATCACAAGTTCTGCAACGACTTGCTTCTGGAAAGGCCATCGTATCAATATCATCGACACCCCAGGGCACGTTGACTTCACGGTTGAAGTTGAGCGTTCTCTCCGCGTTCTCGATGGTGCCGTTACGGTTCTTGACTCCAAAAACGGTGTCGAGCCACAAACGGAAACCGTTTGGCGTCAAGCGGATAAATATGGCGTTCCAAGAATTGTCTTCTGCAACAAAATGGACGCGATTGGCGCTGATTTTGAGATGTGCTTAGACACACTCAAAGAAAGACTTGGCGTTGATTATGCTGCCGCTCAATACCCAATCGGCCGTGAATCACAATTCACTGGCGAAATCGATTTGGTGAGAATGGTTGCTTGGTATTACACTGGCAACAAAGATGATGCCCCAACCGAGAAACCAATCCCAGATGAGCTCAAAGACAAAGCCAATTTCTATCATCAACAACT
This sequence comes from Caryophanales bacterium UBA6865, assembly GCA_002449265.1. Taxonomy (GTDB): domain Bacteria; phylum Bacillota_I; class Bacilli_A; order RFN20; family CAG-826; genus UBA4951. Next base: position 21,401 of record DKCV01000001.1, on the reverse strand, counting down.
TCTTGAGAAACTCGCTAACTACGACGATGACCTCATGATGAAAGTTCTTGATGGAGAAGAACCAAGCGTTGAAGAAATCAAAGCCGTCATGAGAAAAGCCACCATCAGTGGTAAATTCTTCCCAGTCTTCTGCGGAACTGCTTTCAAGAATAAAGGTGTTCAACTCCTTCTTGACGCAGTCATTGACTACCTCCCATCTCCTCTCGACATTCCTGGAGAAAAGGGTGAACTCAAAGGACAAGAATACGTTTGCCGCGTCACCGATGACGCCCCATTCGTTGGCTTAGCCTTCAAGATTGCAACCGATCCATTCGTTGGACGTCTTGCTTATGTTCGTGTCTATCAAGGCGAACTTAAGAGCGGAAGCTACGTCTACAATTCTAGCCGTGGCACCCAAGAACGTATCGCGCGTCTTGTTCTTATGCATAGTAACCGTCGTCAAGAAGTCAGTGTTCTTCACGCTGGTGAAATCGGCGCGGTCATTGGCTTAAAGAATACGACCACCGGTGATACTCTCACTGATCCAAGCGAACCAGTCGTTCTTGAAAAGATGGAATTCCCAGAGCCAGTTCTAGAAGAAGCGGTCGAACCAAAGACCAAAGCTGACGTCGAAAAGATGGCCATCGCTCTTCAAAAACTCGCTGAAGAAGATCCAACCTTCCGCGTTCATACCAATAACGAAACTGGCCAAACCATCATTGGTGGTGTTGGTGAGCTTCAACTCGACGTTCTTGTCGAACGTATGAGACGTGAATTCAACGTTGATGTTAACGTTGGTGCTCCACAAGTTAACTACCGTGAGACCATCACCAAGACCGGTGAAGCCGAAGGTAGATACATCAAACAGTCTGGCGGACACGGTCAATATGGTGACGTATGGATCCGTTTCGAACCAAACCCAGGCAAAGGATTCGAATTCGTCGACGCGATTGTCGGCGGTGCCGTTCCAAAGGAATTCATCAAACCAACGCAACAAGGCTTGGTGGATGCTCTCAATAGAGGCTTAATCGCTGGCTTCCCTGCCATCGATATCAAAGCCACCTTATTTGATGGAAGCTATCACGAAGTCGATAGCTCGGAAGCCGCTTATAAGATTGCCGCTTCCATGGCTTTAAAAGAAGCTGCGAATAAGTGCGGACCTGTCATCCTCGAACCAATCATGAAAGTGGATGTCACAGTTCCAGAACAATATTATGGTGACGTTATCGGCGATATCAGCCGTAGACGTGGTACTCTCACTAACGAAACGGTTCGCGGAAATGCGAAAGTCGTCAGTTGCGAGGTCCCACTTGCTGAAATGTTCGGTTACGTTACTGACCTTCGCTCTCTCACGCAGGGCAGAGGCAACTTCACGATGACCTTCGATCACTATGGACAATGCCCACGCTTCGTCCAAGACGAGATCGTCAAGAAGAGTGCGATGAACCTTCGTTAATTTGTACATTCTTTATGTAGTAAGGGAATTATTCCTTTACTACGTAAATGATTGTCAAACGAAGTTTGTTGCTCTAATATTATCTAGCGTGTCGTTAGAAAACCATTTTTGGAGGAAAAAACACAATGGCAAAAGAAAAATTCAACCGTGATCGTGTCCATCTTAACGTTGGCACCATCGGTCACGTCGACCACGGTAAGACCACACTTACCGCCGCTATCACCCACGTCCTTTCTATGGTTGGCAAAGCCACCGGTGGAAAAGATGGAAACGCCGTCGATATGGCTTATTCCCAAATCGATAGCAGCCCAGAAGAAAAAGCTCGTGGTATTACAATCAATACCGCTCACGAAGAGTACGAAACCGCGAAACGTCACTATGCGCACGTCGACTGCCCAGGGCACGCTGACTACGTCAAGAACATGATTACCGGCGCCGCCCAAATGGACGCTGCAATCCTTGTTGTTAGTGCCGCTGATGGCGTTATGCCACAAACCCGTGAGCACGTCCTTCTTGCTCGTCAAGTCGGCGTTCCTTACATCATCGTCTTCCTTAACAAATGCGATATGGTCGACGATCCAGAACTCATCGACATCGTTGAAATGGATGTCCGTGACCTTCTTAACAAATACGGATTCCCAGGCGATGACACCCCAATCGTCCGTGGCAGCGCGAAACTCGCTGGCGAAGCCAAAGATCTCAATGATCCAAACGTCAAGCCAATCCTTGAGTTACTCAATGCGTTAGATACCTATGTCCCAGACCCAGTCCGTGACGATGATAAGCCATTCCTTCTTCCTATCGAAGACGTTCTTACCATCTCTGGCCGTGGCACTGTCGTCACTGGTAGAGTTGAACGTGGTGTTGCTCACCTCAATGATGAAGCCGAAATCGTCGGTATTCGTCCAACCCAAAAGACTGTTATCACTGGTCTAGAAATGTTCCGTAAGACCCTTGACTTCGCGGAAGGCGGAGACAACGTCGGCGTTCTTCTCCGTGGTATCACCCATGACCAAGTCGAACGTGGCCAAGTCCTTGCTAAGCCAGGATCCATCGTCCCACACGATAAATTCACCGCGACCGTTTACATCCTCACCAAAGAAGAGGGTGGCCGTCACACCGCTTTCTTAAACGGCTATCGTCCACAATTCTTCTTCCGTACCACCGATATCACTGGTTCGATCACTCTTCCTGCCGGAACCGATATGGTTATGCCTGGCGACCATGTTACCTTCACCGTTGAACTCATTCACCCAATCGCTCTCGAAAAGGGAACCAAGTTCTCCATCCGTGAAGGCGGAAAGACTGTCGGCGCAGGAACTGTCGCTGAGATTCTTCACTAATTAGGTCATCTCTAATTACAAAAAATTGACGTCTCGTAAGGGGCGTCTTTTTTCGTTATTCATGGAATGAAAATTCCTTAAATTTCGCGAATAGAATATTTAATATTTTCAGCTTTTAGCGATAAAAATTGCATGAACTTCCAATCAAAAAGATGCAATGAATATACAAAAATATTGCAATTAACACGCTGTCTCTTCTTTGCATTTAATAGAAATATATACAAAGCAACAAAAATGTATAAATTCTCCGTTCTCTTACTATCCACCTAGTAAGCAACGGTAAAAGGAGGTTCCTTGATGAATGAAGAGATTCGCTATTTGTTGACGTTAAGACATCGCTATTTAGGAATTAGAGACAGGTTTTTCACTCTTTTGGCCATTTCTCTTAGTGGGTCAAGATTATGAAAAACGCGAAATCTTTTGCTAAAACTAGGCTAATTGCTCTATTTTCTTGCTTGTTTGCCATTCTTTTGACGGGATGTTTAGAGATTAGAGGGAGTAAGAATAAAGGAAGCGGGAATGAGTTTTCTTTAAAACAGGATCTTTCTATATTCGATGCGATTACGCATTTTGGTTTAGAACATGCGAAACAATATCGTCTCATTTTAAAAAACGAATCGGCCTATTTTTCGAATAATGAAAAAGAGATTAAGCTAAAACAAAATTCCCATTTGCCGATGCTTAAATACAAAGGCAATGGCTTCGTGAGTGGGGTAAAAATCCTCTCTAGCGGGAAAGTGGTGGATACCTTTCGCTTCCGCATGCCAAAAGAAGATACGGAAATCGAACTGATTATTAGCGATAAAGAGCCACCTTATTATTCTGTTTTAAATCCAGGCACTACATTTAGTGGAGGGAATGGGATCGATTATTCAAGCGCTAACCCTGGGAATAAGCAGATTAAAGACACCATTCAAAGAAGCCCTTCTTTGAAACTTTCTGCCAAATTCGAAGCGAAAATAGAAAGCACGGAAGTCGATATTAATGGAAATAGCAAAGAGGATTTTCTAGCGGGCAACCTTTTATCCATCACGGGTGAAATCGGTAATTTCACTAGAATCGTCACTGCGGTAGGGGAACCTAACACAAAAGAAGGGCTAAAAAAGGACGAAGAATATACCTTCACCTATAATTTTGAGAATTTTGGGGAAGAGGAAATATCGTTTAAAGCATACCAAACCCCTGAACCATTTAGTTTTGATTTAAGCATTGCTACTTCGATCGGAAAGGAAACAATCAATCTTAAAAAAGGCGAGAGCATCTCGTATAAAATTCCCTTTGCCACTAACGTTCTTGAATATCAAAATTACAAGAAAGTAACTAAACCGATTAACGATATTTATTCGCTTATCGAGCTTACTAACCCAATTAAAAACGGGAAGTTAGGTATTGCAATCGCAAAGGAAAACATTCCTTATTCTGCCCCTAGTAGCAAGAAAGTCGTAACTATTAATTATGATGAAACCACTTATGAACTAGAAGTTCATTCTCCGCTTGGTATTGAACGCTTCTTCTTAAAAGAAGGCGACAAGCTCCCTCCTAGAGCAACTTTATTATTAAGCGAGCAATTCTATGATAAGAAAACATTGAAGCTCTATTCCATCGAGTCGTTTCTTATGCCTCCTAGACCCCTAGCAATCAGTGCTTTCGATATTCCTAATGGTCGCCCTTTGATTCCTTGCACTGGCTACGAAAAAGTCGTGGATTATATGGAAAACCTTTCCTTAGTTAGTCATGAGCCATCCGCAATCAGAAATGGTAATGGGGCATTATTAGGTAGAGAAATCGTTTTGAAGGCAACGGATTCCCTAGCTTCAGGCCGCATTAAATCAAGATTAGGAGAAGGGGATCCAATCGAAGTGAATGGCTTTATCTTTTTCATCAATTTAGAGAATCGTTCAGAGCAAGTTTTGAATTTTGATATCGCTCAAGTGAACACCGGTTTAGATAAAATAGAAGGAGCTTATCAAGATGGTGTGGTCTTAAAACCTGGCGAACGGCAGAGCTTTAAGTTTGTTTTTCCTTCTGACATTGGTGAAAATTTTAATGCATTGACGCTATTTTCGTTTAAGAATGTAAATATATTATTACCGATTGTGCTCGGCTTATCAATTTCCGTAGAAGAAAAAGTAGCCGTAAGAAGATATGAAGCAAAATTAGATGACGCTATCGAGAATATGCAACTTGAATCAAAGAATGTTAGTAACTTAGGAGGGAACTAATAATGAACGTAAAAGAAAGAACCATTTCGTTGGTGCAACTTTATTTTAAGGAGAGAAATTACCGCTTTTACTTAGCTATCGTTATCTCTTCTCTTTCCTTTTTGGCTGGTCTTATTTACTTTTTTTGTCCGCGAAAAGAATATGATTCGATTTGGCCAACGGCCTTACTCATCGTCGGATCGACCTCATTCTTCGTTTTCTCTTTTTGGAGTCCGAAAATAGGGGCGATATTTCTTACAGCAAGCAACTTATTTGCTCTTATGATGCATATTTACGCCTCTTATCCTTATTTATTTTCGCTTGCGTTAAAAGGGATGGGGATTAATTTATCCGACTCTAATATGAAGTTAATCCTTGATTTTGGGGTGATTTTCTTCGCCTTATTTGCACTTGCGAATGCATCTATTTGGCTCAATATGACCAAAAAATCAAAAGGAGGTGAAAAATAATGAAAAAGAAGAGAGTAGCGTTAGCCCCGAAAATCCTATTTAACGTGTTTGCCGTTTTAGCGGTCGTTACGAATTTCTTAGCGGTTATCTCGATGAAAAACGAAAGCACAATTACCAATGTTGTTTTCGGTGGCTATGAGAAAAAAACAAGCTTCTCCAAAGATAGCATCGTTTTCCCTACTTCTTATCAAAGCGTCGCGGAAGTCAAAGCGAGCTCTTTAAACGTTTGTAATGCCCTTGAAAGCGAAGGAGCGACTTTACTAAAGAATGAAAAAGGCGCGCTTCCTTTAAGAAAAGGGGATAAAGTCAGCTTATTTAGCGCTTCCTCAACGATTCCCGTTTTGTCTGGCGGAGGTGGAGCGATTATCAACAAATACTATGAAGATAAGAAATGCGTTGGCTTTCCAAAAGGACTAAAAGAAGCGGGACTAGTGCTTAATGAATCGCTTTATCGCTTTTATGAGAGTAATAGCGATCGGAACATAAAAACCTATGGAAGAAAAAATTCTGTGGGGAATCAAAAAGTGGCAACAATTGGAGAAGCGCCTTGGAATGCCATTCCTGACGCGGCAAAAAAAGAAAAAGCAGACGCTGGCATATTTTTACTTAGCCGTGTCGGCACGGAAGGGGTGGATTTAAAGGCGGATTATCTTAAGCTTGATGATAATGAAAAATCCGTCTTAAAGGGGATGAAAATAGAAAAAGACAGAGGCACATTTCATAAGATTATCCTGCTTATCAATAGCGCAAACCAAATCGATCTTGATTTTATCGATAAATTAGAATACGGGATCGATGCGGTTTTATGGGTTGGCTTGCCTGGAACAAGCGGAGTTCACGCGATATGCGATATTCTTGCTGGGGATGTCACTCCATCTGGCAAACTCCCCGATACTTGGTATACAAAAAACGCTTACGAACCATCTACCCCAAATTACGGAAGCTTCCGTTACGAAAAGAAGAATAAATATTATTCCTCCACCCCCTCTTACGTTTTCTATCAAGAAGGAATGTATGCAGGATATCGTTATGCGGAAACTCGTTATGAGGATGCTACATTGGGACAAGGAAACGCAGGGGATTACGATTATCATTCTATTGTGAAATACCCGTTTGGGTATGGTTTATCTTATACCTCTTTTGCTTATTCCAATTTCAAAGGTGATTACGATAAAGAAAAGGACGAATACACATTATCCGTTGATGTCACCAATAACGGCAAGAGGGCTGGGAAAGAGGTTGTAGAGCTCTATTTACAGAAACCTTATTCGGATTACGCTCGCGTTAATCATATGGAAATACCTTCTGTTATTCTCTTAAATTTCGCGAAAACGAAAAACCTTAAGCCTTTAGAAAAGGAAACGGTAGAAATTAAAGTGGAAGGTAGAGAACTTGCTTCCTATGACGCCTATAACGCAAAAACGTATTACTTAGACAAAGGCGATTATTATTTTTCGCTTGGAAATGGAAGTCACGAGGCGATAAATAACATCCTCGCAGCGAAAGGAAAATTGAATCGTGACTCTTCTTTAGACGTGGGTAATCCCTCTTTAACTCATAAAGTAACGATTTTAGAAGCTTCAAAAGAACGTTACTCTTCCTTAACGAATAAAGCGAAAACTACGCAAATCCGCAATCTTTTCGATTATGCTGATTTAAAGTTCCTTAATGATCAAACCAATTCTTCTATTCAATATTTCTCGCGACGCAATTGGCTAGGTACTCTACCTAAGACGGAAGCGGATGGTACTTTCACGTTGCCAGAGATAGAAAACGCCAATGGTCCCATCAAATGGTCCAAGAAAATCGCTGAGCAATATTCTACCGACAAGGGACAAGCCATTTTAAAGAAAGACGAAAACGGCAATGACCGAATTTATAAGTTAGACGAAGTCAAAAACGACAATCGTGAATATCCAAAATACAATGAGAAAAACGGCATCAATTGGCAGGATATGCGACAAAACCCAGAGACTGGCGAACTAATCGAGTATAACGATCCTAAATGGGAAAAATGTCTTAATCAGCTTTCCTTTGAGCAGACTGCCAAAATGGTCTTAAGTGGGTTAAGAGGGACGGTTACGGCCGAAAACCCGAATAATGGTTTTATTTATCCAGGAACCTATGACCCGAATGGTCCAAACGGTATTATGCAAGAAGGATTTGGGAAATATCGCAATAGCCAAGGGACAAACGGTTTCGCCAATTTATACGAAGATTTAGATAAATCGGAATACACTGTCGCTTATCCTTGCCCATCGATCGTCGCTGCGACTTTTAACGATAAGCTCATGGAAAAAGCGGGAGAAAGCATGGGGGAAGAAGCCTTATGGTCAGGCGCGAATGGCGTATATGCTTTCACCGTAAACCTTCACCGCAATTCAAAACATGGAAGAGCTTGTGAAAGTGTAAGCGAAGATACGGCTTTATCTGGACTAACCGCCGCATATTTATCCAAAGGGTGCAACAAAAAAGGCTTAAATGTATATACCAAACATCTTGCTTTGAATGAGCAAGAAACAAACCGCATTTCTCATAGTTCTTGGATTAATGAGCAAGCGTTGCGCGAATTGTATCTTAAGCCCTACGATTTAGCGATTCGCTTAGGAGGGGCTAGAAACGTCATGACAAGTTTCTCTCGCGTTGGGGCGGTTTGGTCAGGACATAGCCATAATTTATTAACGGCTTATCTTAGAGAGGAAGCAGGGCTAGAAGGATTTACGATTACGGATTGGTATCAAGAAGGCTATATGAGCATGACGGGGTCTTTGCTTTGCGGACAAGATCTTCCTGATGGCGATTGGCTTAATAAAGACACACTTGAATTCGCTAAGAAAGACGCATCCGCGATTGCTTGGGCTATGAGAGAGGCCGCTCATAGAATCATGTATTCGGCAGTGCAGGGGAATCGCGTAAACGGTTTGGCGGCCAATACTAAAGCAACCGTTAGCCTACTTACGCCTAACTGGGTCATTACTAGAAATATCCTCGTCGTTACGATTAATTTCCTAGCTGGAGCAGTAACAATATGGCTTATCGTTTCTTTACTCTCTAAGACTCGAAAAAAGAAGTCATAATAGGACTAATGAATCAATAAAGCGAAGTTGAGCGCGAAAACGCTCAACTTTTATGACGATTAATGGTTATGTAGGCACTTTGCAATGATTTTTAGAGAAAAAAGAAAGAAACTGCAACCTAAAAACTAGGATTTTTCTTTTCTAATAAAACGCGTTCCCCTATGATTGATAGCAATGATTCAAAGGACGCCGTTTTTAGATAGAAAATCTTGCAAAGAAACATCAAAAGCGCAAATTTTTTATATTGTTGTCTCTATTTTTGAAGGAATGGTATTTTCCTTCTTAACTCTCTTTTTGAATGAATGCAGAAGGAGCTTATCTTGGACTCCTTTTATGTCTTCACTTAGCCTTTTTCTTCCTCCTTTAGGGGCGGCGGGCGGAATATTCCTTACTTCTTTTTTGGTTGGCCATCAAAAGCGAAATTTAAGGCTATTGAGGATTATTTCTCTCTGCTCTTTTCTTACGATATTGTGTTTTGGCTTTTTAGGATTATTTCTTCCGACTGGTTTAGGGGAAAACGGGGAAGTTACTAACGAAAGCCATTTTTATCTACTATTTGCTCTATTCACTCTTTTCTCGTCTTTGCTTATGGCATTACACTGGTCGTTTTTGTCGTTACAAACTTCAAATATTGCCGATATCAATTTTGCGGAGAAAACGGGTTATGGGCATGTTTGCATTTTCGGCGTCCTCGCGCCGATTATCGCTTCTCCATTAAGCGGATTTCTCGCGGAAAGCGTCTTCACTTCTTATAAAGGCTATTTGTTTTCGTTTTTACTAGCGGCTCCGCTACTATTGGTTTTGTTCTTTTTGACTTTTTGGTTTAAGCCGTTCTCACCTTCGACTTTTCATTCCGATAGTCATGAAAAAGTGCGCTATTTGGATTTATTTAAGAACAAGAGCTACCGCTTTTATTTGCTCTTAGCTTCTCTGTGGATTCCTTTAATTTACGCAAGCGACTCTTTGTCTAGTAATTTATGGACGACATTAGAGAGTAGTGGCCCTCTATTGAACGCGTTTAATCCTCTTAGCTGGGGTTTATTCATCGCCGTTTCTTCGATTGCGGAATTCGCTTTCATTTTCATTAATACCAAAATTGGTTTTGGCAAAAAGGTGCGATTTTCTGTAACGCTTGCCTTTGCTCTACTCTGCTTAGAATGTATTGGCTTTGGCGTGATTTCTTATTTCTATCGTTCTTCGATAGAAGATGGATTATCTTTAGCCATTTTTGTAATCGTCATTCATAGTGCGAAAGGCATGTCTAACGGCTTATATTCCACGAGCAACATTATGATCCTCCATCACTATTTAGGCCCAAAGCTAAGAAGAAAAGCCGTATTTATTGCTCCATGTATGTATCAACTGATTAATGCAGTTTTACAGCTATCTTATCCTTATTTATCTTCCTACCGCTATATTTCTTTCTTTGCTTTATCCTTAATTGCTTTAATTGGCGTCGGTCTATCGTTCTTACTTGATGGCTCTTTGCTTCGAAAAAAGAATGACCATACGCTAGATATGGATATCGATGACGATTAATCACGAAAACTAACTAAATTTGCGATTTTAAAAGGGAAATGCAGGGATTTTAAGGAAACTAGTTTTCCTGTTTCTCCGTTAAAGCGCGCATTTTAATCTGCTTCTCATTTTCGTGTATAATGGAGCCATAGGAGTTCAATTATGAAAACAGTTGCAAACATTCTTTGGCTCGTTTTTATTGGTTGGTGGTACGCGCTCGCCCTATTTATCGAAGGGCTTTTATGCTGCATCACGATTATTTTTATTCCAATCGGATTTCAGTATTTTAAATTAGCAAAATTGGTCTTTTGCCCATTTGGCAAAACGGTTTCTTGGACCAATAGTGGAGTCAAGACACTTATTAATGTCCTTTGGCTTATCTTCTTCGGTTGGGAAAACGCGTTGCTTGCATTATTTATCGGGTCAGTGTGCTGTATCACTATCATTGGAATCCCTATTGGATTACAAATGTTTAAGATTTCGAAATTGCTCGCTTTGCCGCTTGGTGCGAAAGTTTCTTAAACCCATTTCCCTTCCTTGGATGATTTTCTTAGTAACGAAATCATTCGTTTCTTTTTATAGAGACTAAGACGCTATTTTTGAATGCTCAAAAATTTATCTGTTTTGTATTTTCCTCAATATGCCGTTTTTCCTTTGTAAGAATGAAAAAACATAAAACTTAAAAATTTTTTGGTAAAAATAGGAAAAACATGACTATAGATAAGTGAGGGAGCGTTTTATGCTAACTCAAACATTTCTCCGGGGAGAGGGACAAAGAAAGGAGGTTAGATCGTGGATTTCACGGCGATCGTGATGATTCTCATCATCATCTACCTACTCAAAGTAGATGAAAAAAACTCTAACGGCCCAAAAGGTCGTTAGAGCCTAACCTCTCTAACATTATAGCTTAGCCGCAAGGCTTTGCAATAATGGCCTCGTCCCTCCCCAGGGAGGATGTTAAAACGTTAAATTAAATAGTAGGTTCAGATTTTGCACCTTAGTCATAGACTAGTGGCGTTCCTTTTAAAACTACATTTTGAAACAAATATCCTTTTCCTTTTCGTTTGATTTTTTCATTAATATTTGACTAAAGCGACTAGAAAAGATAATGATTAAAAATAATAAAGGGACATTATGATTAAGGTCGCGATTGTTGAAGATGATAAAAAATACCATGAGATTTGTCACAAACTTTTGAAACAAATCGGTGAGAAGAACAAGAACTCATTTGTCATTAGCGATTTTTATAATGGCTTAGACTTTCTAGAAACTTTCAAGGCGGATTTCGACTTAATTATCATCGATATCGAAATGCCCCAAATTAATGGACTAGAAGTTTCTGAAGCGGTACGAAAGATTGATCAATTTGTTCCGATAATTATCATTTCCCATTCCGCTCAATACGCGGTCAAAGGATATAAATTCGATGCGTTTGGCTATATTGTCAAACCGATTTCTGAATACGATTTTGCCTTTGTGGTGGAAAAAGCGGTTCACGTCATCAGCAATGAGAAAAAGCACTATATCGTTATCTCTAACAAAAGCATGATTCGTAAAATCGATGTTGATGAAATTCGCCATATCGAAGTTTCTAGTCATATTCTCAAAATCAAAACCGCGAATGAAGTTATTTCCATTCGTGACAAAATCAAAAAGTACGAAGAAATTTTAAAGCAGTTCCATTTTGTTCGATGTGATAATTCGTATCTTGTGAATCTCAAATATTGTTCCAACGTGAATCTTAAAGATAATACGGTGAAGGTTGACGATGAGACACTCCCAATATCTCGCTCGAAAAAGAAAGCCTTTTTAGATAGTCTTACGAGTTACATTGGAGACGAAATCTAATGTACGAGAATTATATTTTAGACCAGGCGGTATTTTATTATCTTTATCGCTTCGTCATACCTTTACTAATCGCTGAAATTATCACGTTCACCTACGTGCGCAAGAAATCGTATTGGGGATTAAGACTACTAGGATATTTCGCTTTGTTCATCTCTTTTTCGATTATTATCATTTATTGGAACATCGATATCAAAATTGGTTGGTTTCGAACGATATTCCTTTTCATTTTCGCTTTATCCCTAGTGCCGCTTTATCTTACCTATTCGCTAAAATTCAAGCAGCTTCTATTTTTGGCGCTTAGTGCTTATACGATTCAAAACTTCTCGGATAATCTTTGGCAATTAATCATGAGATTCTTTGAAAATCCATCCAAAGGGTTAGAGATTGGTTTATTAGGAATCACGCTTCTAGTAACTTATTCCGCCTATTTTTTCATTTTCATTAAGCTCATCAAAAAGAATAACACGGTTGATTTGAACAACACGGTTGTGATTTTGATGTCTTCTATCGCTGTGCTTGTCGTGAATATCCTTTCGATGTATGGACAGCAAAATAGCGATGCAGTCGCTTTCATTTCCATTAGGATTTATGCACTTATCGCCTGTTTCTTTATTCTCGCTGTGCAATATAACATCTTCCACGCTCGAAAACTAAGTGATGAAAAATCACTACTAGAGCAAACGCTTAAATTCCAAAACGAAAAATTTGCAAGCAGCAAAGAAACAATGGAGCTCATTAATATCAAATGCCATGACTTAAAGCATGCGATCGAATCGATTAGGGACACTTGTTCAACGAATGAACAAATTAAGCGACTTAATGATTTAAGAAAAACGGTGGATATATATGATTCAGCGATTAAAACGGAGAATCCTGTACTGGATATGGTTCTTTCTGAGAAGACTTTGGTATGCCAGAAAAACAAGATTCGCATCGTTCCGATTATTGATGGATCACTTCTTTCGTTTATGGATAGTAGCGATATCTATTCTCTATTTGAGAACGCGCTTGATAACGCCATAAAAGCGGTAAAAGTAGAAAAAGAGAAATGCCGTTCTATTTTCATTAAAGTCATTAAAAAAGGCGATATTACCTCTATTAAAGTGGAAAATTATTCCAGCAAAAATGTCGAATTTGAAAACGGGCTTCCTAAATCAAAAGACGATAGCCGTTACCATGGATTTGGCACGAAATCCATTGAATATATCGTTAAAAAGTACGATGGGAACGTATCTTTTAAGTTAGAAAACCACGTGTTTAGCCTCGTTATTTGTTTCTTTAATTAAGCAAGTTAGGCTATTTGAGACACAGGTTATGACAACTTTCTTAGCATTTTTCGCCATTCGCTAAAATGTAACCGCTAACAAAATAGTATTGGCGCGTGTTTCTTGCATACATAACGTAGCGGAATTGGCCAATAAGAAAGGAAAAATAACCTCGCTTTTACACGGATTGCGAGGGGAAAAGGAAACAAATGAAGAAAAAGAATTTGTTTACGAAGTCGTTCGCGTTTGTTTTTTCGCTTGCCTTATTAGGCTCGTGCGCGGTAACGGGCGGAGAGCAAGGCGAAGGCGAATGGTATGGAGTCGGGATCGATGTTGATTTAAGTTCCCGCACTAACTTTTTGGAAGGCGAAAAAGTCGATCCAAGCATGTTCACTTTGACTGCATATGAAGATGGCGAAGAAGTAACGCCAGATCCAAGCGAAGTCACCATTGAACCTGCACGCTCTTTGACCAAGGAAGACAAACAGTTGACCTTTAAGTGGAAAAAATACAGCACAACGCTCGATATCAATGTTTCGGATACGTTGATTAGTGAGTGCGAGCTTATGGATAAGGCCATTTTCAAATACAATGAGCCTGAGCACACCCTTAACGCTAAGGGGGAAACCCCAGATCCAAATAGCGACAATCCTGACATAAGAGATGTTGATGGGCGTTCAGCTTCGCGTGGATCAAGAAAGAATAGCGATGGGACTTTTACTGGGTATTTAGGTGATGTGAGTTATGGTTCTAATTTTTCTTATACCATCAATACAGAAAATGAAGGTGATGAACTTTACATTTACGCTTCCGTTGCTTCTAATAGCTATCATTGGGGCGCTGTTTCGGATAAATATAAAAGCGGCTTAAATGGTTCCAACGCGCTTCCACTTTCTAATGTTTACGAACTGAGCAACAACGGTAACGTTGTAGATAATAAGAAAGCCGCCGATATCAAAGAAACGATGGTAACGGAGGCCGAACTCGATCAAATTCCTTCTGCCTCGACGGAAAACCCATGGTTTGCTACCGTCGATTTATGCATGAAAAATTTCAAGCGGCACTGGCTTGGCAAAGTGACTCTAACTAGCGGTGTCAATAATATTAAAATTGATTTTAATAAAAACCAAATCACAGGCGGCCGATACGCTTATTTAGGTGCTGCGTGCGGTAACTGGGACAACATTGAAGTACGCTATGTTAAAAAAGGAGAATCACTTTCAAACGCGCAGCTTGTAATGGCTGATTCCCCAAAGCAAGAATACCTTGTTGGCGATAAATTCTCTTTGGATGGCGCTTATTTTTATCTTGAAGATGAAAATGGCTTAACTGCTGACGTTGATATTTCGAAGATTCAAATCTCCAATACCGGTTCTTTAACGCCAGCGGATACTTCTATTGATTTAATATATGATCAAAGCAAAATTACCATTCCTTTAAAAGTGAAAACAAAAGTTATTGGTGATCTTGGCTCGACTGATTCTGTAATTAAATATGTAGAGCCGGTCCATGACCGCGATAAAAATAATAAAGTTGAAGGTGAAGATGGGTTCACTTCCATTGATACCAAATCAGCTGCCATCAACACAACGGTCAAAAAAGAAAGATTCTTAGAAAACGCTTCTGCATATGGGAAGTTCACCTATTCTTATAATTCAAGTAAATCGGGTGCCAAGTTTGATATTTATGCTAGCGTTGCCTCAAATGGCTATATTTCTGGCGATGTAGGCAAAATTTGGTCAGGTGCTAAAGGAGGGTTTATAGGCTCACGCGAAATTGATTTCACGAAGTTTATGACACTTAAAAACAACAGCAAATCCTTTTCAATTAATGAAAACGCAGTGATTCCTCAAACTAATCTTACTAACGCCATGGATCCTGCTTCTATTGGTGCAGCAGAGGCAGTAAAAAACTCTGCTTGGGGAGCGTGCACATATTTCTTGCTCAATAATTTCCGCAGGATTCATATCGGCACTGTTGATATTGTAGAAGGACAAAATGACATCGAAATTAATCTGAATTACAACAAAGGTGGCTTTGGCTACGCTAGTTCTCTATGCGGAAACTGGAAGAGCATCGAGCTCATTTATGTTGATGAAAACACTGATAAGAGTATTACAAACATTGAAATGACGAAAGAACCAACCAAGTCTGCTTATGTGGCTGGAAATAAATTCTCTATTGAAGGCGCCGAATTTATTGGATACAACAGCGATGGTGTTGAAATTGGCAAAATCGATAATAGTAAAATCAAGATTATTGATAATGGGCCGTTGTACGAAAGTGGCAAAGTACGCCTGAAATACGAAGATATTGAGTTCACGGTTGATGTTTCTGTTTCTAATTCAATCACACAGCCCTTAAACAAAGTAGATTTCTTAAATTCTCCTAATAACATGACGATTTCCTATCACGATGCAACAAATGGCACGACTGGCTTTGTCAGCGCTGCTGGTGGTTATTTCGAAAAAGTTTCAACCGGATCATATTTTGAATATGTCATTGAAAGCGACAGAGAAAGAACGATTACCGTTTCTGCTGAAGTTGCTACAAACGCTTACCTATATAATACCAGCGAACTGAAATATAACGACTATGACACAAAGATTGATGGTTTCACTCAAGGATGGATTGGTTCTTATGACCTTGAAATGTCAAAAGTGGTTGAGCTCTCAAACACTGTAAACGGTGAGAAAAAGGTATTTGAAACGAACAAGGACGCCATTGCAAAAGGCCATATTATCAACGCTGAAGATGATGGCGAAACCGCGAAAAAATACCTAAAAGCCGATGGAACGCTCGATCAATGGAGAATGGCTGACGACTTATGCATGAGACAGTTTGCTACCTTGACCTTGGGCACAATCACTCTTAGTACAGGAGTCAATACGATTCGCCTTACGATGACCGGATATTTGGAAAAAAATCAATGGGCCCTAAATCGAATCTCGTGTGGCAACTGGAAAAGCGTCACTTTAAGCATCGATTAAGAAAGGAATGTTTATGAAAAAAAACAAAAAAATAATGTCGACAAAGAAATGCGCTTCGATTTTTCTTCCTTTAAGCGCGTTTAGTTTAGCTCTCGCTGTTCTTGTTCCGATTTTCTCCAATATGTTCAAACCGACTCTTGATACAGTTTTTGGGCGTGGAGAGCTTGTAACGGATAATCAAGACGGCATTAATACAGATTATTATGGGAAAAAGTCTGATGTTGAAGCGTTTGAAGAAAGCGTAAAGAGCACAGAAATCATTGCCAAGGAAGGCATTGTCGTAATGAAAAACAAAGACAATTTCTTGCCTTTATCAAGCGATGAAACTATTTCCCCATTTGGCTATTCTTACTATCGAATGGGATCAACAGCCGGATCAAGCAGTTGGAACAATAGCAAAGTCGAAACAAAATCATTGTCAAAATCCGTTGAAGACAACTTCAAAGTTAATCAAGAAATCGCCAATTTGACAAAAAACGCGAAGGTTAAGGAACTAACTGCCGCGGAAGGAACTTATCCGCATGATGCAAAATCCAGCCTCGGTGCTGTAAGACATTTATGGACCCTACCGTTTGAACAATATAATGGTCATGAAGGCGCTGCTAACGGGACTATTGGCATTTTAGCCGTCAACCGTTCAGGCGGTGAAGGCGAAGATTTCAAAATGGATGGGTATAGCGACGGCACAAAGCATTCTTTGCAACTTACTGGTGATGAAATGAAAACACTCCGCTGGATGAAAGCGAATTGCAAGAAGACCATCTTATTGAACACGGGTGTGAACATTATTGAAATCAATGATGAAGTGAATGAACTTTGCGATGGAATAATTTATATGCCGCTTCCCGGCACAGCTGGTGCCGGAATCTTCGGCGATATTTTATCGGGAAAAATTAACCCCAGCGGTAGACTCGTCGACACTTGGGCCAAAGATTTCCTCGCAATTCCTTCTTCGGCTAATTTTGGATATGCCGGAACTAATCCTTACCAAGCTGGTAACCCTTGGATGAAATATGATAATGTCAAGCAACTTAATGGAATAGATAACGGGACATTCGTTCAATACGAAGAAGGGATATATGTCGGCTATCGCTATTACGAAACCGCTGCAAAAGAGGGCTATATCAATTATGAAGACGAAGTAGCTTTCCCATTTGGACATGGTTTAAGCTACACGACATTTGATCAACGATTTGTCGAGAAAAAAGTTGAAAACGGCAAAGTAAAACTTAAGGTTGAGGTTACCAATACTGGAGAAAAAGCAGGGAAAGAGGCTGTTCAAATTTATTATGGCGCTCCTTATACCGACTTTGATAAAACGAATGGTATTGAAAAATCCTCGAAAAACCTCATCGCTTTTGATAAAAGTGAACTATTAGAACCAGGGCAAAGCCAAACAATAGAACTTTCCTTTGGGGTTGACGATATGGCTTCCTACTTTTATAAGAGGGACAATGGCGATGGAACGAAAGGATGCTATTTTCTTGAAAAAGGCGATTACACCATCACACTAGGAAAAAATTCTCACGAAGAATATGAGAATTATATCTATTCCAATGCGAATGATATCTTTTATGATAGCACTAATCCTCGTCAAAGCGAAAAGGATGGTCAATCAAAGCTAGACAACGACGGAAATCCAACTAATGAACCAAAGAATGGCGAGGGATTTGTGGCCGCGACTAATATGTTCCAATCTTCTAGCGATTTCATGAATGAAGATGGAATTACAAATATGTCTCGTAAGGACTTTACTAGCACTTTCCCAACCGCTCCAACTCTTGCAGATCGCACTCTAAAGGATATTTACAAGAGCGAGTTTGACTCCTATAAACCATCTGTTATGAGTATCAAGGAGCATCCAGTACTTGGTAATCAAAAAGGTTCGAAAGTACGCAACACTAAGCCATTCAAGATTGAACAAAAGGATCTTGTTCTTTCCGCCCTTCGCGGAAAAGACTATTACGATCCGATGTGGGAAGACTTATTGAACGAAATTTCTTTCAGAAACAAAGACAACCTCGATGATATTGGAAAGCTTCTTGCTTATGGTGCTTATAATACCGCTGAGCTAAGAGCAATCAACAAGGTTTCTACTGAAGATTTTGATGGGCCAAGCGGTTTTTCCACCTTTGGTTCTAAAAAAGACTGGAAATGGTGCAACTATTCTTCTCAAACTTTAACCGCCTGTACTTTTAACCCTCGTTTAGCTTATGAACGTGGGAAAGCGATGGGCCAAGAAGGATTGAGCAACAACGTTCAAGGGCTATACGCGCCTGCTATGAACCTCCATCGTTCACCATTCGGAGGAAGAAATGGTGAATATATTTCTGAAGATCCATTAATTTCCGGCGTTATCTCTGCAGAAATTATGTCAGGTGCCGCTGATGGTGGTATTTATACCTACATGAAGCATTTCGCTCTCAATGAGCAGGAATCTAACCGTCAAGACATGGCAATGACATGGGCTAATGAACAAACAATTCGTGAACTTTATCTAAAACCATTCGAGATTTGCGCGAAAAATTCACGTCAAAAATTGAATTACTACAATACTGAAACCGGCAAAAACGAAACCAAAGTTATCCGCGGTTGCTGTGGTGTAATGACGGGATTCAACTGCATCGGCCCTGTTATGTGTGCGCAAAACTGGTATCTCAATACTGGTGTTCTTCGTAACGAATGGGGTTTTGAAGGCATGGTTATCACTGACTATGGTCCGAAAGTGAAACTTGATCATATGATGAGAAGCGGAAATGATTTCTATCTCACTGCCTTCTCTGGTGTAAAAGGTACGTCTATGACGGATGTCTTCGAGGATAGTTCTTCTATCACCGCCCTTCATTCCATCCGCAAAGCAATCAAGAACATCTGCTATACGGTTGTTAATTCCGGTACATATGAAGGGATTGCTCCTAATGCCAAATCCGTTCGTATGATGGCTTCTTGGGAGATTTGGATCAATTATGTGCTTGTCAGTTCTCTTTATGTGATCGTTGCGCTATTAGCTTCGGTTGTCGTCATTAATTTCTTAAGGAACAGGAAACGCAAATCGATGGCAAGTGCTTCCATTAATAGTGAGACCAAAATACAAACGAATCCGCAAGAGACGGTATATAAAGTAGAAGAAGCGGCCTCATCTATGGAGACGAAAAACGAAGAATTGGACAAGGGTAATTCGCCAAAGAAAGAGAAAAAATAAGGATAAAGAAATAGGATTCTCTGCATTCGATAAAGCATCTCTTAATTGATAAAAAGGGTTGTTCTAGAGCATTGATTTTAGAACAACCCTTTGTTTTTTCTCCAAGGCGTGGGTGAGCGAGAGCGGCAATGCTTTGCAACTTAATAACATGATAAAAGAAGACGCGAAGCATACTATAAAGTCTAATAAGCATCTCTAAGCATCTCTTTTAGTTTAGGAAACTGATGATATAAAACATTTGAGAAAAGAGCTGAATATGGAAACTAACCGCTATTTAGATCTTTTTAGATTCGTACTGGATTAGAAAGAACACTTTATCGGAACATTAAATGATGAGTGTTTAAGCACACGCAACAAATTTTAAATGAGAATGTCATAACGATGTAATTACATTATAATGAATTTACAAACTATATTGGAGGTAAGGTATGACTACAATAACTTTCCGAGTTGATGAATTAGTAAAAAAGAACGCTAATGAAGTTTTTGAGCGCCTGGGTATGAATATGTCCGAAGCGTTGGTGCTATTTTTGCATCAAACCATCATACAAAACAAATACCCCTGTTCTTTAGATTCGACGTCAGTGAAAAATGCAAGCGGAACTTATCCGCCTGGCTTTTTTTCGCTATTTGGGGCGGGAAAGGATGATGACATGGAAATACCATCAGATTCGCCGACAAAGAAGGTGATGGATTTATGAAATATCTTCTTGACACGAATATTGTTATTTATTCTGTGAAGGGTCAATATCCTTCTTTAAAAGAGCGTTTCATGAGAACACCAGCACAAGCTATCCTCATCCCTTCTATTGTTCTTGGAGAAATCGAATATGGTGCAAGAAAATGTCAATACTATGACAAAACAATTCTAAAATATAGAAGGTTTCTTGACGCGTTTCAATTTGTCCCCTTTTCTAAGGAAGAGAGCCGTATTTATGGTGTAATTAGATCCAACCTCGAGAAGGAAGGCAAAACCATCGGGAACAACGACTTACTTATCGCTGCAATTGCTATGGCAAACCATTTCACGCTCGTTAGCCACAATGTTAATGAATTCGCTTGTGTTAAAGGATTGCTTTTGGAAGATTGGACAAATAGCGAGAAAACATCAAACAAGTAATTTCAATTGGATCGGCTGCAATTTGTAGAAATGACCTATGGTTGTTTAACCCCTGCTCAAATAGGAAACGAACAAACATTTCGGGTTTAAAACCGAAATGTTATTAATCGAAAAGCACAAAAACTATTTTTTCATAGTGTACATTAAGGCACATTTCGTGTTAATCGGTGGGAGATTAGGCAATATTTGCTTTGATCTAAAAAGAAAATTGATGCCGCTAAGTATTTTAAAACCCGTTTCGATATTATTCATTTTTTGCTAATATCTCTGCAAATAAGCAATATTTTATTCAAAAAGTATTGGGCATTTCTTTTTTTGCGACGCAAATAAAAGCAAGCTAATTGGATTCAAGTGTCTTATAGGAGGGGGCTTTCTATTAATTGAGATTCGACTTACTTTTTTTTGCTAAGTGAGAAGAAGGTCAATGTGACTAAAACGACTATCAATATCGTAATCAGCGCTTCAATTAATAAGAGAGGACATACGAAATAATCTGTGATCGTTGCTTGGCTTGTGGCCTTTCCGCCCATTCTTAGTAACATTGCGTTTATGTTTTGTATGTCAACCAAGGAAAACCAAACGATATAAACTAATTCGAAAACGGCGGAAACGATAAGCGCAAGTAATGAAATGATCGTCTTTCGTTTACTTAGTTGTAGAGAAAATAATGAAACGATTATTAAAAGCCATCCTAGTATTAAAACAAGCGGCACGAGGTTATAAGAAACTGACAAAGTAGCGATAGAGATAATAACGTAACCCACTAAAAATAGAAGGTAGCAAACCGCTAAACTTAGCGATAAAGCAAATTGAGATTTGGTAAGTTTCATGAAAGTTCCTGATTTAACGAGGATTTTATCGAACGGAATCTATTTGGTCAAGATTGATGGGAATTGCA
Organism: Caryophanales bacterium UBA6865; assembly: GCA_002449265.1. GTDB lineage: Bacteria > Bacillota_I > Bacilli_A > RFN20 > CAG-826 > UBA4951. The sequence continues at coordinate 34 of DKCV01000001.1, read as the reverse complement.
AAATGAAAGACGCTGTTAGTTCTCAATTGATGTG
>DKCV01000028.1 GCA_002449265.1 Caryophanales bacterium UBA6865 | reverse complement strand
AAAGTCTTTATTTGCACATGACTGATACGAAGGCCATCTTGGTATAATGTAATCGGCCGTAAAAACGGCCAGAAGGAGCTTTCTTCTGAAAGCTGTTTGAACGCTCAGACTTGGCGGTTTGGCTCAGACAGCCCTCAGAAGGCACAAACCGCCAAAACATGAAAAAAAGAAACCCTACGTGGGGCGGCTCTTTTAGGTCGTACCCAAAGAAAGGCGCTGGATGCCTTTCGCCCTCCGAGAAGATGATAGACGCAACCATCTCCGAATGGTTCGAGCAAAAGCACAGGAGGCCATCCGCCGAGGAGATAGCTATGGTGAACTCGATCCACGTCGCCGCGTGCCCTTATTGCGGGTCGCCCGATTTCGTCAAAGACGGCAAGAGGCCAGACGGCGTTCAAAGATTCCTCTGCGGCGCATGCGGCAAAAGGTTCAACCCGATGTCCGAGACGGTGTTTGACTCGAAGAAAATACCGATGTCGGAATGGATAGAGTACCTTTTCCACCTGCTCGAGTTCCACTCCGTCGTTTCTTCGGCGCGGGACAACAGAAATGCGACAACGACGGGGTTTTATTGGCTAAGGAAGGTTTTCGCCGTGCTCGAGGGGTGCCAGGATGGCGTGTCGCTCGGCGAAACGGTTTGGCTCGATGAGACGTTCGTCTCCGTGGACAAGCCAGACAGGGTCACGGAAGCGGGCAAATCCCTGCGCGGGATATCGAGGAACAAGATAGCCATAGCCACGGCGACCGACGGAACCGGCCTCATCATCGCCCCGCTCTGGGTGCCGAAGCCGTCAATGAAAAAGACCCTGGAAGCTTTCGAGGGTCACATAAAGCTAGGTTCGCTTTTGATCCACGATGGTGACAACTCCCATTCCCTTCTCGTGAGCAAGCTCGGGCTTAGAAGCGAGGTCCACAAAGCAGCCGAAACGAAAGGCCTAGAAGACAGCGACAACCCAATGGATGAAATCAACGACGTCCACTCGCTGTTCAAACGTTTCCTGCGGATGCATGGAGGGTTTTCGAGGGACGATCTCATGGGTTGGTGCAACCTTTTTTGGTTCATTTGGTCGGAGCCGAGAAGCCGCATGGAAAAGGTCAAAAAATTCCTCGAAATGGCAGTTTCGACTCACAAAAGAATCAAATTCAGGGACATTTTCGGGAAAAAATCCGATAAATAGCGGGCGAAAATCAGTCATGTGCAAATAAAGACTTTTAAAATAAAACTCCCATTATGATACCAATTTCTGGCCCAAATTATGGGAGCGCATTCATCAGGGTTGGCAGGAGCAGAAGGAATCGAACCCTCATCAACGGTTTTGGAGACCGCTGTTCTACCACTGAACCATGCTCCTAGCGCACGTAATTATAGATAAGGGGAGAAAAACTAGCAAGGATTAACCTTAAAGAAAACGCGCCAAATTATATTGACGCGCATTTCTTTAATTTCCTTTTGCGATTTTACTCACAAGACCCATATCGACTTTCCCAGCGTAATTCATCTTGAAATGTTTCATTACGTTAGGAAGACTTTTATCGGATAGTGAGGCAATCACGGCGCGGATTTCTTCTTCGTTCATTTGTTTTGGGACAAATGGAGTAAGCCCAGCTTTTTGTGAATCGATTGCAGCGGCTTGCTCGATTCGTCCAGCCTTTAAATAACCTGCTTTTTCTTCATCGAGTTCTTTGTCAAGCTTTTGGATCATATGAATCATATCGCTATCAGTCACTTCTTTATTCGCGCCACTCGTTTTTAATTCCGTATAGCGAGAAATCAAAATCGAATAAACGCTGCGCTTCTCGGCGTCATGCGACTTCATCGCTTCAATATTTGCTTTTTTGATATCATCGATAATCATAAGTTAACCTCCATCAATATTTTAGCGTTTCTTCCTTTAAAGGTCTTCTTCATCTTCAAACTCATCCTGCATGCTTCTTTCTTTGGCGAGCTTCTTTTGATGCTTTTGGAAGACGATTTCTTCTCGAATGCTTCGTCCAGCATAAATAAGAGGCATGATTTCAAGTCGGCCCAGGATCATGCCAATACTTAATGTCCATAGTGCGACAGGATACGCATTAGGGTGCATGATACCATATGTCACAAAGTCTGTGGCGGCTAATCCGGTATTGCTCATTCCACTAGCAACATCAAAAGCAGCCTCTTCCGCATCGAAATCAGGCAAAAACACAAGAATAACGACAGAAATAGCGAAAACAATCAAAAACAATAAACTATAGCTATAAGCGTCTTTCACCGTTTCATCAGTAAGAGGAGAAAGTTTCCCATACCGATAAGTGGTGCGTGGATTAATTTGGTGAGAGGGGGAGAAACGGTATTTTAAAGAGTACCAAAGATCCTTCAAACAAATGAAAACGCGATATTGCTTAATGCCACCTCCGCAGCTTCCGGCGCCGCCACCGATAATCATAAGGAGCGTGCAAGCGAATAAGAGAGGTTTTCCAAGATTGAACATCCCTTGCAAAGAAGTATTTGCAAAGCCAGAAGTCGTCGCACTAGCGATAACATAGAAAGTCGATTCACGGATAGATTGAGCAAGATTATCCCCAAAGGAATTATGATGAATGTTTGCTAAATTAATCGCTCCAGAAATCGAAACGACAATGGAGAAAAACACAATCATGAAAAATGCAAAGCGGACTTCATCGTCTTTTGTAAATTTCTTCCATTTAAAAGTAAGAATAAAAGTATGTAGCAAAAACGAAGTGCTGGAAAGCAAAACCAAAACCATAAGAATGATTTCAATCGCGATGGAATTGGCGGGCAAAACGCCGTTCCCACTACTATTTCTAAAATAGGCGATGCAAGTAGAACGGGTGGACATGCCCCCTCCACTAAGAGCGCACATGGAATGGTTCATCGCGTCAAACAAATCCATACCGGCCAACCATAAAGCAAACGTTCCTATTAACGTATATCCTAAATAAATTCCAAACAATAGACGGGCGCTTTTTGCAATGGAGGGGAGAAGTTTATCGCTATGTCCTTCTGTGGTGTATAAAGAAGTAGTTGTTAGCCCCAAGACACTTTCAAGCAAAAGTACAAGACCCACCCCGCCAATAAATTGCATCAAAGATCGATGAAAGCAAAATACGTGAGGGGCAAAAGAATTAGGAATATCGACATAATCTTTAAAAACAGTCAATCCCGTAGTGCTATAAGCGCTAGCCGATTCGAAAATTGATTCGCTGAAATTCATATTCATCAAGCCAAAACATTTGCCTAAGAAAAAAGGGAGCGCCCCAGAGAAAACAGCTAGTAGCCATATTAGTAGCAAAAGCTGCGAATTTTCAAAACGGGCAAAACGGGCTCTTTTTCTTCCTCGAATCAGCGTCAAAAATAGCAATAAACCTACGAAAATAAAGCTAAATGAAGGAATTGCGAATAGATACCAGCACTCGTATTCATTTGGATAAAAGCAAAGCATGAATAGAGGCAAAAGAGTAATCACGCCGATTAGGGACAAAAAGATGCCTAGATATCCAAAAATTAGGCGAAATCCCCGCACTTCCTTCTCGTTTTCTTTCATTCTTCGTCCGCCTTCTCTTCGTTTTGCTTCGCGAGTTTATCTCCCTTTTCCGTCTTAAAGGGTTCCTTTTTTGGCCCTTTAATCTTCCGTTTAGCGCTAGAAGCAGCATTTTTAATAGAGGAAACAACCCCTCTACTTTCTTCTCTCACGGATTGAAGGAAGGCTAATAAGCGCTTATGGTTTTCAGGAGCCGTAACAATCATAAGAACATCTTTTGGTTTCAAAACAATTTGACCGTTAGGGATCAAGATTTGAAAGTTACGATAAATCGCAGCAATTGAGGCATATTTTGGGAAATCAATATCCATGATGCGTTGATTGGCAATCTTGTAGCGCGATAAAACAACCGCTTCAATGACGTTAATTTTATCATTATCCAAAGACAACGTTTTAATGAGTGATTCCATAGAGGATTCGCTTTGAACGGATTGGGCAAGTAAGTACGTGCTACTAATGACGGAATCGATTCCAAGCCTTCTAAAAATATCGACATTGCGAGGGTTATTCACCACACAAATGACCTTTTTGACATTGAACATCTTTTTTGCAAGGGTGCAAGCGGCGTAATTATCGGTATCCTTTTCGCATAGGGAAACAAAAACATCCGCGTCCTTTGCCCCTGCTTCTTCTAGAACGTATTGGCGGAAAGGGGAACCGACATACACGGAAACGTGCTCTTTTTTAACAAGTTCATCCGCAATGGAACGACTACTATTGATAACAACGAGCTCGTTTTGGCGGCTTTTAAACATGTCAATAATGTAAGAAGCGCTATTTCCGCCATTGGCAATTACGATTTTCATTGTTTCTTCACCCCCATTGATAAAGTGTGATATCTCCTGAGGGAAAGCTCAAATGGATAAATCGCTTTGATATTCATGTCGCTAACTAAAGCGGCAAAATCAGGATCATTGAAACGAACAAAAATTTCTGGAATCTCGTAAATGGAAGCAGCAACATGGGACAAAAAGAGGTTCACGTTGTCATTCCCTGTTGCGATAACAATCCGGAAAGCGTCTTTGATGTAGCCTTCTTCTTCCATCGTTGATAAATCAGTCGCATCGCAGCTAACCGTATAGCCGCTATAATCGTCATTAAGACGCTCAAAGCTAGAAGGGTCGTTATCGATTGTGACCACGTTTTCGCCATTAAGACTGCTGTCGTTAGCGATTTTTGCACCAAACCGGCCGCACCCAATTACTAAGATTTTGTTTCTCATACGGCTAGCAAGATACTACAAGTATCTTAAAAGTTCAATCTTTCACAAGCTCCGGAAGCTTATCGCCAGGATGGAGATTTCGAATAATCTCAACGTCTGGCAAAGAAGAAGTAATCTCTCTATATTTCGCTAACGTATTTTTCTTCTTTAAATTCGTCCAACCGTTTTTAGCAAATTCATCTAAACAAAAATCAATGTATTTTCTCGTGGCTTCAGTCATATAAAAATGGGGAGAATGAAGACGAAAATAGGCGATAGTCATCTTAGGACTATAGGATTTTCCAGCATAGACCATAGAGGCACTAAGCATATCGCAAACGTATTCGGTCGCCCATTTATAAGGCATTGTTTTCACAAATAAATAGCCATTGAAGAAATCGGTCCAATATTCCCAGTGATGAGGATTCCTTCGCACATGGTGCTGACATATCGAAGAAAAATAATTTTCGTAGCAGCGCTGCGCATAAATTGGCGAGGAAGTGCCTTGATAATACTTCGCGCTGGGGAAGAATTCCTGTGGCGAGAATTTCGATAAATCGTGATGAAGAGCAAAAAAGAAAATACCCATATGCATCGCGTTTTTTAATACACGGTGTCGGTGTTTTGTTATCGTAATAAAATGTTTAAAGATGTGAAACTGACTCATTCTAGCAAAAAGGATAATACTTTTCCGATATCATCGTGAATAACATCATCAAAAAAGGAATCTAAATTCGTTCTTTCTTGATTAATAAGTAAGCGATAATCTCCTTTAAAATATTGAATTAAGCCAGCCGCAGGGTAAACGTTTAAGGAAGTACCTCCAACGATGAGAATATCGGCTTCCGCTAACGCTAAAATGGAAGAAGACAAAATCGCTTTATTTAATGGTTCTTCATAAAGAACGACATCTGGTTTCAATATTGCTCCACATTCGCAGTGTGGTACGCCACTTTTAGCGATTTCATCGAGAGAATAGAAATGGCGGCAACGCGTACAATAATAGCGTTTGGTAGAGCCGTGTAATTCATAAACGTAGTTGCTCAGAGCCTCTTGATGAAGGCCATCGATATTTTGCGTAAGAATTTTGATATTACCACCACTAGCTTCGTAATGAGCCAAAGACAAATGGGCCAAATTCGGTTTAGCGTCAAGCTTCACCATATTCTCCCAATAAAACTCATAAAATGTTTCAGGATGAGCATAGAAATAAGAATGCGAAAGGATCGTTTCGTAAGGAACTCCATACTTGCTTTTCACGTGATATATCCCTTTTGGAGAACGAAAATCAGGGATCATAGAAGCAACGCTTACTCCCGCTCCACCTAAGAAAGCAATCTTCTTGTCTTTCTTAAAATGGGATTTTATTCCCATTAGTTTTTCTATCTCGCTTGTCATAATGAAATCAGTTCTTTTCCAATTGATATTGTAGCAAATCCCCGCTATTTAAAAACGCGATATGTGTTTTTCTTTTATCGAAAAGAAAACTACTTTACAATAGTTTTGGAGGAATACCAATGCATAACGAAACCAAAATCAAAGACGGTTTATTTTATGTTGGGGGAAGCGACCGCCGCTTAGCCCTATTTGAAAACGTCTATCCCTTAGAAAATGGCGTAAGCTACAACAGTTATCTTTACTTAGACGAAAAAACTTGCTTGCTCGATACAGTCGATGCAAGTGTGAGCAAAGTTTTTTATGACAATCTCGACTATTTATTAGGTGATAGGAAACTCGATTATCTTATCGTAAACCACATGGAACCTGACCACGCCGCCAATATCGGAGAACTTCTTCTTCGCCATAAAGAGACCACGATCGTTATCGGCTCAATGGCGAAAGAATTCTTGCTCAATTATTTCCCGAAAATTGAAGCGAAGTTCCTCATTGTTAAAGAAGGTGATACTCTTTCAATTGGTAAGCATCGTTTCCATTTTGTAAGCGCCCCTATGGTCCATTGGCCAGAAGTAATGTTCACTTACGAAGAAGTAGACAAAATCCTATTCAGTGCCGACGCATTTGGAACATTTGGTGCATTAAGTGGAAATATCTTTGCCGATTTAGGAAAATACGAAAAAGAGCACCTTTCGGAAGCTAGACGCTACTACACGAATATCGTCGGGAAATACGGTCCACAAGTAATTAATGTTTTAAAGAAAGCGGCAACCTTAGAAATAAAAACAATCGCACCTCTCCATGGACCGATTTTGGAAGGCAACCTCAATAAAATCATGAATTACTACATCAAGTGGGCAAGTTACACCCCTGAAGAAGACGATGCAGTGATGATTGCGTATAGCTCAGTTTACGGAAATACGAAAAACGTCGCAGATATCTTGGCTTCGAAATTAGCCCAAAAAGGTGTGAAGAATCTTGTCGAATATGATGTGAGCAAAACGGATAGTAGCTATTTAGTTGCCGAAGCTTTCCGTGTCCACACGATTGTTTTAGCGGCCACTACATATAACGCAGGAGTTTTCATCAAGATGGAAGATTTCTTGCATGATTTAGAAGCTCATAAAATTTCAAATCGCACCATCGCTTTTATTGAAAATGGTTCTTGGGCACCTGCCGCAAAGGCGAATATGAAGCGGATTTTAGCGTCTTTAAGCAATATTCATTATTTAGACGAATCATTAACTATCGCTTCTTCTATTCACGATGATCAGCTCGAAACCCTTGACGCTATCGCTGAGGCTATTGTCAAAGATTTACCACGTTTAAAGACTCTTGAAAATGATATTAAGCCAATAAGTCATGACGCCTTATTCAAATTGACCTATGGCTTATTCCTCGTATTCTCGAAAGACCAAAACGGCAAAGACAATGCATCAGTCAATAATTCCTTCTTTCAAGTAAGCGATGACCCCTCCTTGTTTGCTTTATCCGTGAATAAATCTAACCTCACCGCTACGACAATCCTAGAAACAGGAATCTTCAATGTATCGACCTTGACGGAAGAAACTTCCTATTCGCTCATTAAACGCTTTGGTTTCCAAAGCGGAAGAGACACGGATAAGTTCAAAGGGTTTGAAACGGAAGTAGAGCGATCAAGTAATGGCCTATATCGCTTAAAGCGCTCAACCAATGCTTACTATTCCTTAAAGGTAAAGCAATCCATCGACTGTGGAAATCACATCCTATTTATCGCAGAACTCGTCGAAGCGAAAATATTATCGAGCGATAATAGCCTCACTTACGCTTACTATTTCGCGCATACTAAGCCAAGCCCTCTAGTAAGTTTAAGCACAGGGCCAAAGAAAGTTGGATGGCGCTGCAAAATTTGTGGATACACGTATGTCGGAGAAGAATTGCCAAAAGATTATATCTGCCCGATTTGTAAGCACCCTGCATCCGATTTTGAAAAGGTAGAACTTTAAAATCTACGCAAAAACGCCTTAAAAATGAAAATTGTCTTCGTTTAAGGCGTTTCCTTTATTAACAATAATTTAAAACAAATACGGATTTAAGTCACTTTTGAAAATACTTTGCTGCATAGGAACAAATCGGAATAATTTTTAATTCGTGGCTTTTTGCATAAATTTCTATTTCTTTCATTAAGGAGCGAGCAATTCCTCTCCCCTGAAATTTTTCATTGACGACAGTATGAAGAACGCTTAATTCATCGTCATGAATTTCAAATTCAACATAGCCAACAGTTTCTTCATTCTCGATAAACGAGAAGCGATTATCATTCTTAATAAGTTCCATGTATTTTTCCTCTTTTTTGATTTTCTCATAATTTAAGAAAGCAAACGAGAGTTATACATACTTAGAATATTAGAATTGAAACTTGAAGCGCCTAGAAACTCATTCATTTTGATAGCAAGTCCATAAAAAGAGAGTACACTCTTTGCTTGCATGAAACTATTTGGAAAATCAAGTGAAAACGATCTAACAGAAGGAAACCTTTTCAAGAAGATTCCCCTATTCGCTTTGCCTTTAGCATTAACAACAGTCTTTCAGCTTTTTTATACGACTGTCGATTTATTGACTGTCACTCATTTTGGGGGTGGTACCTTATCGATGACGGCAATCGGGAGCAATAGCGCTCTCATTAACCTTATTGTAACTGTTTTTGTCTCGATTCCAATCGGTGCTGGAGTAGCGATAGGAAACGCAAAAGGCGCCAACGATTCCAAAAAAGCGCAAAATATCCTTCATACTTCTTTGTTTGTTGGATTATTTAGTGGAATTCTAGTTGGCATATTCGGCTATTTCATGAGTCGATTATTGCTAGAATGGATGCGTACGCCTCTTACCATTATCGATAAAGCCTCTCAATATCTAGAAATCTATTTCGTGGGTCTACCGTTTGTGATGATTTATAACTATGGAGCCCAGATTTTGCGTTCCTTAGGAGATTCAAAACGCCCTTTCTATATCTTAACTATCGCTGGAATGGTCAATATTGCTTTCGACTTTCTTTTCGTTATCGTCTATGGCTTAGACGTAGCGGGTGTAGCGTGGGCAACCGTTTTAAGTGAAGCGGTAAGTGCACTACTAGTCACTTTATGGCTCTCTTTTTATAAGAAAGGCTTTGTTTATATCCATTGGAAAGAAATGAGGATTGACTCAAAGGCATTAAAAGAAATTCTTCTTATTGGTTTACCAGCCGGAATTCAAGGACTTGCTTTTTCGATTCCTAACGTGATGATTCAGTCTTCCTTATATACGATTACGAGTTATTCCATTAATGGTGTAAATATCGGGATGAATGAAATTATTTCTGGAAGTAGCGCCTCTTCCCAAGTGGAAGGATATATTTTCGCTTTGCTAGACGCTTTTAGCGCGACAGTCGTCGCTTTCGTGGGACAGAATTACGGGGCAAGAAAAATTGAGAATATCCGAAAATCATTCTGGTATGGGGCACTTTGGCAATTTATCGTTTGGGGCGTTTGCGCACTAGTATGCGGAATTTTTCCGAAAGAACTCTTAGGGATTTTCATGAATGAGAGTGAAGACGTAAACATCACAAATGCCTTATTGGCGGGGCAGGAAAGGCTATATATCATGGGATTCACCTATTGCCTCGATGGATTAATGGGGATTTGTTCCAACTATTTACGGGGTATGCGTCATAGTACTTCCCCTGCTCTTATCACCCTTTTCGGCTGCACCGGCTCAAGAATATTATTCATCTATACTTTGTTTCAACTGCCATTTTTCCACACGATTTTCTGGTTATATGCGGCTTTCCCCATCAGCTGGATCCTCGTTGATTTGGTGTATATTCCCGTGATTCTATGCGTAGAGAAAAAAGAATTTGCCTTAATCAAAGAAGAAAAATTGGCTAGTCACTAAGCGTCTTTTCGTTTTCTTAAGAAACTCAGCAATAAATAAATGCCCATAAAGACAACGATACTAAGTATTAGAACTAAATACATTGCCCAAAGAGGGACGAAATTAGAGAAAAATTCTAAACTACAATCCATGCTCTTTTTTATACCTTCCACCGCTTCGGCTGGTACCGTTTTCCTAAGCTCAAGTAAAGCGCCATTTAAAGCGTGATTGCGCAACAAAGAAGTTCCATACGTTCCAGGAAGGAACATCATCGCGTTTCTTAAACCGTTAGAAAAAGAAGCAAGTGGCATATACGCGCCGCATAAAAAGCCATATCCTGCTGAGATGACAGTTCCAACTCCCGATACTTGCCCTTGTGTTTTAAGGAAGAAATTAATCACGGACGAAAAAGCGCTTCCGAACATCGTAAGCAAAAAGACATCTAAAATTAATAAGAACACATCCCCTACGCTTAAAAACCAACCAGTCGCTGCCACATAAATAAAGCAAACGCCAAGCGCTAAATAAGTGACGATTAAGGTCGCTAGTAAGGTTGAAGCGAAATAAGAAAGCGCAAGTGTCGTTTTCTTAAGCGGGGAAACAAGCAAATCATCAACCGTCTTTTTTACGCGATCTTCCGCCATCAGCGTATTCGAGCAAAAAGCGACGGTGACACAGCTTACCGCAAGTAGAGAAGATACAAGTTGCCCAGAAACTATCGCGCTAACTAGTTTTTCGCTAATTTCAATTCCACTAGGAAGACTACTTTGAAAGCTGTCGCGATAGATTTTGGCTAAAAAGGTAGAATAAAGAACCAAAAGGATAATCGGGGTAATTAAAGAAGTAAAAAGCATCCCCTTGTCTTTAAAGAAGATTTTGACATTACGTTTGGTAAGACTAATAAAGGTTCTCATTATTCGTCACCCCCTTCTAACTTCTTGCCTGTCGCAGCTAAAAATACATCGTCCATCTTTCCTTTTGTAATCTCAAAATCAACGAAAAGCTCTTTATGAGCCACGATAAGGTCACGCGCCTCTAAAGTGTTTTTCACTTCGATTCGAATCGCATCTCGAATCTTTTCATAAGGAAGATTAAGCTTTTTAATCGCTTCTTCATCGTAATGATATAAAACGATGAAATCGCCGGTATAACGATTTTTTAATTCTAAAGGCGTGCCTTCTGCAACAATAGAGCCATGATCTAGAATCACCACATAATCCGCATCGCTTACTTCTTCCATGTAATGAGTTGTGAGAAAAACGGTCATTCCCCTTTCTTTTCGATAGTAATCGATGACACTCCAAAGGGTCTTCCTTGTTTGAGGATCCAAACCAGTCGTCGGTTCATCTAAAATCAAAATCTTCGGTTCGTGAATTAAAGCTCTAGCAATGTCGATTCTCCGTCTTTGCCCGCCAGAAAGCTTGCCAACCGTTCTTTTCAATAGGTCCTCAAAACCAAGCTCTTTTGAAAGTTCCTTCACTCGGCTCTTAAATGAAACATCGAATATTCCGTACAAAGAAGCGCGTGATTCGAGATTGTCGAGCACGCTCAAAGAGGAATCGAGCAAAGAATTTTGAAAAACAACGCCGATTTCTTTGCTGATGGAATCGAAATCATGATCAATATCTTTCTTGTCAATAAGCACACTCCCACTGTCCTTCTTTTTCATCCCGGTCATAATGGAAATGGTTGTGCTTTTTCCTGCACCATTAACGCCTAAAAACGCAAAGAATTCACCCTTTTTTACATGAAAAGAAAGGTGATTAACCGCGTGAACTTCTTGAAAAGACTTATCTAAGTCCTTAATGTCAATAATGTAATCCACGGCAAACTCCTAATACGCATAGATATTAGCACGAGTGAGATCTTTCACAAAAACGATTATTTGAAAATTGAAATATTAAGTTTTCTTTATGATATTTTTCGAAACATATCATTGCTTCTTTTGTTTCTAAAAAATCAAAAAGAGAGAGCAAAACGCCTGCTATTTTCTTATTTCATTAAATTCATTGATAACCTAGCAAGTTCCGTTGCTTTTCTACAATAGAAGCCAAAGCAATTCCAAGTTAGTTTGGTCAAATATCTTTGTGCGCTGTGTCAATTTTCTATTCGTTTCTCATAGAGAGGAGAAAAGAATTGATGAGTTTCATAAAGGATAAAGTTTATGAAAAATTATTGATTCATAAGAGAAGGAGATTAGAAAAATTCCTAAAATAAAAAACGGCAATCCGGCAGTCGAAGCCTTTGGCCCGAGTGCTCCCGAAGGCACTTCTAGGATCGTCGTCTAGAATGTCTATAAGCGTATTCATGTCATAAAGCAAGAAATTTATTAAATACCACAATTGATAAAAAATCACTTAATTAAAAATTCAGTGTTAAACGGGTCACCTGACAAACTAAAGTATAAGAAACGGCCATCTTTAGTGTTCTTCGCGAAAATTTTGCAATTTTTCGGGATAAGACTGTCACTTTTTGAATTTTTTTGGCAGAAATGCGAAAATCTAGGCGAGCCGAAAGGGCATCCGCGATCGCTGTGACTAGTTATCGCGAAAGCGTTTTGCTTGAGTTTTCCTCCCCGATTGGCACACGTTCGGCAAGAGCTCAGATTGAAGATTTGAGCCTGACCTTCCTCCTGCCGTTCTTGCCTTCCATCACCAGCGAATTGACGTTGTCGAAGGCGCCGCTCGCTGTACTGGTCATAATCAATTTGTAGGTATTGGGCGGTCGAATTTGTAGGTTTCCGCCGATCACGTATAATCTCCTCAAAAAGGAGAATAGCATATGTACCGGAAAGACGTCATAGAAAGGATTGATTACATGATATCGAAAGAAGAAATTGCGGAGCTTAAGCCCAACTTCGCCGAGCCTCGTCCCGGACCTCGACGATGAGTGGAGCGACCGACGACGCCCCTTCGGCGAACGAATCGGGAAAAACAGCATAAACGAAAAAACGGGCCCTTGGCAAATCCTGGCCACTTTGCGGGACTATTTAAGCTTTCACGGTTACTTTATCATTTAACGGTCAAAAATCGTGAAACACAATTTTCTCTTTTTTTGTTGCAAAACTGTACTAGCGGGCGTATCTTAAACTTTGAGTCCGGATTGTTAACACTGCTGATCCCTGAGCCTAAAGCTCTTCGGTCTGGCGACCGGACCTTTTTTTATACACATATTTCGGTATACCACATTCGTTTTGCTATTCTTTCTCTTATCTATCTTACTCATCGAATGCGAGCTCGATGAGCTCAAAGAGAGGAAGAGGAAAGCCGTGGATGCATTGATCGCGAACCCCGAGCTAGCTAACGACATCAAGGGAAGGGTCGAGGAGATAAACCATGACATCGAGGAGAAGGAAGAGCGCCTGAAAGAGCATAGAGCCAACCTCGAGCGCGTGGAGATCAGCGAGAAGTCAATCGAGGGCTTCCTCGACGCGATATTCTCTGATGGCGAATGCGGCGACTCCAAGGCAAGGATAATAGATTCCATGGTCTCTCGCGTCGAACTAAGCGATAGCGGCGAGGTCACGATTTCCCTAAACATCATGGGAGACGAGGAGATAAGGCACGAAAAAACGCTCCACGACGGGAGCGTTCGTATGATTCGTTTGGTGACCCGTATGCGATTCGAACGCATGAATGTATCCGTGAAAGGGATATGAGTTAAGCCGCTTCTCCAACGGGCCAAATGTGGCGCTCAGCACAGGGCTCGAACCTGCAACCGATCGGTTAACAGCCGATTGCTCTGCCATTGAGCTAGCTGAGCGCAATATCATTGCGCTATAAAAGCGCAAGGACAATCATAATGAGAGACGCCTTTGTTTGCAAGGCATTTCTTGCGATATTTATTTATTTGTTGCTAATTTTTTCTCAATCGCAGCAAATAGGTCACCGATTGTCTTGAAACTTGATAATTCATCGGTCTCAAATTGAATGTGATAACGGTCTTCTAAATCTAGGCAAAGCTCAACGACATCAAGACTATCAAGACCAAGGCCCTTCAAGGACATGGAGTCATCAACGTGATCTTTATGAATGCGTTCTGCAAAGTTTTTTCTAATTTCTTCAATTTGGCTATTCATGGTTTTTACCTCAAGGCATATTATAAGGAGACTTGGAAGTTTCTTCAATCAAGGAAAAGCGAAGAAAACTATGGCCCCTCCTACTCTTTATTGACATTCAAATAACCAATTGTTGTTTCTCGAGTAATCGATATTTCCATCGGTTGGTCATTTATAATAATGGGGCGATATTCCTCAAAAAGTCGGAAATACAAAACACTACCGAATTCGACACTTTCTGGACCGATATTTTCAATATGGGCATTCGAAAGAGAAGACTCGACGAATTCAATAATTTTCGGTGTGATTTTACCTTCTATTGCGATTTGATGGGCAACCGAAGTAGACAAAGCATCTAGAGAACTATAAACAGCCGAAATCAGAAATAAATCGCTAGAAAAAGCAAATAAAAGAGTGAAAAAGAACAAAGATAATAAAGCGTTGATTCTTTTAACCATGAAATAACTCCCCGATAAGATTCCCTACTCTAGCAAAAATCAGTAACAAAACGATTGCGGTTGCCAAAAGCGGAAAGAGCTGGAAAAAGGAAAGATGAGCAAACTTTTCTTTTTCCTCTTCCATTTCAAATAATTTCTTATTCTCGCTAACTAAAGAGGAAAACCGTTCTAATTGTTCTTTTTTGTGGGGATTTTCATAAACCAAATAAAGAGAAAGAGAAATATCTTTAACCGCATCCAAAGGAAAGCTTTCTGCAAAAAATAAAAAAGGTTGAGCAGTCTTATCAGTTTCAATCTTATCGATTAATGTTCTTAATTTTTCTCCTAGCGCTTCACTAAAAGAGGGAACTAATTTAGTTAGCGCCTCTATAAAGGGAAAATCAGCTTTTAAATAGATTACTAATAAAGAAAAGGAAAGGAAAAGCTCTTCCACTTCTTTCTTTTTTTCTTTTTGTTTTAAAGAAAATAAATGTAAACAAAGGATCGCGTCCAGTAGAAAAAAGAGGAATAAAGGCAATAAAGCAAACAAAAGCCGTGTTTTTTTAAAGAATAAAAAGATAGTAATTAGAAAACACAAAACATTAAAAGCAAAAGCGATAATAAGCATTTGCCTTCTTTTTGGCGTGAAACTAAAAACCCGCTTTTCATTATTTCGATTCTCTTTCATTTTTCTTCACCTCAGAATCTCCATAAACACAAAACGAAAAGAACGCAACGCTACAAAGCAATAAACCAAAATATGAAGAATATAGGATGAGCGAGAATTCTTTTAATGAATTGATGGAGAATAGATTCATTAAAGCAAATCGGAGAAAGGCTATTAATAGAAAAGAGATTAACCAGCAAAAGCATAGACCAGCCCAATTCTTTTTCTTAATCTCATCTTCACGAAATAGTTTATCCCTTGCTTTGCGTGCTTCATTTACTAAGGGTTCCATCATGATTAGCAACTTTTGTTCAGGCTGAGGATTAAAACTCAGCAAATGACAAAAAGAACAATAATAAGGGCTAGAAAAATAATCTTCAAAATAGTCAACTTGTTCTAGAAACGATAAAGAGGAGGCTCGCTCAATGATGAGATTCAATGATGGAATTTTTAAAGAAAGAATGGCACTAGAAAAAGAATCTTGTAACGTCTTTTGTTGAAAGAAAGAAACAAAATTTAATAGGAAAGAAGAAACTTCGTCACTTCTAGTCTTTATCCTGCGATTCTTTTTTGCCAAAGGAATGATAAATAGAGTAGAAAAAACTAAATATATCAAAAGAATTCCAATCGAAAACATTAATTCTTTTACAAGAAAATACGCGAACATTGCGGAGATTATAGAAAATAATAAAAAGCCTATTTCTACTGAGAATCGCTGCAAAATCCTTTTTCTTTTATCGTTATTCATTGCTTTTTAGCCCTTCAGAAATCATATATTTAATCTCCTTTTCATAGATATAAAAAGGGGATATTTCGCCAGAAAAAAATAGTTTAAATGATTGTGGAGAAGAAATGGCGTTTAAATCCAAATAAGTAATGGTAAAAGAATAACTAGCTTCAGCCAAAGTGGCGGCAAAATATTGTTCGGTTTTTTCTTCTAACCTCAGTTTGTCAAAATATGAACTAGTTCTATTCCCATTCAAATCGAAATTGATGATCGAAGTCTCCACCACACTTTTTCCATACGCGAATAAAGCGCGTGATAGTTTATTGTATTTGAAGGAAAACGAAGTAGAACCGAGTACAAATAGAAATAATAGCGATGACGCAAATAAAGTCTTCATAAGATTTCCTCAGTCACGCAATAGTCACTATTCAAAGCATTCCCAAATGGATTATTTTCTTGATAGCAATAAAATGGAGTAGAAAGAAGAGGGATATTAAACGATTCTTTTCTTCTCGTAGTGATAAAACGCATCGTATAGATTTTGTCTCTCTTATTTTGATAGGGAAGATGCAACTCGCGAGTAAAAATTTCATCCTTTTTTATATTAGTTGCCTTCCTCATAACGCCATTATATCGATTCACGACGTATTGGCTGTCAGGAAGCAAAAAACGAAATGTTCCTTCTTTGATTTCCTTCGTTACTAATTTAAAACTGGCGACATCCCCAAGATAAGTGGACTTATATTCGTCGCAAAAAGAAGCGAATTCTTTAGCTTCTTCCCCAATGATTTCTAGTTTTGCATCAAGGTTAAAATTCGCAATTGAAACAGGTTTATAGTTATTTTCGTTATATAGATTAAAGATAAAAGAGGTCGCAAAAGGAATCGTGCCTTTCTTTGTTTCCATGATTTCACCCATACCATTGACTTTTGCAATTAGTCGCTCCCCACTACTATTCCCCGAATTAGTAATTTGATATGTTTGTGGGCCTTCAAAAATCGATTCGTTCATTAAAGAAACTGATTCATCTCGATAATATTCCATACTTTTAATGAATAATAGATGGGAAGAGGAATGCCGCGAAATAGGGTCAACTTGATAAGCTATGGTAAAAAGAAGATAAAATTGCTTTTTCACAGCCTCTTTTGGAATCGAAAAAGGGAAGGATATTTCTTCTCCAACATGGGAGCAGCTTTTCTTGGATGAAAATTCCCAATCACCTTCTTTTTCAATTGAATCAGGCTGATTTTCGAAATAGATCGCAACCCGAAAATCTACCTCGCTTTCTTTAACTTTCGAGCAAATGCGAAGCGTATCGCTATAGCTTTCTCCTTCAATGAAGGGGCCGATTGTATTGGGCAAATAATAGAATTTTTCTCTATCGTTATTATTCGCGCCGAGCATAAGCGGCAAACATAAAGTGAACCATAAATGCTTTAGAAATAGTTTCGTTTTCATAAATACCTCCACTATTTCTATAGTCATTTTTTCCGCACTTTTACAAAAAATGTTTTCAAAAAGCAAAAATTAAACTAACGTTGTGGAAGGGAAGAACTTTTTCTATAATCGAAGGCATGATAATTTTGTTAGGGGAAAGCGCAACTGGAAAAACAGAAGTCGCCAAATATTTAGCAAACCACTATAACATCAAAAAAGTCATAACCGCGACAACGCGCTCTCCTAGAGAAAAAGAAACGAACGGTGTAGATTATTTCTTTTTGAGTAAAGAAGAATTTCTCGAAGAAGTAAAGCAAAATAAATTCGTGGAATACACGCTTTATAACAATAATTACTATGGCACACGGGTGGATCAAATCTCTCCTAAAAGATGTGTCATATTAGACCCGAAAGGCGCTTTCGCTTTTCAAAATAGAAACGATCTTTCGATTACGACATTCTATTTAAAGGCTAATGAAGATACGCGTATCAAGCGAATGGAAGAAAGAGGGGACAATCAAGAAGCGATTCTTTCTCGTATCCAAAATGACCGAATTCATTTTGCAAAAGAAAAAATGCCCAATTTAGACTTCATTATAAAGACCGATAAACGTTCCGTTCCATCTATCGCAGAAGAAATACTAAATGACTATTTAGAACGATTAAAGGAGCGAAATATTATCCTTTAGTTGCTTTCATCTTCGCTTTTCCGGCGAGGATGATAGATAACCAGACAATTTTCAACGCGGAAATCGTTCACCTTTTTTACAATGATGTCGACTTTACCAATCGTTATCTTGTCATCAACTTCTGCAAAACGGCCAAGTTTATCGTTAATATAGCCGCTTAAAGTGCTGTAATCATCTTCCAAGTTATCCGGATCCATATGGAATGTTTCAAAGAATTTCTCGATATTCATGGAACCTTTCACTAAATACCTGTTTCTTGTCCCGTTTACGCGTGAAATATCTAGCGATACTGTGTCTTCTTCGTCCCACATCTCACCAACGAGCTCTTCCAAAATATCTTCTAAGGTCAATAATCCTTCAGTTCCACCAAATTCATCTTTCACGACAGCGATATGCGTATGGCTTTTCTTCATAAGTGCTAAAACGCTTGAAAGTTCCATTGTGTGAGGTACGAATAGGGTTGGGAGAATAATATCATTGATACTCGGTGTTTTCCCCTTCACTAACATTCTTAGCAAAGTTTTCACTTGAAAGAAGCCAAGTATATGGTCTAAGTCTTTTTGATAAGCAATAACGCGACTGTGTTTGTAGGCGTCAGGACGTTTTAAGTAAGAGGAAAAAGGTTCTTCTACATCATAACCGACAATTTTGACTCTAGGGGTCATGATGTCATAAGAAGAAGTATCTTTGAAATCAATGGAGCGATGGAGCAATTCACTTTGATCGTTATCAAAAATACCCTCTTTTTTAATTTCTTCCACCATCGCTTCTAATTCATCATCGCTCGCTAAAGGAGTTTCGATTGGCGCCTTTTCAATAATAGGAGAGGCAATTTTCCGAGCTAAAAAATCCATCGGCGTCACGAAAGGGAAAAAGATGATTCTCGATACTTCAACGAACAATCCGAATGTTTTGCTCCACCATAAAGCGTGGCTTGAAGAAATTGCTTTTGGTAAAACTTCGCCAAAAAGCAAAACAACAAGAATCGTAATAGAGGTAATTATAATATTTCCATAAGGTTCTAAAGGAGAATTTGCCAAAATCGAAGACCCGACAATCGAGGCTAATGAAGATATGAAAATGCTAAGAAAGTCATTTCCGAAAAGAATCGTCGCAATCGAAGTATCATAATTTTTCGCTTGCTTCAAAGCTCGTTGGCTTTTTTTATTACCCTCAAGCGCTTCTTTTTCTAATCGAAGCATGTTTACGCTAGATAAAGCCGTGTCGCTAGCCGCGTATAATCCGCATAGGAAAACAAGAATGATAATGATAATCAAATAAATTACATCAGCTGTATTCATTATTCTTCCTTCTCCAAAGCGATTTTCTCATTGATGGGCCCGACAAGTTCTTCTAAAACATCTTCCATTGTGACCATGCCGATCAATTCGTCTTTTTTCTTTACCAAAGCAATTTGGGTGTGCGTTTCTCTAAAACCATCCACCAAATCATCGATTTTGACATTCGGGCTTACAAAATAGGGCTTTTCTACATAATTAGCGATGCTTGCCCGCGGATCTTTTAAATACGCGGCAAGATACTGCTTTACTAGTAGCACCCCGACAATTTTGTCTTTGTCTTCATAGTAAACAGGGATTCTACTATAGGAAGTAGAGCAAAGGATATCGACAAGGCGACTACCACTTAATCCTTTTAAGTCGATAGAAAAAATCCTATCTTTTGGCGTAAGAACCTCTTTTACAGCCGTGTCACTAAAATCGATGGAATTCTCGATTATCTCCGTTTCGTTTTTCTCAAGTAACCCACCTTTTTGGTTCTTTTTTAAAACACTAGAGAAATCATCTTCACTAAAGGAGTCGCTTTTCTTATTCGGAAACAATTTACCCATAAGGAAGGAAATTCCACGAAACAAAATAGAAAGCGGAAAGAAAAGGAAATAAGTCACTAGAAGCGGATAAACGAAAATCGAGGCTAAAGTATTTGGAATCTTCGAAGCAATTTGCTTTGGCATCGTTTCCCCAAACAAATAAACTATCAAAGTGATACAAATTGAGGAAATTAAAGAAACGATGCCGGCTTCTAAATGAACAAAATACAAGAAGACACTTGTGGAAAAAACCGATAGAAGCGTATTGACGATGTTGTTACAAATTAAAATAGAAATAAGATTTGTCTCTTTTCGCTCATAAAGCCATAAAACGAGACGTGCCGTTTTACTTCCTTCGTCTTTTTTTACTTCATAACGATATTTATTTAAACGATCAAAAGCGGTTTCTGAAGCACTAAAAAAAGCGCTTAGCGCAAGGAAGAGAACACCTAATACTAAATAAATATAATAGGTTTTCAAGCGCACCACGCTCCTAACGGACTACAATCGCTACAATCACTATTCATACGCCGAGTAGTCTAGCATAATTTAACGAAAAAGAAAGACCTCAGCAATGTCGCTGAGGTCAATCTAAAGATTAGTCTTCGTCTTTTTCGTCTTTTTTCGCACCGAGTTGAGGGACGTAATCCTTTAATTCGGAAGCGTAATCATGAGGAACGATCTTTCCTTGTTCAAGGTTATCTTTCTCACAAGCGTCAGCAAGGAGTTGCTTAGCGCGTCTAAGCGAAAGGGCGCTCTTAACTTTGAAGACACCAGGAATCTCTTTATAGATGTTCTTGTTACCAGCATCGTGAAGTGGGATTGGACTATTTTCATAATCCTTTGGATCAAGAGCGAAATAGAGTTTCAATCCTTTTCCTGCAATGGTGATCTTCACATAGGTCTTCGTATGAAGCCTGAAGGTATCGCCACTATTGGAGAGACGGCTCTTTAAGCCGTAACTTAAGCATTCGGCTTTAAGTTCATTGTAGTTATCTTGCGTCTCTTTATCAGCCACTAACATACGCTCATTGAATGGAATGCGAATAATTTTGGCTTTTGGAGCATCACCGGTAACAACACCGACTGGTGCAATTGCAGTTTCTGTCTCTTCTTCAAGATTTGGAATTGGACCAGGTTCAGGAATTACTTCTTCTTTTTTCTCTTCGACGGGTTTTGCTTCAGCTGGCTTCTCTTCGGCCTTTGGCTCTGGAGCAGCGACTTGAATCACAATGGTTTGCGTAGGTTTAGTTTCTGGCTCAACCTTTTCTTCTTTTTTCGCTTCAATAGGAGTAATAGCGACAGTCTCTTCTTTCTTAGCGGCTGCTTCTTGTTGCGCTTTTAAAAGTTCCGCAAAACGCTTATCGAGTTCTTCAGCGATGATATCGCGAACCGTTTCAGGAGTAATCGCATTATCCTTCATGTTCTTGATTTCTTCGCTTTGAGCTTTGATTTGCTCACTTTGCGATTTGCTTTCTTCCGCTTCGGCTTCTGCTCTAGCTTGTTCAATCAAATGAGCATCCGCAGCTTCTTGAGCGGCTTTCTCAGAAGCTTTCGCTTGTTCATCGCGGAAAGCGCTGAGTTCGTTTTGAATCAAGGACTTGATATCATCTTTAGAAGCTTCATCAACGCCAGAAGCAGGTTTTAAATGATTGAGTTCATCGCGAACGATATTGCGAATGTCATCAAGGGAAAGGCTCTCGCGGTTCTTTTCCGCTTCAAGGCGCTCTTGGCGGTCAAGAGCCCTTTCTTCACGCTCTTTCGCTCTAGCAGCAGCGTCTTCTTCGAGTGCTTTCTCTAAAGCAAGGCGTTTTTCTTCTTCGTTCTTCGCCTTTTCTTCGGCTTCTTTTTGTGCTTTTACAGCTTCGCTATCACGTTTTTGGTCTTCACGCTTACCAATGTAATACGAGCGAATTTGCTGAACGATGAGTTCACGAGCTTCTTCTTCAGTAAGTTCACGACGTTCTGGGTTATCATGTTCATCAAGAGCTTCTTGAATCAAAGAACGAAGGTCGCTAGCCGTAAGAGGCTTTTCTTCTTCGTTTTCTTCTTTCACCTCAGGGGCAGCATTTTCTTTTTGGGTATTAAGTTCTTCGCGGATGATGGTACGAAGATCATCAGTTGTGGCGATTGGCTCATTTTGAAGCTCTTCGTCAATTTCCTTCTCTTCCGCTTTTGCTGGAGCAAGGGCCTTCCCAAGTTCTTCAGAAACAATCTTACGGAGGTCTTCGCTAGTAAGAGTTTCTTCTTCGTGAGAAACTGGGGCGGTCTCTTCTTCCGCTTCATCATTAACGACCTCCACAGGGATATCGTTATCTTTCGATTTTTCAATCTCTTCGGCAATAATCTTGCGAAGATCATCACTCGTTAAAGTCTCAGTATCATCTTGAGCAGGGGCAGTAACGTCTTTATTTTCCTTCTCCCCAGCATCGTCTCTATTGGAAGATAATTCTTCGCGGATGATGGCACGGACCTCGTCCTTGGTCATGAATTCTTCATTCGTCTTTTTGGATTTGGCGTCATCATTGGAACCAGTGTTGTATATATATTGGATAAAGGCTGGTTTCGTTCCTTCATAATCGGCTGGAGCCGGAGCTGGAGCTGTCTGAGTAGGAGCAGGTTCGGTAATAGGAGCAGGTTTTTCTTCTTCTTTTGTGAGAACAGGAGCAGGTTCACTAACGGTCTCTTCTTCAACCATCGGTTGTTCGTCTTCCGCTTCTTCTTCAACAGTTTCCTCTTCAGGAGTTTCTTCGATTTCTTCTTCAGTGACCGGTTTTCTAGCAAGTCCAATCGCAGAAACCAATAAAGTGATAACAAATAGAGCAAATGAGAAACAAGCAATCGCATAAGGCAAAATTGCAAGGATTTGCATGCCTAAATTTAAGCTGGTGCCAGATCCTAAAATTATAGCAATGGCGTTTTCGTCATCTTTGAACCAACCTGGAGCTAAGAAAATGGAAATGATTTCGAAGCTCACAAAACCGAAAAATAAAGAAAGTAAATTAACGAAAAGGCCACCTGGACGTTTCTTCGCAATTAAAACGATGAGATGGATAAGCCAGAAAATCGCAAGTAATCCTAATAAAATAGGGAGCAAGTAAAGGATTGGGAAACCATTCGTTGCCGTCTGAGCATAGAATTCAGGCTTAAACAAAAGCAAATTCTGCGATACAAATTTGTCTCCAATAAGCTTAAACGCACCCATTACATCGGTGACGCCAATCATATATCCCGCGCCTCCAAACATCATTGGCGAAAATACAAGCAAAGCCGCCGCAATAATGGTTAGAAACATCGAGACAATGGTCAGAATTGTTGTTGATTTTTTCATAACAAAACCTCTTTGTGTGCCTTTATTTTATTCACATAAGGGAAAATAGCAAAGAAAAAGAAGTTAAAATTGCTATGATTTTTGAAAATTTTTAATGAACATAGCCACTTTTGGCAATGATTTTAAACATATTGTGATGAGTGACTATATGTGCGTCCCCTTTGGGGCCCTCTTCTCCATCTAGGCACCAGCCCATCGTTTCATCGGTATGAATATAAAATTCATGAGCTCTTAAAACGATACGATTTCGGTCAACAAGAAGTGGGAGAACACCGTTAGAAATATCCTTTTTCGCTAAAAAGAGTTCCATTTTGCCATCTTGGATCGAACCATAGCGATTCACCTTGAATCCACCGATATTTTTCCCATTCATCAGTAAGAGAAAGGGAGTATCCAATTCGTAATGTCCGCCATCAGCGTCGATTGTCGCATGAACCGTTTTCTTATCTTTTAGTTCCTTTATCGCAGCGTTGTAATAAGCAACTCTCCCTAGGATTCTTTTCTTTTTCCGCGGGGTCATGTAGGCGATATCGCTGTATCTACCAATCGTACAAACGTAAGCGAAATATTGCCCATTAATCTCACCTACATCGAAAGGAATGATATCCCCTTTCACCAAAACATCTAATGAATCCCTTAAATTGGAACCAATTCCGAAGTTACGGCCAATATCGCCAATAGTGCCGAAATTAATATAACCGAGAATTGGAGGGTTTTTTACATTGGCAAGTGCATTAATAAGATTATTAAAAGTGCCATCCCCTCCTACAATAACTAAGACGTCGTATTTTCCCGAGGAAGATATTGCAACTTCCCTTGCTTCTTTCGCGCTTAGAGTGCAAAAGAAATCCACACGATCAAATCGCGAAAGGAGTTTTTCTTTCACCATGGGGATTTTCGCCGTGAAATTGCGATGCCCCGATTGGTGACTATACATCACTAAGCAATTCATGGTTTTAATTTTACGCGAAATTATTGATTTTGGTGTTTAATACTCGCCTCAACAAATCCGCGGAATAACGGATTTGGAGCAAGCGGACGAGAAGTGAATTCCGGATGGAATTGACTTGCGATAAAGAATGGATGGTCTTTTAATTCAATGATTTCAACAAGGCCAGTTTGAGGGTTAATACCGGAGAAAACGACCCCCTTCGCCTCTAATTGTTCACGGAAAGCATTGTTAAATTCATAACGGTGGCGATGACGTTCTTGCACAAGTTTCTCGCCATAGCATTTATATGCGAGTGTTCCTTTTTCAATCGCACAGTCATAATTTCCTAACCGGAGTGTCCCGCCCATTTGAATTCCAGCATATTGGTCATGGAGCAAATCGATAACAGGATACGGGGTTTGGGAATCAAATTCCGTTGTATTTGCGCCCACTAATCCGCACACGTGCTCCGCGAATTCGATAACGGCTAATTGCATTCCTAAACAAATCCCTAAATAAGGAACCGCGTTTTCTCTTGCATAACGAATGGCGATTTTTTTGCCTTCCGTTCCACGTTCTCCAAAGCCACCAGGTACAAGAATTCCGTCATACCCTTTCAAGACTTCGCTAACGTTTCCTTCATTGATATCCATGGATTTAATCCAACCGATATCCACCTTGTATCCATAGTAATAACCGCTATGAATCAAAGCGCTTTTGACGGATAAATAGGCGTCATGGAGTTCAACATATTTTCCAACAAGAGCAATCTTGACGTGCTTGTTACTATTTTTAACGCTATCGACCCACTTCTCCCAATTGTGCAAATCCGCTTTGGCGGCCTTTAAGCGAAGATGGTCAAGAACGAAGTCATCAAGTTTTTGGGCGTGAAGCATAAATGGAAGTTCATCGACAATCGGTAAATCATCCGCTTCAAATACGCCTTCAGAAGGAACGTTGCAGAATAAGGAAATCTTTTTCTTTTGCCCTTCGCTTAATGGCACCTCACTTCTAAGAACAATTGCGTCAGGCTGGATTCCCAATGAAAGAAGTTCGTGAACGCTATGTTGCGTCGGCTTTGTTTTGCTTTCTTGGGCACTCTTGAGATAAGGGACAAGGGTATTATGAATAAACATCGTGTTTTCGTACCCTAATTCGATGCGAAGCTCACGAATTGCTTCTAAAAATGGTAACGACTCAATATCACCAACGGTGCCACCGATTTCAACAATGATAACATCCGCTGAACTTGCGCTGCTCGCTTGAAGAATGCGCGATTTAATTTCATTTGTGACGTGAGGAATAACTTGCACGCAACCCCCTAAATAGTCACCTCTACGCTCTTTTTCGATAACGGCGCTATAAATTTTGCCACTCGTAATGGAACTTTCTTTGGTAAGATCAACGCCAGTCCATCTTTCGTAATGTCCTAAGTCGAGGTCAGTTTCAGCTCCATCTTTGGTTACATAGACTTCACCATGTTGATAAGGAGACATCGTCCCTGGGTCAACATTAAGATATGGATCAAGTTTCATATTGAAAATCTTGACCCCTCTACTTTTGAGCAAAAGCCCAAGGCTAGAGGCAAGAATCCCCTTGCCTAAGCTCGAAACGACACCACCTGTAACAAAGACATACTTGCTTCCCATAATCATTACCTCAAAATTTCGTCCTTTATGATAAGATAACCGGCATTCCTTTCTCAAATAGAATGTGTGGTTATTTTTAAAAACCTAGAATAGATTCTTCTTTAGATAAATAGAATCTTCCTTTGTGATTTTTCGAATCACGTGGCAGGGATTGCCCATTGCTAAGGAATGAGGAGGAAGGTCTTTAGTCACCACGCTCCCTGCTCCAATCGTGGAGCCTTCCCCGATGGTTACGCCACCAATAATCGTTACGTTACTAGCAATCCAACAGTTCGGTCCAATCGCGATTGGCTTAGCGAATTCTTTGTCCGTCATAATCCCTTTTTCGTTCTTATAAATATTCCGTTCTTCTTCTAATAGTGGATGTACGGGGGTCACAATCGTCACATTCGGACCAAAGAAAACATTATCTCCGATAGTGACAGGCGCACAATCTAAAACCATGAAATTGAAATTGGCAAAACAGTTTTTGCCAAAACTCGTAAAACGCCCATAATCAAAATAAATTGGGCCTACTAGCATTAGATTTTCATAACGATGAGCGAGAAGCTCTTCTAAGATGGTCTCTCGTTTTTTATCGCCTTCCGCTAGAGTGTTAAATTCGGCGCAAAGATGGTGTGCTCGCTCACGAAAAGAGAGAAGTTTTTCATCACTTGGGTCATAGATTTTCCCCGCTAGCATTCTCTCTAATTCATCCATACATTATTATTGCTGAAACGGGTATTACTCGCTTAACCCTTCCATATAAGAAGCTAATAAAGGCGCTAAAGTAATCATGGTCACTCCATCAATCTTATTTTCAATCGAATCGGTCACAACGATTTCTTTCACACCGGCATTTAATAGATTAGGAACGGCATTCCCCGAGAAGATGCCGTGGCTTGCCCCAACAAAAACGGCTTTCGCACCTTCTTCATAAAGAAGTTTGCTTACCGCCACAACGGTTCCAGCGGTATCGATCATATCATCGATAACAATACAGAGTTTGTTTCTAACATCGCCTTGTAGCCCAAGGATTTCCGCACGATTAGGTCTAGGACGATGTTTGTCAGCGACCGCTAAAGAGGCGCCTGGGAAATACGTTAAAAAAGCCTCAGCTCTTTTTACGCCGCCATGGTCTGGCGAGACAATGACCACATTTTCATTAGCGAATCCACATTTTTCGGCGTGGTCTTTAAAATGAGCGCCAAATAATGGAGCACATGGCAAGTTCGTAGCCTTAATTTTAGAAAAGAAAGAAAGGATTTTCGTACTATGAATATCCGTAAAAGCAATTGAGCTAGCTCCGCTTGCTTCAATCAAATGCGCCACTAAGCGAGCAGAAACAGGATCGTTATCCGCGATCATACGTTCTTGACGCGCGTATCCATAATATGGAACAAGGAGATGAACGTCCTTAGCGCCACCGTTTCTTAAAGCATCAATAAAGACCAATAATTCCATCAAGCGATCATTGGCAGGCCGTGACGTACTTTGAATGACAAAGCAGACTTTGTCTTTTACTTCACAAAGTGGTTTTGCGAAGACTTCCCCATCCGCAAAATGGGAAACTTTGCAGTTAGAAAGAGGTAATTGTGTAAGTCGTGAGACTTCACTTGCGAGAAAACTGTCGCTATGAAGGAAGAAGAGGCGATTTCTTTCCGTGTCCATACTAATCTCCAAACTATATTAGTATGACGTATTTTCGTTTCATTTGAAATTCATAGCGCTTTCTTTTTTATTTTTTCTATTTGCTCTATTTTTGTGAACGAAAAAGCGTTTATAGTATTTTAATACATAAATTTTGGAGCAATTAAATGGAAGAACTCGTCTTATCTTTTGAGGAAATCGACGCCATCGCAAAACGTTTGGGAGAAACATTGACCCACGATCTAGCAAACGATGAAAAAACGCCACTATTCATTTGTGTTATGAAGGGCGCGCTTAATTTTATGGCCGAACTAATTAAGCATGTCTCTCTCCCGATTCTTACCGATTATGTACAACTATCAAGCTATCAAGGAACTAAAACTACTGGGCAAGTGAATTTCAAACACATGCTTGAGTCCAATCCGGATGGAAGAACAATCGTTATCGTTGAAGATGTCGTTGATACAGGTTTAACCATGCAGGCGCTAGAAAATTACCTCCGAACCAATTTCAAGCCGAAAAGAATTCTTCTTTGCTCTTTATTCGACAAAATTAATTGCCGCACAGTTCCAGCAAAAGTCGATTATGTTGGAAAAACCTTGACCGAAAATAAGTTCTTGATTGGATTTGGCTTAGATTACGACGAATTAGAAAGAAACACTACTTACGTTTATACTCCAGACAAAAACGATTTAGACCGTCTAAACGCTATCCTCGCTAAAGACAAAAACCAATAAAAATAGCAACAATAATTATTAATATATTTTGTAAATATTACCACCATTCTAACTAGGATTTCACTAAAAAATTCGTCAGCGATATTTAGATAAAATCGATGGTGGTTTTTTACTTAGGCGTATGGTATTGTTTCCGTGTTTTCGGGAGAAAACAATCGAGGTAAATCAGAATGGACTTAGAAAAATTCATCGGCGTTACGCCAGACTTCCCAAAGAAAGGCATCTCTTTCAAAGACATATCGCCACTATTAAAAAACCCAACCGCCTTTCATTACTGCATTGACGAATTAGAAAAACTTGCAAACGAATTTCATCCAACTGTCATTGTTGGTGCTGAATCACGCGGTTTCTTATTCGGAGCGGCTTTGGCCTATAAGATGGGGATTGGCTTTGTTATGGCCAGAAAAGCTGGTAAGCTCCCTGGAATCACGGTGAAAGTTAGCTATCAATTAGAATACGGCACCGCCACAATGGAAGTGCCTGCTAGTTCCTTCAAAGAGGGCGACCGCGTGCTTCTCGTCGATGATTTGCTTGCTACAGGTGGAACCTTCGCTGCCTTAACGAAACTTGTTAAGTCTGCGGGCGGCGAACCAGTCGGAGCGATCACAGTTATCCGATTAGAAGAACTACACGGAGAAGATCACGCCTTAGTTCCTTGCCGTAGCTTATTAACCCTTAGTGATTCTCATTAAGCGAAAGAGAATTCTTGCCGCAGGTAACGCTGCGGCTTTTTTATTCCACGCTTTTAAGCGACTCCACCATTTTGATTTTCTTTGTTTTCATAGAGAAAATAAAATTGACGAAGAAAGCCGTAAGAAGAGAAAGACCAAAAGCAAAAACAAACGACACGGGTTTAATGAAATAGAGATATTCAACAAGGTCAACCGTGTTAGTCCCCATCACTAAATACAAGAACGGATATCCTAGCAAAACCCCAATAATTGCACCAATTAAAGTGAGTGACATGGTCTCAAAAAGAAGGGATAAAGCGATTTCTTTTCGTTTAAATCCAAGCACTTTCAGCGTAGCGATATCGCGACTCCGTTCTCGGAAGTTCATCAAGGACAAGTTATACAAAACAACTAAAGCCAAAAGTATAGCGAACACTTTTACGGCGTTAGTCATCGTAATGACTCCGCCCATGACATCGTTAATATAATGGTTCCATTCTTCTGTCGTTTGGCTACTTAGAACATAATCCTTTTTTTGAATTTCTTGATTCACCTCATTAGGGGAAGCGTCTTTCTTTAAATAGATTTGAGCACCCGAATAAGAAAATGAAACATTCTTAAATAGGGATATATCTTCGTGCACCATAATGCCATGGTATGCGAAAGCCTCGTAAATCACACCTACTTTTGTAGAATAGACTTGCCCATTCAAATTGAAGAATATCTTGTCGCCGACTTCGCATTTCGTTAGTCGAGCCACTTTTTTAGAAACCGCCACTTCTTCTTTTGCAAAAGTGATTTTGTAGCAACGAGAATTCTCAGGAACAACATATAGGTGGCTATTCATTTGAGGACCATCTTCTTTATAGATCAATGAATTAAAGGTGGATGTTGGCTCTACCGCACCTACTCCTGAAATTGGCGACAAGTCGTTAATCACATCATGTTTAGACATCGTGCGATTAAAAGTGACGGAAATATCAGAATTTTTTAGGGTAGATAAATCATTATCAATCCCATGATAAACCGTATCTTCAATGCCAAACCCACAAAGTAATAAAGCCGTGCAGCCCATTACCCCCGCGATAACCATGATGGACTTTCCGATATTTAAACGAATATTGCGTAAGGCCATTTTAATGGAAAGAGAAGACACGTTTGCCCTATTTTCCCCTGAAACGAATTTCAAGGAATTAGGCTTTTTGGGTCGTAAGGAATCGACTGGCTTTAGAGAAACTTCTTTATGACACACTAGAATCGTCACAAACACGCTGATTGCTAGGAAAATAACCGCGCTAAGAGTGCCATACAAAATAGGAAAAGTATAAGTTAGCGGGGGCAAAGAATAAAAAATCGCGTACTTATTGCCTAGAATTTGTGGAACAAGCAATGGGCCAATGATTTCACCGATAAGTACCCCTAGCCCAACCAAAAATAAGGTTAAAGAAGAATAAAGCAAATAGATTTGGCCTTTACTAACACCAATTGCTTTCAAAGCACCAATCTGTGTTCGCTCTTGCAAGATATGTTCTGAAAGCGTTGTTAAAATTACTAAAACGGCCACAAAAAAGAAGACGAACGGGAAAACGAAGGTGAATTGGCGTGCTTGCGTTACATCGTTATTAACCGTAACAAAAAATGGCATTTCGTTTCTATTTGTCACGATTTTAAGTTCACCATTGCTATTATTGGACGCATAATAGTCTTCAATTTTCTTTTTTAGATTAGTTGAAACGGAATTATCGCTTAAAGAAATAAGATATTGATTAGCGAAATCTGTTGTCTCTAAGCCAATATAAGACATCAATAAATGTATAACATCTTCTCTTTTTTCTTCCAAAATATGCTCATTGAAAAAATCAAGAACGATATCTTTTAGCGTCTCTTTCCCCATCAAAG
Source organism: Caryophanales bacterium UBA6865 (assembly GCA_002449265.1). Classification (GTDB taxonomy): domain Bacteria; phylum Bacillota_I; class Bacilli_A; order RFN20; family CAG-826; genus UBA4951. Next base: position 59,021 of record DKCV01000028.1, on the reverse strand, counting down.
CAACGGAAGAATTGTAAGTACTCTTAGTGATATTTTCTGGATATTGCATGAAACCGGTAACTTTGGTAGTAACTGTTATTTCTTTACTCATCAATATTTTTTTGGAATCTTCTTTTAAATAAGGCTCAAGCAAAACGGAATAGTCGGAAAGGTGGTAACTAGAAATATCAAAGGTAATTTGAACCTCATCCCCGATAGAATAAGTATTGGAAAGAGAACTTGATTCACTCTTTTTCATCGCTTCATCAAGAAGAAAATAACGGTCAGTAGATAAAGCGAAAGAGGACGTATTTCCATATGGCTTAGAAACTTTTGGAGAAGAAGGATAAACAGCTAAATAAGCATCGCGACTTCCTAATTGAACGGGCATATAAAGTCGCTTATCTAGCGAATCACTAGAAGTAAGAAGCGATTCAATATTCTTGCTATCCTCTTCACTTGTCTTAGAAACCGTCACCCACAATGATGCAAGATTTCCTTCTTGATAGACGGAATTAACGCGGTTTTCGAAGCTTTCCGCATTCGCAAGCAAACCAACAAAAAGGGTCACTGCAATCGCACCAATCATGATAATCGAAAGAAATTGGGTCCACCCTTTCTTGAAAGAACGTAGCCCACTACGGAATAGCAATGAAAAAGTCGATGGTTTCACCACTCAATCTCCTCTACCCGTTTTGGATTAGAATTCATGACATCTTCTACGATTGCTCCATCGCTAATTCGGAGTAAACGATCCGCACAACTAGCGATTTTAGAGTTATGTGTGACAATGATAACGGTCTTATGATAAGTCACGCTTACTTTCTTTAATAAGGATAAAATCGAAGCCCCGGTTTTGCTATCCAAGGCACCAGTTGGTTCATCACAAAGCAATAAGCGCGGATTCTTCACGATGGCACGCGCAATCGCGACACGTTGTTGCTCGCCGCCTGATAATTGAGCAGGAAAATTCCTCGCCCGTTTCTCTAAACCAACATCTTTTAAAATTTGTTTGGAATCAAATGGATCTTTAGCAACGCTCGCGGCGAGCTCAACATTTTCTAGTGCACTTAAATTAGGCAATAAATTATAAAATTGGAAAACGAAACCAATATCAATCCGCCGAAATAATTCCAATCTTTTTAAATTATATTTAGCGATATCTTCTTTACCGATATAGTAAGAGCCACTAGTCGCATTATCCATTCCGCCAAGTAAGTTAAGTAACGTGCTTTTACCTGCGCCAGAAGGTCCTAAAATCACCGCAAAAGTCCCTTCTTCTAAGGAAAACGTAACACCAGCAAGAGCCACGACTTCGTTGGGTAAGCCAGGGTTATAAATCTTTTTTAGGTCTTTTACTTCGATTTGGCTCATCCTTCGTCTCCTTTTTGGTATTTGCTATTTTACCAAAAACAAAGGAAGTAAGAAGGAATAATATCACTTTCTATAGATTTTCTAGTTTTCGCAGATGAATGGGAGAGGAGCCAAAATATTTTTTGAAACAAGTAGAAAAATAATAGGGGTCATCATACCCGACTTTCGAAGCAATTTGCACGATGCGGTTACTTGGATCAGCGAGTAAACGTTTCGCTTCTTCCATTCGAAATTTGGTGAGAGTCTTTATAAATGTTGTCCCACTTTTCTTGAAAAGCGCATAAATGTAGGAATGAGAATATCCAAGTTCTTTTGAAAGCTCTTCAATAGAGAGGCTGCTTTCCATAAAATGCTTTTCAATATAAAGAGTAATCCGCTCCAGTGCCTTTTCTTTCCCATAGGGTTGCTTTGAATTTTGATTAATGAGAGAAATTTTCTTTAGCAATTCTTCAAAGAAAGCGAGGATACTCTCTTTTCCTTTTTTTGAATAAAGCATTTTTAATAAAGCAAAATAGGACTCATAAGTTTCATATAATTTCCCGAGAGAAATGCAACTATTAAGCAAAGAATTCAGAAGTTGGTTCAATAAAAGCAAATAATTGTCTCTATAATCGATACGTCCAATTTTTCTAAGCAATCCTCGTAATAAAGATAATGATTCTAATTTCTTTCCGTAGAGTAAAGCGTAACCTAAATTTTGAAATTGGACCTCTGCGATTTTAGTAACGCTTTTTTCTTTTCGGATCAAGTCTTCGTAAAATAGGACTAGCCCCTTCCCTAAAATAGGACGATAGGTTAAGCCTTTCTCCGCTTCTTTAAATAGTTTTCGGCAAGAAAAATCGCCTTCTTCGTAAAAGGCCGTCTCACTTACGGCACAAGAAAAAGAAAGATTGCTGTCACTTTTGCTTTTGAATATAACCGAGGATAATTTATTCTCCAATTGAAAACGATTTATCGGTTCATTCGTTGACAATAAAACTCCAAATAAAGTCGAAAATTCAAAAATGAAATAAGGATAATCAGCGAAATGTTCCTCGAATCCTTTTTCTAATGAAAATCGCCCTTTTTCGTAATCATAGTAATCTAATAGTTCTTCTTCTTTATCAAAATCAAAAAGAATAAAAGTGACATATCTTTCTTTTAAAAGGATCCCATCTCCGAGAAGCTTCCTTTGAAATTCGCTAGGAATGTTTTTCAAGGTAATGAGCCGCAATAAATCAATCTGTTGTTTCTTTATTAAAGGAGAAGAGTCTATCAATTTCTCTTCTCGACTACGTTCATTAGGGAAACATGCTTTTAACGTTTCGATGAATGTTTCAGCCTTTGTTTCTTTGAAATAAGTCGTTTCATAAATAGAGTCTGGAAAGGAAAAATGAGAAACGACGCTCAATAAATAATTCTTTTTCTCGCTAGAGTTTCTAGTTGAGCAATAAAGAGATTTCAATTCGAAAAACGTCTTTCTCTTCAAAAAGAAAGAACGTAATTTTTCTACTTCTTCGATAGTTTGAACAAGAAGGAAAAGGCGATGCATTGCTCCATGATAACGTCCGAATTTTTGAATGAAAAGTCGCAGAACATCTGCTTATTTTCGCATTTCATTAATTAGAATTATTCGTCAGTTTTATTCATGCTAGTCAAAAAAAGAAAAATCCCCAGAAAAAGAGAATTACCTCTAGGGATTTTTGTTCTACTTCACGAGAACTTAGGAAAAACAAAAACGATAGAATACTAAATAAGAAAATTATTCGTTTTGTGATTTATAGAGAAAAACGTTCTTTGATGTTCGTATAGCTAATCTTTTTTGCTAAGAGTTTCGCATCGCTTAAAGGATATTCTCCCCCATCGACCTTTTCGCCTAAGAAAGTGGCTAAAATTCTTCGGAAAAAATCAAAGCGAGAATAGCTTGAGAAGGAGCGAGAATCAGTAAGCATCCCCAAATTCGTTCCAAGTAAGGCGTATTCACTTATGATTTCGAGGTTATTGCGGATACCTAGAAGTGTGTCATTAAACCACCACGCCGCCCCAACTAGAACGTTGCGGAAAGCACCACTAATGGAAGCGATTGCTTTTAGTGATTCAGGATTCAAGGTATAGAGAACAATCGTTGGCCTTTCTTCTTCTAAGAATCGGTTCAAGAAAAGAATCAGATCATAAAGACTATTTTCTTCCCCGATGACATCAAATCCTTGGTCAACGCCTAAACGTTCATACATTAAACGATTCGCATTGCGAATGACGGAGAAATGAATTTGAGCAAGAAGATTCCTCTTTTTGTATTCTTTCATCAAAAAGACAAGCAAATATCCAAAAAGGCGATCTTTTTCCGTCGGAGTTAAGGAATCACGTTTAAAATATAGTTGCTTTGCTTCAATTTCGCTCGCATAGCCTTTTGGAAAATTTGTGAACCCATGGTCTGCGATTTTGCAGCCCTTGCTCACAAAATAGTCCAACCTTTCCGTGATTGCTTTTTGAAGCAATTCCAAAGTCGATAATGAATAGCCCACTGTTTTTCCTAATTCTTCTAAATAAGAAGGAGAGAAATCATAAAGCTTATCAGGACGGAAGGTAGGAGTGACCTTCACCCCATCGAAAACGCCATGGTCGCTTAAAGATTCAATTGGATCATTCGTCGTTGCCACAAAAGAGACATTGAATTTCTTTAGTAGCTTACGGGTCGATAATTTAGAAAGCTCTTCGTTTGCCTTTTTGTAGATTGTTTCGGCGGTATTTTCGTTTAAAGGCAAAGAGATTCCAAATACTTGTTTTAACTCAAAATGCGTCCAGTAATATAAAGGATTTCCGCATAAAGCAGGCATAATCGAGGCGTATTTCAAAAACTTGTCATGATAAGAGGCATTCCCCGTAATAAAACGTTCATCTACGTTCATCATGCGAAGTGCACGCCACTTATAATGATCGCCCCCTAACCAAAGCTCGCCAATATCATTGAATCGTTTATCGTCACGTATCGCTTTTTGGTCTAAATGGCAATGGTAATCAATAATGGGAAGTGTTCTGATTGATTCATAAATCTCCTTACTCGCTTCCCCTTTTAGTAAGACGTTGTCGCTAAAAAAATCATTCATAAAACTTACCCAAAGTTAGAAATCAAACGCCACTATAGGCACTGAATCCACCATCAATCGGAAGAACAACGCCCGTAATGAAAGAGCTCGCTTTAGAATCGGATAAGAATAGAACCGCACCAAGAAGTTCTTCTGGTGTTCCGAATCTTCCCATTGGGGTGTTATTCAAAATCTTATTGGAACGCATAGAAGGCGTGCCGTCGGGATTGAAAAGCAAAGCCTTATTTTGGGCAGTTGAGAAAAAGCCAGGCGCAATCGCATTGACACGAATATTAGATTTAGCAAAATGAGTTGCGAGCCATTTCGTGAAATTGCTAACACCAGCTTTTGCAGCGCTATAGGCAGGAATCTTCGTTAGCGGAGTGAAAGCATTCATCGAAGAAATATTCAAAATCGAGCACCCTTCTTTTGCAAGCATGTCTTTTGCGAAGATTTGCGTTGGAAGTAACGTACCTAAAATATTGAGATTAAAGACAAATTCAAATCCTTCAGTTTTCAAATCAAAGAAGGAGATGGTGGAGGAATCTAACTTAGGAGCGAAAAATTCCTGACTCGTCGTTGCTTTTGGCGAATTGCCACCAGCTCCATTGATGAGAACATCACACGTTCCAAAATCTTTTAAGACGGCTTCATGCGCTTTTTCTAAAGAGGCTTTATCTAAAACATTGGCTTCGTAACCTTTTGCGATACCGCCTTCTTGACGGATTTCTGCAGCTTTTGCTTCAGCGCTAGATAAGTGCAAATCCAAAATCGCCACTTTCGCGCCCGCTAAAGCAAAGGCTTCCGCCATTTTCGAGCACAAAACGCCTCCACCACCGGTAATGACAACAACTTTCTCTTTATAATCGATAAATAATGGTAAATCTTCTTTTTTCATTGTTTTTTATCCTTTCTTATTTATTAAAGCGAGATATCGCTTCAAATAATCCATTGATATACATGCATCCTAGCGCACGGTCATATAAGCCATAGCCAGGTTTTCCATTTTCCCCGAAGATATTTCTTCCATGATCTGGGCGGACATATCCATCAAAGCCATTATCAATTAAGTTTTTGACAATAAGAGGGATATCTAGAGACCCTGATTTCGAGAAATGGCCAACTTCGGTAAAGGAATCTTTGTCATCCGTATAGAGGATATTGCGTAGATGCACGAAATAAATACGTTTCGCTTTGGCGTATTTTGCCGCTAAGTAAGGAATATCGTTTTTCTTAGAAGCTCCTAAGCTCCCTGTGCATAAAGTTAACCCATTATGTATATTCGGAACGGCTTCAAAAAGACGGTCGATATCCTTTTCATTTGAAACAATGCGAGGAAGTGAGAATACGTCCCAAGGAGGATCATCTGGATGGATAGCCATCGAGATATCGTATTGATCACATATAGGCATAATCGCCTTTAAAAAATAGACGAGGTTTTCAAAAAGCTCCTCGTGGGAAATATGACGGTACTCGTCTAACAAGGTTTGAAGTTCATCAGGAGAATAAGATTCATCCCATCCAGGAAGATGAAGATGCTTCGGGTCAACCTTATCGAAATCGTCGCGAGAATAGCTAAGTGCCTCGCTCCCATCTAACAAACGATGATGCATATCCGTCCTCAGCCAATCAAAAACAGGCATGAAGTTATAGCAAACGACTTTAACGCCGTGTTTCCCGCAAAGCGCTAAATTCTTTTTAAAAACTTCAATGTGCTCATCACGTTTATTCGTTCCCATTTTTATGTCTTCAGAAACAGGAATCGATTCGATAACTTCTAGTTTCATTCCGTTATCTTCAACGGCTTTTTTTAATGAAATAAGAGAATTTTCTCCCCATTCTTCACCTGCCTTTACGTTATAGACGGAAGAGACAATTGTCGAAAGATTAGGAATCTCGCGAATGTAGGAAAGAGGGATAGAATCATCGAAACCATACCAGCGAAAAGATAGTTTCATATAGCCTCCTAAATTTTTAGTTCGAAACCATTTTAACGATGGGGGATAGACCAAACAATTGCAATAACAAAACGGAAAAATTGCATTTATTGAATACAAAAATCGGCTAATTTTCTTCCATAAATTCATTAAATTGCAAACTTTTTACTGAAAGATTGCATTTCTTCACTTTTTCGTGTACCATCGATTGTAAAGGGAGGAAAAGGAAAATATGTTTCAATTTGTTCATCAAGAAATCGATTTTTCCCACAAACTTGATTACGCATCCTCACCCAAAGACGAATACAACAAACACATGCATTCATTTTATGAATTGCTGTTTTTTGTCAGAGGTGATGTCGACTATCATGTCGAAAGTGAAACGCGTCACCTCAAAAGTGGCGATATCATCCTCATGAATCCAGGCAAATACCACTTTGCTAACGCTAACCACAACGTCAGTTACGAACGCTATGTCCTTAAATTTCCTACGCGTTACGTTCCCGAATCCTTAGCCGACCGCTTAAAGAATGTCTACCCTTTCTTTTCGAGTAACCGCTACATTGAAAATATCATCAAAGGTCTAGATAGCCTCTACGACTTATTCAATGACGGCGATATGTATCTTATGTCTCGAAGCAAAATCGTCGAAATTTTAGTGTATTTAGCCAACGCTAGACAAGGATCACCGGAATTTAAAAACGATGACATCATTTCCACGATCATCGATTATATTCAAGGACGTTTACAAGAAGGATTGACACTAGAAAGCATCGCAAATGACTTGCATTATTCTGAGTCTTATTTGTCGAATCAATTCAAGAAAACGATGCGCTGCTCTTTAATGAAATACATCCGCTCGAAAAAAATCATTCTCGCGCAGGCTCTCATTAAGGAAGGCAAGAAAGCAATTGATGTTGCCGAAGAACTCGGTTTCAACGACTATTCGACCTTCTACCGCACCTACGTGAAAATTACTGGTGTCTCGCCAGCTGAAGACCGTGGCAATTAAACCTTCCCTCAGCTTCTAAAATTGCAATAATCCACACTAATTATTGCAATTTGAAGCGCTTACTAAACTTCTTAAAATGTGTGTTATGGAATCCGTTTTCTAAAGAAAAAAGTTACTGAGGTTTTTATTATGGGCAAAGCTAACAAAAAGAGTGTTTTCGATAATCCACTCCTTTCCACTAAGGTCAAATCGTTCCGTGTGAAGATTTTTCCAGAAGGTGCACTAGGCTATTTTTTAGGCCCAGTGCTTGCAATCATTTCAAACTCCATTATGAACAAGTACTTAAACCAGTACTTCACGGATATTTTAAACTTAACGGAGTGGGCAAATACGTTTGCAATCCTTTTACCAGTCATTTCCGTTATTTTCGTTGTTTTAGGTAACATCCTTGTTGGGAAATTGATGTCAAAATCTAAGACAAGGGCGGGTAAAGCTAGACCGTTGCTACTCATCGCCGCTCCTCTTATTGCAATATCGCTTATCGTTTGTTTTTATGCCCCAACGCCAGTTGAAGCAGGGAGCAAAGGGAGCGTATGGACATTAATTTCGGTCGCGCTTGGCTATAACTTATTCTATGCAATAGCCTATCCCTTCTATTTCACTTCCCATAGTGCGCTAGTCACCTTATCAACGCGCAATAGCAAAGATCGTTCTTTACTCGCAACTATCTCTAACGCGACTACCTTAGCCGCGATGGGCTTAACGAGCATGATTCTCCCCTTCTTCATTGGCTATTTATTCGTCAATGATGGCACAAAAGAGAATCCTCATATTAATGTCGAAGCTAGTGCAAATGCTTGGAAAATCTTCATTCTTGCTATTATCTTGCTCGCCTTCATCGGAATTCTTATCGAATACTATTTTACGAGAGAAAGAATCACCGAAGAATCTTTTACTTACCGTGATGTCGCTATTGAAGAAACCAAAGAAAAAATTACGATTAGAAAACAAGCCAAAGCATGCTTCAAAGACAAATACTGGTGGCTTATTATCTTATTCTTCTTCTTGTATCAACTCGGTGGCATGATGAAAAATACTTCGCAGACTTATTTCTGCCAGTCTTGGTTACCAATTGATGGGGTTTATTCGAAGAGCAACGGCTCTACTTTTGACGCTTCTTTGTCCATCATTGGCGCTATCCCGACTGCTTTAGGTATGCTAATCGTTTGGCCGTTAAGCAACAAAATCGGCAAGGCACGTCTTATTATGATTGGTGCCGCTTTAGCGTGCGCGGGAGGATTTATCGGTTTCATTGATCCTTCTAATTTCGCTCTCGTCACTGCTTCGTTTGTCATTAAGGCTTTAGCAAGTGCTCCCGCGATGTATATCTCTTTAGCTCTACTTGCGGATATCTTAGACAATAGTGAAGCCAAAAACGGTTTTAGGCCAGACGGATTAACGATGACCATATATGGAGCCATCATGATCGGGATGTCTGGCTTAGCAAACGGCTTACTGAATGGTATTCTTTCCTTATGCGGGTATGACGTGAATACATTAGGGAATAACGATGCCCTTCGAGAAGCGCTTAAATGGCTATTCCTTGGTGGAGAATCGATTTGCTACGGCTTAATCGCCATCATGTTCATCTTCATGGATGTAGAGAAAAAGGCCGAAGATGCACGTTTGCTCATCGTGGAAAAAGAAAAAGCAGCCTGCTTAGCAAGCGGCAAAGAATGGATTAGTCACGAAGAAAGAATCAAACGTGAAAAAGAGGAAGAGGAGCGTCTAGTCGAAGAGCACCGCATTATCGAACTAAAGGCGTATTGCGAGAAAAAGCACCTGAATTACGAGGAAGAGGAAGCAAAATACCAAGAAAATCTAGCAAAGAAAATCGCGAAAAAAGCAGCAAAGAAAAAGAAAGGAAAAGACAATGAGAAAGATAATCTCCATCAATAAGGATTGGAATTTCCAAATCCGCGATCAAAAAATTCAACATATTGATCTTCCTCACTCTTGGAATGGGGTTGACGGGCAAGATGGCGGAAACGATTATCTTCGTGACGTCGCTACTTATTCCAAACGCTTCTTTATCAAAATCAACCCAGATAAAGAATGCGTCTATTTGTGCTTCAACGCTGTAAACGCAATCGCGGATGTCTATCTAAATGAGAAGAAAATCGCCCACCATGAAGGGGGGTATTCTCGCTTTATCGTTGAAATCACTTCAGAGTTAAAAGAAGAAAATCTACTTGTCGTAAAAGTTGATAATCGTCCAAACGCTTCCATTTATCCTTATGCCGCAGACTTCACCTTCTATGGAGGGATTTACCGTGATGTTTCTATTATCGTCACGAGCAAAAAGCACTTTGAATATCATGAAGATTCTGCTCCTATCTTAAAGTGCTACCCTGAAGTTAAGGGGACGAACGGTTCTTTGACTGTTGACGCAAAGGCAACCTCGGATGATGAGATTTTCATTCAAGTCAAAGACGATAAAGGCGAAGTCGTCGCTTCAGGCAAAGCAAATCAAGAAATCTTCGTTCCTAAGATTCATTTGTGGAACGGAAGAAAAGACCCCTATCTCTATAAAGTCGTCGCTACCTTAAAAAACGATGATGTCATTTATGATGAAGTTAGTACCTTTATCGGTTTTAGAACCTTTCACGTCGACCCGAAGAAAGGTTTCTATTTAAACGGCGCCTCTTACCCATTACGCGGAGTTGCCCGTCATCAAGACCGCCCAAAAGTGGGCAACGCGATTGGTAAAGCCGACATGGATGAAGATATGGATTTAATCCGTGAAATCGGCGCAAATACCATTCGTTTATCGCATTATCAGCATGACGAATATTTCTATGACCTCTGCGATAAATATGGCTTCATCGTTTGGGCGGAAATCCCTTATATTTCGCGTTACGATAAAGCGGCTGATCAAAACGCCAAGAGCCAATTAAGCGAGCTCATCCACCAATGCTTCAATCACCCTTCAATTGTCTGCTATGGAATTTCGAACGAAATCACGATGTTTAGAAAAACCTTTGGCAAAGCGACTAGGGAAAACCATGTTGAGCTAAACGAATTCGCTCATAAAGAAGACCCATCTCGCTTAACAACAATCGCTTGCTATTCGGTGATGTCTATCTTTAATCGCGTCGCTCATATCACGGATTTAGCGTCTTATAACCTTTATTGGGGATGGTATGTGCCTTGCACCCCGGTTACCGGTTGGATTCTTGATATGTGGCACTTCTTCTATCCAAAATCTCCGATTGGTTTAAGCGAATATGGTGCGGAGGGGATGAGCAATCTTCACTCTCGTAAGCCAAGGCGTTTCGATAATAGCGAGGAGTATCAAGCTTCTTATCACGAAAAGATGCTAAAAACATTCGCGACTAGGCCTTACATTTGGGCCACTCACGTTTGGAACATGTTTGATTTTGGAAGTGATGGAAGAAACCAAGGTGGCGAAAAAGGCATCAATCACAAAGGACTTGTCACTTTTGACCGCAAAATCAAAAAAGACGCCTTCTATGTCTACAAAGCCTATTGGAGCGATGAACCATTCGTGCATCTATGCTCAAAAAGATTCATTAATCGCACTGGGAAAACCGCGAAAATCAAAGTCTATTCAAACCAAAAAGAAATCATTCTTTATAATAACGGCGAATTTGTTGCTAGAAAAGTAGGCGATAAAGTCTTTCATTTTAAGTTAAAACTAGAAGACAAGAACCAAATAAGAGTTGTTTCAGGTCATTATGAAGATACTGGCTTGATCATCAAAGTCAAAGAGAAAGATCCAGCCTATATTCTTCAAGATAAAGGGAACAACATGAGTTGGCAAAAATAAACGATTGCCGATTAAAAGATTTGGGTGAAGACTCAAATCTTTTTTTAGATGATCACTGTTGAGTAGCACCCATTTTCCCTAGCGATATTTTCGTAATGCAATAATTCATCCCTAGAAGAAATTAACTTTCCAAACATCCTAACGCCTTCATCTCTGACGCCAAAATAGCGATACTTGAGTAACTTGTATCTCGTATTGCTTTTAATGATTCTAGCGACATTTTTTACCGTATATTCGTTTTCTTTTTGAAAGTAGGGAAAAATCACAGTCCGCACTTCTTCTAACTTGTTTTCGCGTAAGAGATAGTAAAGATTTTTTAACACCATTTCGTTAGAAATCCCCGTCACTTTTTGATGGAAAAGCGGACTAAATGCCTTAACATCTAACATCACTCCATCAGATAGAGAAAGTAAATCAGCGTGTTTTTCAAAATCTATCGCACCATTCGAATCAATTAGAATTGATAAAGAAGGGTCTTTCTTTCTTAAGGAAGAAAATAATTCTTTTAAAAAGGAGGCGTGATTCATACATTCTCCACCCGATACGGTGATTCCGCGGATAAAAGGTCTAACATAATTAATTTGTTTGATAAGGCTAGAAACATCCATATCGGTTATTTTTGGGGAAGAAAGATTTTGACAAGTATGAACGCAAGTGTCGCAGTTGATGCATTTTGTTTTGTCCCACTTTACTTTATTCCTAATAAAGCTAAGCGCCTTGCTTGGACATCCTTTTACGCAGTCACCACAAGAATTACACATCCTTATGGTTTCTGGATTATGGCAAAATAAGCAAGAAAAAGGACAGGATTGAAAAAATATAACAAGGCGATTACCTGGTCCATCGACATTCGAAAAAGGAATAATCCGATTGATTGGCGCGGTGAGATTATTTTTCATTGTCATGATAGATACGGCGATTTAATGCATGCCCACTGTCTCTAGCCCCTTGACCTAAGACTGTGCATTGATTCAGACTTGGTTTACCTTTTTCGAGTTTTTCAATTTCGCTTCGTTTCACAAGATACCCCGTAACGCGCACAACGTCATTATCGCAGTTATAGGCGGTAAAATAACGCATACCGACCTTAAAAGCCCCTTGAATGATATCTAAAATCGCCGGAATGGAATTATTCCACGTCTGGTCGAATTTGAAGATATCTCCTACTCCCGATTCAAAATGCGTATGCATTCTTCCTTCTATATTTAAATGTTTATATAACTCAGGTTCGCTTCCAATCGGGATTCTCACTCCAGGAGAATCATCGTTACCATCGGTTTCAATGCCAACTTGAGCATGCATAACATAATGGTCATGGTAATTATGGCAATATAATCCTTTGTGTTTCATTACCATTTCATGCACGGCATCGAGGATTTTAACGCCCAAATTTTCCGCTTCTAAGTTGTGTCCAAAGCCTTTGTTTTTAATAGTGATTCCCAATAAACAGTTTGTGCATTCCGCTAGCCCGACCATTCCGACCATTCCCGTAAAGTTATCACGTTCCACAAATCCTTCTTTCACTAAGAAATTGGTTTTGAAAAAGTTAGATTCTTCGACGATGAAACGGATTCTTTGATCGATATTTCTTAAAATAAGATTCGTATAAAAAGGAAGCACACGAGAGAAGAAATCATCGATGCTCTTTGCCTTTGTCGCGATTTCATACATTCTTAAGCGAGGAAGAGTATATCCACCACCCCCAATTTTAAATGCGTTATAGCAGCTCACAATCCCGTATTTTCCTTCGCCGAGTTCTTTGCTATACATTTTGTCATTGCAAAAAGATGGCTTAGACGTTTTTAACATAGAGCGGATACTTTCATAGGCAAGTTCATTAGGAGTAATATCTTCATGATAAATCAAGGTCAAATTCGGAACGGCTAGCTGCATTTCTTCCGTAAGTTCAAGAATAATGCGCGTAACGCGATTATCGCTAGGCCCGATATTCGCGTGGACAAAAGAATCTGTTAAAGTCTTATCGATATTGAGTAAGAACATCCTCAAGGCACTTCTAGTATCTTCTTCATTCACATCGAATGGACCGAATAACTCCGTAAAGTTCCCTAAATAGACAGGAAAAGAAGTAATGGAAGGAACGTTATGATACATGATAAGAAGATTATTGCAGGCTTCAAAAATATCTTTTGGGGGCTTTACTCCTAAAAATTCGCTTCCTTTTTGAATAAATTTTGCATAATCTGGAACAATGTAGCGGGGTCGATATGGCGAGCGCCCCTCGTTAAGCGTGCAAATGCATCCATCATCTAGCGCTTTCTCAAATTCTTTGTCACGAGGTAAAGAATCGTCTTCATTTTCCGCTAGGCGAGCTAAAGAAAGAACTTGCTGGGCATAAGTTAAAGTTGGATCAGAGATAATTTTAAGCACTTCACTTTGTTTTTTCATCGGTTTAACGCCTCGATTCACCCCTAATATAGCATAGAGTGAAAGTGCTTTCATTATTCTTACACCACAATAAAAATTTTCGGCCACACCCTTATTTTAGGAAGAAATTAAATTATCTTCTTTATAATGCAAAATAGCCAAAGAAAGAGAAACCACTAATTATCTCTTTCTAAATTTAGTAAGCGATTCGTTACATGATTTCTTGAATAAATTTAATGGCTAATTGGATCCAAGTATGAAAATAACGAACTGTGTTTAAAAAATTAGGATCAACGTCATTTGAATAGCACATTCTTTCCCCTATCGAAGCACCATGATTCCCAACCGGATAATAATGAAATTCAAATCGAACGCCTGCTTTCTTTAAGGAGTTAGCAAGCAAAAGCGAATTGATTGGGTCAACAATCGTGTCATCGTTTGTAGTCCATAAAAACGTCGGGGGGTAAAAGGAAGTAATTTGTTTTTCAATCGAATATTCGTCTTTCTTTTCTTTGTTATTTGTTAATAGCTGCGTAGAAGTTTGTTTATGCGTATATTCACCCATCGTAATGACAGGATATCCAAGCAAAACCCCATTAATTTTTAGATTTGCAAGTGGAACGCCTAGATAATCGGCATATTCTTTCTTCGTATAAAACACCCCTAAAGAAGCGGCAAAATGGCCGCCTGCAGAAAAACACATCACGCCGATATGATTAATGTCAATATGATAATAATCAGCGTGATTACGAAGATAACTAATCGCGGCAAATCCTTCCACAAATGGATAAGGCGCATAGTAATTTTTCACGCTGTAATGAAGAATGAAAACGTTGATATCATTGCCTAATAAACGAAGAGCAACGGATTCCCCTTCATTCGGCGCAATAGAGCAATAAGCGCCACCCGGTAATAAAAGAATCGTTTTTCGTTTTCTCCCATCACTAAAATTTGGAAAATTGCTAGGGCAATAGGAAATGAGAGCTGGATCGCTAGTTAAAGCAGGATAAAAGTCTTTAAGATGGATTATTTCGTGAATCATAAAATTACTCCCAACTAGTGAATTCATCCACTTTTCGCCTTAAAAAGTGTCGAGGTGAAGCTTTCGCGGATGAGGAAGGATATCCTAAATAAACTAAAGCGCGAGGATATAAATCATCACTGAGCTTGAACTCTTCTTTTATCGCCTTAGGATCAAAATTACAAACTGGGCAACTACCTACATCATATTCTTTCGCGGCATATAAAATCGTCCCTAGAACAATGCCAATATCAATCAAAGTGTTATCTTCATTGCTATAACGGTTTTGCCAACGATTACTCGTCTCTTCACAAAGCAGCAAAACCGTTGAAGCGCCATAATTAGGGGCTTTCGCATGATAAATCTTAGAAAGAGATATAGAAGAATTGATGACGATAATTCGATAAGGTTCGTGGTTTAAAGCGGTTGGAGAAAGACGAACTAATTCAAGGATTTGCTTAACTATTTTCGGTTCGACTGCTTTAGAAGAAAATTCTCGAAGAGAATATCTTTCTTCCATTATCTCTTTAAAATCCATTTATTGCCTCCAAACGCATAAAGACGAACTTAAGATTAATTCATTCACTATTTTATGAGACTTTTCACTAATAACAACAACATTGTTTGAATTGTAGACCAAAAACAAACTTAAATCATATCTTCCAAGCAAAATTCGAATGGAAAGGAGTTTATTTTATAAGCCAACGAAGTATTTAACCAACATCAAAAAGGCAGCTCTTATTTCTCATACCTTATTTAAACCTTTAAAAGTAAAGGTAGAGTCCCGCTAAGAAATTGCATCGGATGAATTTGCAATTCGGATAGGCTTTCCCCACTTACTTCACAAAATAATCAGGATGCCGTTCTTCGACTTTTTTAATGCCGTGTAAACCAGAATAATTATGCGTAACACTTAAAGCGCGCAAGGCATTTTCGTCTTGTTTTTCTAGCAAATCGACCATCTTTGAATGGATTTCGTAGAGATTCTCCACTTCTTTTTCGTCTCTTAGATTGGTCAAAAAACGATAACGCTCAAAATAGGGATAAGAACGGTTCAATAAAGTTAAGGTGCTAAGTTTTCCCGCTAAATTCCAAATTCTTTCATGAAATTCATTATCGAAGGAATGAAAACGAATCGCGAATTCCTCATCGCTGAGTTCATGTTCAAGCAAAGTTTCTTTTTGGTGAACTAATAACAAACGAAGCGAAGCAATATCCCCAGGCGTTATCGACTTCATTAAATCGAGTAAAACGCTCGCTTCGCTAGAAGCGCGAACGAACATGATATCATTAATGTCACTTAGATCGATCTTGGTTACGTATGTACCAACCTGAGAATGTATTTCAATGAGTTTATCCGCTTCAAGCTTTTTAAGCACATCGCGAATTGGAGTTCTAGATACCTTAAAGCGAGTCGATAATTCTTCTTCTTTTAAGCGTTCCCCTGGTTTGAGCTTAAGCAAAATAATCTCATTTAGAAGTGTCTTATAAATTGTTTCAATATCTTTGGTCATAAAAAATAGGGCCGTCAAATAGCGGCCCCCATGAAATTATCTTTGAACTCGCCCAGTGGTATTGCCAGCCATAAGGGATTCAACTTCTTTTTTCGTCGCGTGGTTATAATCGCCAGGAAGAGTGTGTTTGATGGCACTATTAGCGACAGCAAAATTAATTGCGTCTATTGGATCTTCATAATGCGTTAAACCATATATTAAACCGGCGGCAAAGGAATCACCGCCACCAACGCGGTCAACGATGCGGAGTTCATAGTGACTCGATTGATAGAATTTGCCATTCGTGAACAAAACACCGCTCCAACCATTATCGTTTGCACTATGAGATTCACGCAAAGAAGCGGCCGCGCCTTTAAAATGGAATTTTTCACACATTGCCTTTAGCATCGATTCATAGTCGCTAGCATTGATCTTTCCTTTTGCGACATCGCTATTATTCTTAAACCCTAAGCAAGCTTCGGCATCTTCTTCGTTACCAATCACATAATCAACGTATTCCATATAGGGAATCATGACGGATTGGGCTTCTTCTTTTGTCCAAAGTTTCGCACGGTAATTTAAATCAAAAGAAACGGTAATCCCTAATTCTTTCGCGGCTTTAAGCGCCTTTAAGGTAATGGCTTGCCCGTTTTTCCCTAACGCTGGAGTGATGCCAGTAATATGGAGCCAATTCACGCCTTTAAGCATTTTCTTAAAATTGAATTCACTCGCTTTTGCTTCACTAAAAGCGCTATGAGCGCGGTCATAAATAACCTTGGAAGGACGGACGGAATCGCCAGTCTCTAGGAAATAAATGCCGAGTCTATCGCCACCACGTAAAATATTAGAAGTGTCGACGCCAAATTGACGGAGCGAATTTCTGGCAGCATCACCGATGTCGTTATTTGGGAATTTAGAGATGAACATCGCTTCTTCGCCCATGTTGGCTAAAGAGACTGCGACATTCGCTTCGCCTCCACCATAATTGACATCAAAACTATTTGCTTGCACAAAGCGAGAATAACCTGGTGTGCTTAAGCGGAGCATTAATTCTCCAAGAGTTGCGTATTTCATTTTCGTTATTTCCCTTCTCTAGCTTCTTTCACTAGACGTACAAAAGTCTCTGCGCGACGAGTGACTTCTTCGTAATTCCCGGTTTTGGCTGGGGAAGTTAAATCACCGCCCGTACCAATTGCAATAGCACCCGCTTTAATCCAATCTTTGGCATTTTCTAGAGAAACTCCACCTGTTGGCATCAAATTGGCTTGAGGGAGAGGTCCATGGACCGCCTTGAAGTAGCTAGGAGAAGCATTACTTCCTGGGAAAACTTTAATAATGTCTACACCCGCTTTTAAGGCAACAATGATTTCATTAATGGTAAAGCAGCCACTCATATATGGGATTTGATAAACATTGCATAGTTCAGCAGTCTCTTTATCAAAAGCTGGTGAGACAATAAATTGGGCACCGTTTAAGATGGCGATGCGAGCCGTAGCGGCGTCAAGCACCGTTCCTGCTCCAACGATATAACTAGCGTCTTCCTTCGCGCTTAGCGCTTTAATCACATCGGCGGCACCTGGCACAGTGAAAGTAATTTCAAGTCCCGTGATTCCACCTTTGCTTACGGCATCCGCTAAACGAGTTGCTTCTTCAATAGAATTTGCTCGAATCACAGCAACAACACCGCAGTCGATGAGCTTTTTCTCGATTTCATATTTCTTCATCACCCTAATTCTCCTATGAATTATTCAGGAGCGTTTTTTAACGCTTTATCAATAATATATAGAATTAGATTATTGTATACAAGAGCACCATATTTTCCCTTTGAGAAGAGTTTATCAAAAGGTTAATTTCAAATAATATCGGTTCTATCAATTCTTTTTTTAGAGTCTATCTTGTATGCAAGAACAAAAAGATTACGAAAATTGAAAACTATAATTTTTAAATAGACAAAAATCGCAATCATTGTTATTCGCTTTAATTAGGACAAGGAGGATTAACACCGCCCTTACAATTCTTTACGGAATCTTTACAGCCGCTAAAGCGTTTAGAAAGTAGAATAACCACCGAGGAAAAACAGGAATGAAACATACGAAATTAAAATTAGGATTCGCCTTACTTCTTATGGCAGCCTTGTCTTCTTGCGGTAACGCGAATAATGGAAATGAAGAAAATCCAAATGGAGGGAGCGTAGACACAGAAGTCAATGTTTATATGCCTTCTCCTGCTGGCTTACAAACCAATTTGAAAAAAGGATTCGAAGCATCTTATAAAGGCATCAAAATGAATGTCACTTCCGGTACAACCGGTGAACTACTTGCCAAAATTGAAGCTGAAAAGAGCAACCCAGTTTGCGATGTTTTGATTCTTGCTTCTTGGAGTGATGGAATTAATTCCCTATCGAAATTAGATTTGATGGAATATACTCCAAAAGATGGTGACAAATTGCTCGAACCATTCAAGCATTCCAGCAACAAGATCTGGGGAACAAGTGCTTCTGCGGTTGGCGTTTTATATAACACCGATAAAGTGAAGAAAGAAGAAATCGAGAAACTTGATTGGGCAGACTTTTCTGACTCGGCAAAAATCAACGCTACTTTAAAAGAGGCTGGAACGGCAATAATGTCGATTCCTGATCCGACAAAATCTGGCGCTTGTAAGGATTTCTTAGCGGGTTACGTTTCTAGTAAAGGAGAAGCTGCCTGGGCTGATTTTCAAGGTTGGGCCACTGCTGGATTAAAAAATGGAGGCGGCAATAAGCCAGCGCTTAGCGCTCTTGAAAACGGAAGCGTCGATATCCTTGTCGGCGGCGTTGATTACAACGCTTATTCTGATAAGAAAAAAGGAAATTCAATCGACATTTATTATCCAAAAAGCGGAACCGTTGTTAATGCGCGTCCTGCTATGATTATGGGAACCGCTAAGCACACTGATGCAGCGAAAAAAGTCATGGATTATCTTTGCTCGGAAGACGCCCAAAAACTCGTTAGCAAAGCCTATTTACTCCCTGGTAGAGCCGACGTTAATGCGGACAGTTCACGTCAAGGATATAACGACATCGCTCAACTTAAAGCTCTCAATTGGGATAATATGGCAAGTCAAGGAACCGATATCGCGAAAAGATTCGTTGAGTTGCTCCAAAAATAATGAGTACGAGGCTATTATCATTCATCAAAAATCGCCAAAAATTAGGATACCTTACCAAGGGTATCCTTATTTGCGTTTTTTTGACCTTTTTTATTCTTTGTCCCATCTTTTCCGTATTTTCCGAATCATTGGAGAGCGTAGATGGGTCTTTCACCTTTTCTAATTACGCAAACGCCTTTTCTAATGAAGAAACGGGAAAGGCAATCTGGAATTCAATTCTATTAGGACTTTCCGTCACTGCTTTATCCACTTTAATCGCTGTCCCTGAAGCATATTTATTGGCAAAAACACGGCTAAGAAAGCTTTGGTGGCTTGATTTAGTGCTAATGATTCCTTTTATGGTTCCTCCTTACATCAATTCGATGGGTTGGATGCTTTTCATGCAAAGGAATGGGGTTTTGTGGAGAAATTTGCCTTCCTTAAAGCCATTAGCCACTTCTTTTTATTCATTCTTTGGTATGGTATGGATTATGTCTATGCATACTTCTCCATTCCTAATGACCATGCTAAAAAACGCATTTTTGTCATTCCCAAAAAATATCGATGACGCTAGTGAAGTCTATGTAAAGAGCCACTTTAAGAAATTCTTTAAAGTTTATGCACCTATTTTATTGCCAAATTTCGCGATTGGCGCATTCTTAGTGTTCGTCAAAGCGCTAAGCGAATATGGAACGCCTGCGACATTCGGTCCACAAATCGGAGTTTCCACCTTCACGACGATGATCACCGATAAGATGCAAATTGCTCCGATTGATTTTGGTACTGCCGCTTCTTTAGCTTCTTTGCTTGTTTTCATTTGTATGCTTTTATGGGCACTTCAAATGATTGTCACAAACAAGAAAGCGGTAAGCTTAAAAAACGAAGGTGACGGCCGCTATTCAAAAAATTATGCCGTCGCCATAATTGGTTCCTTGTTCTTACTTATTATCTTCTTTTTCTCCGCTTTTATCCCCCTATTTACCATCGTGATATCTTCCTTTAAGAAAGTTCTCTACAAAAATCTTACTGAGGCAAACAATTTCACATTCGAAAATTATCAAATCGCTTTTAGTGACGATTCTGGATTTGGAACGGGTTTTGAAGCGATTGGAAATTCTTTCTTAATCGGAATTATTTCTTCATTAATCGTATTGGTATTAGGGCTTTGCTTTGCTTTCTATAGCTATAAAAATAAAAAGAAATTCTTAGGTAGAGGCGTTGAATTTATCGATATGCTCCCTCAAATGATTCCGAATATCGTCACAGGAATTGGCATGATTATGTTTTTTAACGCCATCTATAAGCTTTTCCCCGTCTATCGAACATTTTGGATGCTGATTATCGGGTATAGCGTCGTTTTCTTACCAGGCATGGTTTCCTATATCAAAAATGCTTTGATTCAAATGCCTAATTCGCTTTTAGAAGCAGGCGAAGTTTATTCTAAAAGCGAATTAAGGATTGATTTAAGGATTCTATTCCCACAGGCATTAAAAGGTGCATTCTATGGTTTTGCCATGACTTTAATTGTGACTCTAAGAGAACTAGTGACAGCAAAACTATTACAACCACCGGCGTTTTACACGATTTCCTTATTTATTGATTCGCAGTTCGAACAAGGGAATCAACAAGCCGCGATGGCTCTAGCGGTAGTCTCAGTCGCCATTACCTTAGCGTTACTATTGCCCCTAGAATACGTCTCAACCAAAAGAAAAAGGAGAGCATAATCATGGAAGTAAAAATAAACAATATCTCAAAAACCTTCGATCACAAAACTAAGGTGCTTGAAAACTTGTCCATCAATATCGCTAGTGGCAGCTTAACTACTTTACTCGGCTTATCGGGATGTGGTAAAACCACGCTGTTACGAATTATCGCTGGCTTAGAAAATAGCGATACTGGCTCCATCACTTTAGGCGATAAAGTCGTTTTTGATGAAGAAAAACAAATCAATGAAGCACCAATCAAAAGAAATATCGGCTTCGTTTTCCAAGATTTCGCCCTTTGGCCAAATATGACTGTACTAGAAAACGTAGAATTTGGCTTAGACAATAAAACCCCTGCTTTATCTTTTAAAGAATTAGCCACTTCTTTCTTCAAAAGCAATAAAGAGAGAAAAGAGAAAATCAAAACAAAAGCCTTAGAGTGCCTCAAAATGGTGCGTATGGATTCTTTTGCAAACCGTTTACCAAGTGAATTAAGCGGAGGGCAAAAACAAAGAGTCGCAATCGCTAGGGCAATTGCAATTGACCCTTCTTTGATTTTGTTCGATGAACCGCTTAGCGCTCTAGACGCAGTGCTTCGCGAAGAGATGCGCAGTGAAATCAGAAATCTTGTTAAATCATTACATATGACAGCGATTTTTGTTACCCATGACCAAGAAGAAGCCATGTCGATTTCTGATTCAATCATCGTCATGAACAAAGGCAAAATCGTGGAACAAGGAAGTCCTGAAGAAATCTATTGGCATCCAAAAAGCAAATTCGTCAGCAAATTCATCGGAAAAGCTTCTTTTCTCGATGATAACCATTTCTTACGCCCCGAAGATATCTCTTTAAGAAGTTCTATTAAGAAACGGAACGAGACTGTGACAATAAAGCACGTTCAATGCAAAGGCGGGAATTATTTCATCGAAGCAAATAACGAAAAAGGCAACCTCTTTTATTTCTATGAAAGTAAACCAATCGAAGTAGCTTCGAGGCTACAAATCTATTTTGATGAAGCAAATATTAGGGAAGTTCACGAATGAAATTTATCGCACTAGGTGGCATAAATGAACATGGGCGAAACTCTTTTTTGCTCCAAAGCGACCATCATAAAATTTTATTAGACTGTGGCTTAGGCGAAAAAGGGGAATACCCTGATTTTTCTAAAGTTGATGTTTCTAGCATCGATGCTTTATTTTTGTCTCATTCCCATCTTGATCATACCGGAGCGATAAGAGAATTAATTCGACGTGGATTCCATGGCGAAATCTATTTATCAAAGCCGACATTTGACTGCATGGGAAATAACGATATTGTGCCTACGTTTCTTTCTTTTAAGGAAAAAAGGAAACTATCGAATTGGCTCTCGGTAGCCTCTTTCCGAAGTGGGCACTGTTTTGGTAGCTATGGCTACTTCATCGAAATGGAAGATAAAACGATTTTATATACGGGTGATTATCTAGAGAATAGCGTTTTCTCTTGCGATGAAATTCGGGATCTAACAGCGGATTTAGCCATCGTCGATGGAGCTTACTCTTCAAGCGAAAAAAGCATGGAAACTAACCGCAACGATTTCTTAAAACTCCTCGTTTCCTTAAAAGAAAACATCATTCTTCCTCTTCCAAAAAATGGAAGAAACATGGAAGTTATTTCGTTGTTAAATAAGATTGATCTCCCTTATTTCATAAAAGATTCAACTTTCTTCATGGAAGAAGAAAATAGTTACCTAAAGAAAAATATCCCTATAAATTCCACTCCAAATGCGACGGTATTCCTAATTATTGACCCCCAATTAGAGCAAAAAGCAAGTCGAGATATCGTTGATGCTTATTCCACTTTCCATCTCGTATTTACGGGCACGATCGATGAAGGAAGCTATTCAAGTCACTTAATGAAAACAAGAAAAAACGTCTATTTTCAAAGAATCAACGTTCATCAAACGGTCTTAGAAGCGAGCGCGCTCATTCAAAAAAATCACTTCCATAAAGCCGTCATTTTCCATAATAAAGAAACTAGAGAAGAAACTTCATTTTCCTTTTGATAAGTATCCTTCTTCCTAATTTTAAAACATGGAAGGCTCCTCTCCTCCCATGTTTTTCTTTATTGCTTAAAGAGAAGAAAATAGAAACTCATTGCTGAGGATTATCCTTAACTTCCTCATTCTTTTTATAGTGAAGTGAACGATATAGCACCCAAATCGTCCCTGCAATCGCAAATGATGCTAAAGTGCCTGTAACTACGGATAATAGAACGCGCCATCCACTCGCTTTATAACTAATCGTAGTACCTGAAGCGACATCTTGCATCGCATTGGAATTCGCAATCGTGTAAAAGACGTTGTGGTAGGCTTTTCTTAAGGCAAGTCGCGCGGTAGCGGAACTAGTATCTAAGAATCCGTCCCCTATTTTTCCTATCGGCATCGCCATTTTCTTTAACCAAGTAAGTTGCATATCCGTCCCTGCTCTAACCCCTTGATCGCAGTTCATATAGTCAAAGAGATTAAAGTCAGAGAGGACGAACCCACGAAATCCCCACTCTTCGCGTAAGACATTAGTGAGTAAGTTCTTATATCCACCTGCCCAAGTTGTTCCAATTCGGTTAAAGGAAGACATCACCGCGGTAGCAGCGTTCATTTTCTTTTTCGCATGATTGCCTTTGTTGTCTTTAATAAAATCAACTTCAGTAGAGGCTTCTTTTACGACGATTTCAAAAGGCTTAAGGTAGATTTCGCGAATTGCTTGTTCGTCTACCCAAGTGCATAAAGAGGAAACTCTCCATGTTTCTTGGCCATTAAGCGCGAAATGTTTGATATAGGCGTATAAGCCTTTACTCGCAGCACCAGAAATGACATTTGCGGCGATTTTCCCTGCAAGAAGCCCATCTTCTGAATAATATTCGAAATTTCTTCCTGCAAAAGGAGAACGATGCGTATTCATTCCTGGCCCATACCATACAGAGAAAATCGGATTTGACGCTAATGCTTCTTCTCCGATTGAAGTGCCCATCATTTTTGCTAGTTCTTTGTTGAATGTAGCCGCTAAAATCGGCTCCGACATATAAGCGGTGAAATTCTTGTATTTGTTGCCGAACAAAGAACTAAATCCTTGTGGGCCATCGTGGTCTTCGGTATAGGGTTTTCCAAAGTGTTCCATTTTAGGAGTGTTATAAGCCCCGTTCACAAGATATTGTGAAGATTTCGCGTAATCAAATTCGCTTAATTGATCTAAGAGTTTTTCGTATTTTTCATCTTCGTAATCCAGTCCCCTTACATCAATAATCGATAAACCGTTTTTCGCATTCATCTTCGGCATTTTATCTAGCTCATTATTTTCAATCTTGTAGGGTTTTAAGCGTTCTAAAACGCTTTTGCCATTGACCATAATCCTAGAAGCTACCGTATCTTCTTTCGTTGGAGAAGAGGGGAAACTTCCTTTAAAATCAGCTCGCGACATTAAATGAGCGTAGCCACTTTGATCCTTTTTGAAGATAGCGGAAACATCATCAAATTGATTAATGACGTCATTTTTATCGCTCGTCTTCCTACGGATTTGTCTCGCTTTAAGATTGACGCTAAATTCTAAAGCTTTATTATCTGCATCCATAGAAACATCATGGCTATTCTCTTTCACCGTGATTTTATATTCCCCACCTTCAAGTTCATAACCTTTGAACCCGTTTTTGTTTTTGTCGTTATAGTCATAACTAGCTAGGTCTTCCGTCTTGATTTTAAAACCAAGAGTCTCGCTTTCTTGAGGCTTCAATAGTTTGGTTTTCCCAAATTCAACTAAGACGGTATGAGGTTTTTCAATGCCGCCTCTAGTAAATGGGGCGCTACAATAAATCTGCACCGCTTCTTTTCCCGCTACTTGGCCAACATTTTTCACCGAAACGGAAAGTTTAATCTCTTCCTCATTGCTACTAGAAGATTCAATTTTCTTTTCAAAAGAAGTGTAACTTAGCCCGTAGCCAAACGGATACGTTACAGCGTCTAAATACTTAAAATCCTTATCCTCTTTCGCGCGAGTTTCGTAATAGCGGTAACCTAAGTAAATCCCTTCTTCATAATGAAGGAAATGCGCTTCTTTTCCTCTTCCTGCGTCAATATCCTTCACGTCCTTATATTGATGCTCACCTTCTGTTGCAAAGTTTTGGAATGTTGGATCATCACGAAACGAAGAAGCGTAAATATCCGGCGTCTTTCCGCTTGGGTTAACTTCACCAGATAGAATCTTGCCTAACGCATTAAAGCCAGTCGAGCCAGGTGAACCAGCCCAGATGATACCGGCGATTTTTTCATCGTTTTTAAGATCATGCACTTCCATAGTCGTCGATAAATTCAAGACAACGATGGTTTGCTTGAAGTTCTTTTTCGTGAACTCTAGCATTTCTTTTTCTTCTTGGCTCAATTGAAGTTCATGCTGATTGTCTTGATAGTGTTCGATTTCTTTT
The DNA here is from genome assembly GCA_002449265.1 of Caryophanales bacterium UBA6865. GTDB lineage: Bacteria > Bacillota_I > Bacilli_A > RFN20 > CAG-826 > UBA4951. The sequence continues at coordinate 33,687 of DKCV01000028.1, read as the reverse complement.
TTCGCGTTTTCTCCAATTTCATCTTTGCGATTGACAATTGCTTGAGTAGCCTTGTTTTTTGAGTCTTTCTTTAAATCCCTCGATAAATCAAGACCTTCGCCACCACATCGAGAAAGAAAAACAAGCGCGGTTTCTTCTTTTCTTGATTGAAAACTATTTGGATAATACTCTGGATTAATTTCGCCGATTAAAAAGGTTGAGCCTTCATAATCGTCCATCTTGATTTCTTGGCGAGGATAGTTTTTAGCTTCCTTAGCGAAATATTGATAGATTTCTTCATTGACCTCAAATCCGGCATTTTTCAAACCTAAATAGGGAGTAATGCAATTAGAAGTATCGACATTCCCTGATCCGCTTCCCCCATAGACTGGATCGGCTGATCCTCTTCCGAATAAAGCGATTTTCTTATTTTCTTTTGTCTTTAGGGGCAAAGCGTCCTTATCGTTTTTTAGTAACACCATACCTTCCGCGGCGATTTCTTGAACAAGTTTTTCCGCATGGAGTTTCGCTTCTAAACTTCCTTCGCCTTTATTGCCAGTTTTAAAGGATTGATGGTAATAACGTCTATTCCACCCTTCCGTCCCTTTCGCTGGAGTTTTTACAATATCCCCTTTTCCTAATGGAGAATAAATTCGCCCTGCAAAAGTATCTAGCATCGTCGCGTAGCCAGGAATAATCGTTTCTAAAGTAATCGCGGCGGAAGTAGCTAAAACGAGGAACGGCACCCATAAGATAAGAAACTTCCGATTCGACATTCTTTTCTTCTTTTTCTTCATTAGTTTTTCTCACTTTCTACCCAGCAATTTAACGTTCTATCCAAGCAAAATCAGAACGAATAAAATACGAGATTATAGTTGAAGCATACAATGATTGTTAGCGCTTTCATAGAGGGAGAAAAAATTAGATAAAATCGAATAATTTAACTAAAAATGTAAACTTAATTTCTCAATTCAAAAAATTACTTTCTATTAGATTTACAAAGCGAAATACACGAAGAATAAAGAAAGCAACGAATGGTTTTGGAAAGGAGATTTTTCGTCTTTTGAAAATCGATTATTTTTAAAAACAATTAAATAGAAATTCGAGAAAAATTGAGATAATCGAAAAAGAAAAATTTACAAATCATTTTGTTTTTCTTTCTCTTTTTATTTGAGAAAAAATTCTTCTTGACCTAAAGCCCACTTCAACTTTTAAAATGGAGGCGATTCAAAGGAGAAAGGCAATGGAAGGAAATTTTGAATTTTATAATCCAACAAAAATCTATTTCGGAAAAGGAAGTATTTCCGCTTTAAAAGGTGAATTGTCTCACTATGGAAAAAAGATACTTTTGGCTTATGGAACCGGGAGCATTAAAACAAATGGCATCTATACTGAAGTCACGAAAATCCTTGAGGAGAGTAACAAAGAAGTCTATGAGCTAGAAGGGATTCATTCTAACCCTAGCTATGAATCGGTTTTAAAAGGGAAAGAGCTCATCGAAAAGAACCATATCGACTTTATTTTGGCGGTTGGTGGAGGAAGCGTTATCGACTGCGCAAAAGCAATCGCCGCTGCAATAAATGAAGTTGATCCTTGGGGTAAATACTATGAACGGCAGGAAGAATTGACTCATAAAGTCACCCCAATCGGAACCGTTTTAACCATGGTAGGAACGGGGAGTGAGATGAATTCAGGCTCCGTCATCACAAACGAAGAAAAGAAATTAAAGATCGGGAAAGTGTATGGCGAATATAACTATCCTGTCTTCTCTATCCTTGACCCTAGCTATACTTTGACAGTCCCTTATCCCCAAATGGTAAGCGGAATTTTCGATATGTTCTCGCACTTAATGGAACAGTATTTTAGCGAAGAAAGCGGAAACACAAGCGACTACTTATTAGAAGGATTAATGCGTGCCGTTATTGAGCACGGCAAGAAAGCAAGCAAGAACCCGACGGATTACGATGTGCGTAGCAATTTGATGTGGGACGCGACTCTCGCGTTAAATACCTTGTTAGGCTTAAGTAAGAAACAAGACTGGAATGTGCACGGAATCGAGCACCAACTTGGCGCTTATACCTCTTGCCCACACGGTTTAGGCTTAGCGGTTATTTCTTACCCCTATTACCGCTATATCTCACAATTTGGGAAGGACCAATTCGAAAAATTCGCTCTCAATGTCTTCCAAGTCGAAAAAGGCAACAAATCGCAAGATGAAATCATCAAAGAAGGACTAGACAAATTAGAAGACTTCATTCTCACACTCAAGATTCCAACCACCTTAAAAGAGCTTGGAGCGACTAAAGAAATGCTTCCGCTTATCGCTAAAAGCGCTTACCAAAATGGCTTAAGAGGAGGCTATCACCCGTTAAGCGAAAAAGAGACGCTAAAAATTCTCGAAGATTGCTTTGAATAACTTTTCTATACGCAAATTCGACCGATTCTTCCTTCCCTAGGAGTTCGGTCGTTTTTTCTTTTTAATGAAGTGAAGAAATAAGTAGAAAATATTGAAAGTTAACTCGGAGCAAAAATCTTTACAAAAATGCGTAATTTTGTAGAAATTACACCCCGAAATTTGATACCATATTTTCGTTTACAAAACGTTAGTTTATGAGACAAAAGAATCATGGTTTTTCTAGGAAGATGCTCGTTGTTCTTCCTAGAGTCTATAAAAGGATAGAATCGGGTTCTTTTTTCTATCCTCTAACGAACCGCTAATAGGAGGAAAATAATTTGGATAACCTATTTGATGTTGTTAATAACCAGATGTTTTCCGTTTTCGTCCGCGAAGATAAAAGAACGAATTACGAACTTCTTTCCTTCATTTATGACGTTTTCATGACAAAACGGAACGTTCAAAGCATCGCTAGAGATGATTTAGTCGATGATTTGGAAGCTTATATCGATACGCATCTTTTCGATGATTTCGATGATTCTGACGACTTCGATAAGCAAAGCAAAGACCACCGCTACATGGCAAGTAGTAAAGTCGCTCGCTATAAAAGAACAGGTTGGTTAGAAGAAGACACGACAGAAGGCTTTACGACAACTTTGTCTTTAACAAGTGACGCCATCACGCTTATGGAAACATTCCATAACATTGTCGAAAGAGAAAAGAAACCAATCGAATTCACCGGTTACTTCTATCTTATCGCCAAGGCTCTCGAAAGCTTCGATTTCAGCCAATCTAAAGGAATTATCGAACAAGTTTATAGTCAAACATTGTCTTTATTTCACGGACTTCAGGGCTTAGTCCCAAAGATTAGACGCTTCACGGAAAACCTCATTAACGATGAGACGCTTTCGCCAAAGCAAGTTCTCGATATCTTAGTCGATAAATACCGCAACCAAGTTTTGCTTAAAGTCTTCTATAACTTAAAAACGCGAGACAACCCAAGCAAATACACCGCGAAGATTCTCGATTGTTTAAATGACCTCCGTTATAACCACCTCGATGAAATCGTTAAAAACATCCTAGAAACGAGCTGGATTAGTAACGCTGATCAAGACACCATCAACGAAATCCGCAACAAATACGCCGATGAGCTTGAAGAATGTATCCGTCGCTTTGAATCGGTTGATACTCTTGTCGCCTTAATCGATGAAAAGAACACCAAATTCCATACAAGCGCCCAAGCCAAATTTGAATTCTTGATGAATAATCGCAAAGATATTTCGGGCTTGCTCAAAAATGTTTTAAAGAACATCAAAGAGATGGATGAGGAGACTGAATTTAATGAAGCATTAGCCTTATTCTCCTCTAAGCAAGTCGATCAAGAATCTCTCTATGACCGCGCTGCCGCTAGAGAACGCGTGGATTCGTATTTTATGGAGAATCCACCAACCTCCCAAGAAGATTTCGACCTCGCGATGGCAAATATTTTCCGTCAAGATATCTTCTCTCGCGATAAGGTCAACGAATTCGTCGACAAAGAATTAGGAGACGAAACGAAAAAGAACTCCAAGGATATCGAAGTCGATTCCTGGAATAAACTCATCATGCTCATGATGGTCGAAGCATATAGCTCTTACGAAGACATGTCTTATAAAGTCACCTTCTACGATGACTATTACGAAACCTTCGGCTACAAGACAAAATCCTTCGATATCGAAAGAAAAGAGGTAAAACAATGATAGATAGAACCCATGAATTAGACATCTTCGCGAATGACTACTATGCCTATAGCGAAGGGGAGCGCAATAGCTTTGCAAAAGTCATTAACCGACTATTAGGAGAAACTTTCTTAGTCAAAAGCAAAGAAGAAGATAATAACGACTATTTCTTCGCAGCCGAGAATAAAGAAATGATTACCAGTTTCTTCACCCTTATCGATTACGAATTCGTTTTGGATTACAGTAACGGCTTAGCCTACATCAAAACGACAGAAAATCGTAACCGTGTTCGTCTCAATAAACTCGATACTGCCGTTCTATTTGTCCTTAGACTCCTAGAAATCGAGCAAAAGAAACAAGTCACAAGCGAAGACAAAGTCATCATTACTTTAGACCAAATCGTCGAACAGCTTAAGATCGCCGGCTTACTCGATTACGCAAAACGTCCTTCCTTCTATTTACTAACGTTACGTAAACTCAAAGCCCATAAAATCATCGATTTTAGAGCAAGCACCCTTTCTAGCGACACAAGCATTCAAATCTTCCCTAGCGTCCACGTCTTAATCCCTGCGGAAGGCTTAGAAGATATCGCAAATAAAATCAAAGCCCTAAATACCAAAGATAACCCTGGAGGAACTGACGATGAAGAAAAGTCTGACGAAGATTAAATTAATCAACTGGCACGGATTCTATAATCAAACCATCGATGTCAAAGGCTCGATGCTTGTATTCGGTGAGAACGGATCTGGCAAAAGCACCTTGCTTGACGCGCTCATGTTCCTTCTTACCGGAGGTGAAGAAAAATTCTTCAATAGCGCCGCTAACGAAAGGGCTTCTCGAACTGTAGAAACCTACATGCGCGCCAAAATCGGCATCGAAGGAAAAGAGAACCTCCGCAATCAGCCGAGCGTTATCTCGCATATTTGCACCGAATGGTACGATGAATATTCGAAAAAGCCATTCATCATCGGCGTTTGCTTAGAGATTCAAGAAGAAAAAGGAAAAGTTGAGCGCTCCTTCTACTATATGGAGAATCAAGGCATCGACGATTCTCTTTTTACCAATAATATCAATGGTAATCTTCAAACCCTCGGTTTCCGCTTAATGAGCGAAAAACACGGCGAGAAGCTTCGTAAAATCGAAGGTAGAAGAGAAGACATCCGTATGAAGCTTTATAGCCTTCTTTCCTTAGAAGGAAAACGCTACTACGAACTTCTTCCAAAAGCTATTGCCTTCCGCCCAATTAAAGACGTTAACCAATTCGTCTATCAGTTTTTGATGCCAGATAAGGCCGTTGACCTTACAAACATGAAACGGAACATCCTCGTTTATAATGAGCTTCAAAAACGTGTTGAAGAAGATATCAAGAAAGAGGATGCGCTAAATGACATCACTCGTTTAGGCGACATCTATAGCGAATTGAAGAAGCAAAACGAGCTTCTAAAAGCTTATGAGCTTAAGCATGAAATCGACGATGCGGCTGGCGAAGTCGATAAAGTAAATGCGACGATTGAGAAAAACAAAAAGCTCATCGTGGAATATTTGGAAGACGCTGAGCATCTAGCTAGCCAAATCCGCGAAATCGATCAGAGCATTGCCACGTTAACGAGCGAAGGCGCCGCTGGTGAATTCAAACGCCTCACCGACTTAATTAAAGAAAAGAGTTCGTTAGAAAACGAATATTTATCGCGCGCTAAACATTGGAATGAGCTATTAAAGAAAGAAGCGGAAATCGCTAGTAGCCTTGGCATCAAAAATAAGCTTTCCAAATATCTTTCTAGTAGCGACATGGCTTCTTTCATTGATGAAGCGAAACGTTATCACGAAGCATTATTATCTTCCCGCAACGAAATAGCCGAGAAAATTGTTCAAACTGACATCAAACTAAGCGCAGTATCAAGCGAAGAACGCGACTTAGTGAGCCGCAAGAACCTTCTTTCTAAAGGTATGGCTAGTTACGATAGTAACGTCACTAACCTAATCGAGGTCATCGAATCGGGCTTAAAAGAAATTTATCACGAAGATATTAAAGCCATCCCATTCTGCGAATTGCTCGAAATGGTTCCAGGCGAAGAAAGTTGGAGAAACGCGGTCGAAGGCTATTTAAATACCCGCCGCTTCGACTTGTTCGTCCCAGAACGCTATTTTGACGATGCGTTAAGACTATATGAACGCAACAAAAACCGTCTCCAAATCTTCGGTGTTGGCTTAGTCAACGTCGCGAAATTAAAAGACATCGAGCCAATGGAAGACTCTTTGGCTCTCAAAGTCAAAGCCATCAGTGAAGATGCACGAAAATACGCTTCTTACATCATGGGCAATATCATCTGCGTTGATAGCGAAGATGAGCTCAAGAGTTATGAATCTTCCATCACTCGCACCGTCATGGTCTATAAAAATAAAGCTGCCCGTCAAACCAAGCAAAAGATTTACGAGACCCCTTATATCGGCTATAACGCGAGCAACATCCAACTAGAAGCCGTTGAAGAAGCAATCGAAGCAAAAGAAAAAGAATATCGCGCATTATTAGAAGAAAAGTCTCGCTTAGAGGCACTAAGAAGTAATGGCTGCGACCGTTCTCAAATCCAACTCCTTCTTAACGACAAGAACTGGTGGGCAAAATATAACGAAACCAAAGAATACGTTGAATCGTTAAAAGAAAAAGCCGCCAAAGTCGAGAAGATGCTCGATAACGAGAATCATCGTCCAATTGAATTAGAGAAAGAAAAAGAAGAGATTCAAAAGAAACGCGATGAGCGTTTGGCGGAGAAATCTCGCTTAGAAGCGACTAACGAATACCTCCAAAAATCCATCACGGAAACTCTCTCCCGCCGGGATGAAAGCGATACGCGCTTCAAGGATTTCCTTTCCGATCCTGCTTTACGCGAAGAATTCGCCTCGTTTGAGAAAAATAACGAACTCACCCTTTCTCAAATTAACGCCAAAGTAAAAGAAAATAACGAAGAAATCCAAACCAAGAGAGCACGTTTAATTAACGCGATGCAAAATTACATCACGACTTTCCATTTCGATGCGACAGCAAGCATGGATTCTCTCCCCTCCTTCTACCAAGAGCTCAATATCTTGATGAGCCGTGCCCTTGTGGAAGACAAAGAGAAACTTGAACGCGCCAAAACCGAAGCGACAAGCACTTTCGAGAATAACTACCTTGAAGCAATCCGCGCGAACATCAATAGTGAGGAAGAGCATATTCGCGAACTCAATAAGCTTCTTGCGGATAAGCCATTCGGCACCGATGGGGATACATATCGCTTCATCGTCACAAAGAGCAAAGACAAGATGTTTGGCGATTATTATGACATCTTTAAGAGCGATGAGAACTTCACGCAAAATGATCTCTTCACCGAAAACTTAAGCGATCGTAACCAAGCGCTCATGAATGACCTCTTCCATAAATTAACAAGTGACAAGGATGACGAGAAAACACTTCAAGAAATCTCGAAATTCTGCGATTATCGACGCTTCATGAATTACGATATTGAGATTACGAACAAAAACGGACGTTCCTTATTCTCAAAAATCAGCCGTGAAAAGTCGGGTGGCGAAACGCAAACCCCATTCTATGTCATCATCGCGGCATCCTTCGACCAAATCATCCGCAGTTCCCCAGACCGTAGAAGTCATGGCTGCGTGATTATGCTTGACGAAGCCTTCAACAACATGGATACTGGCCACATCGAAGGTATTATGCAATACTTCGAACAACTAGAAATTCAGCCTGTCATCGCCGTTCCTACCGAACGCGGCAAGATCATCGCTAGATACGTTGATACCAATATCCTCACGATTAAGGTCAATAACGTCATCGAAGCTCGCCCCTTCATCTCCTTAGAAGAAGATAGCGAAAAGCCAGAATTCTTAGACGAATCCCTTGAAGAAGATCAAAACGAAGACACTTCGACAAAAGAATAAGAAAATTAGGCCATCAAGTGTATCGCTTGATGGCTTTTTTCTTTCTTAATTAACGAAAAAAGCCCTCCAATGAAGGAAGGCTAATTCACCAAAGATTAACTATTTACGAAGCTCAAGGGAAGCGATGAGTTTAAGATAAGCGTCGCGGTCATTTTTCGCAAGATAGTCAAGCAAGCTATGACGTTTTCCGACAAGAATGAGAAGGTTACGTCTAGCAATCGCATCTTGTTGATTGCTCTTGAGGTGCTCGGTGAGCTTTTGGATTCTCTTAGTAAGAAGAGCGACTTGCACTTCCGTAGAACCAGTGTCGGCAGCGTTTTTGCCGAACTTTTTGATGACGACGTTAACTTCTTCTTTGTTTAAGGCCATTTTCTTTTTCTCCTTTAATATGGACTTGGCTCTATCAAGGTCAGATCGAGGAGTACGGGTCATGACTAAGATAGGCTGCGAGTAGAAATATACACTTTTCGGAGGGCTCTAGCAATAACAAGCGAAGTTTTCTTATCGCAGTATCGTTCCTTTTCTCTTATTTAAGAGAAAGATAGGGCTTACAACGATTTTTTTATTGCGCATAAGCGAGCGTAAGAATAGTATTTTGTCGCCTAGACATAGGAGGTTTTTTCATGAATATCAGAAACATTGCGATTATTGCTCACGTTGACCATGGGAAAACCACTTTGGTCAATAGCCTTCTCACTTCTAGTCATACGTTTCGTGATAACGAAGCGATACAGGATAGAATGCTAGACAGTAACCCTCTTGAGCATGAACGTGGAATCACGATTCTAGCAAAGACCACTTCTATCAAATACAAAGATTATAAAATCAATATCGTCGATACCCCAGGGCACGCCGATTTCGGAGGCGAAGTCGAACGTATCATGCATATGGTCGATGGGTGCTTACTTCTTGTTGACGCTTACGAAGGAACAATGCCTCAAACGCGTTTTGTTTTGAAAAATGCTTTAGAGAACCACATTAAGCCAATTGTCGTCATTAACAAGGTCGACCGCCCAAACGCTGATCCACAAAAAGCAGTCGATGAAGTGCTTAATCTATTTATTGAACTTGGTGCACCAGATGAATTCCTTGATTTCCCAATCGTTTACACGAGTGCGCTAAATGGCACTTCTAGCTTATCCAGTGACCCTTCCACCCAAGTGAAAGGAATGGACTGCGTCTTCGAATCCATCATTAAAAATATCCCTGAGCCACGTTGTGAGCCTAGTGGCCCCTTCCAATGGCAGCCAGCGCTTCTCGATTACAATGACTTCGTCGGTAGAATCGGGGTCGGAACAGTAAAACGCGGAAAAGTGCGCGTAGGCGATATCATGACAGATATGCGTCTTGACGGCAGTAAAAAAGACTTCAAAGTCATGAAACTCTATACCTTCTACGGCATGAATCGAAACGAAGTAGCAGAAGTTGAAGCTGGCGATATCTGCGGATTAGCAGGATTGCCCGATATGGGGGTCGGAGAAACAATTTGTGATCCAAAGCATCTAGATGCTCTCCCACCGCTTCGTGTTGATGAACCAACACTCCAAATGGAATTTGGCACAAACTCCAGCCCAATGAGAGGACAGGATGGCAAATTCGTGACAGCTCGCGTCATTGAAGAAAGGCTCTATGAAGAAACCCAGCGCGACGTTTCTTTAAAATTCCATCGTATCCCCAATAGTGAGAAATGGGTGGTATCTGGAAGAGGCGAACTTCATCTTGGAGTTCTAATCGAAACCATGAGGCGTGAAGGATATGAGATGGAAGTGAGCAAACCTCAAGTCATTTTAAAAGAAATTGATGGGGTAAAGTGCGAACCATACGAAGACCTTCAAATCGATGTTCCGAATGAATTCGTTGGCGATATGATGACGAGCTTAGGGGCGCGTGGCGCTTCTTTAAGCGACATGGACGATAACGGCATCAACACCCGTTTGAATTACATCATTCCTTCCCGCGGATTAATCGGGTTTGTCTCTAATTTTCTTACGATGACTAAAGGTTATGGAATTATTAACCACACCTTCAAAGAATATCGTCCAATGTATCAGCACGACGTTGGTGAAAGAAATATCGGCGTGCTTGTCTCTACCGATAAAGGCGAAGCTACTTCTTATGCCCTTCAAAAAGTGGAAGAACACGGGACGATGTTTATTGTTCCAGGTGATGTCTGCTATGAAGGGATGATTGTAGGCGAACACCGTTACCCAGTCGATTTAGCGGTTAATTGCACGATGCAAAAACCAATGACCAACGTTCGTAGCAGCACCCGTGAACTGATGATTGTCTTGAAAGCGCCTCGTAAGATGTCCCTTGAAGCGTGTCTAGATTACATCAATAGCGATGAGCTCGTCGAGATTACCCCCCACGCAATTCGCATGAGAAAGAAGATTCTCGACACGAGCGAACGTAAAAAATTCGACGCTCATCAAAAAGCGGCAAAAGAAGCGTTAAATAAATAACCTAAAAAGATGCAAATCGCATATCGCGAAGTGCATCTTTTTTCTTTAACTTTTAGTTAGTTAATGCAAGGATTTAATAAATTCAACGTCGAATTGCGGAAATTTCCACGAAGAATCTCTGACGTCTCTTTTGCGACACTTTCAATATTCGTTTGGAAAGAAGAACGGATGAATTCTTGAATGACACCGCTTAAGGCGTGAGTATAAAAGGAAGTGACCTTATTGATGATTTCTTCGTTAGTGTCAATTCCTTCTGATTCTTTTTTGACGTAATAACCTACAAACGAACATAATAAGGCACTTAAAAGCAAATCGGATGACCTTTTATCCAAGCAATGATGAACGTTTTTAACGACGGGCTCACTATCTTTGAACAAGGAAAGCAAAAAACGGAAATCCTCTTCAAAACTATTGCCAAAGCTTTCTTGATTAACGATTCGTTCCCCTTCTTTCTCCGTTGCATAATAAAGAAGATCCATGATGTCTTGGAAGTGATAATAAAACGTTTGGCGGTTAACTTCCGCTTCTTTGCTAAGTTCCCCTATCGTGATCTTTGAAAGAGGCTTCTTCAGTAAGAGCTTTCGTAATGATATCGCTAAGTCCTTTTTCGTTGCATCTTTCATTTTTTTATTTCCTTAAAAATTATGATTGCCTTAATAATAGACTACGAAAGGACAAATTTGTACAAAAACTTTTTCAAATCAGCGATAAAGTGAGGCTTCATCTCTCTTTAATTGCTCAATTAGTTCCTCTAAAGAAGAAAATTTCGTTTCCTCACGTAAGTAATCAACAAATTCCAAATACAAAGTCTCGTTATAAATATTTTCATGAAAATTCGTAATATAAGTCTCAATCGTTGGGTGATTCAATAAACCGAACGTGGGATTATCGCCAATGTTGGTCATCGACAAATGAGGCACGCCTCTAACATATGATAGTGTTTTATAAACTCCAGAACGAGGAATGACATATGGAGAAGATAAAGACAAATTAGCGGTCGGAAATCCTAATTTATTGCCATTATGAAAGCCATTAATCACGGTTCCGTGGATTTCATAAGGTCTACCAAGAAATTCATTTGCTTCCTTGATTTTTCCTTCTTCTAGAAGACGAATGATTTCTTGCGTTCCGATTTTTTCACCGTTTACGGTTTTTAATGGAACTACATGAGTCGGATATTTTTCGCTTAAATCGCTAGCGTTCCCCTTTCCTTCCGCGCCAAAGGAATAATCCTCTCCTACAACAAGTAAGGTTGGGCTTAAAGGTTCAATATAGTCATGAATGAAATCATCCTTGCTCTTTTTTAATAACGCTTCAGTTAACGGAAGAACATAAGCGTAATCAAAACCGTATGATGCAAAAATTCTGATTTTGTCTTCTAAAGAAGTAAGGATATTTTGACTCTTTCTTTTTAAGAATATCGCAGGGTTTTGGTCAAATAACATTACCCCTAGCTCCCCTTCACCATTTCTTTTTGCATCCTTAACAAGTTCATAATGTCCTAGATGCACCCCGTCGAAATTTCCAAGAAGTAAAGTCAAATGGTCACTCTTCGGTAATTCATCGACCCCCATAATAATCTTTTTCATTAGAATAACCCCCTTAGTGAAGCGTAAGTAACTCCACTTTCTTTTTGATAAACGGAAATGGCAGTATGATGAAGCGTGAGCAAAACTTTCTCTCCATAATCTTTAGGAAGTGTCATCTTTTTTCCATCTTTAACTGCTTTTTCTAAAGTAGGATCAATTTCATAATGCTCCATCGAAATGATAAAAGGCGTTGGGTCAAGGATAGATTTTTCACTAACACTATCTTTATCCACCGCGTTTTCCAAAGAAAAATTGCCAATGGAAAGGCGCTTCAAACTTTCTAAATGACCAACAGTTCCTAATCTTTTTGCAATATCTTCTCCTAATACGCGGATATAAGTTCCTGTTGATACGGTCGAAAGAAAAACAATCTGGTTTTTAGAAATAGAAATAAGCTCAAGGCGGTCAATATGAATTGGTCTTTCTTTCCGTTCCGTCTCAATTCCTTTATGAGCAAGTTTATATAGGGCAACGCCATTGACTTTAATCGCACTAGTCATCGGGGGAATTTGAAAAGAGTCACCTAAAAACGACGCAAAAACACGCTCAATCATCTCTTTATTTAGCGAAGGCACATCTTCTTTTTGAACGACTTCTCCTTCGGTATCTCCTGTAGAGGTCTTTACCCCTAAAGCAAGAGTGGCTAGATACGTTTTTGGGGAATCCATTAAAAAAGGTAAGAACTTGGTTCCTTTATTGACCGCGATGACAAGGAGTCCGCTTGCGAAAGGATCAAGCGTCCCAAGATGCCCAATCCGATGAGTATGAAATTTCTTACCAAGTTCATTATCAACACTTCTAGAAGTTACGCCGACATTTTTATTAAAAAGTAAAATACCATTTTCCATTGCGGAATCATTATAATGATTTATCGAAATAGCGTGAATATATGGGTAAATACATTCGTAACATCTTAGCCTCGCTCCGTAAAGCGGATGAAGACTATTCTCTCATTCAAGAAAATGACAAAATCTTAGTCGGTGTATCAGGAGGGAAAGATTCTCTAGCTTTAGTCAAAGCCCTCTCACTTTATTCGTATTTCTCACAAAAGAAATTCGACTTTCAGCCTGTATTTTTGGATTTAGGATTCCCAAAAAGTGATTTATCGGGGATTAAAAACTATATTTCAACTTGTGGAAAAGCATTAATGGTCCATGATTCCACTTTCGTTTATAGCGCTCTTCTTGCTCATCAAAAAGAAGGCCACCATATTCCTTGTTCCATCTGCTCAAGGATGAAAAAAGCCGCGATGAATGAAATAGCGGCGACTATGGGTTTCAACAAAGTCGCATTCGCCCATCATAGTGATGATGTCTTAGAAACGCTTCTCATGAATATGGTGCATGCTGGAAAAGTCGCTACATTCGAACCGAAGATGTACCTAGAAAAAAGCGGAATAACGTTTATTTGCCCTTTGTATTACGCAAAAGAAGATGACATAAAGTCGCTCATAAAAGAAGAAAATATCCCCGTGCTTGAATCTACTTGCCCCGCAAATAAACACACGGAAAGAGAATGGGCAAAAGAAGCATTAAGCGTACTCTATAAATCGCATCCAGAAGCAAAAAAGAATTTCCGTAACGCTTTAAATAATTACGCATCCTTTTCTTTGCCGTTTGTAAAACTAGAATACGCAATTTCGTCTACTCCTTATTCCTTAAAACCAATACTAAAAGGGAGCGAACTAAGAGAAACTAGCTTAGCAAAACACAAAGAAAAGCAAGGTGAAGAAGCCTTTTTAATCAAAAAAGACTCGGAAATCGTCGGCGAAATCGCTTGTCGAAAAGTAATGAACCATCGAATTGAAATATATGGTCTAAAAGGGGAAAAGGAAGCGAAAATTGCTGCGATTTCTAAAATAGAAGCAATCAAAAGCAAAGTCATTATCCCTGCAATTTTCGTCTTAATCGGCCAAAAAGAAGACTTCGCAGAAATGTGCGGATATAAAAAGCAATACGACATTTATTCTAAAAAAGAACGATACATAAAAAGAATCGACAAATAGTCCTTCATCTTAAAGTCATGCCTATTTTTCACGAAATGCTCAGGATTTTATATTTTTTGTAATTATAAATCCAAAAAAGGTATAATTTTTCCATGAAAATAATGACAGACGACGAATTTATGGCTTTGCCAAAAAATGAAGCAGAAAAACACATTCAAAAAAGAAGCGACCCACAAGCCGCAGCAATGGAAGTAATGATAGATTCTTTTTCAATGCAAAACGATCCTCACGTTGGCTGTTTTTGGTATGATACGAATACAATTCACTATTCGGAGTGGACGCCCCTTTGGCCAGAGATGTCCCCTACTATTTTTCTCAAGAATACAATCAAAACATTAAGACCGGCCATATGCTTCATAAAAAAATATGGCAAAATATCATTTTAGAGGAATAGACCCTAGATTTAATGGTGATTTCAAACAAGTTCCGCGTGGTCGTGTTTTTGAGTTTGAAAAGGATGATTTTGTTGTTTTTACCGGCAGTTGGATCAAAGACTATCCAGAAGCAAAAGAAGCGATTCTATTTGAATTCGAATTAGACCCTAAGAAAACATCTTTTAAAATCGATCATCATTAGGATATCGGTCAAAGCTGGGGCAATGACGCAAACGATTTATAAAGTTTCTCATTATGGAGTCCAGGAATAAAATCATTTCGTTTTGCTTATTCTTGTCACTTCCTATTTTGCTTTCATAGTATTTTGGATGCATCGAATTTTAAACCTAACATGACTATTTCCCTTATAGGAAGGAATAGTTACCGGTATTCCATTATTTTTCAAATTCATTAGCCACTTCTTCAAGCAATGAACGGATTGGGAGATGTTGAGGACAAGACCTTTCGCATTTTCCGCATTTAATGCAGCTTGAGGCTTTGCCGTTAGCTTTCGTGTAGACACTATAGTAATAATTGGCATTCCAATCGTGATAGATTTTCTTAGAATTGAGACATGAGAATAAGTTTGGAATCATAATTTTCTTCGGGCAACCATCCACACAATATCGACAAGCCGTGCAAGGAATTAATTTCATAGATTTGAAGGTCTTGCAAACTTGTTTTAAGGCTTCCTTTTCCATCTCGATTAAAGGCTTAAAATCTTCTGTAAACGAAAGATTATCTTCCATTTGAGATAAATTGCTCATTCCCGATAAGACCATAAAAACATTTGGGAAGCCCATGGCGAAGCGGATTGCGTAACTTGCGGGGCTTCCTCCATGAAGTTCATCGATGTATTTCTTCGCTTCGAGAGGAAGATTCGCTAAGTTTCCACCCTTTACCGGTTCCATGACGATAACGGGTTTATTGTGTTTCTCGCATACTTCATAGCATAATCTGGATTGGACGGCTGGATCATCATAATCGACATAATTTAATTGAATTTGTACCACTTCAATTGAGGGGTATTCATTTAGAATCTCGTCTAATACTTCGGCTCGGTCATGGAAAGAAATGCCAACGTGTTTGATTCTCCCTTCTTTTTGGAGCTGAAACACTGTTTCATAAGCTTTGCAGCGTTTATATTTTTGAAAAATGTCTTTGTTTTGAGCGTGGAGTAAATAAAAATCGAAATAATCTAAGCCACATGATTCCAACTGTTTATAAAACAAAGGAACGATATCTTCTTGCTGATTAAAGCAGCTTGTCGATAGTTTATCCGTGAAAATAAAGCGGTCGCGAGAGTAACGCTTCACTAAGCAATCTCGTAAAGCGGTCTCACTTTGTCCTTCAAATAAACGCGTGCCGTATCGAAATAATTGAATCCTTTCGCTAAATAAAAATCAATCATCTTACTAAATTCATCATAATCGACTTTCTCGTTTTTTAAGGGAAGACGCATACAACCAAATCCGAAATTCTTTTTTACTTCTTTAAATGGGTTCATGTTTTTTCTCCTTTTCGCCGCTTTTAAAATTTAGTATAAGCGATGAGAAATTTAATACAATTGACTTTTAATCTCTTCGTAAATCAAAAAATGTGACTAGATTAAGGTCACATTTCTTGCAGTTATTTTTTATCGCTTTTCAATGAAGCGAGTTCGTTTTCTTCTTTTTTGAGCGCTTTATCTAAGGATTCGACTCTTTCGAATTGGTCATCGTAAATAAAGACGATATCCGGCACTTTCCATAAGTCCATCTTTTTGGCTAAGGAAGTACGAACAAAACCTTTGCAGCGATTGAGTTCTTCGAGATTTTGCCTAGGGTATTTCGCCCCGATAAAAGAGACATAGACTTTCGCTAAGCTATTATCGCTATTGACGTCAACTTCGTTCACCGAAGGGATGCCAATATGTGGATTTTTTAGCTCAAAAGTCAGAATGTCACTGATATTGCGCGCGATAAGCGCCTTAATTCTTCCTCTACGGTCTGCCATTATTTCTTCTCCACCATCTCGTAACCTTCAATGATGTCGCCTTCTTTGATATCGTTGAAATTCTCGATGGATAAGCCGCATTCGTAGCCTTCTTTGACTTCTTTTACGTCGTCTTTGAAGCGTTTAAGAGAGCCAAGTTCTCCTTCGTAAGTGACTACGCCCGCTCGGAGAAGCCGTACTTTTTCTTTCGCCTTCAATTCGCCAGAGATAACATACGATCCAGCGACTGTTCCTACATGAGAAATCTTATAGATATGACGAACTTCCGCTTGCCCAGTTACTTGTTCAATGAGTTCGGCTTTATACATGCCCTTTAAGGCGGCATTAATATCATCAATCATCTGATAAATGATTCGATATGGTCGAATTTCGACATGTTGTTCCTTTGCTTTTTCGGCTACACGAGCATCTGGACGGATATTGAATGCATAAATAATCGCACCAGAAGCACTGGCCAAAAGGACATCGTTATCGCTAATCGCACCGGCGGCAGCGCTGATTACATGAATATGAACATGGTCGTTGCTGCATTTTTCTAAAGACGCTTTTACCGCTTCTGCGCTTCCTGCGGTATCGGCTTTCACAACGACATTGATATCTTTGATTTTGCCAGCGTTAACAAGGTTATTTAAGTCCGCTAGGGACAAAGTAACATTCCCAGCTTGATTTTGTTCTTTCTTGGCTAAAGCACGGCGTTCAGCGATTGCCTTAGCTTCTTTTTCGGTTGGGAAAGCCATGAAACGGTCACCAGCGCTAGGGACAGCGCTTAATCCCGTAACCGAAACCGGCGTAGAAGGAAGAGCAACTTTCACAACTTTACCGTGTTCGTTCGTCATCCTTCTGATTTTGCCGTATATTTCGCCGACAACAACGTAATCGCTATTGTTGAGAGTGCCGTTTTGAACAAGCAAAGTCGCTTTTGGACCTTCGCCTTTATCAAGGTTGCTTTCTAAAACCGTACCAATCGCGTAACGTCTAGGATTGGCTTTAAGTTCCATCATTTCCGCTTTGACGAGAATCGCATCAAGCAAATCATTGATGCCTTCGCCAGTCTTTGCGGATAAAGGAATCATCATGACGTCTCCACCATATTCTTCGGCAATGACGTCATGAGCCATGAGTTCTTGCTTGACGCGTTCTGGATTAGCACCTGGTTTATCCATTTTATTGATAGCGACAATGATTTGGCATTTCGCGGCTTTGGCGTGATCGATCGCTTCTAGGGTTTGAGGCATAACCCCATCATCAGCGGCGACAACAAGGACAACGATATCCGTCACTTTTGCTCCACGGGCTCTCATCGCGGTAAAAGCAGCGTGCCCTGGAGTGTCGATGATGGTGATTTTCTTGCCTTGGTATTCTTTTTGGTAAGCACCGATTGCTTGCGAGATTCCGCCCGCCTCATGAGCAGCGACATCGCTATTGCGGATAGCGTCGATCAAAGTAGTCTTACCATGGTCAACGTGACCCATAACCGTAACAATCGCGGGACGTTCTATAAGGTCTTTAGGATCATCAACGATTTCTAGGTCTTCGAAGTGATCGGCATCAACGATTTTCTCTTTTTTGAAATCATAGCCAAATTCGAGGCAAATCGTACCGATGGTTTCATCATCAAGAAGCTGATTGATGGTAACCATTTTTCCTTGTACAAAAAGGAATTTGATAATTTGAACGCTAGGAATATTGATTGCTTTGCTTAGATCAGCAACCGAAAGAGGCTTAGAATAAACGAAAACGCCTCCGTTAACTTTCGCAAATTCCTCTTTCTTTGTGTTATGAGGATGAGAAGAGAAGTTTTCAATTCTTCGCTTCTGATTGTCATTCTTTTTGGAATGATATTGCTGCGTTTTTTTCATCGTATCTCCTTTCGTTTTTTCTCTAAAGATGTAGCGGCTTTCTTATCGATAATAAGAATGTAGCTCACTTCACTATATCCAACTGTGTTTCCTAATTCCTCTTTTGAATAATCTTCATAGAGAGGGATGGAAGACTGTTTGCAAAGATGAATGATCTCTTTTTTCGTTGCTAGGCTAGCATCAGTAGCAAGGAAGGCGATTCTTCCTTTTTTCGATAGGCGCGCCGTTTCTCCAATAAGGGCTTTATTCGCGCGGAATAATATTCCGATAAAACCAAGCACGTTATCTTTCATTATCTAGCCTTTCTAATAAAGAGGTGATCTCATTTGGTTCGATAGAGGAATGAAATGCTTTATTTAGGATTTTGCCGTTTTTTAAAGCATCGATATTCTCTTTGTTATATCTAAGATAGACGCCTCTACCGAGCATGGAGTGAGAAGCGTCTAATACGATTTTCTCGTCGATTTTGGCTAAGCGAACCAATTCATCTTTTGGGAATACTTTCCCAGAAATGATGTCTTTGCGATAGCTTGCTTTTTTATTTCCCATCGTCATCGTAATAGCTATCGTATTGGTCGAGATCCTCATCATCGTCCATATTGTCAAGATCAGCGTTCATGCTTTCTTCTTGCTCAATTTGGTCAAGCTCTTCTTGGGAATAAATCGGCATCGTCCCTAAGGCTGGAGTCACTTCTGTTGGCTTAACGCGTTCCACTTCTTCTTCCGTGATCTTGTGAGGACGTTTTGCTTTTGGAGTTCCGCGGGTTACTGGAGAGACTTTGCTCTTAGCTTGCTCAAGTTCTTGTTCGAGTTCTTGTAAGCTCTTCGTCGTCTTAACTTCGGCGTGAACCACTTCTTTAACTGGTTCTTCTTTCTTTTCGGTAACGACTGGAGTTTCTTCTTTTGGAAGAGGTTTTTCTTCCTTAGAAGTGGTCGAAACGGCGGTAACGGCATCTTCTTGAGGTTCAGTGACACTAATAGAAGGTTCAGAAGCAATTTGCTCTTTTTCGCGTTTTGCGGCTTCTTCAGCGCTCTTGCGCGCATAAGCTTCTCTTTCTTCTAGTTTCTTAGCTTCTTCCGCTTGTTTTTGAAGCTCTTCCGTTGGGGTGTACTCGAGATTTTCGTCTTTGGCGATAGATTCTTCGACAATATCGATGTTCCAGCCAGTTAAACGATTGGCTAAGCGAGCATTCGCACCTTTTTTACCAATGGCTAAAGATAGTTGCTCATCGCGAACAACCGCGGTGGCTTTTGGACGAGGGGTAGCGTTAGCATCATCAATATGGACGCCAAGCACTTGGGCTGGACGGAGAGATTCAGCGATGAATAAGCCTGGGTTCTTGCTATAGGAAATGATATCGATCTTTTCTTTGTCGATGCCATTACCGAGTTGAGAGACGATTTTTTGGATGCGGCTTCCGCCTTGCCCAATGCAAGCGCCAGTCGCATCGACATCGTTATTGCTACTATAAACGGCAACCTTGCTTCTTACGCCAGCTTCGCGAGCGACGCCTTTAATGATGACAGTGCCATCATAAATCTCATGAATTTCTTCTTCGAACAAGCGTTTTAAGAATCCCTCGCTAGAACGGGTGACTTCAATTTGAGATCCGTGACTTGGTTTGCCATCGTCTTGAGCTTGTTTCACTTCTTGGATATAAACTTTGATTGGCTCGCCAATGTGGAAGAATTCGTCACCAATCATTTCGCGGCGCGTTAATTCCACGGTAGTTCTACCAATATTGACGGAAATGCTACGGTCATCCGCTTTTTCAACCGTACCGGTAATCATTTCGCCAATGTGATCTTTATAAATATCGTATAAAGCACTACGTTCAGCTTTACCAAGTTCGTTGCGTAAATTTCCTTTTACGGCATTCGCGAAAACTTTGGAAAGTTCAGAGACGGTCGCTGGAATTGGATAAATATCCCCTACCTTCCAGATTGGGGTGGTTAATCCTTCATTCGCCTCATCCACATCGATTTCCAAATAGTCATCGGTCACGTCTTTGACGACTTTCTTGAGCTGAGCTAAATAAACGGTTCCTTCTTCAAGATTGATCTTAACTTCAACCATCGCGTCATCACCGCCACCGAGGTATTTAATGAACGCTTTTTTCAAGGCTTCGGAAAGAGCCTCCGTAACGCTTTCGACCGTTAATGCCTTTGAATTCGCGATTTCGGTAACCGCGTCAATGAGCTTAGGCATTTGAATCGCATTTTTCTTTTTGCTTGGCATAATGTTTTCCTTTCAAAATTCAATGGCTAATCTAGCCTTATCAACATATTTCCGCTCGAGGCGAATTTTTAGTTTCCTTGCTTTTTCTTTCACTTCAAGAGTAAGCGAATCAATATCCGCATCGAGTAATGTCCCTTCTAATGTGTTTTTACCTTCATAAGGGTGAGAGAGATGAATATTTACGTATTTTCCTATATATTCACGGATTCGCTTTGGGTCAATTGGCTTTTCCGCACCAAGAGATGAAACATCTAACGTATAAGGACCATCAATTGGGTCATTCGCATCCAAAATTGGATTAATCAGATCGCTTACTTTTACAATATCATCAAGTGATATTGGTTCGTTACGATCAACCACAATCGACAAAACGAGTCCACCTTTGTCGCGAAGAAGCTTAATGTCTGCGATTTCATATCCCGCTAAAGAAAGCGGTTCTTCAATTAGCGCTTTGACTTTATTAGTTTCTTCCATCAAAACCTCCCTCAAAAAACAAAGAGTGGCTATCACTGCCACTCCTCAGTTTAGCTTTTAGCAGAACCTCTTCCGAGGATTTTCCGCACAAAAATAATAATCGATGCCTACTTTCTTTGCAAGATGTTCATGCGTTTATTCGTTATGATCGCCATCATTAAAATAAAGAACGCCAAGCGTGCCAGGTCCGCAGTGGCAAGAAACCGTGCCTCCGGCTTCGGTGTTATAGACTTCCTTAAAGCCTGCTTCTTTTAAGCGATTTTTGCACCACTCAATTGCTTCATCAGTCGCACTGCTATAAGTAATAAAGGCAATAGAATGATCCATGTTTGGGAATTCCCTAAGGGTTTCTTCGGTATAATCTTTCACCCAGCGGTTCATCGGGCCACGGAATTTCTTTCCTTGTCCCATCTTGCCGTTTTTGACAACAATCTGAGGACGAATGCGAAGAAGATTTGCGCCTAATGCCGCTAAGCCAGAGCATCTTCCGCCTTTATAGAGATAATTGACTGCTTCAAGAGCGAAGGAAGCTTGTACATATGGGATTCTTTCTTGAACACGCTTAATGATTTCGTCTACTTCTAATCCTTTCGTAGCAAGTTTTTTTGCGTAAATCGCTTCCAAAGCAACACCCGTAGAAAGGGATCTAGAATCAACCACATAAACATTTTTAAATTTCTTCGCGGCTAAGCATGCGTTTTGATAAGAAGCGCTCATATCACTCGAAATCGTGAAATGAATAATTGCATCATGACTAGCGAGAATTTTAGCGAAATGCTCTTCGCATTGGGCTTCGTTGACCGCACTAGTGCGAGCAAGCTTTCCCGTTTTTTCGGTATAGGCGAAAATATCCTTACTCGTCACTTCGCCATCAAGATATTGTTCCTCGCCCATTACGATGGAAAACGGAACAACATGAATTTCATATTTTTTAATTAATTCTTTTGTCAAATCAAGAGAGGAATCGGAACTAATTGCAATTTTCATTGTATGTTTACCTCGTTAATATGCTCGACATTTTACTAGGGTTTTATTGATTTATCCACTTCTTTAATCGGTAGCCGAAAAGGGACTTTATCAAAGTAAAACGGTCTTATGTGTTTTTCGCTTCACAATTGAAAACGCGAAAATGCCTCTTTCATTTGGAGATGCTTTCTTTATTTAAAGTGACTTTGACCGCGAATCTAACTCCGCAATATTTATAGATTTTTTCTTCCTTCATTTCCCCATTGGAATTAACGCTCATAAAATACTGATTATTACTAGATGGTGTCCTCGTCGCCCATGAAACGCGTTTATTATCTAAACTCGGGAGCAATTCGTTATAAGATAAAGTAAAATCCGTGGCCTCGGCGTTTAGATCTTGCTTCGGCAAATACCTTTCGCATTCTTCTTTGCTAAGAAGAAAAAACTTATCTTTGTTTTTAAAATGGGGCCGCAACAAGCTAAGCTCTTGGGAATTCAATATTAAATCCGTGTCGGTGATGCCGCTATTCCCATAGTCGCCTTTCCCTTTATATTCGCTTTTCTTTACGGAATTGAGCCAACCTCTAAATTGAGAGTCTTCATAACTATTCGGGATGGGTGGCGCGTTTTCAACTGACCAAGCGTAGAAATGAATATCAATCACTCTCTCCGTTAAAGCTATGTATTCATTCCCACCTTTTAAAAGGGGGTAAAGCTTCCACCGCAAGGGCTCAACGCGAAAATAATATTCTTTCCCAAGCACAATTTTTGTTTTTTTGTCCAAAAAATAGGTGTTCGAGAGTCCAGCGTATGAGTAATTCCGAGACTTTCTTCGATAACGATATCCCTTATATTCAATAAAGTAGCTTGATCGGTCAGTCCACACCTTTTTTCCTTCAGACTCGATTTTTTTAATCAAGCTTTCATCGGATACTACAGATTGAGGATAGTAGCCAAAGGAAAAAGCATCGAAAGGTTTCTTCTTTTCCCACTTCGCTATTAGAGTCACTTGTTTATAAGGGATAAACCAATTCCCAAACTCTCTAATGTTTTTTCCTTCATATTGCCAACTTAAAAATCGATACTGGGAATGATAATCAATAGGGAGAGGAAGACGATATTCCTTTCCAAAAGAAATAACGGCCTTTTCGAAAGGAAAATGAGTGGTTTGATCAAAAAAGGTAACAAGCGAATTTCCAGTCTCATAATCGGCATATAAGTCGATTGATTCTATAATTCTTGTGCTACCAAAGTCGAATGGTTCAGAAAAATCTTTTCTTAAGTACCACCCTTTCACTTTCAACGCGCCGAAATTTGGTTCTTCGATTTTCTCGCCAAACCTCGTTTCTTTTTCCATGATACACTGATTATCGCAATAAAATTTTACTAAATATTTTTTCTTGCATGGAATTTCGCCGGTATCGATAACCCCCCTACTCGTCTCAACGATCAATTTTCCACTCTTATCGATTTTCGTGCATGGAAGTATGGAATTCTCTTTATTGGCATCAGGGTAATTACTCTCAATCCATTTCCAATAGGTTAAATGTCCGCCATTCGCGCGATAGTTCATGAATTCTTGGTAGTAGCACCTAATGATGGAAGACGGGGAACAGCTTGCAAGAGTAAACAGCATTCCCGCTAAACCCGATAAAAGAGAAAATTTCCTGATTTTCATTGAATTTCATCTCCTTAAAACAAACAAGTTTATATGATTACATTTTATGTTTTTTATTTTGGTTTTCTATGTTTTTTATATCTTTGCAAAGTTAATTTAGCCAAAAACGAGGTTTATGAATTCTCGTATGAGCAGAAAAAGTCCTTTTTACCGAGAAAAGAAGTCCATTAAGAATTAAATGTTTTTAATCGTTAATCAATTTAGCCAAAATTGCCGTAAGAGATAATAGTTCAATCTTGAAGCTACAAAAAAGAAAAAGATTCCCCAAAAGCGAGGAAACCTCAGGCGCCATCGGAGGGGCGCCGAAAAACTTTTTCCCAAAATTTTCCCAAAATTTTCCCATAAACGAAAATAAAACCTCGATAAAATCGAGGTTTTTTGCCGTTTGGTGACCCAGCCCGGAATCGAACCGGGGATTCAACCTTGAGAGGGTTGCGTCTTAACCTCTTGACCACAGGGCCGCGCAAGTATTTAAGCACTTAGGCTAAATTCTTGCAAGGAAATTAAGCGAGCACTTTTTTTGCTAAAGAGAGTAGCCTTTCTTTCACGCGTTTCTCGCCCAAAATTTCAATAATTTCATGGAGATTTGGGGATTGTTTGGAAGTCGTTAAAGCAATGCGAATAATCTCGGCAAAGTCGCTGACATTCCCATGGTACGCGCTTGGATTCGCTTTAAATTCGCGGTTATTGACCGCGAAGCCTAAAGAAGAAGCAACTTCTTTTAAGGCATTCCACCAAGTTGGCTCATCCGTTCCAAATAGCATTTTATTCGCAGAAGTGAGAAGGACTTCACTAATGGTTTCTTTGCTTAAGTTTGGATTCCATGGAAGAGGATTTTGGATCAATTCCTCATAATCCTTATCAAAGAAGAAACGGGTAGCAGGCGCAATGTCGCTATATTTGGCGTAGTCTTTGCGGGGATTTGGGCGGTCTTTTTCAATATCGAGAATCTTGCCAAAATAGTCTGGATCTTCTTCGATTTTTTGATAAAGCTCAGAATCGAATTCTTTGCTCCATTCGCTTACTTTTGGAAGAAGCGTTTCTTTTCTTTCTTTTGCGAGCACTTCTTTGCAAAAATAAATAAGTTTATCTTCATCAAGCAAAGCGCCATCCAAAGACATCTTCGAAAGGTCATAATGGAATTTAGAAAGATCAAGTGTCTTATTTTCGATGGTCCACTCCTCAAAGTTGGAATTTGCAATACTCATGAGGTAAACCAAAACGCCCATTGGAGGATAGCCTTGCTTCAAGAAATAAGAGACAGCCGCTTCAGGATCTTTTCGCTTAGAAAGTTTGCGCTTGTTGCCATGGTCAAGTTTCATGATAACGGGAAGATGCGCATATTTTGGAGCTTTCCACCCTAAAGCGCGGAATAGTTCTAAATGAATCGGAGTAGAAGGAATCCATTCTTCACCGCGCGTCACTAAAGTAGTACGCATGAAATGGTCATCTACAACATGCGCGAAATGGTAAGTAGGTAAACCATCCGCTTTATAAATAACAATGTCTACATCGTTATCGGCTAAATCGATATCGCCACGAATTTCATCATGGAAAGTTATTTTCTTTTCATGATCGCCATGACTCTTAAAACGAATGACCCATGGGGTTTTTGCATTGATTTTTTCAATTTCTTCGTCAACGGAGAGATTACGGTCGCGAGCGTATTTCCCATAATACCCAGGGATAATCTTATTCGCTTCTTGGAATTCGCGGAGTTTGGCTAAATCTTCTGAGGTAGCAAAATCAGGATAGGCCAAGCCCTTTCTCACAAGTTCTTTAATCACGATTTTGTAGATATCCGCTCTCACGCTTTGCTGATATGGGCCATATTCTCCTTTATCGCCAGTTGGGAAATAGCCTTCATCCGCAACAATGCCAAATACCTTAAGCTGTTCGATTAATTCTTCAGCGCTCCCAGCGATGGTGCGTTTGGTATCGGTGTCTTCAAGGCGGAACATATAAACGCCATGTGTGTCGTGGGCGATTGTATGAGCAATCATCGCTGTAAACAAAGAACCGGTGTGCAAAAATCCGGTTGGGGAGGGCGCAAAACGAGTCACTTCCGCTCCAAGAGGTAAACTTCTAGGAGGATATCTTTTCTCCAAATCCTCGATTGTTCCGGTTACTTCCGGAAATAAGAGTTCTGCTAAATCGTTTGTCGTTGCCATAATTCACTCCCTTAAAGCAAAGTGATTATAGTCTAATCGCCTCTTTACTTCTATTGATTCTTTCTTTAGAAAGAAGTTCAGGGTGTAGAATTTAGTTCCTCTTATTATTTTCAAAATGAAACAATCATTAAAATCACGATCTTGCGAGGATTCCTCTTTCTTCTACGATAGGGCGCGAAGTTTGTGTTTTTCACCCTTGATTCATAGATAACGATTCTCTATAATTACTCGTGCTTAAAGCAAGTGCAGGTGTAGTTCAATGGTAGAACGCGACCTTGCCAAGGTCGACACGCGGGTCCGATTCCCGTCACTTGCTCCACTCGAAAATCATGCCGATGAAAATCGGCATTTTTTATTATTAAAACCCGATTGCAACTTCACTTACCGGAGCTATTTTTATCATCTTCGTCGTCTTTCTTTGTTTCAATGTCTTCTTTTCTTTTTTTGCCTTTTTCAATCTGATCTTCGTAATATTTCATTTCTTCTTCGCTTAATTCATTTGCTTCTTTTGCCGCGAGGAAGGTTTCTTCCGCTAGATGAATGTAGTAATCAATGAACGTCGATTCGTATTTTCGGTTCAACAAATTCAGAAACCAGACGTAATAGGATAAAAATGGCGAGACTGCTAGAAAGCCCACTCCAATGCCAAAAGTAACAATTCCGATTGGCGATAGATAAGGCAAAAAATAAAACCAACCTATCGTTACGCCCATCGCATCAAAAAGAAGGAAGAGCAAAAAAAGCAACCAAGTCGAAGAAAGGTAATCATGAAAATATTCACTTCTTTTTATCCTTAATCCACCTTGAAAAATATGGTTGGATAACCCCGTTGGGCCATAACCAAAATTTAAACGGAAAAACGGATTTAAAGAATAGCCTAGTAAACGCGCTAAGAAGTTCAAAGTGAAAAAGACATAGTTCAATAGACTATATAAAAGGAAGAAGTGAGAAATATTCACATCGTTTACGATTAAATAGGCCGCTGATTCGTAATTCCTTTGTTCAAGATATTCGCTAAAACTCGTAAACGCGGAAACAAATTCCTGCGATAAAGAAGAGTAAATAGGAACTAGGCAAAAATAGAGGGCGATTCCGAATAAGATAGTCCAAAACAAAGATAGGAAGAAATTGCGTATCACGCGGTAAGAGCCATAAAACGGAGTGCGAAAATAAGATAAAAAGTAGGCAATTGTTCTTTGATTCGATAGTTCGTTATCTTGATGCCCATCGCTTAAAGAAAGCGTATAGGCAAAACATAACGGTAAAAGCAGGAAAGGAACGCTGATCCATAAGGTATATGGGAAAAATACGCCAAAAGCAAGAAACGCGACAAATAATAAAATGAAGCCGAAAGTAATGGGAAAAGAATACAAAAATCTCTTTTTGAAAAGAGAAAAAGCTTCTTTAGAAAGAGAGCCACTATTGCTATTTACTTTTTGCATATCCCCTAACCTTCTCTTCATGCAAAGCAATCATCGCGTTTTTTAATTCCGTTCCTACGAATGGGCTAACATTGTCTTTTTCATAGGTCGATACAACTTTTCCTAATCGCGATAAAGGCGTAAAAATCGGTTCGCCACGATGATTTTCAAACGGAGTTACAAAACAATCGTCATTCACCAAAACAATGCCAACAAGAAAAGAAGTGTTAATGCCGCTCGCTTTCGAAAAACGGTCCACCGCAATTTTTGAAAGCATAAGCGGATTTTGAATTTTGATTTTTTTGCCGTTTTTAAGATAATTCACCCAATGGGCATCATCATTTCTAGCGCTGACTGCGCCTTCAAAATAAACGTCAGTAATCACATAAATGTATTTATCACCGCCTAAAACGTGATCAATATAAACATAGTCGCTACCGCCAAGTTTATAACGGACATCATTAACAAGGTAATAATCGTGTATCCTAGCTTCTCTCATTACGCGATGATAATAAAATCGGGTGACATTTCGCCGAATGATCCATCCTTTTAAGGGACGATAAAAGAAGAGCACCAAAAAAAGTAACGTGCAAATTAAACAAAGAGTAATGAAAAGAGTCAGTTTACCAAAATAAGGCATATTACTTTTTAGTCAGCAAAGCGTTCAGCTGTCGCAATAGCGACTTCAATCATATTCTTAAGGCCTTCTTGTCTCTCTTCTGGAGAAATTTGAGCGGTCCCATAGATTAAATCGCTTACCGTGCAAATGGCTAAGGCGCGTTTTTGTAATAGTGCGGCTTGTTCATAAAGAGCATAAGCTTCCATTTCGGTTCCTAAAACGCCAAGAGCCTGCCACTTTTTCCAAATCTCAGGATTTGCATCATAGAAAGTATCACTAGAAAGGATGTTTCCTACGTAATAGGTTGCACCTTTCTTTTTTGCCTCTTCGCTTGCAGCAAGAAGCACATCGAAAGAAGCAATCGCACTATACGTCGCTCCGCCTAAATTATGTTGACCCATCCAATTGCTATTGGTGCAAGCGCCTTCCCCTAATAATAAGTCACGGCATTTCACATAAGGTTGAAGCGCACCGATTGTGCCAACGCGGATAATCGTTCCGACATCATATTCGGTATATAGCTCATGAGAATAAATGCCAATAGAAGGCATGCCCATACCACTAGGCATAACGGAAATCTTTTTCCCGTTTTTGGTAAATCCTGTAAAACCAACCATGCCACGGATAGAACAAATTTCTTTGATATCGGTAAGGAAATTCTCGGCGATCCAGCGTGCACGCAAAGGATCACCTGGCATAAGAACGACTTTTGCAAAAGCCCCATTAGCTGCGTTAATGTGTGGTGTTGACATAATATCCTCCTAATAGTTAGTTTGAACTCGTAATTTGAGTAAGATTAGTCTAACACAAAAAGTGTAGACCTTTCTCTATCCGAATATCTAAAAAGCAAAATGATTAGGCATTGGTTTTAGGGGTTTTAGTAACCGTAGCCATGTCTTCTTCGAAAATTCTTAATAAATCATCTGGCGCAACAGGAGTTAATTCGCCTTGGAAGGCAATCGAGATTCTTCCTGTTTCTTCGCTTACGACGATCGTAACGGAATCGGTTGTTTCACTAATGCCGTACGCAGCACGATGACGGGAGCCATATTTTCCAGTCAAAGGACGATTGGTAGGCGTAAAGTAAACACTAGCAGCCGCAATCTTATCCCCGCGGATAACCACCGCTCCATCATGAAGGCGGGTGCCAGGATAAAAGATGGTTTGAATCAATTCTGAACTAACTGGCGCGTTAAGAATCGTTCCGTTTTTCATGATATCGCTTAAATCATCATTTCTTTCAAACGTCACAAGGGCGCCAATCTTTTGCTTGGATAAAATGCGAATCGCGCTTTCAACTTTCTTAAAAACGTCTTCGCGGTCATAAATCGCTTCAGGTTGAATCTTTTGTTTTTTATGAAAAAAATCAAAAGACGCTTTCCCCTTTAATACGTTCGCGGTGAATTTACGAATCTCAGTCATATTGGTGAAGCTTGTCACAAGTGTGCCAACTAAAAGCATAGATAAAGCTGCGCACATGAAGAAATCCATGTAAAAAATCCATGCGATGAGAATGAAACACTCATTGGCAATCACAAAGATTCTCGGGACTTTGCGCTTCACAAGCCAAAAAGCAACAACGTCGAAAATAACAAACAAAAACAGTCCAAAGACTAGAGACAAAATATTATTAATGGAACTAAAGTCGCGAATCATAAGTGATAATTTAGAAGATTTTTCCTTTACCGTCAGTCATTCTCAAAACACTTCTTACAATTCTATGTTATCAAAAACATTATTTCCTGTTAAGGAAGAAACGAGGAAATAACCCGTTATTTTTAGAAACAAAAAAATATGAAAGCTTAGAAGTACTATTTTGCTTTGGTGAATTTGCCTTTATTCGCACCTTTGCTTGGCTTGAAAACAATTCCTTTTTCGGTGTTACCCGCCATAGTTTTGGTGTAATCAAGTGCTTCCGCTTTTGTGGAAAATAATTTAATGGCGCGATCACTGCCAATAATCTTTACTTGCCATTTTCCATCTTCTCTTTTGTTTACCATGTAAGTGTTTTTCTTTTCCGCCATAATCATTACCTCTTTGCCTAAATCATAAGATGAAATCGAAAAAAGAACAAACTTAATCTTATATGAAAATTTGATGCCCTTTCTTTAAATGAAAAAACTTGGCCACACCTATCGTAGCCAAGAAGCATTCAATTGGAGCACCTGGCGGGAATCGAACCCGTGTAACCAGCTTGGGAAGCTGGTGTTCTACCATTGAACTACAGGTGCAGCGGAATAATTATAAATAATTCCGTATTTATGTCCACAAGAAGAAAGAAAAAAGGAAGCCGAAGCTTCCAATCTTTCAAGTTGGTGGGTGTTACAGGGCTCGAACCTGTGACCTTCTGTACGTCAAACAGATGCTCTCCCAGCTGAGCTAAGCACCCAACCTGCGTTTTTGCGCTCGAATATTATAGGCAAGGCATTTCTCTCTAGCAAGGGGGTAAATGAAACTTCAGGCAGTTTCCAAAATAATATTAATGATATGGCTTAAATTTCGCTAAACCAAAATGATGAACAATCAATTCCTCTAAGCAATTGATCAAGCAAATGATTAAAACTATCCGTCTTAGAAATACACTAAACAAAGAAAGCCCCGAAACTATCGGGGCTAAGGTTCAAATTGGTGCCGTCTAGCGGAATCGAACCACCAACCTACTGATTACGATTCAGTTGCTCTGCCAATTGAGCTAAGACGGCAGCCCGATTAATATAAACCCTTTGTCTTTTTCTCACAAGATAAGAAATAGGAAAATCATTTATTATTTCCCGAATTTCTTTTTGAGGAAGCGAATGAAAACAACAATTTCATGGAAGAGTAACGGCGTTAAGGCTAAAGCGTAGACATAAAGATAATCTAATGGTTCATCGTGAAGCGGATATACCTTGAAGAAACTATTTAGACCTGGAATTTCGATAACCATAAGTTGTAGGCCCATTCCTAAGAAGAAAGCGATCCATAGAAGTGGGTTTTTATCTTTGAATACACGAATCACAGAATGCTTTGTATCCGTCATACCTAACATATGGAAGAGCTCCGCCATCGAAAGAACGCAAAAAGCCATACTCTGGCATTCTTCCAATGCTTCAACTGAACTTGATAAGTAAGTATTGATATCGCTTGGAGAGAAGTAGCCATTTGCCCAAGGCTTAATTAAGAAAGCGATTAAGGTAGCAATCCCAATGATAGCGCCATAGCCAAATGTGATGGAATAGCCATCATGCGCGAAAAGCGATTCTTTTGGATCGCGAGGTTTTTCATCCATGATGTCATCTGGTTTCTTGTCGCTCCCTAAAGCAATCGCAGGCAAGGAATCTGTGATTAGGTTCACCCAAAGAAGATGGATAGCGATTAATGGGGCAGGTAAACCAATCGCGATGGCGATAAACATGCAAACGACTTCCCCAATATTGCTAGAGAGGAGGAAAAGAATGGTTTTACGAATATTCGCGTAAATCCCTCGTCCTTCTTCCACTGCTTTTTCAATGGAGGCGAAATTATCATCAGTAAGAACCATATCCGCCGCACCTTTTGCAACGTCAGTTCCCGTAATTCCCATCGCGATGCCAATATCGGCTGCTTTTAAGCTCGGGGCGTCATTGACGCCATCTCCAGTCATCGCAGCGATGAATCCATTGGCTTTAATGGCTTTAACAATCTCCACTTTGTTAGAAGGGGAAACACGTGCAAAAACACGAATCGTTTTTACTTTTTCTTGCAATTCTTCTCTGGAACAAGCATCGATTTGATCACCTGACATACATTGATCTATACTTTTCGCAATGCCTAATTCTTCGGCAATAGCAAAAGCGGTGTCTTTGTGATCGCCGGTGATCATGACTGTGACAATGCCGGCTTTTTTAAGCGTCGTGACTGCGTCTTTTGCTTCAGGGCGAGGTGGGTCAACCATCCCGACCAAACCAACAAAAGTAAGGTTTTCTTCTTCGATTTCTTTGCTGCCTTTTTTGTACGCCAAAGCTAAAACACGAAGCGCTTTTTCGCTCATCTTTTTCGCAGCGTCTTCAATATTTTTCCGGTCGGTTTCATTAAGGCTTCGAACATTTCCGCCGATATTAATGAAAGCGCAATGCTTTAAGATTTGATCCATCGCACCTTTGGTATAAATGATATAGGAGCCATCATTTTTTTGATGGGCGGTCGACATCATCTTTCTCACGCTATCGAAAGGAAGTTCATTTACACGTGGTTTTTTCTCTTCTAGCGAAGACTTCTTCATTCCTAAGCGGCTCGCCATCTCGACAAGAGCGATTTCAGTAGGATCGCCATATGCCCCTTCTTCGATTTTAGCGTCGCTACATAAAGCCATGCCTTCCGCTAAGTAGGAAATAGAAGAATCGAGATGCTCTTTTTCAAATAGCTTTTCGTCAGTATAAGCGGCAACAACCGTCATCTTGTTTTGCGTTAAGGTACCGGTTTTATCACTACAAATATAGGAGACGCCACCCAAAGTTTCGACACTAGCGAGCCGTCTAACGATCGTATTGACCTTAATCATCTTGCTCATACCGTTAGCAAGAACAATCGTAACTACCGCAGCTAACCCTTCTGGAATCGCGGCGACAGCAAGTCCGACGGCATCGAGCAAATCGTTATCCCATTCTGAAGCGATTGTTCCACGAATCGCATCATAAGTAAGAGAAACGGCAAGCATAAGTACGACAATTGCAAGCGTTAAATACCCGAGGAACTTCGAAAGCTGGTTTAGTTTCTTTTGAAGTGGAGTGTCTTCATTCTCATCATTAGAAAGCATCGAGGCGATTTTGCCGATTTCCGTGTTTTTGCCAGTTGCAATAACAACCCCTTCTCCACGCCCATACACGATTGGGGTGCTACTATAAACGACATTAAGGCGGTCGCCAACTCCTACTTCTTCGGTAAGAACGATGTTTGGATCTTTTTCAACAGGAAGAGATTCGCCTGTCAAAGAGGATTCATTTGCTTTTAAAGCAAACCCCTTAATCAAGCGCAAATCCGCTGGAACCGTGCGTCCTTCTTCTAAAATCACGATGTCGCCAGGAACAAGTTCTTCTGCTTTTATTTCTTTTAAAGAGCCATCGCGACGAACCGTCGCCGTTGGGGAAGAAAGCTTTTTAAGCGCTTCAAGTGATTTTTCCGCACGAGTCTCTTGCACCGTTCCAATGATTGCATTTAAGAAAATGACGCCGAAAATGATAATCACATCTGCAAAATCTTTAAAATGGATGCCTTCGCTAGTCTTTAAAGCACTTAAAACATTAAGCACCAAAGAAACAATAGCCGCCCCTAATAAAATAAAAATCATTGGATCTTTGAATTGCTCTAAGAAAACAAAAAACCAATTTTTCTTCTTTTCTTCCTCTAATTTGTTAGGGCCATATTTCAAAAAGCGCTCGTCAACGTCTTTTTGCGTTAATCCCGTCTTTTCATCAACGCCCAAAATAGAAAGCGTTTCATTAATGGAATGATTTTCATGCATATAAGAGTACCTCCTTCTAGGAAATAAATTCCACTAGAAGGTCTTGCGTGGGATATCCCTGCTCTTCCCGGCCTTGTAATAAAGGCGTGCTGACGAGTTGAGCAACCGCTACTCCCCTTCTCGAGAAGTAGTTTATCACGCGAAAGTAAAAGCCCAAAGAATAGAATAAAATTCTTTAATCGGAAAGCCTAAAGATGGTCAAAATCGAAGCAATCGCTCCAAACGATGCATAGGAATAAAATAGTATCGTGAAAATATTCGCATTAGCGATGAAAAGCAAATAAATCTGTGGGGCAGATCCTAGAATCACTGTTAGTTCTCAATTGATGTG
>DKCV01000022.1 GCA_002449265.1 Caryophanales bacterium UBA6865 | reverse complement strand
CATAAATGAAAACAAATTTTTCACCTAAATCTTCGATGGTATAAAAATTCATGTATACGGAATTATCTAGAACCATTTCTTCCAAAAAGGCGGCAGGATAACACTAAAATGGTGTCATTCACGATTTTATACACCAGTCTATTCTTATCATCGACCCGTCTAGAATAATATCCCGCGAGATTTCCAGTCAAAGGTTCAGGCTTTCCAATCCCACTATCGACGCCATTCCTAGCAATGTCTTTTAACAAATCGTTTATTTTTCTTCTAGTTTTCTTATCGTTTTCTTGCCAATAAAGATAATCGTCCCAGCCATTTGGAGTGAAAGAGTAAGTCATTCATCGTCCTCTATTAAAGATTTTACAGTGGATTTTGAATCCAACGCCTGAAATACACCTGCCAAACAAAAGAAAAACGCGCATACGGCATAAAGAACTATTCTTTTTTTGCTCGTTGCAGTCTTCGTAGCCGCTTTTCTCCTTTCCGTTAATTTTGTAGTATTATGCCATAAAAAACGACTTTTTTAATGATTGCGTTAAATGACAAAATAACCGCGAAAGTTTAAATATCCCTACAAAGCTCGCCAGGATTTGCTAAAAGGACCGCTTTTTCATTTGTCTTCCCCGATGCGTGTGCCGCAGGAAGGAGTAACCATTAGGCGAATTTAATGAAACTAAGCGAAAAGATGAGAACGAAAACGTAAGCAAAAAACATGGCTGATGTTTCCAAAAACCGATGAAAACCCTAATTCTATATAGTCCTATTGACTGGGAAAGTATTAATTAATGCTTCAAATTGGGGAGAGCACTTTTGAGCATATATAAAAATTAAATTATTATTTATTCGTTTATTATAATTATTTTGTTTTTATAGTGGTTATATGAATATTTGTAAATGTACGTTAAAAAATTATGACATTATTCTGCCTCATAAAAGTAGCATTTCGTACATGAAACTTCCTCATTTTTTAGGAATTATAAGGCAAAAACTCCCTCATTTTTTAGTAAAGATGATATAATGTCGGCAATGAGTGAGGTAAGAGAATGGAGCAGTATTTAAAGCGTAAAATTGATTCTTTTCTTTTAGAGTGGAAAGAAAATCCAAAGCATATGCCACTTATTGTAAAAGGGGCGCGGCAAGTTGGAAAAACAAAATCCATTATGAATTTTGCCAAAAGCCATTACGAGAACATCGTAGCGATAAATTTTGTCTCAGATCCAATTTACAAGCAAATCATAGAAAACGGTTATTCGCCAGAAGAAATTATAAAAAACATCTCACGCATTAATCCTGACGCAAGATTTATTCGAAAGAAGACGCTTATTTTTTTCGATGAAATTCAAGAATTCCCCGATATTGCAACATCTCTTAAATTTTTTGCCCTAGATGGGAATTATGATGTTATTTGCAGCGGTTCAATGCTTGGAATTAACTATAAAGACATATCAAGTATCAGCGTTGGGTATACCATGGAAATTGAAATGCGTTCGCTTGATTTCGAGGAGTTCCTTTGGGCGCTCGGCTATAACGATTCCATTAAAGACGATATCTTCTCACATATGAAATCCCTTACCCCTTTCTCCTCTGCTGTCTTAAAAATGTATGACGATCTATTCTTAGATTATTGCGTTGTCGGCGGTATGCCAAACGTCGTAAGTAACTTCGTCTCCAAAAAGACTTTTGAGGACACACTCGAACTGCAACGCCAAATTATCATCGGCTACGAAGCGGATATTCGTAAATACGCAGAAGGACTTAATAAATCACGTATAAAAAATGTTTTTTGTTCCATACCGTTTCAGCTTGGAAAGGAAAACAAAAAATTCCAAATTTCCAAAGTACGTTCTGGCGCAAAATTCAAAGACTATCGAGGAACACTAGAATGGCTAGAGGATGCAGGTATTATCAATATTAGCCGTGCGCTCCAAACTCCTAATCTTCCATTAAAAGGCAACGTCGTCGAAGATTGCTGCGTTTTGTATTATGCCGATAGTGGATTACTGCTTTCCCAACTCGACGATGAAGCACAGCTCGATTTCCGTCAAAACAAAAATTTCGATGTATACAAAGGAGGTTTTTTTGAAAGTATCGTAGGCGAAGCTCTTACTAAATCCGGATATGACCTGCGTTATTTCAAAAAAGAAAACTCCACTTTGCAAGAGGAGTTTTTCGTGCGTCATAAAGATGACTTAGTGCCTATTGAAGTAAAGGCCAGCAATAACAATTCAAAATCGCTTTCAGTTTTAATTAATAGTGATAAATATAAGGAAATTCATTTTGGAATCAAAATCGTGAAAGGCAATATTGGTTTTTCTTCTCATATCTATACCTTCCCCCATTTTTGCGCTTTTCTCATCAAAGATTTTCTTAAAACTTTAGACGTTAATCAGTAACACTATTTAGCAAATATTTATCCTAAGTCAGGCTTATCTACAAACTCGATAATCGGCTCGCCTTTTAAGCCATCGGACTCGAAGAGGATGATCTCGTTCTCCCCTGTCTTGAACAAGGAGGCTGGCACGTACAAAGTCTTCTGGGGGGTCAATCTCATAGTAGCGGCCGACGTTGAAGCCATTGACCAAGACGAAGCCCTTCCTGAAGTTGTCCGCCCTCAAGAAGGTATCGCAAGCCGTTCCATCGAGAGAAAGCGGGAACCGGTAGAAGGACTCGTCCTCGGAAGAAAGGCCCTTTTTAGAGAATTTAAGTTTCCCTAGGTTGTCCATCGGGAGCGGGTAAGCGCCCCATCCGAAATGGATATTGCCGTCGATGAGGCAGTTGCCCGTGATCCCCTTTTCCTCATCATCTTGGGGCCGAAGTTGGTCCTGCCCATGTTCTCGACGACGACGGAGAGGGTGTCCCCCGCCTTCGCGCTGAGCCTCCTCTCGTATCGCTCGTCGTTGAAGTAGGCCTGTGCCCTGTCCACTTTCTCTTGACTAGTGCACTATAGGCAACATTCGCGATTCTAATCAATCACAAAAGCAAAACGTCCTCAAATATATATAAGGTTATAGAGAGGCATGGCTAACATTTTTGTAAGGTGATAAGCCATCCATAGTTTTTGCGATTTAATCGCTTTAACATTGGCCCCGGGGAAAGAGTGCAACCATTATTGCAAAGCCTTGCGGCTAAGCTATAATGGTAGAGGTCTTTGTTCTAACGACCTTTGCGGCCGTTAGAATTTTTTTGACTCTCTATTAGGAGGATGAGAATCAAAATCATCACGATTGACGCGATGTCCATCCCCGAATCTCCTTTCTTCGCCATTCTCCCCGGAGAAATGTTTTTGAGTTCGCATAAATGCTCCCTCACTTATCTATCGTCATGTTTTTATTGTTTTTACCAAAAAATTTTTTGTTTTGTTTTTACTTTCTTGAACAGGGAAAAATCAAAAGGCGTTGGTGATAGACGAATACCGAAAACATGAACGAAAAGCATAGTCTTTTTGCTAGACGTCAGTTCATAACGATAGGCTGAATTTTTGGCTTTGATCTTATGGATATCAATGTCATTTTGTAGACTAAGGAATAGTAATCAAAAACGCCGAAACATTTCATGAATTCTTCATTGTCATTTTTTAGCATTTATCATTGTCATTTCTAGAGATGAGCAAATGAAAACGGATAAGATGCCAATAAGTGGATATGCATAATTCATAACTTTTGCAAAGGGTATGATGATTCATTGTCGTCCATCTTAAAAGTGCCCCCACTATAAATAGAACGACGCATTCGCCTAAATAGCATTCTAGAAAAGACGTAAAACTAAAGGCAAGTGGAGGCAATCCATTCTTCAAATCATGAACATCGCAATTATTGCTTAGCAATCACTACCGGCTTAATACGCATAAGTATAGGCCTGATTTTTGCCTTGGTTTCGCGCATATCGATATCATTTTGCAGATTAAGAAAATAACGGTCGGATACACCAAAATATGCGCCTAAACGGATCGAAGTATCGGCAGTAATGCCGCGTCGATCGTGGAGGATGTCCTGAATGCGGGAGACGGGCACATCAATATCTTTCGCAAGGCGGTAGCTAGAGATACCAAGGGGTTTCATGAATTCCTCAAGCAGGATTTCGCTTATTTTTGGGGTTTGGATTTCAGACATTTCTTTTTTCCTCCTAATGGTAGTCGACAATTTCAACATTCTCGTATTGAGAACCGCTTATGTTAGGCGTAAAGCATATTCGCCATTGGTCATTAATGCGAATGCTCCACTGAACGATACGTTTTCCAGACAATGGTTCTAAATGATTAGCAGGCGGAGCTTTAAGGTCAGATAGGCGTTCTGCGGCATCAATCATCATTAATTTTCTTAAAGCAACCTTTTGAATGGTTTGTGGAATCTTTCTTGAAAACTCCTGATGATAGATTTTTTCGGTTTCTTTATCGGCAAAACTTCTTATCATGCAACTATTATACATTGTTTCCGTGTATATGCAATTCAGATACATTAAATGAGAAGAATTAAAAGTTTGCCCCAGCCAATAAATCGATAACCGCAATTGAATGATTTTTCAAAGGGTATGATGATTCATTGTCGTCCATCTTAAAAGTGCCCCCGCTATAAATAGAACCACACATTCGCCAAATCGCTTTCTATAAATAGACGCAAACGTACTAAATGAACAAGCAAGTTTTATGTGTGTGGAAGCAATCTATTCTTCAAATCCTCAAAAATAAGGGCAATCTAAACAAAAAATTAAAGTTCTTAATTTCTTAAATTTCATTACAAATATAACCGATTTAAATTTAGTGAAATAGAAAAGGAAGAACGTAAAAACTAATCCACACATTCATTCAGCTTGAGGCCCTCAAAATCTATTTCAGTGTTTTTCGCGCTTCATATCGAAAATCGAGCACATCCTTATCAGTTAGAAGCGAATTTGCTTAATGTTATCAAAGTCATTTTTGTCATTAAGAGAATTGTCGTTAGCCACAATAAGGCAGAATTAAATGTGTTCCCTCTAAATCTCACTCAAAATCTTTAAGTTTCTTATTCCCGTAAAAGAAGACCGTTCTTTCTCAAATCGCTTTCGATAGCTATTACTGCCAAAAGAAGTGGAAGAAACAAATAACGCCAATAAAACCCGCGTATTTTATCTTATTTATCAATAAATAAATGGCGATTCATAATCAAAACCGATTTCATCATTATCCTAGCAAAAGCCATGTTATTTTTATAATTTTCTCTATAAAAAAGCCCCTAATGTTGGCACAAAAGAAGCGTAGATATTACAAAATCCTGCAATAAAACAGGCTAATAAAGAATTCTTTTTGGTGGAGCCGAGGGGATTCGAACCCCTGTCCGAGGAAGACCCAACGATGACGTCTACAGTTTAGACGATATCGGGATTTAACTTAGAGGAATGATACCATCGAGTCCTCTAAGCGAGATTATGGGGTTTTCGACTCCTTCCCCTAATCAAAGGAATGAGCTTAGTCACTATATATTATGCCCGAAGTATCTACTAGTGACGCATAGATAGAGGACACGCTGCTCTCGGATCAATGCCGAGAATCCCGTAGGATACTAATTAAGCGCGAGCGAAGGATGCACGTGGAGCCACGTTCATCCAAGGTTTATAACTGTTGTCAGTTATTGTTGTTCGATGTTAAAGCTCATCACGCTACTGCAATCAAAGCCTAATACATCCCCGTCAAGACCAGAAACGACCCCAAAATTATTTAATGCTAAGCGATTTTCTTAGCGAGAAAAGTATAGCTCATTTTAAGAGAAGAAAATAATTATTTATCGCAAAATGATAAGAAATTTGTCCTTTCAATTATCTTTACCCATGTAATAATTTTATTTACCTGGAGGAAACGATTATGAAGATTGAAAAGAATCCATTTTTTAAAATAACCAAGTTTGCATCCGGTCTATTTCTCGCAAGCTTACTATTCATCATCATCGGTGGCGCTACTAGCCTTATCCCAACGGTGACCATTTACGGAGTCACTTATGGAACCTTAGGGGCGTTCTCCATTTTGGCTCACGCATTTATTGGCAAAGTATTTTTAGAATGGGTATTGATTAGCTGTTTTATCTTCTTGCTTGATGTCGTTGGCATTATCTTGCTACTTGCTCACGTCATAACAAAAGAAAAGAAAGATTTCGTTTTACCTATCGTTGCAGATTTTATTTTTATCGCCTATTTTGCATATTTGCTAACCTTGGCGACAAGCCAAGTAGAGCGAGGCATTTCAACCCCTTTAGGGAATATATTCACCTATTTCGCGATGGCGTTAGATATCGCTAGCATCGTAATCGTTAGTAGAACACTGTTTGCTTTAAAAGAAGGGGAGTTTTGCTTAGATACTCCAATAAGATTCGCTCCTAGTTTTTCTTTAAAAGAGAAAGAAATACGTGACATCATTCAAAACGAGCTAACTAAGGCAACGAAAAACACCATCGACGAAGAAGAGGTTCGCAATGTGATCAGAAGCGAAATGGCGGTGAATAACAAACATTCGATTACCGAAGAAGAGATTCGTAGCATCATCAAAAACGAAATCGATGCAAAGTCGAAAAACACCATATCCATTCTCGAAGTCCGCGAAGTCATCAAAAATGAAATCGAAGCGAATCGGAAAGACGCATTAACGGTAGAAGACATTCGAAACGCGATTAAAAGCGAGCTCGAGGCGAATCGGAATATATTCGAGCCTAACCCCCGCTCCGCGTCCACAAAAGAAGA
The DNA here is from genome assembly GCA_002449265.1 of Caryophanales bacterium UBA6865. Taxonomy (GTDB): domain Bacteria; phylum Bacillota_I; class Bacilli_A; order RFN20; family CAG-826; genus UBA4951. The sequence goes on along the minus strand of DKCV01000022.1, from coordinate 142,901 downwards.
TAGAGCCCCTAACGTGTCAACGATTACCATCAATCCAAATCAATTCAATGGGGACGCTTTTTTAAAAGAAATAAACGATAAAGACGAAGACCGCTTCGCTAAATTTGGTGCCCGTAGAAAACTAAGTTTCGAAAGAAAGCTTTTAGAAAGCGATGAATCGCTAAAAAAGCATTATAACGGCTTACGCGAATACATTATTGATTACGGCATCAATTGCCGCGTATCACTAAAAGGAGTTACTTTCTCCCTTCACCGAAAACGGTATGTATTCCTAACGATTTCTGGCAAACACATCCGGGCTTTCTTTGCTCTTAATCCAAAGGACTATCTAGAATCAACGATTCCAGCAAAAGAAAACGACAAGAAAAAATATGAAGACTTACCCCTTGAGCTTAATATTCGAAGCGGTTTATCGTATCGAAGGGCTTTGCAATTAATCGACGATATGATGTTAAGAAAAAGGAAATAAAAGGCAGCAATCTAAAAAGACTCGCTAGAAAATTCAGACTAGCATTCTTAAAAATAGATTTAAACCGCACGAGCACCTAATAGATGTTGTCGATGGCAAAATAATGGGCATCTATCTTTCATAGATTCCATTATTTTTAATCATTAGAATACGCCATGAACGACTACCGAGTTTTCCATATCCCCATGGGATGATTGGAAACGTCTTCGACTTGATAGCCTTTAAAAAGAATCGCAGGACTGAATTTCTTGTTGTTCATATTGCGAATGAATTCAATATCGTCAGAATCTAAGACAAACATTTCCTTTATTGCGGTCGAAACACAGGCCGCTACTTCATCAACATCAAACCTGATTCCTTTATGTAGTACAGGAATCAGTGTTTCCTTGATTCTTTGGAAACTTAAATTTTTGATTTTTGTTAACGCATTAGTAAGGATATTCTTGAAGTTTACAGGGATTTCTGTTCCTAGGCAAACATAGAATATAGCAATCTTTTTAATAAGTTTGTTGCCGGCTATACCATTTTTCTTAAAAAGGTTATAAGCATCATAAACATCTCTTGGCGTTGTTCTTACAAGAAGTGCATTTATCTTTGAACCAATAAGTTCTTCGTCGGCCAAACAATTTATTGAGACTGTTTCTCCAAGTGAATTCGTTGATTCCTTAATGTTCGTTTTCAAGACGTGGACTCTGTCCGAGTAATTGATTTCGATTTTTAAAACATCTTTGCTACCTGACGCTGTCGAATAAGAATAAACATAAGAATCAAGCGTATGGACAAATTTTGATTTATCAGAAAGATAGTATCTTTCACTTTCCATGAATCTTCTAATCAATGAATTGATTTTTTCTCTATAAGAAAGCATGTCATCCCTATCTAAAGGAAGGCTGAAGTCCATATCGATATCGACACTAAGCCGAGGCAAATTAAACATGAATAAGTTGATAGCAGTACCGCCTTTTAAAGCCAGAGCGTTCGCGATTTCACTATGACTTATAAAATTCAAAATTGAAAACAGCCTCAAAACTTTTTCGCAGGTATTCTTATTAAAATTTGCTTCATTGGCTATTTTGTTAATTTCTTTGGCCGTATATTTAAACATCTAAATTCCCTCCCTTGTTAGATATATTTCTTAAATCACGATAAGTGTAGAGACCCCATGTTGGATCATATACAAGGTTGTCATCATCGTTCACTATTTTTCCGTGATTGGAAACTACCCCTTTAGACAAACATGATTCAAAGAATGAATCGCTGAGTTTTAAATCGCTCTTGTAGAAAGAAAGGACACATCCAACTTTGCGGTATAACACTTCCTTATGATACGCCCCGAGCATTTCCATTATCTTTGATTCATCTACAAAACGAACGAGGTCAAGACATTTTATGAGTTCTTCTATATCCATGACCTTACCGAGCATATTGATGGAATCGACAATCGTTCTTTCAAGGGATGTTATTTTGACATCTTGAATGGTATCGATTTGAATATCTATGTCATTCGCATAACAAATATATGAGTAGCCATTGTATTCAAATGGGGTGAACCTTTTATTGGATGATACCTGAATTTCGGAATAGATTTGGTTATAAAAGCCATAAAATTCAAAGGCGCTATGATAGGAAATGTAAGAGTTATCATTGATCCCTGATCCTATTTGAAATCTATTTGCATAGTCCTCACTTAATCCAACATCGTAGCAGGTATAAAGATTTTTCCTAATTTTATGAATATACCCGCTAACCACCATTGATTTTATGTATTTCTTCGTCGCTGGCAAATTTCCTATTATTTTCCTAGCATCATTGATAGTAAATGTGTTGAACTGAGACAATTCTTTGAAATATTTCATATTGTGCACCAACGATCATGATTGTATCACTAAATGGTATTTTTTACCAGCAAGTATACTAATTTTTACACTTAATAGAAACATTTACCATTATTACCAATATTACAAAAAATATATGTGAATTCCTGCGACGATGTTGTTTTTAAGCTAGTATGTATAAACTTTTCCGTTTTATAGATAAGCTTGCATGCTATTTCGCGTTCAGCTTGTGCGCCGAACGCATCTATCTCAGATTGCCCTATCCTATTCGTTCGATGATTTTTTCAGCAAACTCAAGGATGCTTGTTTTTTATAAATCTTCAACTGACTCAAGAATTCCGTTTACATCCGTATCACTGCTCATACGGAAATCGCCTCGTGGAGACAATGATACGCTACCGACTTTGACTCCATCTGGGAGACAACTCCGTTTAAATTGCTGCGAATAGAAACGGCGGATAAAGCGTTCATAACTCTTCTTAATCTCTTCCTTGCTCAATTCTTGATACGCCACCAAAGCGAGAGTGATGATCTTTCTAGATGAGAAGCCATACCGCAATGTATAGAACAAGAAGAAATCATTCAAATCGTATTTCCCAATTTTATCCTCTGTTTTTTGGGCAATCTTGTCGTTATGATTCGGGGTTAATTCTGGGCTAATCGGTGTCGCCACTACGCTTAATAAGACTTTTCTTAGCTCATCACTTGCCATCGTTTCCGCGTAGGTTTTCACAATATATTGGACAAGCGTCTTAGGAACGGAGGAATTAACGCCATACATCGACATGTGGTCGCCATTATACGTACACCATCCTAACGCTAATTCGCTTAAGTCTCCTGTCCCTACAACCAATCCGCCTTCACGATTGGCCTCGTCCATCAAAATCAACGTGCGGATTCTAGCTTGTGCGTTTTCGTAAGTCACATCGCTTTCGCCTTCGTAGCCTAAAGGATGATCAATGCTCTTTAAATGGGCTAGTAACGTATCGCGGATAGATATTTCTTTAGATGTAACCCCCAATCCCTTCATAAGAGAAAGCGCATTACGATAAGTTAAAGAAGTTGTGTTACCTTCTAAAGGCATGGTAATCGCGATAATTTCAATAGTAGGTACCAGCTTTTTCGCTTCGACTGCAACGAGTAAAGCAAGTGTGCTATCTAATCCGCCAGAAACGCCAATCACGAGTTTATGAATGCCGCTATTTTTCACGCGAGTAGCAAGCCCGTGCGCTTGAATCGAGAGAATTTCTAAGCAGCGTTCTTTTCGTTCCGCTTCGTTAGTAGGAACAAAAGGAAAACGCGAAACATGATAATCGGATTGAATCAAAACTAAGGCGTCTTTCGTTACATCACCGGTAAAAATAGTAGAGATAGAAAGAGGGATTCTTCGGTAATGATCATCTTCATTATTTAAAGTAGATTGATGGATGCGGTTATAGTCGATTTTATCCAAATCTAAAATCGTAGAAACAACATTTGGGGAGTCTGGGTAAATCGATTCAGCAAGTATGGTTCCATTTTCCGCGATGATGTTGTGCCCAGAGTAGACGAGGTCTTGGCTTGATTCGTCATCGCCGCTTGAGCAATATAAATACGCGCAATAGCAAGAGGAAGACTGCATCTTCACAAGATTTCGCCGGTATTCTTTTTTGCCAATCGTTTCATCGCTCGCGGAAAGATTCAAAATAATGTTTGCCCCATTAAGAGCCGCTTTGGTGCTAGGCTTATCCGCAACCCAAAGATCTTCGCAAATCTCCGCTCCAATTGTGGCGCCGCTATTTTTATCAACGAACAATAAATCCGTGCCAAAAGGAATGGGTTCTAAGCCGATTTCAATAAAATCGTTTTTAATACCCCTACCACTCGCAAACCACCTGGCTTCATAAAATTCGCCATAATTAGGGATATATGACTTAGGAATAACGCCGATTATGCGGCCGTTATTCATAAATACAGCGCAGTTATACAGGGAATTTCCTTTTTGTAAGGGGGCACCAACAACAAGTAGATTATCTTTCGTAACTTCTTTTAAATGAAGCAAAGAAGTAATCACGCCCGCCAATAATTCCTTTTGGAAGAAGAGGTCTTGGCAAGTATATCCCGTCAAAGAAAGTTCAGGCGTTAAAACGATCGCGGAATCAAGATGCTTTAAATATAGCTCCTCAATGTTTTTCGTGTTAAAAGCAACATTGGATAATTTGAGCTTAGGTGTGAACGAGCTCACTTTTAAAAAACGATTAAGCATTTCTTTTCTCCTTTAAAAATTGAAAAATCTCAATAGGTACCATGCTTTTGATTTCCGCTTCATTTTTCGAAAAATCTTTGCACAATTCTCTTACTTTGCTACTAGAAGCATCTTGAAAATCCTTTGGGGAATCCAAAACAAGGAAATGGTTTCTAAGTTCTTTTAACGTTTCGTTTTTTGCAAAAAGCGAATCAATGTCATCATGGTTTCTTCTTAGAATTACGAAGCCGAATTCGGAAGCGATTTCTTTTAGATACCACCACTTTGATAGAGTTTCATCATGTAGCCAATCGCTCCCCAAAAGAAGCTTCAATTCATAGCCTTCTTTTTGTAAATCTTTCATGGTTAAGTAGGTTCGCGGTTGCTCACAAGAGAGGAGCTCAATATCACTCACTTCCATAAAAGGCCTAGATGAAGCAAGTAGACGTAACATTGAAAGCCGTTCAAGTTCTGAAAAAGAAGATTCTTTCTTTTCGGTAGAAAGGATATATTTGCTTTTTGATGGCACAAAAATCACTTTGTCAAAATGTGTCTTTTGATAAGCGAATTCCGCTAGATAGATATGTGCTTTGGTTGGGGGGTTGAACGCTCCCCCATAAAACAATGCTTTCATGCCTATAGATTACCACCGTGGAGCTTTTGATACATCGCTTCTCGGCATTCATACACCTTTTCGGTCAAATCAACATAATGAACGTGAGGCATTTCTGGCCGCAATTCGCTTTCCCATACGCGATGCTCTAATTGTTCCTTAACGTATTCTTTCTTTTCTTGAATGGAAGGCAATTTCACCATTAATTTTCCTTTTTCGATATAGGGATATAAAAGCCTTTCCACTTTATAAAGATGGATAACCCGTTTTCGTTTAATATCATCTGGATCGAGATTATAAATGAGCAAATCCTTGCCTTCTTCAATCGTTTCATCGTCAAAAGCAATGACGTCACACTGTCCTTGATTATTTTCGTCATATACGCGATACGCCATGAGTTTACCAGGGATAATGGCTTTGCTAGCAGAGTCGCTGCACTTCATTTTAGGAAGATAATTTCCATCTTTATCTTTAATCGCGACTAATTTATAGACACCCCCGAACACAGGATCGGTGGCACTCGTGATTAAATTCTCACCTACCCCATAAGAATCAAAATGAGCGTCTTCGTAGATTTCCATGTTCGCCATCTTTTTCTCATCTAAGGAATTGCTCGCGATTAGTTTGATGTAATTCTTTCCTTTCGCGTCGAGGATTTTACGAATCCGTTTATAAGAACGGGCTAAGTCCCCTGAATCAATCCGGGCGCTTTTGACGCGTTTTGATGGATCAAAAGGGTATTTTTGAATCAATTCGTCGTCGATTTTGAGTAAATTCGGTAATCCCGATTCAAAGACGTTATAAGTGTCTAGTAGCAAAGCGACATTGTTTGGATAAGTATCCGCATACGCGCGGAAGGCGCTTAATTCATCTGGGAAGAATTCCACGAAAGAATGGGCGATTGTCCCCACGGCCTTAACATCTTCGCCGTATTTCATTTCCGCTAAACAGTTCGCCGTTGCAACGCATCCACCTAACACTGCGGCATACGCTCCATCATCGCCTGCGCTTTGCCCTTGGGCGCGCCTAGTCCCAAATTCCATCACGTTTCTTTTTGTGTGGGTCGCTAAACCGCTGATACGTGTGGCTTTTGTCGCAATAAGAGAATGGAAATTCATCGTTTGAAGAAGATAGGTTTCAATCAAAATTGCCCCGACCATATCGCATTCGATTCGTACCATCGGAACTTGTGGATAGCAAACCGTGCCTTCTTTTAAAGCATACATATCGCCTTTCCAATGGTAATCCTTCAAATAGGCTAAAAACGCATCACTCATTCCTTTGTGCTTTAGCCAAAGAAGATCGCGTTCCGTGAAGTGATAATTCAATAAAAACTTCGTGAGCTTATCTTGCCCGCATGAAATGGAATAGCCTAGATTATCTGGGTTCTTGCGGAAGAACATATCGAAAACCATGGTCGTATCTTTGTATCCATGTAAAAACAAACAATTCGCCATCGCAAATTCATAGAAATCCGTCACCATGGCAGGGTTATCGTAATCTTCATCAGGGATATACGGGGTAGCAATAATACTCATAGTTTTTTCCTCTACCATCAAACTATAGACGATAACGGATATATATCATAAATAAACCGCTACCAAACGATGAAAAATTACAATGGATTCAACTTCTTGATTCGCATAAAAGGAAATTAGTAGGCTTCGTGAAACGTGAAAGGAGGAAATTAAAACGATTAAGAAATGATTTTCCTTGCAATCTTGGCCTTCTTTTTCGAAAAGGCTACGCCATAGAAAAGAATAGGAGAGGCTTCGCGCAACGTTAGTTCTTCTTGATATTCGTTCTTTTCGATTTGTTCTAGGGCCTTTGCGGCATATTGTTCTAGTCGAGAGCTAGAAACATGCCCTTGGTAATTCTTTACCTCGATAACAATGCCTGGTTTCCCCTTCTTTTTCGGTGAAATCAAAATATCGCATCTCCCTTCCCCTTGTGGGGACTCGCTTTTAACGACGGCATCTTCAAAGAAAAGAGCGCTTAACGTTAAAAGCATGACTTGATAATTCTTTTCATTAGAAAAATCAAAATAAGAAAAGCTAGAAAGAAGAATCTTCTCTAAATAACTTTCGATTTTTTCCGTGTCGCCTTTTAAAAAGGCGTTGCGGAACAATAAGAGGTTTTCAAAAGAATCTTTTGCGGGGATATTGCGGACAATCTCTTCCTGAAAGACACTACCAACTTCTTTATTTGGAATTTTAACGGTGTAAATGCCGAATCCAAGATTTTCTTTGGTAGTCAAATGCCCAGAGCAAAGAAGCAAAGAAAGGAATGTTTTTCTTTCAGCAAGATTGTTTCGATAGTTAATCGAGAAATCAAGTCGATCAGTCACTTCTTCTTGGCTGCAAATCGATTTTAATAGTGATAGCGTTTCTTCATTAGCGGACGCGATTTCCTTTGCTAGTAAGCGGTTCTCACCTGTATTAACCCAATATGGCTTAACTTCGCCTTGGTTTTGAACAAAATTCAAGGTTGACCAAGGATTGTATATCTTTTTGTTTCCAAACAAATAACCGTCATACCATTCTTTCACAAGCTCTTTTTTGCTTGATAAAGAATACTCTTTTAAAAGCGTATCCACTTCTTCTTCCGTAAAACCAAAATATTCATCGAAAGAGTAATCAAGCGTTGAATTCACGATGACATTATTTAATCCAGAGAACATGGATTCTTTCGCGATTGCCATAATGCCGGTCAATATCGCTTTATGGATATAATCATTGCCTTTAAGCGCAGAAGAATAAAAGAGCCTGAAAAAAGAAATTGCATCGTCATAATAGTCATAATCAAAAGAAACTTGAATCGGTGAATCATATTCTCAATAAGGACAAGCGGGCGAACGTTTCGATGCTTATAGATAAGCTCCGTCAAGTATTTTAAAGTGAACGGATATTCTTCTTCCGCCAAAGTTTTATTAGCAACGGAGTGATATAGTTCTTTATCTCTACTTGAAAGATTGCCGCTATTCTCTAGTTCTAGAAAAGATTCATAAACCTTTCCCATCATCGTTTTAAAGTTAGAGAACATGCTTGAATAACTTTTCCCAACAACATCTTTTAAAGAAAGATGGATGACTGGCAAAGAAGATATTAATGAATGATATTCTTGAGAGGAAGCAATCTTTGTGTTTTGAAAGTATCGTTCCGCGTTAGCCACTTTTTCATTAAAAAAATGTATCAAGCATGGATAGGGCTAAGGTCTTACCAAATCTTCGGGGCGAATGAACAAAATCGTTGTCCCGATCGGTAAAGCAGAAATGCTTTTAATCATGTCTGTCTTATCAACGTAATAGCAATTTGTAATAACGTTAGGAAAGGAATCAATTCCTATAGGCATACTTTTTTCATGGTAAAAGTCTCAACTTTCTTCCCTAACTATACCAATTAAAGTATAGTGAAGTTCATGGAAGTTAATCTTCGCTAAAAAAGTTAATAGAAGTTAATGACTGCTAAAATGCACGATGATTTACCCTAAACTTAAGTTCATCGTTAAAGGTAAATAGGAGTTTTGAAAACGAAGCATATTAACAATTTTCATCTTCTTTTAGATAGCCATTCTCACATAATTTATCCAAATAAAAGGGCAAATAGTAAAAGGGCAACGTAAGAATCTTCTTCGTTTTGTCATATCCATATTGATTTGATGAAATTTTGATTGCCAAATCGTTCTTATTATGATTCCGAAATTCAACAAGCGATCCCAAAGAATCCCTTCCTTTTTTCACATCGATAGGGATAATCGCTCCCCCTTCATCAATAACAAATTCCATCTCATGGTTACGCTTCCCTTTCCAATAAAAAAGACCAATTCTTCTAGCGGAAAGTTCTATAGCGACATAATTTTCATAATAAACGCCTGACAAAGCATTATCCTTGTCTTTAAGAAAAGTTATCGCATTCAAACCGCTTTGATAAGTGAACATCCCCATGTCTGAAAGATATATTCGATAGAGGGAATCGTCTTCTTTCATTAAAGGGACTGTAATTTTTTCCTTTAAATTCCAAGACTCATAAACAACATTCGCGGTAGTGAGCCAGAAAAGCGGATTAATGACATCCCGGTTTTTCAATTTATCAATCGTTTGTGAAACTTTGAAATTTTTGTTCTCTTTATTCAGCTGTCTATAGATATCACGGTAAATAAGACGACTACGTATAGTGGATTCGGTAGAAGTTTGATAAAGAGACATATCGTCAAGATAATCGTCATAAATTTCTTTGATTTTCATCTCGACTTTCTTAAAAGCGCGAATCTTGTCTTCTTTGTTTTTTAGAAAAACATCACAAACTTCAGGCATTCCCCCAACAAAAAGATAAGTTCTAAAGTCATCCATCAGCTCTTCATGAATTTTTGCGTCGATTGGGGTTTTATCTTCAAAATGTTTTTTAATAAAGTCATACTTCCTTTTACTAAAATTGAGCAAAAATTCATCGAAAGTAAGGGGAAACACATAGAGCTGATTGATTTCCCCGACAGGAAACAAAAACCTTTTATTTGTTTTTTTGTTGTCACGATTAATTTTGATTCGAACCAAAGAACCACTGACAATAAGAGGGATATCGCGCCTCTTTTCACAAAATTGTTTCATCATTTTGATAATGGCAGGGCATTCCTGAGCTTCATCAAAGAAAAGGAGGTGATCCTGATTAGGAGTGAAGTCATAATGAAGTTCAATATATTCAAGTGTCTTATTCAAGTTGTCGTTCTTTGTAACGAAATCAACAAAATCATTGTCATCAGATAAATCGATTCTTAAGTATTTTCCTTTGAAATAGACTTTCGCAAATAGCTCTTCAATTAAGTAGGTTTTCCCCACTTGCCTTGCTCCCCATACCATAAGAGGTTTTCTATCTTCATCGTTCATCCACTCTAGTAAATTCGCTAAATATTTACGTTCCATAAGAATGTCTCCTTAGAATTAAAGCATCTTTTTGTAGTGACATTATACTACCAATTTACACCTTTTTGCACCTTTCAACGCATACCAATTTACACCTTTTTGCATAGTTTGTCAGATAGCGTTTTGCACCTTTTTGCAGTGTTTAAAAAACCATGAAAATAACAAAAAGATAGTATCCATCGACAAAATCAATAGAAAAACAACCTGAGAGGCATCTCTAATTTGATGAATTTATGTCGCCTAGACTTAAATTAAAAACTAGAAAGTTTTATTTGAGGAGATTTTCGTCATCAAAATAATCGATTTTCATCGCATGACGAACATCGCGAAGGGTGAGACTAGCCTTCTTTTCGGCTTTCTCACTGCCCTCTTTTAAAATCGCATAGACTTCATCTAAACGATTTTCCCAGATCTTCCGTCTTTCTCGAATTGGACGAAGTTCTTCTTGTAAGACGTTATTGAGGAATTTCTTAATGGTAACGTCCCCTAAGCCCCCACGACGATAATGAGCTTTTAATTCCTCGAGATTACGATATTCAGGTAAGAATTTAGCGAAGTATTCATCTTTGCAAAACGCGTCTAGATAAATAAAGACAGGGTTATTTTCCGTGTGCCCGGGATCGTCTTTCCTAAGATGAGTAGGATCAGTGAACATCGACATGACTTTCTTTTGAATCACAACTGGATCATCGGAAAGATAGATGCAGTTTCCTAATGATTTGCTCATCTTGGCCTTCCCATCAATTCCAGGGAGACGTTGGCATGCTTCATTAGAAGGAAGAACGATTTCTGGTTCCACGAGGGTATCGCCATAAACTTCATTAAATTTACGAACAATTTCTCTGCACTGCTCAATCATTGGAGATTGGTCTTCACCCGCGGGAACGGTTGTCGCGCGAAACGCCGTAATATCGGCCGCCTGACTAATTGGGTAGCAAAAGAAGCCTAACGGAATGCTCGATTCAAAATTCTTTTGTTGAATTTCCGCTTTGACGGTTGGATTACGCTGAACGCGAGAAACCGTGACGAGATTCATATAATAAAAGCTTAATTCGGTAAGTTCGGGAACCATGGATTGAATAAAGATGCAGCTCTTTTTTGGATCAATCCCGCAAGCAAGATAATCGAGAGCGACTTGCATAATATTCTGACGAACTTTCTCAGGGTGCTCAGCGTTATCCGTTAAGGCTTGAGCATCCGCGATCATGATATAAATTTCATCAAATTGCTGAGAGTTCTGCAGTTCAACGCGTCGTTTCAAAGAACCAACGTAATGCCCGACATGAAGCCTTCCAGTTGGGCGGTCACCCGTTAAAATTACTTTTTCATTCATTCGCATTGCCTCCTAATAAGAATTTCATTGCGTCAAAAAATAAGCGCGAGATTTCGCTACACAATATTTAAGCCAAGTTTGCTCCTTCTTTCTATAAGAAACCGCTTGAAAAGAAAGAATTCTTTCGTTTAAGAACAAATCGCTAACTCGAATGCGCAAAAAATTTTAAAGAAAATCCTAAGCGAATACTCGTTATTTTGATTAAAAATCCTTTTAAAACCCGCCTAGTTTACCAAAACATACTCAATATCTAAAAACTAACGTTGCATCTTTTGTTGTCTAATGTGCCAGCGTCAATACTAGAGCCATCGCTTAAAACAAGAATTAGGTGCCCGTTTTGGTCGAAGTGCTTAGAAACAATCGTGCGCTTGTCTATGCTTTCCTTTGATAAATCCACTTCGTCTAGGCGACCCGCCTCAATCCATTCCCAATAGGAAAGATTCCCGCCCTCTAAGCGATAAACCGAATACGTCTCGTATCCACTCGGCCTATTTGTGATAGGGCCATTTGAGCAACTTGTAGCGATTAATGAACCGAATAAGACGAAAGCTAGCAAATTCAAACCGCGCTTCTTCATAAAAACTCCTTCCTTAGGCATAAATATTCTTAAATGCGCAAGAAAACTATAAGGCCACAATCTTAATTATTAAAGTTGTTTCTTCGATATTCGCTATTGTTTTATCGTTTTTGAAAATGTTATTTATTCCTTTGCTACTTTAATGCCAAATTGAAATGCAATAAATATCTCTCATTCTTTTTTCGCCTCTTCCTACATCAACACCGTACGATTTCTCATCACAAAAAATGGTGCCAATCAATGATTTATATTAAATAAAGTATCTACTATTTAGTTCCTTTGGCTTTCTTTTTTATCAAAGCGATTTTTATGAATTCTATTAATGGTTATCTAGTAGGCAATTGGCTTATAAAAGTAATTAACGCCTTTTCTAGCTTCATTGATAAATGTAATCACGAAAAACAAAGGAGATTCAAAACAATAATTGTTTAGGAAATATCGGATGTTTTTTCCTGAAAAAATCATGTTTTTCTATTTCCTTAATTCCTAGTTTTTCGCTATAATTGGAGAAAGAAAACCGCCGCCATTATGAATCACTATAATTTAGCAATTGTAGAAGATGAAAAAGAGATGTTTGAAAAACTATCTAACGTTTTAAAAACCTATTTTTCAGGCAAGAAAGAATCCTTTTCCATTGACCATTTTGTTTCTGCGGAAGAATTCTTGCATAAGGCGAGCCCTTCACTCGATATTATTTTCATGGATATCGGGCTTCCTGGTATGAACGGGATGGATGCGATTCGAAAGCTTAGGCAAACTAATCCCAATGTCATCGTGATATTCGTCACCTATTTAGCGCAGTTTGCAATCGATGGGTATTCGGTCGGTGCATTCGATTATATTTTAAAGCCCTTTGACGATAATAATGTGTTTATGACACTAGACCGCGCCTTGAATCGACTAAATAAACACACCGAATGCATCTCGATTGGCAATAGCAATCGTTCCATTAGTCGGAAAATTCCTATCGAATCCATTAAATTCATCGAATCAGAGAACCACCGCCTTTCCTTTCATCTCACAAACGGTGTGCTTCGCGTGAATGGATCCATCAAAAAATTCGCCGAGGAATTAGAGAAATATTCTTTCGCTCTATGTTCAGTTTCTTATTTGGTCAATCTCAAATACATCACTGCGATTGAAGGTAATGAAGTTGAAGTCGGGAACGAAACCGTTTTTATTTCCCGCTCAAAGAAGAAAGACTTTCTCCAATCCGTGAATGAATACGTCGGAAAAGGAGGATAGTCATGTGGACTTCTGAACTTTTCTTCACCAAAATCGCTTTCGGAATTGAAACACTCATCGCCATGTATCTTCTTGGCGCTGAACTCCCAAAGAAAAAGAACTTCCTTTTAAGAATCGCTTTGTCTTTTCTATTCTGCATGACCCTTGTCGTTCTTTTTCCGATTTTCGACGTTATTTCTTATACATGGTGGTATTCCTCGTTCATGTATCTAAGCTTATTTTTGATTTGTCTAGCATCGCTATTTTTCATCTATAACGTCTCTTGGAAAAGAATCTTTCTAATCTCAGTTTACGCTTATACCGCCCAGCACTTAGCCTATCAGCTCTTCTTTTTAATCACGAAAGTATTCGATATTAAAGATGCGCTTTTCTTTAATTCGTATGGGAGCGCACCTGTCGAAGTGACAGATGCGAGTATGACCGCAATCCTCACCTCGATCCTTGTGATTTGCTATACTATCGTCTATAGCTTAGTCGCGATTATCTTTGCAAATAAGCTCAGTAAATCGAAAGCGGGCATTTCTAATTTCTATGTCACCATTGTCTCATTTTTAGTTTTACTCAGCGACGTCGTGATTAATTCCACGATTATTTACGACATGGAAGGCGTAAAATCCTCGATGCTTGCGAAGATGTGTGTTTATAACATCATCGCCTGCATCATGATTTTCTTTATCCTCTATCTCATCGTGAATAAAAAGGATTTAGAGGTTGATTTAGAAACATCGAACCAGCTACTTGCGATGGCGAAGAAGCAATATGAACAAAACAAAGAAAACGCCGACATCATCAATATCAAAGTTCATGATTTAAAACAGCAAATCCGAACGATGTGGAATAAACAAATCGTGAGTGAGAAAGTTTTAGCGAACTTAGAAAAGGAAGCGGAAATCTATGACTCGAAAGTGAAAACGGGAAATGCCGCTTTTGACCTTATCACCAGTGAGAAAACTCTCATTTGCCGAAAGGAGAACATCTCCTTAAAAGTGTTCGCGGATTGCTCGAAATTAGGATTCATGGAAGAGTCGGATATGTATTCGCTTTTCGGCAATGCGCTAGATAATGCAATCGAAGCGACAAAGAAAGTCACAGACCCTACTAAACGCTGCATCAATTTATATGTGAGAAATGTTTTGGGCAATAAAATAAGCGTCTCCGTCGAAAACTATTTCCAAGGCGCTTTGAAACTAGGTCCCAATGGCTTACCCATTACAAGCAAAAGCGACACGAATTACCATGGCTTTGGCATGAAATCGATGAAAATGATTATAGATTTATATGATGCGGAGATGAAATGCGTCGTAGAAAAAGATAAGTTCTTTCTTCTTTTCTTATTTGATGCGAATTTCAAAAAAGAGAACGTGAATCGCGCATAAACATTTATTCACCATCAAACGTTTGGATGAAAAAAGGAAACATATAGGGAGGAATCCGAATTCCTCTTTCGTCTTTATAGAGTGGCTTAGGATGAATGATGTAAGATTTCCCAATTCTTTTTCCGAACTTCTTTTTAAAAGCATCATAGGAAATTGTCGTGTAGTTCTTTGAAGATTTAACTTCAATAGGAAATACTTTGAGATTGGTCTTGCTTTGGTTAGAAAGCAAGAAATCAATTTCAATATCATTCCGATGTTTTTCGGGAGAATAATGCGTATAGAAATATAGTTTTTGAGATGAAGTTTTAATCATTTGTGCAATCGCATTTTCGTAAAGCATTCCTTTGTTTAAGGACAATTTATCATTCATGATAAGCTTATAAAGTTCCTTGGAAATGATTTCGTTTTCAGCAAAAGCATGGCTCACAAGTAAGCCTGTGTCACCCATATAGCACTTCACGGAAGCGTCATCTTCATTCAAAGCAAAACCCACGTTTGGGTCATTACATTTGTAACAAAGAGTGCAAATCATAGAATCGCCTAACCAAAATAGAGGCTCATCATACGTATCAAACTTGGTGTCTTTCTCGATTGAGCTTGTCTTTATTTTTTTATCGTGTTTGGATAAAAAACCGGGAATCTGATCGAAAATCGCGGCGACTTTAGAGCGATATTTTTTAGCGGATTTTTTGATATCGTCTTCGTATAAAGAAAGGATACTTCTTTTTGCTGTGTCCGCCGCATCAAAATCCCGATGATTTTCAAAATACGCAACTACGCTTTGTGGCATTCCGCCAACAAGCATATATTCCTTAAAAAGTCTCATCGCTTTTTTGTGAAATTCATCTTTTAATTTGACTTCCGTCTTTACGCATTCTTTGATGTAACCTAAAAGGATTTCTTCATTCGCTGCCCACAAGAATTCCTCAAAATCTAATGGATACATTTTGATTTTCTTCTCTTCAGAAGGAATTACGATATTCGCGACGTTTTCTTTAATGGAAATAAGGGATCCTGTTTCAATATAGTGGTATCTACCATCTTGAATTAAATACTTAATTGCTTCGCGGGCTCTTGGGAATTTTTGAACCTCATCAAAAATAAATAGCGTTTCGCCCGGATATAATTTCGTATTGTATTCTAACGAAAGATTCTGAAAAAATACGTCCAAATTATCGAGATTATCGAAAAAATTATCTTTTACATTCTTGCTTGCAACCGCAAAATCAATTAAGACATATGACTTATAGTATTTTTTCGCAAAACGCTCAGCAATTGTGGATTTCCCAATGCGTCTAGCCCCTTCAATCATTAAAGCGCATTTTTGACTGTCGTTTTCTTTCCATTGAACTAGTTGATCTAAAATTTTTCTTCTTAATTCCATGAAAATTCCTTTTTTATCTAACTTTTATGTTTAAAGCGCAAAGTAATTATATATGTTTTTACCTGGAAAGCGCAAAGTAATTTCCTTTAAAACCCTAGGTAAAGCGCAAAGTACCAAAAATGAGCTTTTATTCAAACAGCTAGCTTTTACCATTCGAATTATTTTTGATTCGGGAATATCATCTTTATACGCGTTCTAGAAAAAACGGAAGTAAATAAAATGGCAGATTCTAACAAAATAGCCGTTTTTCCATTGCTATCGCTCTTCCATTTTTTTAATTCATCATAGACTTTTCTTTTAAACATATCCAAACACCCTTGCCTATAGAATACATAAAAAACGCCATTTTCAATAACTCGTTTTTCCAAAATGACGCCATTTTTGGCAACTCTTTTTTTCTAAATGGACGCCATTTTCGTATACTCGTTGGATATTCTTAAACCAAAAATATCAAAGCAAAAAATGTAATTAATTCAGCATTTATCGGCACTTTTCTAATTAATTGATGGAAGAATTCTATTTTGCTTAACGCTACAAACGTCTATGACTATTCTAAAATTAGAAAAAGGCACTGATTTTAACACTCAGTTTGAGCATCAAATCGTCGTGCCTTTTATCATTAACAAATTTTACAAAGCTTAATCGAATATGGTTTGATCTAACGTCACTTCGTATAGGAATTGACCAGACCAGCCCCATTGAAGAACCGAGATGTAGAGCTTGTTGTTATAATTGACCATCGCTTGAACATTAATTTGTTTATTAGTGCCTGAGGCGTCAATTGTGCCATTAAGATGGAACTTTTCATCCTTAATGAAATTGCCGTTCCAATCATAAATATTGAAGCAAGCGCTATAATCGGCGTCTCGAGCGTAAAGCATATAAACGTAACCATTATCGCAAGTAAGCTGTGCGGTTTTGAAGTTATTGGTATTCGTATCGCCTTCTTCTTTGCTTGGGGTGTTAAGTGTGCCAACTTTAGAAGTCACTCGTCCGAATTCGTCAGCAAAATAAAGATTATTACCGCTATCCGCAATCGCGAATTTCTTATTCAAATCGTTATAAGTCACATAAGCGACTTTTGTGCCTGCTGGTAAGCCAGAGAAAGAGACAACGTCTTTATCCACTTGCTTTAGGGTTTCGGTATCGTAGAAAGTAATCGTGAAGCTTCTATTGTTAACCATACCGATATAGCCATCTTTCGAGAAAAGCGTGTTGGATTTGCTCCAATAATTGCCATCATCCCCGAGAGTTATTACATCCGAATTCGCAAGAATCGTCTTATTTTCCAAATCAAGCTTTGAAATAACGCCATATTGAGATCCGCCCGTAGAATAAGAAGCATAGATTTGGCCACCGACATTAATCGTGGAGTCGATGTTCTTAAAGCGTTCGTTATTCTCTCCCACTTTTAAGGTAGGGGCAATTCCATTATCTTGATTTAAGATCGTAGATATGTAATTAGCCGTTTTCCCTTCGTATTTTGCTTTTTCGGCATATCCACCAAGTGTAGAAGTATCGAACTTTTTAGCAAATTGTGGATTGACGGTGACTTTAAGCAAATTGAAGCCGCTTTGCCAGTTGTTTGTGACTAAATAGCAACTATTATCATTGAAAATATAATTGATTGCATGGCCAACCCCATCATTACCAATTGTAGCCATCGTCTCACTATTGGATGTGTATAAAAGATTTCCTTCGTAATCAAACACCCTAACATGATGAAGCGGATTGTCTCCATCCTTTCGAGTATTGACGATAATGTAATCACCATAAGAAGTGATACCGGCAGCCGAGAATTTGTTTTCTTGTGGGAGTTTGGTTTTCACTCCTTTGGTGTTAAATGCGCAATTTAATTCGTTGCCATTTTTATCAAAAAGCTTAACGTCTGATCCCCAAATCATAACCGCATAGATGCCATTTTCTTCATTATAAGTTACTTTAAATGGGGTCTTTTCGTTTATGGAAGAGAAAGAGATTTTTGTATCTAATCTCGTGAGCGTTTCTTTGTCATAAACGCTAGCGGTGTTAGCACCGATGTCTTTATAACAAACGTTCCCATCCTCGTTAAAGAAGATATTAAAGTATTCTTGATAACGTGGACCATCTGGATATTCAATGGCATCGCTTGCTCTTTCAATCTCAAAGGTTTCTTTGTTCACTTTCGTGATAGTGAGGGATTTCCCATCCCAACTTTTAGCTTGAAGCGCGTAATAATAGTCGTCATCTGCAATAACGCAGTATGTGTTTTTGTAAGCGTCTTTATATTGAATCGGCTTAGAAGTGATGCTGGTATAGTTAGCCTCGGCTTTTTCGTTATCCGTGACCTCTAAGTAATCCAAGAACCCGTAAGTTGGGGTAGTTCCATCACTTAAGAAGGCAAAATCTGCAACGCTGACATTACTAGCCTTCGCACCTTTCTTGGCGCTTAAGACTATCGAATTATTGCCTGCAATCAAGTTTAGATCCTTGATAAGGACATCCGTATAGGTTTTGCTCGCGATATCCTTATTGCTATCTTTCGTAAGCGCAGTTTTCGCGGAGGCATTAAGGAACTTAGCATGCCCGTTGACCTTCAGCTCAAACAATTCATTTAGCTTGAGTTCATTAGCGACATATTTCTCATCCGCAAGAGTTACATCGTTGTTGCTAACTTTTAGCTGCAAAGAACCCGCGATATAAGAATTAGAATTAACGTTAATGGAAATTGATTGATTGGTAGTGTTATCTGGGTCAAGTGCGAAACGAACAATGCTCGCGTTCCCACTAGAAACCGCCTTGCCTTGACTATTAAGAAGGTAGGTTTCTTCTGTAGAAGCGGTTACACCGGTTAACGCTGAAGCGTCTGAGAAATTGCATGGATTCTCTATATAAAGCGGGATATCCGTTGCGATATTGGTACCCTTCACTCGAATTGTGATGGTCTTATTATCACCACTACGACCAGTATATCCCGTGGTAGCGACTTCAAGGTTGTCTGCTTTCGATAAATACTTGTTCCCGGATTCGTATTTTCTAAGGATTTCCAAAGAAGAAATATCGGTTCCACTAATGTCAGCGCCATCGTTTAAGCGAGCCTTGCCGCGCGCTACTTCAATGGACAAAAGCCTTCCATCGTTGAAAGAGGCAGCACTAACGACAGTGATAGAAATGCTTCCTTTAACGGAAGAATCACTCTTCAAATGAATTTCGGCAGTGGTTTGCCCATTAGTTAAAGGAGTATCAAGCCCCTCAATATCATCTTCGGTGAGTGACACTTCGCTCTTGTCGTTATTAAGGCCGCTGATGACGATGCCGGTTTTGTCGAAAACGTCGCCTTCTTTGTAATAAGTTCGATAAGGATCGCTAATGACATTTATGCTAGCGATTGCTACAGGCGTAAGCGTTAAATCTAGGCTTGTCTCTTTGCCATTAAACGTGAATTTAATCGTGCCGCCCGTTAAATAGAAGTTTTCCGGAACTTCCATGTCGTATTGATCGTCATATATTTCTTCATCGACATTCGTTCCGCCTTTTGTATAATGAGCAGTCACGATGAAATCGTCCGCAACTGGTTTCGCCTTTTTGTTATTGAAATAACCAACGCCATCCTTAAGCTTGGCTTCGATGCTTACAAGCTGTAGCTCTTCTTCTGGGTTTTCCGTATTGGAACTATCGCCAGCTGAATCGCCACTAGAAGCATTCGAATCACTCTTATTCCCAATGATACCATTTCGATAAGAGGAATAAGAGGCATAAGCAGAAAGTGGAATAGAGGCTGCAGTGATTAACCCAGCGCACGACAAAGCGATGATGGTGATTAATTTTGCTTTATTCGTTTTCATATTAATTCTTTCCTTCACTATTTTGTCTTCTCTTTATTCGACGAATCTTTTTGCTTTTTATCGTTAGAACTTATGTTCTCTACCGTAGCGTTATTGGCGCTTTTCGCGCTTCTTTTTCTAAATAAATCCTCAACTTGGTTCCAATAAACGCATATCGCCCAAACCGCAATTCCAAAGCCGATCAAAACATCAAGGGCAAACATGGTTGGTTTCCACCAATTGAATCCTTCGATTTTCGCGCCTGGCTTCACTTGTTCGGTAATATCCGCGTTCGCATTGTAGTTCTTATTGGTATACATCGCGCGAAGCCAAGTATAAACAGTATGATGGACCGCTTCTCGCGTTTGATATTGGAGTCTAGGAGTGCTTGTTTCGGAATAATTGAAACCGAAGTTACCACTAGGATTAAGGTCGATACCCATACCCATATCACCACCCGCTCTTAACGCTTGGTCGATATACATAAACGATGAATTGGCGTCACCCGCATAGTCAGTCAAGATGGATCCTTTGAATCCCCATTCCGTTCTAGTGACGGCAGTGTTTAAGGCAATGCTTCCGCCGGTGTAGACGGCACCGAGTCGCCCATAAGTCGTCATAAGTCCAAGCGCATCCGCTTCTTGGATCGCCATTTGGAATGGCTTTAAATAAACTTCTCTTAATGCTTGTTCCGTGTTCCAGTTGAATAGTCTTTGTCTATGACTTTCAGTATCATTCATGACAAAGTGCTTCATGTAAGGATAGGTGCCAGTATTTTGAAGGCCCTTCATGGCACTAGTAGCCATCTTCGCGCTTAAAACAGCACATTCAGAATAGTATTCGAAGTTTCGATTGCCGATTGGGGTTCTATGAATGTTCATGCCAGGTCCCCAAGTACCCGCCATCGAAAGTTGCTGGCAATCCGCTCCATAAGATAAGCCAAAGGAATAAGCGAGTTCTTTTGACCAAGTTTGGGCTAAAGTAGTTGCAGAAGGGTAACCGACACCACGAGGAGCGGCTTTGGAATATCCTTTGATTTGAGCTGGGCCATCCGCTTCGGCATTGGCTGGCTTCCCAATGCTAGAAATAGCAGGGATGCCATATGTATCGCCGATAACGTCTTTTGCCTCCGCGATGGTCACTTGATTCAAGACGTCATTCCATAATGGGTCATTATAATTGGCGCCAAGTTTATAGCCCTCTTCGGTGACTTCTTGTTTGGAAGAGTCATAAACTTTATAAGAAGTATCTTTGCTTCCCCATTTCATTTCTGGGAACGTTAATGGGTTGCCGTCATAATCGGTTGTGGCATTATCCCAGGCATCCCCTTCTTCTTTGCTCCATTTAACGAATTTCTTAAGATTATCGCTCATGACGCGAGCTTCTGGCTTAGTGATAGAAAATGGGTCAACGAAATTTTTTCTAGAAATAAAGCTGATGTTTTGATCAGTGTCGCTGCCGTCAATAGAAGCCCCGTCAATCGCGTCTTCACCAGTGAAGCGGTTTTTCACTGTCGCGCCTGTGTGTTTATCCGTTTTAATGAGAATCGCTTTCTCAGGAGCACCACTATTGATGTCAAAACTAATCGCGCCGTCTACTAATTCTACGCCACTATTATTTTTGAATTCTTTCGCGTGATGAGAATCGGTTTGTAAGTGTAACTTGTAGTTTCCGTCTTCAAGTTCATAGCCCTTGAATCCGTTTTTATTGTTGTCATAGCAATCATAGGATGCAAAATCATTCACATCCATTTTGAGTTCGACTTGGATTTCGTCATTTGGCTCTAATTCAACCGTTTTTTCAAAATCCGCTAAAACCCTGGATGATTTTTCAATCGCCGTGTCTAAGTTTTGTGGGTTATATGGAGTTTCCACATAGCATTCAACGACTTCTTTTCCTTTAACGGTGCCAGTATTTTTAACCGTCACTTTCAAAGAAATTGAAGTGTTATCATCAATCGTGGTTGTCAATTTGCCATCTGAATCTAAATATGTAACGGAATCAAGCGTCCAATCAAAACTCGTGTAAGACATGCCGTAACCGAACGGGAATTGGACTACGCCGTCATATCCTTGGCCATATTCGTTATCGATATTGTTCCACACGCCCATCTCGTCTGCGGTTTCATACCATTTATATCCAACGTAGATTCCTTCCACATAATCCATGAAAGCGTTGGATGAAACATTCTTATCGGAATAGTCTTTTGGATCATTAGAATAAACACCATGATTATCATTTCCGACATACCAATAATTTGGATTGGATTTGAAATCATATACAGCGGTATCGGCAAGTTTTCCACTCGGAGAAATTTCTCCATAAATAACAGGTGGCAAACCCGTTGCGCCTCTAGTGCCAGTATAGCCAACTTGTAGACACGCTCCTAAAGAATCGACATCTTTTAGGAAGTTCATATTCATCACGCCACCATTATTAATAATGACGATAGATTTCTTGTAGTTACTAGCAACGTATTCAATGAGTTTTCGTTCATTTTCAGTGAGATACAAATCGCCAAATGACAAATCCCAAGTTGATTCTCTATAACGTCTCCCAACAACAACAATTCCAACATCAGAGAATTCTTTCGCGTCATTTAGAAGTTTCTCAGAATAGACTTTCCTATCATCGATGGAAGGCTCATTGTCTTTGCCTTCATAAACTTTAATTAAATCGCGGTTATAATTTACGCCTTTTCCATAATTAGAGAGCGCTTTTAAGAAATCGACGTTTTTCTTTTCGTCTCCGTCTTCCGGTTGCACTACGCCAGATCCACCGCCACCGTAATACCAATCGGCTGCCCTAACGCCAAACACATTAACTTTTCTTTCTTTGTCGTTACTTACATCTAAAGGTAATGTTTTCTTACCCGAAGTATCTTCTTTGTTCTTTAATAGAACCGATCCTTCACTAACAATCTGCTTAGATAAAGCTTGTCCTTTTTCTTGAGACTGCTTAATACTCTCGGCGTCTTTCAATGTAACAGGCGGGGTCAAAAGCGAATCAATCCTAGTTTGATAGGAAATCGCAATGTTGTTTCCGACGATTGCCGCTGACGCTAAAACAATCATCCCTGCCGCATTGAGAATGTTTGAAGTGAATTTTTTCATTTTCTTCCTTTCTTTCTTCTATGCGAAAAATGTTTATTTAAGCATATGGAAGCGGTTTCTTTTTCTTAATCGCGTTTTCTATTTTGCATATTTTTCTTCATAGTTGGTATATAAACCATCATCAAAATCATGCGTAATGAGTCGATTCAAAATGAAAAAATCCTTTGATTATTTCTTTACTTTATGAATATCCAGGCAAAACAGGGATAAAAAGGCGTATTTCTTAAATAGAGCATCAAAAATAGACGCTGGGTAAAGTGAACCAGTTTCTCTTGGCTTTGGTTACAAATAGAATTTCCTAGTCAAACTAAAAAAGCACGTCAATTAGACGTGCTTCGTGTAGAGACTTAATCTTCTAACAAATTAAGCGCAGGTGATGGTGAAAATTGCAATCGTAGCACCGCTACCGGATACATGAAATTTAGCCTCATTTTCCCCTGTTGGGCTTTCCCAAACACCGATTGCACTATCAGCACTAGAGGAATAAAGATTATTGTGATTAGTTTTATCATTACCACTATATGATTGCACGGAAAGTGGGCCACCATACGCAGATCCGACTGCAGTAAATTGAATGTCTATCTTTTTGATTTTCTTGCCATCGATATTCTTAATTACAAAGGTATTTGTAGACATAATTTTTAGGTATGGGGGATCATATGGCACATCTGCATTACTTACATAAAATAGGCAAACGCGCGAAAATGAAAAACTAAAGCCCTTGACATCTTCAACATCTAATTTGTTTTGACTGGTAATTGTGGTTCCCTCGGTTGGCACAATTAATTCCGTTGCCGTAATGGTTGTCTCGCCAGTCTCTTTAACCGCAAATTCAACCTTCACTGTATTCTTTAATCCAGCATTGAAAGACATCGCGGCAGTGATATCGGTTTCTGCTCCATCAATACCAACCAAAGTCACTTTATTGACTTTATAGCCAGTATTGGCGGCCACAGTTACATCAATCTTCTCGCCATAAGTAATTCCAGTAGTTTTAGATAGACTAGCGGTTCCGCCTTCTCCTGCTTCAACTGTCGCCGTAAGATCGGTTAATGTCTCGCCATTGTCGCTTAAAGAGAGGCTTACGCCTTTGCCATTATCTAAACCATCTTTTGCGTTTTTATAAGTAAGGGAATCCATGGTAACGGTTGTCGAGTATTTTGTATCTCTTCTTGTTACTACTTTTAGTCCTTTTTGAGCAATGAATGCCGTGTTCTTCGCCGTTAAAACGACGTTCTCGTTATATGCATTATCCACGCTATCGCCAATAACGAGGGCGGCAGAAGGGACTTCGTTTCCGTTTTTCCAGGTGCCAGCAAGATAGGTATTATCGGTTTTGACGCTTTCTGGGGACTTCTCTAGCCATGCGCCAGTAGTTGTTAAAACGGAATTCTCAATAGCCCAAGTGCCAGTACGAGCGATAACGGCTTGTCTATCGCCCATAAGCGATGAATTCTTAATGGTGACGCTTGATCCAGCCGTGTTGACATTGATAGCGGCGTTGTCTTTGTTATCCGATTTCGCGACTAACGTAGAATTATCAATCAAAATTCCGGCGTTATTTCCTTCGAGGTTATTGGTGCCAACGACAAATATCGCGTCTAGGTCAAAAGTCGAATTCAAAATCGACAAATCCGTTGAACTTGAGCAATAGATACCTGTGTAGATGCTTGTCTCTGTTTCTACTTTGACCCCATCAATCGTAAATTTCTTCGCGTTCGTGGCGTTGATGAAGTTATTCACGTTTTTCTCCGAATTGATCTTGACGGAGCCATTTTTAAGAGTGATTTTCTGAACGTTTTCCTTTTTATCGTTTTGGAGCGAATGGATGAATTCGTCGCCGGTAAAAGTAATTGTGTTTCCGCCCAAATCGATTGTGGTTTCAGTCTTAGCAAGGGGGAGCTTCTCAACGCTCATATCCTTATCAAAAGCATATTTGAAGTTATCAAGCCCCTTAACTTTGTTTTCGAAAGCCTCGTCTATGGTAGAGACCGGATAGCTATCCGTTACGATTAGTTTTGCCTTTAATCCACCATCGACCATCTCCACTGTCGCCTTGTTTTCCGTTAAAGCGACTTCTACGTCATTCACTAAGAACGACTTAACGTAATAGCCTTCATTCACGGTGACGGTGAATTCCACGTCTTCGCCCACTTTCGCTTTGGTTTTATTCGCGGTTACGGTTCCGTTTTCTACTGCCTCAATCGTGACAGCGAACTCACTTTCGATAGCAGAAGTATCGCTATTGCCTTGGGAGCCGCCAGCGGTAGAATCGGAAGAGTTATTCCCATCGCACCCAGTAAGGGCCAAAAAAGCCAAAGGAAGTAGAAGCAACATTGATTTTTTCTTGATGTTTTTCATAATTTCTCCTCTCGTTATACAAAAATTATTTATGCACATTTCCATTAATTTTCAAGTCTTATTCTTTAATATAAAATAATTAAATTCATAAAGATAAAAAAGTAAGCGCTTCCGATTAATATTTGTTACGATTTTAGGTGACTTAGACATCAAAAAACTCCCGCCAATCGCAGGAGGGAGTTATAACGGCTTATTAGTTCGTTTCGTGTTAGTCGATTTTAGAAAGGGTCATGCCGACGCTCGTGTCTTTCCCGAATTCGATTCTGACTTTGTAAGTCTTATTTTCAAACACATTTTCGCTTACTTTGTCGAATCCTTTCTTCAGAAGTTCACCTTTATAATAAAGATTGAAATAATATTCTGTACGATAAGTATTGTATAGGATAATGGAAGATGCTTCGCGGACGAATCTCCAATTTGTCACGGTGTCTTCGGTAAAGTAATACGGCAATAAATCCGCGAATTCTTTGCCAAATAGTTCAACAAGCTGATCGTAGATGCCTTCGTTTTCTTGCTCCCAATTTTCGGCCACAACCCACTTCTTGACCGAAGCAAGTTTCTCGGTTACATAAGTAGGGATTTCTAGATTCGAGGAATATTCAAACGTGAGTGTCGCATTCCTGGTCGCCATAGAGACGAAGGTATAATGAATTTCGCTGATTCTGCCGCTAGCGTCTAGTTTCATTACGAAGGTGCTAGGATCAAGATTCGACGTCTCTTTATTGCTGAGGAATGCTAGTTGATTAGAAATATCATCGACGCCGTCTCTGATTTTATAAGTCTTTCCTGTTTCATCGCTCGTATCTTTTTCGAAAACATCCGTGGATAAAGTGAAAGTCTTATCAAGCCAATGGTTCGCGATAGAATCATTTTTATCAGCGGTCGAGGTAGGAGCGATTGTGTCATTCTTTTTATTGATGTAGAAGCCGCTAACGCCATTCCCTGTCTCATAATAGCCCGAATATTCATGATCATCGGTATTAGGGTTACTAGTAGTTACCGCATACTTCATGTCTCTAAGGATGACACTACTTGTGAAATAATAATCCGTGTATTGTTGATATTTATCGCCGCCAAGCATGTCATCGATAAAATGGATTTTGACGTTATTATTCTTGTTTTTAAACGTATCAAAGGCAGTCTTTAGTTCACTATCGATACCTTGAATAGGCGTTAATGGCGTTTTGCTAGCAATAGTATCAGCAGTTTTAAACCCATCGATAGCGAAAATCATTTGGTAATAAGAGGAAGAATCGCTGCTACTAGCGATTAAGTCGGTTGTCGCTTCAATTGAGCTCACCTTCCCGTTTGCGCCAAGTGTGACATCAACTGTAGAGAAGCTATAGCTAGATAAATCGATTTGGCAATAAGGGAAAAGTAAGGTGTTAGCGTCCAATCCGAAATAGCGGTAAGTGTTATCGTTGATTTTGCGGAATTCTTTGCGTTTAAAGAAGTCTTTGGACTTTTTGACATAGGTGTCGAAGCTTTCGCTTGTCCAAGCGTCTTCCGCGACTTTATTGCGCCCATCAAGATACTTTTTGACCGCGTTGCCGTCTTTTCCGCGTGAATAGGTTGCTTCTTGTTTAGCGGAGGAAGAAGAAACAGTCGCCCGCAAATTGTTCTCGTCATAATCAACAACAATAGTGTTCGAAAGCGTTCTATTTGTCCCATCGTAAGTGCTAATGCGAGTCTCTGAATGCAAGGAAGAGGATAAAAGCATCTCGCTAGCGTCTTCGCTTAGCTCTTCCCCTAAGGAATAAGATGGGGCAAAGAACGCTTCAATCGTATCGTCCTTGGCGGTTCCAATATTAGAAATCACCCCTCTAGTGCCATCAATCTCTTTTAGTGCCCCGTTATCGTCGGTTTTTAATAAGCAAACGTGCAAGCCGTCTTCCTCAAAAAGGAAATCGACGCCGGAATAAGAGCCACTAGTATAAGCGCTTCCTCTTCCAACGGAGCAAGCAACAATATAAATCAAGGAATCGTTAGAAGAATATAATGCGCCTTCATCGCCGAAAGTTGCAAAATCGCTATTGCTAAAAACGTACCCCTCTTCGCCTAGAAGTTGGAAATAATCTAATTGATAAGGATTAAAATAAGGAACGCCTCTAGAATCTACAATCGGACGAACTACTTCCACTTCCCCTTTATCAGATACTTCGAAGCTATAGAGAATCTTATCGTCTTGATAGACGGATTTATCGACATTTTCAAGTTTTGCCGCGCCTATCTTTTGACTTTGATAATAGAGATAATTTTCCGTCAGAATATCTCTTTGAGCCACTTTATCAATCGCGTAATCGATTTGATAGTTTTTCTTTGCTTTGATTTCGTTTAATGTCGCTAAAACGTTCTCCGCGGTCGTTTCTTTTATCTCTTGATTCGTTGGAGTCGAGGAAGAGTCTTCACCCCCACAAGAGACTAATGGCAGGGTCGCTAATATAGTTAATAACAAATACGTTTTTTTCATTTCCGTTCTCCTTTAGAAAACAAAACTGCTTTCTGGAAAGCCATAAACCGTTTCATAGGTTAAAATGCCAGCTTCTTCATATTGGGTATTTTGATTCCAAATACTATTCCAGCCACTGACCATTGTGCCGGATGAGCTTTTAACCGCGGCAGGGACCCCTGCGCTTGTATAGCCAACATAAATGGTTAGCTTATTTGCATCGCACATACTGAAAATGTTATCTTTTATCGTCTTAACGCTGGTTGGCAAATATACGCCCTTAAGATTCATTGAACGCCCGAAAACGCCATAGTGAATGGTTTTAACAGAAGAGGGGACTTTGATGAATTCGGCTTGTGAGCCCGTGAACGCATTATCGAACAATTCCTCAACGGTATTAGGGATATAAGCGTTCGTCACACTTCTCCCATTAGGAGCCATATAGAGAATGGTTTTGTTTTTATTATAAAGGGAGCCAAACTCATCGCTAGAATAGAATTGGTTATTAGGATCAACAGCAATTCTTTCAATCGTGCGAGAGTTGAAAAACACATTAATATTACTAATCGATTTTAGATTGGCAGGGAAATGAATTCTTTTAAGGCTCGTTGTGCTCATAAAAGCGCCCTCCCCGATAGTTTCAACGGATTTAAAATCCAATTCCTCGAGGGATTCGCAATCGTCAAAGGCATTGTCGCCAACCTCTAGTAAAGAGCTTGGCAAATGGATATTTTTGAGTGATACGTCAGATCCAAAAGCACTTTCACCAATGCTGGTGACAGAATCAGGCACATAGATAGAAGTCAATTTCTTAAGCGAATTAAAAGCGCTTTTAGGAATAGAAGTGATTTTCGTATCACTTGGAAGATATAGATAAGTGAGGCTTTTCCAATAATTCAAAGCATTTTCAGGGAGAGAAGTCAAAGTGTTTGGCAAAGCGAAATGAGTCACATTGTCCAAAATATCGGTCCTACCGATTTTATTGAAGGAGGTAACTGGTTTTCCTTCGTGATAAGCAGGAATTCCAAAAGCAAGATTAGAGCCGTTGGTGATATAAGTCGTTATGCCATCTACGTTATAGCCACTTTTATCTTCATTGAGCGTATATTTCCAGCTATATTGCTGCGACCCTTCACCAAGCTTAACGAATTTGGCATATAGAGTCATGTCACTATAGGCGCTTGTAATAGGGAATGTCACTGGTCTAACAAAAGAAGAATCATAATAGAACCCGAAGAAAACAACGTCATTCGCGGCTGATTTATCCGTTAAATTGCTAAAAGGATCATAGACAATATTTTCAATCGTAGAACCTTTGGTTACATTCATTGCCTCTAACGGGGCGTAACTACCTGTATCAAAAGTGATTTTCACTTTCTTTGTTTCATCAAGCGGATTCACTTTGAGCTTGAATTCAGCGAATTTAGCGAAATTCTTGCTCGCGTACGCTTTCACGGTAATTTCTTCATCCGTTAACTTAATCGCTTCGATTGTCTTAGTTTTGGAGTCAAGGCGCAAGGCATCACTAGAAGAAGAAAGTTCAATGTTTTGATTTGCAGTAGATGGAGAAATTGCCGTTTCAATTTTAAGTTTTTGCCCCAAGGAAATGGCCTTAGGCGCATTCGTTAAAGAAATCGATTCCACAGGAATGAATTCGACCGTCAAAGTAAGAGGGTCGCTAGTCAAGTCGCCTTTAGAAACCGTAATATTGCTAGTCCCTGAAGTTAATGCTTTCGCGCGCCCTTCTTGCGTGACGGAGATAACGCTAGGATCAGACGATTCCCAAGTGATTCCATCCAAGGATAAGCCATTTTTAGAGGCACATTCTAGATTCAAAATGTCACCAACGCTTAAATTAGTAGAGCTAGGAGCGACAATAGAATATTCCTTTTCTTCAACCGTCGGCTGGCTTTGGCTTGTATCAGTGCCAGAGTCAGAGTCGGTGTTTGAACTGCTATTACTGCTATTTTCATCGCACCCCACTAGGCATAGAGCCATCAATCCACTTAATATCAATAATGATTTTTTCATGGCAATCTCCTTTTCGTTTTCCTCGCAACCTTTATTCTATAAAGGTGATTGATTATATCTTCCTAAAATGTTAATTTCACTAAATAATATAGCGATGGTGTACTACTCATCGCTATTAGATTTATCCCTGGTGTGATTGATAAACAAAACGCTATTCGTTTAAAACGCATATAAACGACGTTTCATGCTTAGAACTCGTTAGTGAAGTAAGACACAATCGCCTTAATCATTGCGGTAAACGTCTTCTAGCGTAAAGCGTTCCACATTAGGCCATTTTCCGATATATCCACTTCGAGAGAAGAAGCCAAGCTCTACATTCTTGATACCGCAATCCGCGACTTGTTTTCTTTCTTCTTCGTAAATTGAAGGATTTAA
Source organism: Caryophanales bacterium UBA6865 (assembly GCA_002449265.1). Classification (GTDB taxonomy): domain Bacteria; phylum Bacillota_I; class Bacilli_A; order RFN20; family CAG-826; genus UBA4951. The sequence goes on along the minus strand of DKCV01000022.1, from coordinate 112,798 downwards.
CATAGAAGAAGTGAATTTGACTTCATAAAAGCAATAATGCTCGCCATTATAAGTTACGACATCAAATTGCCCGTTTTTTCGATTGATAGGATCATCGTAATAATATGTTCCAATTTGCTCCAAAGGCGGGTCGATTTTCCCTTTTAAGTTTTGCCGAATCAAGAATGCTTTCGCTACGCTTTCAAATTCTTTAGGGACATATATTTCTTCAAAATCTTTTGCGACATAACGGTCATAAAAAACATAAGGGTTCATGACAGAAAGGAACGATTTACGAGGCAATAAATATCGAAAATAGAACCGAGAAAGGCGGTCATCGACTTGATAAATGCTCTTTTTTTCGGATTCATCGTTAATTGGGTAAATCTTTCGAACGAGCCCTGCATTCGTGAGCTTTTTTAAGACATCCGCTAAAGCAGGAGAAGAAGAAACCCCCGATTGAGAAAGGATGTCATTGAATTTGCAAAACCCCTTCCCAATGGCAAGAAATGCCTCGTTAGCGTTGCACATTTTGCCTAATTCAATCCGAAGCGACGACTCCACTTCATTATGAAAGCGACCATCGTTAGAGAGCAAAAGATCAACGATATTCTCTTTGACGGATTTTCTATCATCGATGTAGCGGTTATAAAAAGGCACACCACCGAAAACAGAATAGATTCTAACTTTATCCTCGGAGGAAAAATTCGGATAAAACATTGAGGATTCTAAATAGTCCATTGGTAATACAGGCATTTCTCTCCCAAACCTTTTATACAAGGGAGAGCTTTCCCCCACTAATGCTTTCATGGTTTGCACAAACGATCCACAGACGATAAATTTCATATTTCCGCTCATCGCGTGTTTATCAATGACCTTTTGTAAAAGAGAATCGCATCCCTCTATCTTCTCACGGAGATAAGGATACTCATCTAATACTAAAATAATCGGCATGGTTTCCGCTTTTGCAAATAGATATTCAATCGCATCGAAAAAATGTGAAAATGCAGGGGTAGGAATATGAAACGCATCCCCAATCAATTCGCAAAACATAGAAAGGTTGGTTTCTTCAGAAGTATCCGTGCATTCAAAATATAACGACGGTATTGAACATCCTTCTAGCGACTTTTTAATCAGTTCGCTCTTGCCGATTCGTCTTCTCCCATATAGCAAAATCCCATCTTGCCCTTTTGAGAAATATAGTTCTTTTAGCTTGGCTAATTCACGTTCTCTTCCGATAAATGTCATAACTCGGTTTCCTCAGACTCGGTTTGTTCCGAGTTAATTTTAAGCAGCAAAGATTCTCTTGTCAAAATTATCAGCATGAAGTTGGGCCCACTGCCGTACCCCTAAAAGTAGAGGGAAGATTCACTAATAATCCTATGAAACGCAATTATGTTTTTTAATTTAATTAAAGAACTAGTATAATGACCTCCGCAATAAATAAAAGGGGGCTAGTTATGATGCTTGAAGTACGGCACTTAAAACGTGTCTATCGCGTGAAAAACGCAGAACCGGTTTACGCCTTGAATGACGTTTCTTTGAAATTCCCTGAAACAGGGCTTGTTTTTATCTTGGGTAAATCAGGTTCAGGAAAATCCACATTGCTCAATGTCATGGGTGGACTTGATAATGCAGATGATGGAGAAATCATCATCAACGGGAAATCGAGTAAAAGTTTCTCAAAAGGCGAGATGGATTCTTATCGAAACACTTACCTAGGATTTATTTTCCAAGAATATAACATTCTTTCCGACTTTACCGTAAAAGAGAATATCGCCTTGGCTTTGCAGCTCCAACACAAAAAAGCCACCGATGAAGAAGTGAATAAAATTCTTAGCGAAGTTGATTTGGCGGGTTATGGAAAACGGAAGCCAAACGAACTTTCTGGTGGTCAAAAACAAAGAGTCGCGATTGCTAGAGCCTTAGTCAAGGAACCTAAAATCATCTTTGGCGATGAGCCAACTGGCGCGCTTGATAGCAATACTGGCAAACAAGTCTTTGAGACGTTGAAAAAGCTATCGAAGACAAAACTCGTTGTTATTGTTTCTCATGACCGCGACTTTGCCGAACACTTTGGTGACCGCGTCATCGAATTAAAGGATGGAAAAGTCATTTCTGATATCAGCAAGACCTCCTTAGCGAGCGTAAAGCCAGCCGAAGGCGTGTCTCTTATTGGAGATAACATCATTCGCTTAAGCAAAAATAGGCCGCTTACCGCCGCTGACCTCCCTATTATCAATAACGCAATCACTAGAAGTGGCACCGATGTTTTCATCACCGCGGATAGTCACGTAAACGAAGCGATTTGCGAAGCGGCGAAAATCGATAAAGAGGGCAATCGCGAAGAATTCGTAAAAACTGATCCGAATAAAATCAAAGAGGGCAAAGGGACATTTAAGCCAATTAAGAGCAAATTCTCTTTATCTCACGCGTTCAAAATGGGTTCTAAATCCTTACGCGTTAAGCCGTTCCGTCTAGCGATGACGATCCTATTATCCACGATCGCTTTCTCACTATTCGGCGCGAGTTTGACTTTATCCATGTTTAGCGAGCAAAGTGCGCTTAAATCCACAATCGATAAAAATGAAATGTCTTCTTTCCCTGCTACGGTTTATGGAAAAAATGACGACGAGGGTTTGACTAACGAACGAATCAGCAAAATCGAAGAAACGGGCGTAAAGGTATATAAAGCTGAAAACAGCCGTGTTTCTCTTCCCGTCAAGCAAGAAAGAGATATGTTCCATGCCTTGAATCTCACATCCGCCCTTTCACTAGGCTCTAATGGGAACGATGTCTTGAATAATCTAGGCCTATCTTTGGAAGCGGGTGAACTCCCAAAAAATAATAACGAATGCGCAATATCTTTATTTGCTTATTATTCCTATGAGGATTTAGGACTATCTAATAGCAGCGTCACTACGACTAAAATTAGCTATAATGACGTCATTGGGACCTCATTAACTGCCACAAGCAACGATTATTCATCGATGGGTAGACAAGATAAGACCTACACCATTACTGGCATCATCAACACCAAATTGCCAGAACGTCTATTGTCTTATCGTTCTAATTCTTCAAACGTCACCTATGTCGATCCCAATTATCAAGAGCTAAATAATTTATCCAACGGATATAGTACCTCAATTCATACGACTTTATTCATTAAAGGCGAAGAAGGCCAGAAAGAAAGTGATATCACCATCTCTAGTCAACTCGTTAATGACAACGGGGATAGCAATAAGGGCTACTATAGCCTAGGCTATTTCCCTTCTCATCAAGAAAATGAATTCTATTTCGAAAAGAACAAAGCCACTTTATCCAAAGGCGAGGCTTTAGTCCCTCTATATGTTTTTGCTAACATCACGGATTCTAATTCGGTGGAAAGCCCAGAAGAAGGTAGTTTTGCTAATGCCTATCAAAAGATAAGCAGAGGCGAATATCAAGCGCAACGCGACTATATCGAAAAAATTTACACTGAAGCTTTATATAACAAATACAAAAATAGTGAAGGATTCCCAGATTACTACGGAGAAGACGAGGCAAGTAAAAAAGAGGCGCTTCGAAGTTTCCTATTCGATATCCAAACCGGGCGAAGCACGGAAGAATATCAGGGATTCCAAAAGGAATGGGTCAAAAAACAAAAAGAAATCTTAAGCGAGATCACTGAAACCATTTCTTTCCCCTCAATCACAGGAGAACTCCCAACCGGAGAAAGAAAGAACAACGGCTTAGAACCAAAAGAAGAATGGACGTTTAAGGCGGTTGGCATCGACCTCACACCTGTTGAATATTATTCCACCTACATAAGTATCTCCAAAATAGACGCAACCACAATCCGCGATGCAATGAGAAAGAACGGATATGGCGGCTACTCTAACGAAAATAGAGCTTGCTTTATTGGCTTTGGCAGCGATAAAAACGCGGTAAGCCGTTTCTTAGATCTTTACATGGCAAAGAAGAAAGTATTCGTCGACGCAAAGTCGTATGATGATATTCCTGATGGTGCTTGGCGAATGAATATACAAGATAGCGCTTTAAGTACCGTAGAGAGCACGGCGAGCATGATAACGGTGTTAACCCAAGTGTTCTTATATGTCGGCATCGCGATGGCGGTCTTTAGCATGCTCCTCTTCTATAACTTCATTTCCGTTTCCATCAACAACAAAAAACGCGAAATCGGGATTTTGCGTGCCGTTGGGGCAAAACGGAGCGATGTCTTCAAAATCTTCTATTCGGAAGCTTTCATCATCGCAGCAATCAATTTCATATTGTCCACCATCGCTGTGTTTGTCATGTCGTATGTGATAAACACCGAACTAGGAAAATCGGGCAATTTCAATTTTGACCTCATGTCGCCAAACATTCTAATTGTCTTGTGCCTACTAGGCATTTCTTTACTAGCAAGCGTGATTTCTGCATTCTTGCCAGTTACGAAAATCGCGAACAAAAAGCCAATCGATGCAATCCAAAACCGTTAAATCAATTCAAATTCGACTAATGTCCCCACTTCAAAAGTGGGGATTTTTTAATGGTTATTCATTCATTTAATCCGTTTTTGCGCGGATTTTCATCATAAAAACGATACAAATCGCCTATAATTAAAGAAAGAAAAAAGGATAGCTTTATGTTAGAAAAATTCATCGCAAAACAAATCAAAAAGCAAGAAAAGCAACTTGATGATTGGCTTAATTCACGCGGTGTCCCTAATGAAGAAAACCTTTTAAAAGAAGGCGTTATTCTTGTCGATAACATTGACTATTTTGGTGACAATAAAGCATGTCACAAAATGGAAGTTCTTAAGCCCATTAATCAAGAAATCAAAGGTGTTCTAATTAATATCCATGGTGGCGGATTGCTTCTTGGTAAGAAAGAAGAAAACCGTGCATCAAATGTCTTATTCGCAAAAGAAGGATTTATCGTATATAGCCTTAATTACCCTCTAGCCCCGGAAGCCAAATTTCAAGAAATCCTCCACTCCCTTATCGTTGGGATCAATAAGGTTAGCGAATTAGAAAATTCAAAAGAAATCATCCTTTTTGGTGATAGCGCGGGCGCTTATTTATCCCTTTATCTAGCCGCGATGAAAAGAAACCCTAAAATCGCTGAAGCGATGGGAAGTATTGGTTCCATCATTCCAGAAATTAAAGCGCTTGGGTTAATCAGCGGCATGTTTTATACGACACAGTTAGATTCTATTGGAATATTTTTACCAAAACTCGTCTATGGGGCTAACTATAAGAAAGCGTCTTTTTATCCTTGCCTAAATCCCGAAAATCCTGAGATTATCGCTTCTCTTCCACCTTGCTTTTTAGTCACAGGGAAAGGCGATTTCTTAAGACACTACAGTAGAAACTACGCGAAGGCGTTAACTAGCAATGAGAACGACAATATCTTTCTCGATATGGAAGGCAAAAAGAAGCTCCCCCACGCGTTTGTGTCTCTATTCCCTGAACTAGAAGAATCTAAAATTGCCATTAGTGAGATGGTGGGTTTCTTTCTTGTCAATTTAGCAAAATCTTAGAAAGTAGACGAATCGTTTTGCCTTAGCGTAGCTCGAACGTACCTTTGGATAAAGAATCCATAAAAGCAAAAACACAATAATAAGGAATTGTAAGGATTTTTCTTTCCTCATTAAAACCATATTTGTTATTAGAAATCTTTACAGCATAAGCAAATTTGTTATGCTCTTTAAACTTTTCTAGCGAGTTGAGTGTTCCCTTATTCTTTTTTACATCAACCGGAATAATATTGCCTTTATTTTGAAGGAGGAATTCAAATTCCGACTCCCCTTTTCCCTTCCAGTAAAATAGTTTCGATCCCGATTCAACAATTTCAGAAGCAACGTAATTTTCAAAAAATATGCCAGAAAGAGAGTTTCTCCCTTCTTCGGAAAGAAATGTCGTCGCCTCTACATCACTTTGATAAGAGAACATCCCGATATCAGACAAATAAAGCCGGAACAATGATTCGTTAGAATCGATCAACGGGGTTGTTACTTTTTCTTTCACTAATGAGGATTTATAAACTAGGAACGCTAAAGAGAGCCAATCAATAGGGCTTCTCATGTCCCTATTTTTTGATTTTTGTTCAATCAAAGAAGATTTGAAGTTTTTCGATTCTTTATTCAGCTCCGTATAGATATTCTCAAATATTTTTTTAGCCCGAACGACCGATTCTGGGCTAGCTTGATATAAATCCATATCAGCAAGATAGTTGTCATACAAATCCTTCAATATCTCCCTCGATTTTTGGAATGAATTTGTTTTTAAATAGGCATCGACCGCTTCAGGCATGCCCCCAGTAAGCAAATAATCATAGAAAATATCCATGGCTTTATTATGGGCGGGATCATCTAAAACCATCTTTTTATGAAAGGCATCAACAACGCGGTCGTATACGATTTTGTTCTTGTTCAGAAGAAACTCTCCAAAATTCATTGGGTAGATGGTGAGCTGGTTAATTTTGCCAATCGGAAAAAGGAATTTGTTTTTATCCCCTATCCCTCTTTTTCTATTTTCTCTTTGTATTTTTATTCTGACCATAGAGCCGGTGACGATAACCGGAATATCCCGGAATTCTTGGCAAAAATATTTCATTAAAGTTACAATCGGAAGGCATTCTTGGGCTTCATCAAAAATGAGTAAGGTATTTTTGTCAATATCAATCCCTCTATCTAGCGAGAGCCAATTTAGCACTTCTTTAGCATTCACGTGGCTTTCACAAAAATCGACAAAGCGATGTTCTTCTCTGCAATCAACATAGATATAACGATTTTTGAAATATCTCTCCGCGAAAAGATCCTTAATTAAATAGGATTTTCCAACTTGGCGCGCGCCCCAAACCATTAAAGGCTTTCTAAATGGGTCGCTAAGCCACTCCACTAATTTCGATAAATACTTTCTTTCCATACCAAACTCCAAACATAGTTTACAATTAATTGCACCTTTTAGCACTCTTTTTATGTTAATTAATTGCACCTTTTTGTATGTTTAGACACTAATTAATTGCACCTTTTGCGGTAACAAGAGTTTGTGTTTCAACTTCAATTTAACTATGGAGCAAGGGAAAAGAAGGGAAGGTCAGTGCTTTCGTCAAGATGACAGCTACCAAGGATAGAACGATGAGATTATTAACTAATTTTCATGAAGAAATTCAGCAAACACGGTGATTTATATTGCCTATTTGAGAACTTTGTGTTGATCAAAACAACCAGTCGAGCATGAATACCGGATAATAAATAATGCCTTCTTTCGTTTTGATATCCCCATCATACAAAATGATGCCTTGGTTGACCAAAGACTGGAATTTTTTCTTAAATTTGATTAATGAATCATGCGAGTAATCGTCTGATGATTTTGCTTCTATGGGAGTAATTTTTCCATTTTTTAAACACAGGAAATCAATTTTCATGATTGTCTTATATGTTTTCTTATCTCTTTTGATGTAATAGCAAACTTTGTTCCCTTTGTGACGTAATGCCTGCGCTACATAGTTTTCAATAAACATTCCTTCATTGATATGAAGTCTATCGAGTAAAAGCCGCTTATAGAACAATTCATCATGGACTGAATTTGAGTATGTTAGAGAATATAGCAAACCCGTATCAAGGAGATAGGCTTTAAATTCTATTGGATTCAGCGTTAATAAAGGAAGCGGCGATGGCTCGTTTACTGGGTAAGACAAAGTAACAATATCGGCATCGCTTAACCACTTCATGGGGGCACCATAATCCCTTTCTCGAGCGCTTTCGCCAATATGAGAATAATGAAAATGACTATCGTGGTGTGATAGTTCGCTTGGTATTAGTTCCAAAATAGATAAAGCGTAGTTTGAATTTACTCTTTTTTGCTTTGCCAAATCATCTTTATATAAGGAGATAATCGATTGCTTTTCTATTTCAGCTTCGCGAAAGTCTTTAGTTTGTAAATAAACGCGTATTGGTTTAGGCATCCCACCTACGATTAAATATTCCTTAAATTTGCGGTAAATATTTCTATACGCTGCGTTTAATGGCTTATTCTTTTTCGCACAGTCACTTAGTAGTTGAATCATTATTTCTTGCTTGTCGTTTTTCAAAAATTCAGAAAAACTAAGCGGATGAACTTCGATGGTATCCTCTTCGCTTGGCAATAAATAATTCTCTTCTTCATCGCTTGCTTTTACGATAGAGGCAAGCGAACCGGTTTCCAAAATATCATAACGGCCATCAAGGAGAAGCGTTTTTATGGCTTGTCTTGCTGGTTTAAACAATTGGATTTCATCTAAAATAATCAACGATTCTCCTGAATATAGCATTTTGCCATAGGCAACCATGATCTGATCATAAAAGTAATCAAGGTCGTCAAGAGAATCGAGAAAAAGATTTTTAATAGCAGTAGACGCTTTATCAAACGATATTTTTATAAAAGACCGATACTCTTTGTGGGCGAGTTCTAAAGCAAGGACGGACTTCCCAACTCTTCTTGCGCCTTTTAAGAAACAAGCAACATGTTTCCTCGCTCTGTTGGCTTTCCAAGAAAGTAGTTTTGAATAGCAGTCTCTTTCTAGATAAAAGCCACTTTCTAAGGCCAATTCGTATTCGTCTAATTCAGTAATCATGTGTCTTCATTCCTTATATTTCACAAAACTTCCATAATATTTTAGATATTATTTCACAGAACTTCCATCGTTTTGGCATGCTAATTTCACAAAACTTCCTTTTTGTGTGTGCGTTATGTAGTGATTAGGGAATAAAGTAGGTGGGAAGATTGGCCGCTTTTATTGTTGCCAAGTTCCGTTAGAACCATCGAGGCTAGTTAATTGTGATTGGCTTTTGAAAGCTGATTCAACGTATTTGCCGTTCGTTTTTTGCCATGATGTACTTCCAGAGGGAATGGAATTACGAAAGAATTCGGAGAATTTATCCATGAATTCCCCTCAAAACATTCCCCGATTTCCTCAAATATCCCCTCATCAATAAGGTTAAGCTTTTAATAACGTACATCTATTTTTGATATCTATGCTTTTTTGACTAATAGAATTAAAGCAGTGCTGATTTGCAAAGATATCATCATAAATTTAATTTTAATTGCACATATTTCGCCAAGAATATGCAATTAAAATCGGATTCAACCACCACATACTTTAAAATACGGCTATGACGTCGACCAATATTATTCCCTTTCCTATGTAATTTTGAATCATGTCGATGCCTATTATTCTTCTTTGGAAAAATCCTCAATCGGTTGGAACGAAGGGAATAACAACTACGAATATTTCGTCCATTTTATGCTTGAGTGCTTAAAAGAAGCATACAAGAAAACGACGTACATTATCGAGACTAATTCCATGCCAGGGCTTTCTTACGATAAAGTGCTTCGGGTCATTAATGATTCAAAAGAACCAATAACAAAATCGGAAATTGAGGAAGTTCTTGTTAGCCTATCAAGAACAACGATAGAAAAGTCGTTGCGAGAACTTTCAAGCAACCACAAAATCCAAATGATCCAAGGGGGCAAATACGCAAAATACTATAAAATTTGACTGTGTATTTGCCGATAAATACGAGTTTCTCATTCGTTAAACCAAGCAAAATTCCTTCATTACCCCTTTATCAAAAAAAGTAATATTTTGACTTGGAAATATGGATGATTTATTAGACTAATTTCTAGTAATCCAGCATGAAATCCTTGCGGGCTTTTGTGTTTGATCCTCTGCTTAATTGTTTTAGTATCTCCTAAAGGTTATTACATTATCAATTACGGAATTATTCATCGATTAACAAATAACATCCTTGCTAATTTTGTTAACTTTTAATACAATCCCCCCATGGATACATTATTTGATTTGTTACATAGGAAAAACGAATTGCCAAAAGGCAATGTCTATCAAAAAACAATTAAGAATAATGTCTATTTTTATCACCAATATCGGGAAAACGGAAAGAACTACTCCATTAAGTTAAATGAGGCGGAAGTTAATACAATCAAAAAACAAATAGAAGAGAGAAAAACAATTGAGAAAGACATAAAGCAATTACTAAGTAACGGAAATAAAGAGATTGGATTATCGACATTTGCCAAAGAATACACCGGTTATGTCATGTCAGGAAATAAAGTTACGGCAGAATTTAATAAAGGGGTGCTAGTTTCTTCGATTAATAAATTATGTCCGCTAGTCATAAAAAGAACAAAATCCATCACTGAATTTCTAAAAAGTAGGTCCATCGATAGCGGAAGAACAAATTCGAGATTACTAAGAAAGGTGCTAAACATAAACGTCAAAGACGATACGCTAGTGTCTTTATGCTCCTATGCCGCATCCATTAGCGATAATTACTGGTTTAAGCCAAAGCATAGCAAGCTAAAATACGAAGATATTTCATTTAATAACGACATCTTTTTTGATACAGCCTTAAAAGGAATTATAACCATTTATCCAAAAAGACTTATCTTAACGCCCGAATTAACTACAAACGGAAGCTATGAAAAAGGATGGAGAAATATCAATGGGGATTGGTGGCTATATAAAGTCGGATCAACGTTTGAAAGGTATTCGGAAGTGTTTTATTCGCGTCTATTTGAAAAATTGAATTTACCAACAGCCCATTACGAAATCGAGAGTAAGTACATAAGGACAAACAATTTCGCTAAAGGCGTCAATTTTGAGCCAATGGTGTCTTTAGTCGGAGACAATGAAGACATTGAATTTATTTATGAAACCCTGAATAAAATCAATCATAACATTGCCTTAGATTACCTAAGACTCATTGCTTTTGACGTTACTTTGAATAACATTGATAGGCATAACGAGAATTGCGGAATACTTAGGAATAGAAAAACCGGGGAGATAATCTCTCTAGCTCCTAATTACGATGATAACCTATGTTTGATCAGCAGGGCCACTGCTTTAATCGCTGACGAACAAGAAGGATTTTTAAATTTCTTCTTAAAAACAATAAGAAAATCAAAGAAAATCAAAAAGGGGTTAAAGGAAATTGAATTTCCTAAGATTAATTTAGATTTATTAGAGTCAATCCATCGTGAAATTAGTCTTGATATCGATATTGATTTCCAATCGGTTGGAAATTACATATTGTTTAGATATAGCGACATAATGAAAGAGATTAACAAATAACATCACCGCTAATTTTGTTAACTTGCTCTACCAAGAAAAGTGCTTTTCGGCTGATCCCGTTTTCGCAAGTGGACACAGGGCTAATTTTTGGCCATTTCTTGTCCGTTTTAGCAGCATCAATTCACGGAACTTCTTAATGCTTAGATGTTTCCGCAAAACTTCCGCATCTGGTATTTTTCCAATACTTTTTATCTTCGTTTTGGGTATTTTTCCAATAAATATTTGAGCATAAAAGGGCATTTTTCCAAAAATCGTCCTTTGGTAAACCGCACTACCATTGCTAAAAATCCGTAAAAGTATTTGTTTATAAAAGTTTTGCGGTTGGAATAAGAAAGAGGGTACGCATATGATTCGTAGAGATTTATTACTAGAGAAGCTTATCGATTATAAAGATAAAGACATCGCCAAGATTATCACCGGCATCAGAAGATGCGGAAAATCCTATCTTCTTTTCAGCATTTATTATCAATATCTTTTGAACCATGGGGTCGATAAAAACCATATTATTTTGATTAACCTTGAGTCGAAGAAAAACGAATCCTTAAGGAATTCTGACGCTCTATATAAATATGTGCAAAGTAATATCAAAGATGATGAGAAATACTACATTTTTATCGATGAAATTCAAACGATAGACGGCTTTGAAGATGTCGTTAATGGCATCAAAACGGATTTTAATTCGGATTTGTATATCACAGGATCGAATTCGAAGCTTTTGTCGAGCAACATCAACACAAAATTAAGGGGAAGAGGGATTGAAATCCCCGTATACCCTTTATCTTTTAAAGAATTTTACGAAAATCGTGGCGGAAACAAACAAAAGGCATTTAACGAATATATCCTCTATGGCGGGATGCCATATATCTCCACTTTAGAAAAAGACTATGAAAAAGTCGAATATCTAAAGATGCTAAACGAAACAATCGGCTTCAAAGATATCATCGAGAAAAACCACATACGCGATGAGGGGCTTTTCTCTTCCTTATTAGAACTTCTTTCTTCTCAAATAGGGTGTTCGGTTTCTCCAAACAAGATTGCAAACACTCTAAAATCAAATGGCCACAAAACGGTTGATAATGAGACAATCGCGAATTATCTCAAATACATTTGTGATTCGTTTTTGTTTTATAAAGCAACTCGCTTCGATTTAAAAGGAAAAGAGTATCTAAAAACGCTAAACAAGTATTTCGTATGCGATATGGGTTTACGAAACCAGAGAATTGGATTTCGGCAAATTGAAATGACGCATATTTTGGAAAACATTGTTTATTTAGAACTTATCCGAAGAAACTACATTGTGGATATCGGCAAAAACGCGTCCAAAGAAATCGACTTCGTGGCTAGAACGCACGATGACTTATATTACATTCAGGTTTCATTATCAATTGAAAATCCAAAAACGAAAGAACGAGAAATTTCCGCTTTCGGAGGGCTCGACGATGGGTATAAAAAGATTGTGATAACCATGGATAATAACCCACTGATTCGTTTGGAAAAAGGCTACAAAATGCTACATGTTTTCGATTTCTTGCTCAATGAGAGTGCTCTCAAAGAAATTTAGATGTTTTCAATACGCTCACTCAAGCGGAAGGGTTAGTAGAGTGCTTGCTTGTGTTCGTTCTTTGATGTTACGCTTCTTTTCTATTTGTCATATTTGTTTTGAACTTCCATTCTTTTTTGATCGCAATAAGAGAATATTTTTATCCAAGGGATTCCTAGCCCATGCTACCTCAAAGAAACAATCTTTTAAGAAAAACGAAGCTTTTTTTGCAAAATAGCGTATTGTTTTTTACTATATCGAAAAGAAGGGAGGGGCTGTGGACAAAAAACTGGACCGTTTTCACCATGATACCCCAATCTCGTTTTATCAATCTTAAATCGTAGAAAAATACTTACGATGTTCATATATTCAACAAAACATACCGCTTTTACGATGATAATGCGTTATCTTCATGAACAAGAAACGCTTAAATTAGTTCTCGTGCCCTCGATATATTTTCCTTAATAGATTTAAGTTGTCTAAAGATAAATTAATATTTTTTGCCTCGATGATTCTAGCCACCACAGCTTCATTATCAAGGGAGTGGTATGCTTCATACATCGCATATAGTTCATCTGGCTTCACGAATTCGTAAACACGCTTTTCACTAATACCTCTTGTGTAAGCAAAATATTTCATGATGTAACCAATCCAAGCCATCACAAAAGAAGGATAGATTTCCTTTCCTCTCTTTAGATTTTTTTCTTTCTTCAAAATCTCATACGCTTCAGGAACGCCAATAGAAGAAAACATAAATTCTTCTTTGTCTAATTGTTCTACTAAAGAAGAATAAACGAACGCTTTGATAAACACTTTCGATGAACCGTCTTTTCTTTCGGTTTGATAAGCAAAAAGCCGAGAAACATATTCGCAGAGAAACTTGCCTATTGAATCAAATTTTTTCATGAAACAACTCCTCAATGTATTTTCCTTTGGCGGCGTATTTGCGCTTAGCTAACTTCACTTTGTTCTTGCCAATTTCTGATTCTTCCAATTTTCTATTTTTGATCGCTTCTTTTTCCTCTTCGCAAAAATAGGGCCGCTCTTTTATCTTTAGTTTGCGCTTTAAGACATCATCGTTTAAGAAAACGTATTGTTTCCCTAGGCGGAGAGCGTCTAGCGCCATTAGACACTCCAGATCCGTAATAGTTCCTTCGATGAATTCGCCTAAAATAGAGTACATTGTGTTATCCGCGATTGGAGCAGCAATTACGTCTATCCCCTTTAGTTCTCCTAAAAGTTTTTGCAAGAAAGAGGAGCTTTTATATTCCTAGTTGCCCTCTAAAATAAGCTACGAGGATCATCCATTTTCTAGAAACCGAAAACGTTTTGATTTTAGTACCGTTTGTATTGAAATTTCCTACATAAATGGAGGGATTTATGATAACTAGCTACAAATGATTCAGATTGAAAAGGGCTTCCCCCATATAAAAACCAGACCCAAAATCTTTTTTCTCGCCACTAAAAGAGATAGAAGGCTCTCCAATCAATTCTTCTTTTGCGCCATGAAAAAGAATAACGTGATCCTCTTTTTTATCGGATCGATAAAGCTCTTCTTTCAAACGATTTAAGCGAATACCATTTTTATAAATCACGTTATAAAAGTTCTTAAGATTCAAGATAGAAGGCTCGCTAATTCCATTTCTCCAGCGATTTAGCGTCAGTCTACTAACAACTAAAAAATTCGCTAGAGTTTCATCACTAGCATCAAGCAATGTTTTAACATATTCCAAATCTTTGATATATTCAAATTGCGTTGTAACATTTCCCTGTTTTTGTTTGTAACACTTGTTACATTGTATTTTAAAAAGTCTTTTCTTTTACTTCTTATTTCCTAAAACGTGGCACTTATAATAACGAATGATTGAGGTCATCGAAATGTATTGACTTCTCTTTTTGGTTTTTTGTCTCTTCTTTCATAGATAGAAAATCAAAACAAATAGCCCTCTTTTGCGTCTTTTTCGCCAAATTAAGCAAGATATCCATTCTCAATTAAGACCTTCGTTTAATGTAGGGAAAGAAACGGGATTAAGTCAATGGTTTTAGAAAAAGAAAAGAAGCCATAGCTCACTGCTATAGCTTCTTTATCCGCCGCATTATTCGTTTGGCGTTTCTTGCTTTGCTTTCTTCTTATCTTGATATTCTAGGAAGAATTTCACTCCGACTGTAATAACTAATCCAGCGGCAATCACATAAAGAGAAGATGTGAGAACATAATTAATCCAGATCTTCCAAGGTGCGATACTACGTGTTGATTTTGCTCCAGGTGCAATCCCATTATAGGCACCAGAATTCACAACCGCATAAGAGATGTTCTTTACGGCGTCTTGGATACGGTGCAAAGCTGTGATTGACGAAGAATCCGTAAGCAGGGCGTCTAAACTCTTACTCGTTGCAGCAAGATAGAAATCGTTCCCGCTACGAATCATCGCATCAATGCTTACTTGTGGGGCGTAGTCGGTAATGACCATTCCTTCAAAGCCCCATTCTCCTCTTAATGCGCCTTCTAATAAGTACCAGTTATTGGAACACATGACTGGACCAATGGAATTAAAAGCAGTCATGACACCATTGCATGCTCTAATCTTCTTGCTCGTTAATTCTCCATTCGTAGGATCGATGTATTTAAGATTTTGACGCGCATATTTTGTGGCAATTTCGAATGGTTTAAGGTAAGTTTCGCGAATGGTTTGCTCTGTCGCCCAAGTCATAATCATATCCATACGATTACTTTCTTGTTCGTTCATCGCGAAGTGTTTCATGAAGGTATAAATACCACCATCGGAAGCGCCGCTGATAAGATTCATGCCGACAATTCCGGTGACAAATGGATCTTCAGAGACATATTCGGCGTTTCTACCACCGAATTGGGAACGATGTAAATTAAGTCCTGGAGCGTATAAACCTTGAACGTCATTGGCTAAGCCTTCTTGCCCAAAGTGATAGCCCATTTCATAAGCGAGTCTAGGATTGAAGGTCGCCGCGAGTAAGGCTTGCGAGGTATAGGTGGCCCAAGAATAATCCTTTTTGCTTCCAAACGTAGAGAAACCCATCGGCCCATCAAAGTCCTGAACCTGGAATTTGCCAATCGCATCAAGCTTATCGGATTGATAAGCGCCATACCCGATTAGTTTGCCTAATTGGGCGCGATCGCGGTCGTTACGGAATGAGATTTGACGAATTAAATCGTTCCAGCTTGGATCGTTATAATCGACACCGCGGTAGGAAGATAAATCCAAACCTTTTTGTTCCACTTTAAATGGCTCGATGTTTCTCACTTTTGAATCTTGACCATTACCTAAAACAGGGTGATTGATTGGATCAAAATTGCCCTTCTTATACGAATCAAATTCTTTCTTAAATTCGTCCGCGAGAGTTTTGTCCGCTTCTGTAGGAACGGTTGGGAAGCTTCCTTTAAAATCAGCGCGAGTGAATTGGGTAATATGACTTTGATTCATGAAAGCGGTAGAAGACTCAAATAGATTGGTTGCCGCGACAAATTTATCGCCTTTTTTGGGTTGGTCTGTCGGATTACCGTCTTTATCTAATTTCGCTTGTCCGGCTTTTTCCGATTCTCTTGGGTTTTTGTTATCGTAAAAAATGTCTTCTAAATTATTCCACGTATAAGTTTCATAATTATCGTGTGCGTTTTTCCCTAGATAAATATCGTATTCCCCTTTGGACAAATAGTAACAGCCTCTCGTGCCGTCTTTATTGTCTCTATTAGAGTAATAAGAAGACATATCATCGACATTGAACGTCAAGGTAAGCTCTTGAGACTCTCCTGGCTCAATGACTTCGGTTTTGTCATAAGCAATGAGGTTTTTCGCGGATTTTTCAATTTTATTGGCTTTATCGAAATCCGTATATGGGGCCCCATAATAGATTTGAACAGCATCTCTACCTGCTTTTTCGCCCGTATTTTCGACCTTAACTTTTAAAGTTACTTTATTCCCTTCAATTTGCTTATCCACGAAGCTTTGATTGAATGTTGTATAAGATAAGCCGTGCCCAAAAGGATATTGGACTTGTTCGTCGTAATTAAAGCCCTCGTAATTCCCGTTAAGCGCCTCCGCATAAGCGGTCTCGTAATACTTATAGCCAACGTAAATCCCTTCTTCATATTCAACGTAAGTGCCAGGAGTCACGTTATCGGTCGTGGTGACATTGTTATAGTACATTAATTCAATGTTCCCGACTGTTGCATAAGTGCCACTATTGAAACTGAAATTCTGGTTTGCAGGATCAGCAAGGAAATCTTTTGACCAAGTGTCCACGGTTCTACCAGATGGATTAACTTCTCCAGACATGATTTTCCCTATCATTTCGGCACCGCCACTACCTTCTTGCGGCATCCAAATAATCGCATCGCATAAAGCGGCAATATCATCGGTGATTTCAAAAGCATTAACGCTATTGATGACCAAAATCGTTTTCTTGGCGTTTGCTTTCGAAACGCGTAAGCAATCAAGCTCGCCGTTCGTCAAAGAAAGCGTATGTCTAGTGCCATCGCTAAAGGCATCCATCTTTAAGTCAGCACCTTCTCCTGACCTTCTAGCCACAACCATAACGCCGATTGTGTTATTGAAAGAAGATTCTTTGCCTTCATAAGCGCCGCTCACAGGCGTCCATAAATAACGGTACCAGTTATTAACAGCCTTCACCTTCATTGGCTCGGTGCCGGCTTTTTCTACCATTTCTTCCGTACGAATGCTTTTCGTAATGTTATCGATTTCACTATTGATGTGGAACGTATCCGCTAAAGATTCGGCAAAGCTTTTGGTTTTCACTTCCGAATTATTCCAGTTCGCAGAGCCCCCGACGCTATCGGTATGGTAATAGTTATAGCCTAAAGGGCTAATCGTTTCGTCTTTTGATAGAGGTAGGCAATTATCGTTTTTTAATAAAGTAATGCCTTGCTCGGCGATCTTTTTGGTATGCTCAACGCTTTTTGCAGTCGCATCAGCGTCCTTCTCTTTGTTGTAATAATTAGCTTTGGAAGAATCACCACCAATCGTAGTGAGCTTCCCTGAACCAAATACCGTATCCAATGTTCCTTCATAGGTATTTGATAGAATCGGTACGGCGATGGCCGCGGCCAAAGTGACAGCGCTGATTGGCAACAAAATCGCCGCAAGAGTCGTCGCTTTCATCTTTTTCTTTGGTTTATTATCTTTTTTCATTGTTTTATTTTTCCTTATTTAGAAATTTTCATCGTAATGCTCTTCCAGTTGCCACATGCAACGCCGCCAACAGAATATGCGCCATGTGCTTGACCGCCATCTTTAAAGGTGAGTCGAATGGTGTTTTTGCCCTTCTTTAGAGTAACTGTACCAATTACGATTTCTTCGAACTGCTCGGTGGCGACATACGTACCAAGCCCCCAAGAATCCCATTTGTCATTAGCTTTGACATTTCCGCTCTCATCGAGTCTACCAAATCTCTTATTTGCTAAATCTTCGTCGTTACTAGTGACATCGTGACCAGAAGCAATAGCGTTTGGATTCACGGTGGAATCGGTGGTAACTCCCCCAACGGTATTCGTTAAGTCGAGTGACTTTGCTAATTCCAAGTCGTTAGAACCAACAATGCAACCACCACCATAGTAGCCTTCAAATGGTGCATTGCTTTCAGTAAATGATTCATTCATCTTGAAAGCGTTAGTTGCGATTTCGCCACGAATTTCCACGGAAACATTATCGCTAGGGCTATCGATTTCCATTTCGAAATAGGAACCAATGGTCACTTTTTCTAGATAACTTCCGACATCTAATCGCCCATTTGCCTTTTGGGCGTGATTATCTGTTGTTTCATTTTCGCCTTTAACGTATTTCACTTTCCCGTAGTTATAAATGTTGCTTGTTCCATCTACCTCTTGCCCCAAGTTAGTTGTAAGAGTATCCGTGACGATAATCGGAGCACTAAATTCCGTCTCTTTATAACGGAGTTTCACTTCCGTTTGGCCGATATCTAAAGTGGTATCAGCATCGACGATCGTTACATCGCTATTATCAATGCCTTCTAAATAGCCGTCATTGTATTCTACGGAGAAGGAATACCCGTCTAGTGAGAATTTTTCGCCGAAGAGGAAGGAATTTGCTTTCGATGTTGTAACGATAGCTTTTGGGGTTCTAGTAATGGTTTCGTCTAATAAATAGAAATCAATCGAAGCCCAGTTGCCATTCCCACTTATACCTTCGCTCACCCAATCATGAGGGAAGGAAATCTCAATATTATTGGTCCCTTCAGTTAAATCAACTTCAGCAATTTTAACCTTTTCAAATTGTTCGCAAGTCCAATAATAAGAGGCAAACCAAGGGTCTTTTATGTAATTAGCATCAGCAGAAGCCATATCGGTGTCTTTTGTGATTGCTTTCCCTTTCACGATAATGTCGCTAAGAGCGGTTTCAGTGCCGTTATTGGTAACCTTAATCCTATCTTTTAGATTGATGTCGTTAGAGAAACGAGCTCCCCCACCGGCAATTTCAGGTTTTAAGTCCGTTAAGCTTTGCCATACAAAATGATCGGAAGCGACATCTGCGTAAAGAGCAAGTTTCCCCCTAAGGTTATTGCCATTATTGTACGTAAAGTTGAAAGAATCGCCTTTGCTTAAACCACTAACATAAGATTTTTTAGATCCAGCGAAAGCAACTTTTTTCTTTGCTTGGCTGTTTTCAACTTTGTCTAAAGTTACCGCACTATTATCTTCGCCAACTTCAGAATGGAGACTAGTCGAAACTTCTACTGGAACATCGACTGAAGCGCCTTTGTAATTAAGAGTGACGCTAGTTTGCGATAATCCTAATGTTTCATTTAAGGCAATATCGTTAGGATTAACTTCTTCCATGACGCCATTTTCATCACTAGCGAGAACTTCAAGCGCGCTCTTATCGTACTTATCGCCATAAATATAGTTGTTCTTCGATTTTAGAACCTGTAACGAAGTTGGATGATAGGCTTCGTTTTCACCAACATAGTCGAGTTCGATATAATCCCAGTTGCCACACGCAATTTGTTTATAAGCCCAAGGGCAAGTCATATCGGTTCCATGAAGATTCAATGTAATTGCGTTTTCACCAACTTCAAGCGGCACAACACCTAGCCACCTTCTTTCAAAATTGTGGGTAGCGGCGTAAAGAGGGGAATACCAATTGTTGAAGGACTTTGATTCAACATAAGGTTTCATGATGTCTTTGGTAAGGGCGGTTTCCGCAATGCTAGCGTATTTTTTTGCGTCGACAACGTTTTCGTTATTTTTGATGGTAACGATGCTTTGTAAATCTAAAGCCTGAGATCCAGAGATAGGACCATTTTTGTCGTTTCCATAATCAAGTGGGTATTCACCACTCCACATGATGGAATTAGAAGCAACGCTAGCGTAAATATGGATGAAACCCTTCTCTGAAGCGGTGTAATTAAATTCAAAACGCGAACCATCAGAAACGCTATCGAGGCATTCTTCTTCATCCGAAAAATTCACATTTTGAATGCCATTAGGAGTCGCAGCGTAGGTGTCGATTGTGTTAACTTCATTATCGTCACTATTTGGATCAACTTCTCCGCCTTTATGGTTCAACGTATGTTCAGGCTCGACATATTTCACCGGGGCCTTATCCATCTTTTCGCATTGAGAAATGAGCTTCTTCCCGACATTGATGTTCCAAGTTGTTTTGTATTCTTTGCCGGTTTTATTCCCCTTCCAAGTAAAGGTAAGGGTTTTGTCTTCTTCCGTTAAAGGGCGAGCTGGTTCAACCGTAAGTTCACTCGACTTTACTTTGACCTCATCCCCTCCATCATACCCTAAGCCGCCGAAATCATTCACGGAAGGGGTTTCGCCGATTAGATAGTCTTTTCGGCAAGTTTGGTCGACTTGGAACCCAAGTCCATACCATTCACCATCTCCATTGATTTCAGTGCCACCTGCTACTTGGCAAGAGGCCAAAAGACCAACGAAGAGCAAAGGAGAAAGTAGTAAGCAAATCTTTCTTTTTTTCTTCATACAAAGAGAATTCCTTTCTTTTTTATGCATGTAAGTGGTTACATTCTATAAAAATAAGAAAAAATATTTTGTCGATTTCCTTGCTTTGCTATTGAGATGACTTAGTTTGTTCTTTTCTAAGCGGGAATAGCATTGTTAAAGAAAAATGATTATTTTCTAACTTAAAAGAGCATAGGCCGTTATATTTTTCGATCATGTATCGAATCGATTTTGTGCCATAGCCATGGTAGCGAGTGTCGCCATCGGTTTGGGGCAAGCCGTCTACAAAAGTAAGAGGGGATGAACAATAGTTCTCAATTTTGCATAGTAAGCAATTCCCCCGATATTGGGCATTAATAAAAATAATTCGTTTATCCGCTTCTTCTTTTAAAACGGCTTTAATCGCGTTATCCAACGCGTTTTCAAATAAGGTGTATAAATCCGTATCATCGATAAAAGAGAATTTGTCTCCTTGAATAATCATCGATAACTGGATCTTTTCTTTTTGGCAAATCATCGATTTTTCGTGAATCACCATATCAATGATGGGGCTACCACTAGAAATAGAATTATCATAGATATCCACTTGCTTTTTAATATCGTCGAGTTTCTTCCTTTCTTCTTCTAGTTGCGCACTATTCTTCAAAGACTCGATTTGATGTTTTAAGTCATGGCATTTGATATTAATCAGCTCATTCATTCTTTTGGATTGATTGAACTTGTCTTGCTGAAACGAGATGACTTTTTCTAGCGTTTCCTTATCGTCTTTCAGTTTTTTAGAACGGAAGATGTTGAACTGAATGCAAAGAAGAAAGAAACAAGCGAGGACCGCATAAATCTGAGTGCTCACATCCGTATTTCCATTATTTTGATGTTGGGCATACATCGACAAGATATAAACGATGAGTAAGGATAGTCCAGAGATAAGTATGATGGTTTTGTTATCGATATTAACCGTTTTGTTGTCTTTAAGTATGCGGACAAAGAAAAAGTAATAAAGCGTATAGAAAATAGCGTAAGAGGATAGATAAATAGCAAAAGCGACAATTTGATTATCGCTATTCGTAAGCTTATAAATCAAAGTCCAAAGGTTATCCACCAGGTTTTGGGCGGTATAGCTAGAAAAAGCAAGGAAGAGTAAACCCGTGATCTTTAATTTATACGTCCCGATTAAGGGGATGAAACTCAAAAGGAAAATCAGCAAAAAGACAACGCTGAACCATCCTATCTTGATGTTAATGTTGTAATAAGGAAGAGCGACGCTTGCGACAAGAAAAAGAATGTTATAGCAAATAAAATAAGCGATCCAATGCTTTCTTCTCGGCGCATTGATAAATGTGATAGTTTCGGCAAAGAAAAGCGGGAGCACAAAGCGAAAAAGGTAATAGAGTATTGCCTCATCCGCGTGATATTGGTCATACATTATAGGAGTTCTCCCATAAATTCATTGAACCGTTCTAGGAAGGCCTTTTTTCTGCCTCTTGCAATCGATAAGTTTTTGCCTTCGATAGTGACAATTGATTTGCTCACATCAATATCAAGGCAATATTTAAGATTCACCAAATAGCAATTGTTAATACGGAAAAAGGATTTGCCTTCAAGGAGTTTTTCATATTCTCCGATTTTCCCGCGAATCGTGATGTTTTTATCACCTTTGATGTGAAAAGACAAATCGTGTTCATCCACTTCAATGAAAAGAAGATCGTCGAGCTTAATTCTTGTTATTTCTTTTCTCGTCTTGATGGAAAGATATTCGTCTTTGTTACTTTTCTTTAATTCGCCAATGACCTTATCCATCACGAATTCGAAATTATATTGTGAGATAGGTTTCACAATATATCCTTTAGCCTCAATCTCATACCCTTTTAAAGCATAGGCGGAAGAATGGGAAATAATAACGATGGGAGTATCAATTTGTAATTCGCGAATCTTCTTGCCGATTTCAATTCCGTTCATTAAGGGCATTTCGATATCTAAGAAAATAAGGTCTAGTTCTAATAAAGAATCACGAAGAAAAGAAACCCCGTCATAATAATCAGTGATTGAAAAGTCGATGCCGTTTTTCGAGCAATAGGCCGTTAAAAAATCTCTTATCACATCATGGTAATTCTTATCGTCTTCAACAATCGCGATTTTTAACGTTCCCATTTCTTATACCTACAAAGCGGCCTATATTTATTAAAATAATCACATTATTAATAAAATTCAATTTGATTGGTAAAAGCACAAAAAGAAAGCAAACACGCTACAAAAATAGAAGAAAATGCTTCTAGTAATTTTAATTCATTTGCTTTTTCTATTTTTTGGAAGCTAACAAAAGAAAGACGATGAAATTTAGAGTAACTTCGTATTTTTTATAAATTAGAGGCGTTTTTGCAGGGATATATGACTTTTCTTTTATGAAGAAGGGATACCAAATCGAGTTTTTGCGAAGCGCTTATTAGTCTTCCGTCATTTAAAAAATGTCGAGACTATTTTCGTTCAAAAGGAACTTAAGCATATCGATATAAACAATTCCGTGTTCATCTCGACGGACTGGGCCTACTTCCATGGTGATGATTATCTTTTTAAAAGAATTGTCGATATTAATTAACGATTTCCTTTCTTGCTCAAGTTTTGCTTCGCTATCAATTTCGTAAGCAGATTGAATATAATAATATTTGTCCCCCATGGAAGCGATAAAGTCCGTTTCTAAATTTTTCCGTACTGTCTTTTGATTTTTGTCTTTTTCATAAATTGTCACAACGCCGACTTGAACTGAATATCCCCTTCGGATTAATTCATTGTAAACAATGTTTTCCATGACGTGTCCATCGTCTCGATGAAGGAAATTAACTCTAGAATTCCGCAAACCAAGATCGACAAAATAATATTTGTACGTTGCGCCTATTTCTTTTCTGCCTTTGATGTCATATCGCGTTGCTTTTTTGATGATAAACGCATCCTCAAGATAGTCTAAATATTTAGAAATTGTGTTTTTCGATAAAGAAGAATGTTCAACAGAATTAAATGTTTCCTCGATTTTCTGGGGATTGGTTAGACTTCCAAAATTGCTTGCCATAATTCGAACCAAAGTATCAAGCTCGCTCTTTTTTTCGATTTTGTTTCTTTCTTCGACATCTTTGTAATAGGTCAATGCAAAAACATCGTTTAAGTATTTCTTTTTTGCTTCATCAGTATTAAGTGTTAATACTAAAGGCAAGCCACCATACATCATATATTCTTTTAACGCCTCTATAGGATTCTGGGGATGGAAAGAATCAACAATTTCTTTAAAAGATAGTGGCTGAACATAGACTTCATCGCCACGATCGCGGAACTCCGTCATGATGTCTTTACTAAGAAATCGGGAGTTGCTACCAGTAATATAAACGTCAGCGTTTTTAATCATTCTTAGCCCATTGACTACGTTTTGAAATCCATAAGCCCTTTCATCAAAAGGATCCTTGCAAAGTGCAATTTCGCCATTCGTAAATATCGGATTAATAATGGTGAAGATTCTTTGAACTTCATCGAGCAAAAAATAATACATGTCATTATCGACAATCTTATTTCTCAAATATCGATCTAATTCTAAAGGATTGAGTAAATTGTTGTTCGTATTGTCGTCAAAAGCGATATAGATGATATGTTTATCATCGACACCACTTGAAATAAGATAGTTTCGATAAATTTCATTCAAAAGATATGATTTGCCGCACCTTCGTATCCCGGTAATAATCTTCAAGCGTCCGTTTTTTTGTAATGATATTAATCGTTTCAAATATCTATCTCTTGCGATCATATTTTCTCCTTTTTTGTGTATATACACATTTTTAGTCAAAGTTATTATACATTGATATAGTTTATATCCATATACCTTTATCATTTTTTGTGTATATACACATTTTCCGCTAAAATTTTAATCGTTCATCCCTTAAAATGGGTTTGTCGAAAAAACACGAAAACATCCATAATATCCACTCATTTCATAAAAATATGTAGTTTTTGCAAAGATAATTCATTTTCGTCGCAAATAGATTAGAAAAAAGACATTACTTTTTGTGCTCTCGATATATTTTCCTTTTGCGCCGTATTTGCGCTTAGCTAACTTCACTTTGTTCTTGCCAATTTCTGATTCTTCCAATTTTCTATTTTTGATCGCTTCTTTTTCCTCTTCGCAAAAATAGAGCCGCTCTTTTATCTTTAGTTTGTGCTTTAAGACATCATCGCTTAAGAAAGCATATTGTTTCCCTAGATGGTTAGCGTCTAGCGCCATTAGGCACTGCAAATCCGTAATAGTTCCTTCGATGAATTCGCCTAAAATAGAGTACATTGTGTTATCCACGATCGGAGCAACAATTACGTCTATCCCCTTTAGTTCTCCTAAAAGTTTTTGCAAGAAAGAGGAGTTTTTATATTCCTCTAGTTGCCCTCTAAAATAAGCTACGAGGATCATCCATTCCCTTGAAACGGAAAAACGTTTTGATTTTCGTTCCTTTTTTGAATTGTAGTGCAGCGTAGTACGGTGTAGTACGAGGTAGTATCGCGTAGTATACCATAGTAAGGAACTTGTTTTTGTAGTATTATTTAAAAGAGGACGTGACCATGAAAAGAATACCTTTAGGAATCGATAATTACGAAGCGATTTGCCAAAACTGCTATTACATTGATAAAACAAATATCATTACGAATCTAGTCAGTCTCCCAGAAGGGACAAGTCTTCTTTTTACACGTCCAAGGCGATTTGGCAAATCTTTGATGCTATCGATGTTACAGGCTTTCTTTGAACAGAGCGACATAGACAAGACGCCGCTCTTTTTGGACAAGAAAATTTATGAGAATAAAGGAATTATCGATAATTATTTTCAAAACTTTCCGCTGATTCACCTTAATTTGAAAGACGCAATCGGTAGTAGCTACGATGATTTAATTCATAAACTAAGAGAAATAATATCCGCCGAATATGAGAGGCACGTTTCCTTATTAAAAAGTGAAAAGCTTAGTGAAAAAGAGAAAACATACTTCAGTTCAATATTAAATGAAACTGCTAGTGACCTTGATTTTTCATCTTCTTTATCCAAACTCGCAGCATTTTTATACAAAGATTCCGGCAAGAAAATCATTATCCTGATTGATGAATATGATGCGCCAGCGCACTACGCATATCAAAACGGTTTTTATGACCGCGCCATCTTATTCCTAAAACAATTATTTTCATCTGCTTTAAAGAGTAATGATTCTATCCGTCTAGCCGTTCTCACTGGAGTATTGCAGATTGCAAAAGAGTCATTATTTTCTGGTTTGAACAACCTTGTTACAAATTCAATTCTATCGACAAATATGGACGAAGGATTTGGTTTTTTAGAAGAAGAAACGAAAGATCTTTTAAAATATTATGGATACGTAGATAAGATAGATAAATTAAGAGATTGGTATGGAAATTATCGTTTTGGAAACGTAATGGTATATAACCCTTTATCCGTTTTAAGCTATATCCAAAATGGTGGAGAGTTCGCCTCTTATTGGAATAACACGGGCGACAATTCTATCTTGGGTAATATCATCGAGAAAATAAATTCTTCAGACTATTTGCTCCCTTTATTGAATCACCAAAGTATCTCCGCCCCAATCGATATTGCTTTAAGTTACCTTGACTTAGATTCTAATCCGGCGAACGTTCTTTCCTTCTTGCTCGCAAGTGGCTATTTGACGATTCAAAATAGACTCGGTGATTTCTTGTATTCTCTCTCCTTCCCAAATAAAGAAATCGAAAACGTATTTCAAAGAGAGGTGGCTTTGCGTTATATCCCACATAGCGATTACCCTCTTTTGATTGACATAAAATCGGCATTTGAAAACGGAAACATTACTAAATTAAAAGACTTCTTAGAAAAATACCTTTTATCTTCTTTTTCCTATTATGAGATTGGAAAAGAAAAGAATTATCAAATTATGCTTTCGGTTGCCTTGTCTTTGATTTTTAAAGATTACATCATCAAAAACGAAGTCAATGCAGGAACCGGTAGAGCCGATATTTTGGCGTATAGCCCAAAAGGAAACATGCCCGCGTTCATAATTGAAACAAAAGCATTAGGTTCTAATACAAGCCAAACGCGGTTAAAGGAGTCGGCATTAAACGCAATCAAACAAATCAAAGAAAAAGAATACATTGATGAGCTAAGGCCTTATTCCCCTAGCGTTACCACTCTTTATGGAATGGCCTTTTATCGAAAGAGAGCTCATATTGAGTCTGAACAAATTCATTGAAAAGAAAAGGTCTTAGGCGTTTATTGCCCAAGACCTTTTGAAAGACTAGAAACTAGTTTAGTTTGTCTTCACAAGTTGGATATAGTCTAAGTTTCCGTGTGGATCTTTTTCGGTTAATGCGCCATTCTTCCATTCTTGGCTCGTTTCGCCATCTGTTGCCTCCTTGCAATTGATTTTTAGCGTATGCAAGCCTTTTGTGAGAGTTTTTGTAGCAATGGTGATTTCTTGATAAGATCCATACCATACCCAAGGTGAAGAGGTTTTTGTCTCTTCTATGCCTTCGAGATTAACGCTACTTAAATCAAGAGTTTCACCATCAAGAGTAATGTCCATAATATGGCTGAGATTTAATTCTTTCACTTTATACCATTCTCCGTTTGCTTTCCCGTCTCCATTGACCATCTGGATATAGCCATTAGAAATGCGTAACTTAAGGGCATAAGTTCCATCACTTAAGATAGGTAAAGAAGAAACAAGAGAGGATTCTTTTGTAACGAAGGCGACTTTATCGCCCTCTAGAGAGCATTTATTAATCGTGGTGAAGTTAGAATTGCTGAATTTTAAGGTTGATAACTCCGAAGTGTCGTATGTTTTACTGGAAGTAAGTTCTTCTTTGCCCTTCAGTTTCGCTACAAGCGTTAGATTTTTATCCCATGGTAGTAAATCGTTTTCATCAACTGCTTCGCTCCAATGCAACGTGTAGTCGTTTTGGTTCAATGTAACTTTATTGCCATTTGATAAAACGCCCATAACCGTTGGTCTTTCGCTCCAAACAGGATCAGCGTGGAATGGAGAGAAATCGCTAGACATAGTCATTTCAATCGATTGAATATCATCGATATTGTATTTTGGGGCGTCTAACGTAATCTTATCGATATTACCAACGAGTGAACTGTGCCACTGGCTAGTTTTTTGGCCTTTCTTTAATCGAATTACTAAAGTATTAGGTATTAGAATCGTCTTTAAGACCATTCAAGGTGAGATTGATAGGGAAATACGTATTAAGTGCTTCTTCATCACTATCATATTTATCACCTTTAAGCGTGACGTTAGTTAATGCATCAGTAATGACTTTCCCGTTTAATTCAATTTCCATGGCATCGCTTAGACAAACATTGCCTGTTGCGTGTTCACCAGTAAAGTAGCCATTAGAAACATAAAGAGTGAAATCCGCTTTATCGGTTAATCCTTTGGAATTAAAGGTGAAGGCCACGTTATTAGTAGTGCTTTCGTTCGTGGTGTCGAAATTGCCCACCGACGTATACGTCACACCATTTAAAGTAACTTCTTGCTTACTTCCGCCAACGAAAGTGGCGTCTTCCGCTTCTAAAGTGAGGGATTTACGAACCTTTAAAGAAAGGAATTTGCTTTCGTCGGATTTAAGAGCGATTGAAGCCTCAATTAGACCAAAGGAATTATCGCTATCGCTAGAAAGTGTAAAATTAAGTTTGTCTATGGCGATAACGCTCTTTCTTCCATTTTTATAGTTAGCAATCACCGTAATGTTTTTGTTAGTGAAGTCCTCAATAGAAGGATTCTCCGTTCCCTCGATAGACAAGGAATCGATATCGCTATCCTCTAATTTTTCGGCAGCGCTAGATACGAGCATATAATCGAAATCGGCGCTTGGATAATAGTTATCACCCCAGCAGGTTTTTAAACCGATTGTGCTAGGAATAATCTCGATACGAATCTTATTTGCTCCTTCGCGTAAGGAAACGTCAGAGACTTCGACAAGCTGATATTGCTCATATAAAGCTTCATATCCGGATTGAATTTCCCCTTGTTTAAGGACGCTATCGTTAGGAATGGAGACTTCCGTATCGTTTATAAATAAGCGCATAAAGGTATTGAGCCTCATTCCCGCCATAAAATATCCATTTCCGCATTTTTGTAGGCTCACAGGTGCCATATTGAACGAAATCGTCCCGTTCATCGCAAATGGAGCAATATAAGAAAGTTCAAAATAGTTTTCATTGTTTTTCACCAAATTGAAGTTACGTAACGCCCCGTTTTGGATAGAAGCGCCCGCGAATTTGCTTGAAGATTCGCATTCCACTTTGCGAGAAACTTTTACGGAGAAATCTTTGCTGATGCCATCCTTTTCAACATGAATTCCCGCATATTCGCCAATGGTTGCATTACCCGTTGGATAAGCAATAGTAGCGTCATCAATCGGTAAGACATCGCCGTTAGAATACCTACCAAAAACCTTGCAGTTCCCTTCTAATTTTTCTTTTAATGAATCGCCTTCATAGATTACTGGCTGAGTGAAAGAATCGATGGAAGTAAGGTTCAAATTATCTAGGGTTTGGCTGACGGTAACAGTAACGGAAGTTTCCTTCGTGATGCTAGTTTTGTCTCCATCACTAAGGCCGTTCGGCACATAGCTATATGTGTAAGAGATTTTTACGGTTTTTGGTCCGATTTCAGTGAAAGGAGTATCCTCATTCTCAATTTCATATTCTCCTTCTTTAAGAATACGAGAGACTCCATTATTGAGTGTCGCGCGGATTTCCATTAAGGAAGGATCAAACTTATCATTAACCGCATAATGCGTTTTGCCTGGGGCTTTCGCTACTTCAATATGGTCAAGAATAACGTCCTTCGCTTCGACATTAAATTTGGTCGATGCTTTCTTGTCGGTAGTTTGAATGGTTACTTCACCACCAAAATATTGGAAATTACTACTAGTAATCAAATCGTAATCATTGTTTCCAAGTGTCTTTTTAACACCATCAACAAAGATAGCGGTCACAACCAAATCATCTTTATTAAGATTTACTTGTCCTTTGAAAAAGGTCTTATCACTTTTTAACGTCGCGCTTAAAGCAGTGATGTCGTAGTTCGCTAAAGCTATTGCTAAACTGAAGCTCTTTTCCCCTACTTTGAACGTGATTGTGCCGCCGTTTGTTTTAAAATCAGCCGGCACTTCCATTTCATATTCATTAGGAGCAAGCTCTAAGCTAGAACCATTATCAAGAAGAGCGTAGACATCGAAATCTTCTTTGCTTGGGTTTGCTTTCCCATTGTTATAGAAATAGGTCCCTTCTTTTGTAGAAGCGAATAAAGAAACAATTGTGCTCCCTTCATTAGGATCAGTAACCGTAGAATCGCTTGGAGTAGGCGTATCACCACTACCTGTAGAGTTAGAAGAGGAAGGGTCATCGCTATTACTAGAAGTATCGGCGGGAGCAATCCCGCAGCTAGCCAACGAAAGCCCACTTAGAAGTGCAACTAATGTAAGTAAATTATTCTTTTTCATCGCATGTTCTCCTTATATTTTCTCCAGAAGGAAGTAATCGAGGTTAAAGATTGGGGATTGAGGATCCGAAGCTTTTCCTTTTTCGTTCGCCCAATAGAAGTCTTCATCTTTATCTTCGTGGTAAGCTTTGAATTTAAAGTAGATGGTGTTTTCTCCTTTATTAAGGTGAACGCTATCGGAAATTGTGACGAGACTAAATATCTTGTATAAATCCCAAAGGTCGCTAGCGGTTTGATCTGCAAATTTAGCAGAATCGCTTAACGTCAAATCTTGGCCATTGATTTTGAAATCAGTGAAGTCTTCTAAGGAAATCTCTTTCGAGTAATAACCGCCTTCGTTATTTTTAACGATATAGCCGTTTGCAAGGTTTGCCGAAAGCTTATAGTCGCCTTCTTCCTTTAAAGAGAATTTGTAAGTGAAATCCGAACGCCATTCCCAATCATTGGTCGCGGACTTCGGCCTATTGCCAAAGCTGCTTACATAAACATCGCCAGTGCCATTGGTCTGAGTGCCAACGCTATTACCATCAAGGCCAGCGCGGTTTTCCGCTTCCATTTTGCCAGAAACGTGTATCGTTAGATTTGCTTTTAGTTCGCCTAATTTGGCTTCGACAGTCACTTCACTTAATGGAGAAAGAATCGTAGATTTATCACTATAAGTAAAGGATAAGTCGGAATCATTAAGCGCCACTTTTTCATCATTATTAAGTGAAGCAATCACGCGAGGCAAAGTGACTTCAGAACGATAGGTATTACCGGTAACGGCGATACTGTCTTCTTCAAAAGCGATGGATTTCACATCTTTCACATCGTATTGGCTACTTTCGAAACGAACGTTTTCTAATGCAAAGCTAGGTGTATAGCTATCAACACCTTTAATCGTAATCTTTAAGGAATGTTCCCCACGCTCCAAGTTATTAAGCGTGATTAATTTCACACTAGTTGGATAGATATTCCCACTTTCCTTTTGACTACCGCTCATCTTTCCTTTCAAGATAACGGTATCGCTTAACGTCAAAGGATTATCATCAATGGCGATATCCATCACTTTATTTAATGGAAGATCTAAGCTGATATCATTTTGTTTATAGAGATTAATCAAATCAAGGAAGACATCCACGGATTGCTTTTGGTTAATCGCGAATGGCACATTAAGAGTGTTTCCACTGCTTAAATCGGTCCACGCTTTATGACTAACGCCACTAGAATCTACAATCGTGCCTTTCGTCCCGCCTTGAATATCCATAGTATCCGCGGTTATTTCATCGTAAATAAGAACGTTCTTCGCAACAAAGAAGATGGATTTGTTCTTTGCTAGATAGACGGTGATGTCATGGTATCCAACTCCGAATTTGCCTGGAGCAAGAGCATTGCTCACGGAAACGACAATATCGTCACTAGCGACATCACGCACGTTACCGTTACTCATTTTAGCGTTGACTAAGAAATTCTTTTTCTCAAGATCTTTTAATGAAATCCTATTTGGGAAAGAGGAACCGTCAAGCGCGATGACTTCGCTTGCGTCAAGGTCTTTGCTTTCGGTTTCGTAAACGAAATAGTCAAAGTTGCAAGAAGGGGTTTCGTTCCAAATATTTTGCTTGCCGCTCGCGCTTGTTTTCCATTGAATTTTAAGGAGATTATCATCGCCTCGATGAAGCGCGATATTGTCGATGGTGAGATTCACATAATGGCCGAATATTTCGTCATAATATCCTGTCTCTTCTTCTTTGATAGCGACGTATCCTGGTAGCCAGAAATCTCCTTCTAGTTCTTTGCCGTTTAACGTAATCGTGGCCACATCAGATAAATCCAAAGGCGATGCGGCGTGATATTTTGTCCATGCGTTTTCGCCTTCGACATCTTTTACAAAGCCATTGCTAAGGCGGATAGTCAGTTTTCCTTCGGAATAATCGCTAGAAGAAACAGGAAGTTCCATCCAGTTATCGCCGTCTTTTCCTTTCGCTATGTTGAATCCACCAATATAGGTCACTCCTAGTTGTTCCCCTTTATGTGGATAGAAAGTGTTTTCGGGTAATTTTGCGTCTTCCGCTTCGATTTTCTTTCTCGTAGCTATTGAGACAGGCGCCTTCAAACTAGAATCATTCAAAAGTACGGAAATGTTGTATTTCTTACCTAATGCAGCAGTCCCACTTAAGGATGAGAAATAGTATTCATTGCTATCTAAAACTTTCTTGTTGCCGCTTTCATAAACTCCAATGACGCGGCAAGAGGAAGATAAAGCGCTTAAGGAATCACCTTCATTTAAGGTGACTTTTTCTGCATAAATAGAAGTAAGCTTATCGTTTGCTAAGCTCGTAACAACTTTCACTACGAAAGTCGCTTCGACTTTTGCCTCGGCTTCCCCATAAATAATTTTGACTTCGTGATTATCACTAAGTTCCGACAAAGCGGAAGTCTCAATTCGATATCCGTTAGGATTAGATTCATCTTGTTTCTTAATGAATTCCTTACTTCCATCATTATTAACAAGTTCCACTTCCAAAGCTTCCGTATCAATTAGCTCATTCACTTCATAAACCGTCTTAAAGGGAAGAGCGGCAAGATTGAGATGAGCCGGCTTAATATCGTTAAGTTCCACCTTGAGTTCTTTTGTGACTGAGCCGGACGCTATGGTGATATTTCCGCCTTTTAAGAAGAAATCATCCCCATAAGAAATAGCGACTTTTTCCTTTTCGATCGTGGAACTACTACCATCATTATAAACGCCAATGATGTCAAAATCCTCGTATTTCGGGCTCGCTTTTTTGTCTTTGTAATAAGAAACGCCTTCTTTTAAAGAAACGTTGATATCCGTAAGACGTTTTCTTTGTTGTTGACTACTACCGGTACTATCGTCTCCCCCGTTATTGCCTTGGGAGGTAGAAGTTTGGGATCCACTATATTTAAGATAATCCGCTAAAGGAATGACGCCACAAGTGATAAGTGCTGTCGCGCTTAAAGCAATAATAGCAATATGTTTCGTCTTCATAGTTATTTCCCCTCTTTCTTCTTTTTGGATTCGCGTTTCTTATCGATAAGCGCGCATAATCCAAAGGAATCGAATACGCCGAAGAAAACTAGACCAAAGGCAGTGAATCCAAGTGCGACATTCAAATCGATAACTAATGGTGACACCCAGTTAAAGGATGGTTTGGAATTGGAAGAAGTAATCGTTTTTCCTTTCCAAGGATTCTTGTTATATTCCCGCCGAGAATACATCGCGTTGAGATAAGAATAAGTGACATGTTTCACCGCGTTTCTAAGTACGCGTTGCGCGCGAGGCGTGTCATAATCGCTAACCGTTCCTACCGCCATGCCTAAATCGCCACCGGCTCTTAATGTTTCGTCTAAATCCATATAGCGATTAAGGTCAGAATAATCGGTAATAACCGCGCCTTTGAATCCCCATTCGTTTCGTAAAACTCCAGTCATCATAGCGACGCTTCCGCCCGCCCAAAGGGCCCCAACACGGTTATAAGAAGTCATTAAGCCATTCGCGCCATATTCTTGAATCGCGATTCTAAATGGCTCTAAATATATTTCTCTTAATGCTTGTTCGCTAACCCAAGTGTAAAGGTTATCACGGCACGTTTCGGTTTCCGCTAAAGCGAAATGCTTCAAATAAGCAATCTTCCCGTTCTGACGAATTCCTTTCACATAATTTCCAGCCATAACGCCGGATAAAAGAGGATCTTCGGAATAATATTCGAAGTTTCTTCCACCAAACGGAGAGCGATGAATATCCGCGCCTGTTCCGCAAATTCCGTATAAGCCAAGCGCTTCCATATCGCTACCAATGGATAAGCCTTCTTCATAGGCTAGAATCTTGTCCCAAGTTTGACCAACAAGTGTTGAATTCGGGAAACCAACGCCTTTATTTGGAGAAGTAAATCCACCGATTTGAGAAGGGCCGTCAAGCGTATTCACCTCTGGTAGACCAATAGAAGGAATCGCGCTTTGCTTTGAGAAAGCGTTGCTTAAAGTATCTTTCGCTTCCTTCATGGACACTTGATTTAAAACGTCTTCCCAGCGTGGATCATTATAGTTTTCACCTAAAGCGAAACCGAGTTCAGTGACGTTTTCAAGTTTTGATTCATTGGTAGAAGTTGTAACTTTCAAATCGCCAGGCTTATAAGTAACTGGAGTTTGATCGACTTCATTTCCAAAAGCGTCAACAGTCGCATTATCAAAAGCAATTGCTTTGCTTCTATCTTTTCTATCATATCCTTGGAAATACATCTTGCTAGCAATATTAGAAGCCATATCTCTACCGGTATTAATATCGCCAGTAGAAGCTTTTTCGCGTGGATAAGCGTAATCGCTAGAGAAGTCATTACGAGAGATGTAATCGATATTTTGGTTGCCACCCTCTTCCCCTAATCCATCAACACTGACGCCGTCTTTGGCGTTCGTGCCGGTGAAAATATTGGAAATCTCTTGTTCGGTATAAGGGTCTTTATCCATGATGAGGGTGGATTTTGCTTGGTATTCTTTTACGCCAGGTTCTTTTTCTCCACTTGCATTTGTGGCGTCTTTTATATGATGGGAATCGCTCATAAGCTGAAGCGAATAAGTGCCTTCATCAATCTCATAAGTATTCTTGCCATTCCCGTTTTTGTCATAGGCATCAAACGAAGCAAAATCTCTAGTCTCCGCTTCAACGGTGACGACTTCGCTTTCCCCTGGCTGAATGATGTCGGTTTTTGCAAAATCAAGGAGATTTACAACACTTTTCTCAATGCCGCCTTTTGAATAAGATGGGGCACTATAAAGCTCAACAACATCTTTTCCTGCGACATTTCCAACGTTAGTGACTTCCACTTCAAAACGGTAGATACGATTCTTTTCAATCGAGTCGTCATTGACTTCCTTTTCGGAAGTAGTCCCATCTTCATTAGTTCCTTTTTCAAGCACTTTCGCGGAATTGATTTTCCAATCGAAATTCGTGTAAGAAAGGCCATATCCGAAAGGATATTGAACGACCGCGTCATATTTTGTTTTGGTGATGGGATTATCGTTAATGTCAAGCGCCTCACGAGTTTCCTTATCAAAAACGCCTTCGACACCGGCAGTTTCATACCAGCGGTATCCAACATAGATGTCTTCGATATAATCGACGTAGGCTAAGCCAGGTCGAGAGGAGTATCCAGCGTTCGTGTGACCGTATCTTTTTGATTCTTCTGGAACGGTGACGTCCGCAGAATTCTTATAGAAAGAAACGCCTTCGAAACCGCAATATTTCGCATTCACGTTTTTCAAGAATTCATAAGGAACAGTATCGGTTAAGTGACCAGAAGGATTGGTTTCGCCAAAAAGAAGCTTTGGAATGGCTAAAGCACCATGGTTCCCGGTGACGCCTACCGATAAAGCGGCATCAATGCCAGGGATCGTATCTAAGAAATCCGTTTGGAATGTATTCGTAGAATTGATTAAAACGATGACGTTTTCGAAAGTGCTTCCCGCAAAACGAAGGAGTTTTTCTTCTTCCGTAGTGAGTTGAAGAGTGTGACGAGACTCATCTATTGCGCTAGGCTTCGTTTTGTATTGGCTCATGGGGAGATCTTCACTTTCGCCGGCGCTTCTTCCAATAGAGACAATCGCCGTGTTAGAAAAGGACGGAGCTTGCGTTAATAAAGTTTTATAGCTCGCATCCGCATCAAGATCCGGCTCTACTAAATAAGTATAGTAAGGATTACTGTCGCGATTATTTCCTAACGTGCCAATATCTGGTCTAGTATTGGAATAAGAAGAATAGTATTGATAAAGGTTCTCATTAATTTCGATTCCGTAATCGATGAACGCTTTACGAAGATCGGTATTAGTTTCCCAACCACCTTTTTGTGGCGCTGAAATCCCACTTCCTGAACCAGTATATTGCCAGTTAAAAGAGCCAAATCCTAATAGATTCACGGCTGGAACATTATCTTGACTTAAAGGAAGCGTGCCGTTGTTTTTAAGTAAGACGGAGCCTTCTGCGACGAGTTTTTCCGCAAGTTCATTGCCTGCAGAGCTAGACGCTTCCGCCGCTTTCTCGTCTTTTTTCGGTGGACAAAGAACACCGACAATAGTCCCTTCAAATTGTTTGTAGAGGCTATTGCCAACGATTAAACCGGCCACAATTCCAATCGCGGCCGCACCTGAAATCACCATTAAAGCGATTCGCTTCTTATTCATAGTCATCCTTTCTTCAAATTCTCAATACGAGTAATTTGCTATTTGCTTAATGTAAGCGCTTAAAGAATAATAAAAATCGCAAAATTGGGTAGTAGATAGTCCTATCTTGCAAGTCCTTTGTCTCAATTGACGGATATTCTTTAAAGATTAGAGAAGGCGATATTTAATGTGAAAATATGATTTTTGCAATTAATCGCATAGGTACCGTCATACTTTTTAACAACACGCAAAATCGATTTAATCCCGTAACCATGATAATCCTTGTCTTTGCGTGTAATGGGCAATCCATCATGAAAAACGACATCTTCGTTCGTATAATTTTCAATATGAATCGTTACGAATTTTCCTTTTGGTATGACATTGAAAATAATCGTCCTATTTTCTTTTTGCACTTTGGAAACCGCCTCTACCGCGTTATCGAGCGCATTCTCAAAAAGCGAATAAATGTCATTGCTATCCATTTTGTCTAAAGCGGAAGCGTCGGCAAGAATCGAGAATTTAATGTCGTTATTCTTACAATAAAGCGACTTTTCCGCGAGGATGAAATTTAAAGTCGCGTTCCCCGTTTCGATTTCATTATTATAAATCTCTAACTCATTTTGAAGATTGGACAAGGCGAGTTGTTCTTCTTTCGATCTAGCATATTCCTTGATGCTCTCTACTTCATGCTTCAAGTCATGAATGCGCATATTGATCATGTCGACGTTCCGTTTGGAAGTTTTGTATTTTTCGTTTTCGTTATGGATAATCTGAGCGAACATCTTGTTTTCGTTCTCAAGCTTTTTGCTATAAAACGCGTTGAACTGAATGAATAGCAAAAACAAACAGGCGACGACCCCGTATACTCGGCTTGCAATAAAGCCAACGAAATCGGTCGTGGATTGGGCAAACATCGAAATGATGTAGACTACGACAATCGTGATAATGGTGATGAAATAAATGACTTTCCCATTCATAAAATCAGGAATCATGTCGCCTTTGAATTTCCGCACAAATAGGAAGTAATAAGAAACGAAAATCAAAGCGTAAATTCCCGAATAAATGAGCAATTGATAAACTTCGTATTTCTTGTCTAATAGGTGAAAAAGGAAGATAACCATATTTCCAAGGTTGTCGCCTAAGTTTTGTATTGCATAAGCAGACAGTGCGAAAAATATTGTCTGCTTTGCTTTTAAGGAATAAGTCGCGATCATCGGAAGCAAAGACAACAAAAAGATAAAAAGGAAAATGAAACGAAACCAGCCTGTTTTTAAATCCAAGTTAAAATAAATGAAATTAATGGAAATCATTAAGGACATAAACGCGGTGCTGCAAAATAGAGGAATCCATTTTTTCCTTTTGGGAAGAGTAAACAAATACAAAGACTCCGCGATAAAAAGAGGAATGACAAAACGCGTCAAATAATACTCAATCGCATTAAGGCCGGTAAAATCCTCATACATAGATTACATCCCTTCAGAAACAAAATTCGTAAAATCACTTAAGAACCGTTTCTTTTTTGAACGGGAAATGGTGAGGACAACATCGTTTAAATAAACAAGATTCTTGCCACTTAATACTTCAGTAACGTGTTTAAGATTAACTAGATAGCATTCGTTGCAGCGTGAAAAGCCATACTTATAGAGCATATCTTGATAGTCAGTTATACGTCCTCTTACCACAAGAGGAGGTTTCTTATTCGAAAAATAAAACGTCAAATAATGGCCCTTAACCTCTAGATAAATAACATCGTTGGTGTCCACTTTGACAATGCTATCTTTAATGGAAATGAAAAGGAAAGAGCTTTGGTTGGTTTGGATTGTCTTCAACGCTTTTTCTAATAGATTATCAAAGTCAACCTTGCCAATCGGTTTCACTAAATATCCTAAGGCGTTCACGTTATAGCCTTTAACCGCGTATTTGGGGGAATAGGATACGATGATAATAGGAACTTTCTTATTTGTTTCTCTCACTTTTTCGGAAGCGGATAACCCATCGACTTCAGGCATCTCAATGTCCATAAAAATGAGATCGAATTCATCATGGAAATTATCAATGAATTCTTTGCCATTTTTAAATTTTGTGGTTTTGAATTCTTCCTCATTTTTGGATAACAAAAACGTCTCAATCGTGACCGCTACCTTTTCATCATCTTCAACAATTGCAACGTTTAACATGCGGATTTACGTACCTTATTTTTATTCTAAATAGTGAAAAAGAAAAAGTACATATAGGATTACTTTTGTAAAAGAATTGCCATGAATACCGGAATCAAAAGTATTATTACCGTTGCAAATCTCGCTTATAAATCAATTTAATTGAAAAGAAAAAGCGAAAATCCCTGCAATTATTGCTTAGATTAATAGATTAAGTTGATTTTTCATAAGCTCACAATTCTTAGAACAAAAAGTGCCAATTTCAAACATAGGTAATAGACGCGATTTTAAGAGATTCGTCACAAGCCATTTATAAAGTAATAAATCTTCCATTACTATTTTGCTATTGAAACGATCAACATTCGGCCCCGGGGAAAGAGGGCAACCATTATTGCAAAGCCTTGCGGCTAAGCTATAATGGTAGAGGGTTTTGTTCTAACGACCTTTGCGGCCGTTAGAATTTTTTTGACTCTCTATTAGGAGGATGAGAATCAAAATCATCACGATTGACGCGATGTCCATCCCCGAATCTCCTTTCTTCGCCATTCTCCCCGGGGAAATGTTTTTGAGTTCGCATAAATGCTCCCTCACTTATCTATAGTCATGTTTTTCCTATTTTTACCAAAAAATTTTCAAAAATTTTGATTTTCAACCTTTTAAAAAGAGAACAAAGAGAGAAATATCAGAAAGCAAACCGCCCGAATCAAAAAAGCCCCTTTCTGCTTTATAGGATTAGGGCTTTTTGATGAATTATGGTTTAGTCTTCAAGCTCTTTCGTGGAACCAGTATAGAGCTGATAATACTTTCCTTTTTTCGCCATGAGGTCATCGTGGGAGCCACGCTCAATGATTCTTCCTTGGTCAAGAACCATAATGACATCACTATTTTGAACAGTAGAAAGGCGGTGTGCGATCACAAAGACGGTTCTTCCTTTCATAATCGCATCCATTCCTTCTTGCACCATTTTTTCTGTATGGCTATCAATTGAGGAAGTCGCTTCATCAAGAATCATCGCAGGAGGATCAGCGACAGCCGCTCGAGCAATTGCGATTAATTGCCTTTGTCCTTGAGATAAAGAGGCTCCTCCATTCGTAAGAATGGTGTCATAGCCTTTTGGGAGCAAACGAATGAAGGAATCCGCGTTAGCGAGTTTCGCTGCTTTTTCAACTTCTTCGTCACTTGCCTCTAGATTACCGAAACGGATGTTTTCTCTTACGGTCCCCGTGAACAATTTCGTGTCTTGGAGAACCATGCCAAGCGACCTTCTTAAATCCGCTTTTTTGATTTTATTGATGTTAATGTCATCGTATCGAACTTTGCCGTCTTCAATATCGTAGAAACGGTTGATCAAATTTGTGATGGTTGTTTTGCCAGCCCCCGTAGGGCCAACAAAAGCAATCTTTTGCCCTGGTTCAGCGTATAAAGTAATGTCATGGAGAACAATTTTATCTGGCGTATAGCCAAAGTCTACGTGATCCATGGTGATTTTTCCTTTTAACCAAGTGTAGGTAACCGTTCCATCGCCATGTGGGTGTTTCCACGCCCATTTGCCTGTTTTCTCTTTCACTTCAACCGGATTTCCGTTTTCGTCTTCTTTTGCGTTAACGAGTTCAACATAGCCTTCGTCTTTTTCCTTTGGGGTATCAATCATTTCAAAAATTCTTGTAGCGCCCGCTAAAGCGAGAGCGACAACATTGAATTGTTGAGAGATTTGCCCAATTGGTTGCACGAAGTTTTTAGAGAAAGAGAGGAAACTGATAATGGTATCCACTCCCACAATCATCGGGCCTAATAGGCTAAGCGAGGTGAAGCCATTAATCGTCCATAATCCTCCGATTAAGCTAATGATGACATATTGCAAATTACCAAGTTGATTCACGGTTGGCATTAAGACGTTGCCAAAGCGGTTTGCCTTGGTGGAGAAAGTAAATAGGCTGTCGTTTAATTTATCAAACCCTTCCACGTTGCGGTTTTCATAATTAAAGACCTTGATGACTTTTTGTCCTGTGGTCATTTCTTCGATATAGCCGTTTGCTTTTCCTAAGGCAATTTGTTGCGAGACAAAATAATGAGCGCTCATTTTTGCGTAATACTTGCTCACAAAGAAAATAAGGATAGCAAAGGCAAGGACGACAAGCGTCAAATAGACGTCAGTCATTAACATCATGATTAAGTAAACGACCATGCTCACAAAGCAAGAAAGCATCATCGGGAGGCAGCGCGATAACATTTCTCTAAGCGCATCAACGTCGTTAGTGAAAACGCTCATGATGTCCCCATGCGTTCTCGTGTCAAAATAGGACACCGGAAGCTCTTGCATATGCTCGAATAATTCATCACGAATCCGTTTTTGGACACCTTGACCAATCCGTGACATAAAGAAGTTATAGAAATAAGCAGAAATGACCCCGATCAAATAGATTCCGATCATGACAAGAAGTATCGTGCCGAAAGTCATTCCTAAATATTCATGCGTCCAAAAGTCTCCAACTGAGCGAAGGGTTTTCCCATCCCCCATCGTGACATATTGCCCAACCACGATTTTACCGATGAAGTAACTTCCGACTGCACTACTGCTTGCGCTTAATAATACAAACAAAGCAACAAGGAAAAACTCACCTGGATAATAATGAAAAACATATTTTAATAAGCGAAGCACCGCAGTAAATTTTGCGCGTCTACTAACGGGAGTCATATTTCTCCCACCTTTCATCGCTCTCATATTAGGACCTGGCATCGAAATCACCTCCCCCACCGAGTTGAGAGTCAAATAGACTCTTGTATATATCACAATCTCTTAGTAGCTCTTCGTTATTCCCTTTTGCGACGATTTTTCCATGATCCATGACAACAATCTGGTCGCAATCTTTAATGGAGAGAACACGCTGAGAGATGATGATTTTCGTAATATCTTTTCGTGTCGAAGATAACCCGCTTCGAATCAAAGAATCGGTATGAGTATCGCAAGCGCTTGTGGAATCATCGAGAATTAATATCTTTGGATTCTTCAATAAGGCGCGAGCGATGCATAGACGCTGCTTTTGTCCACCAGAGACGTTTGTGCCGCCTTCATCGAGCATGGTGTCTAATCCTTTTGGAAAATCATGAAGGAAGCTACTTGCCTCTGCTA
This sequence comes from Caryophanales bacterium UBA6865, assembly GCA_002449265.1. Lineage (GTDB taxonomy): Bacteria > Bacillota_I > Bacilli_A > RFN20 > CAG-826 > UBA4951. The sequence goes on along the minus strand of DKCV01000022.1, from coordinate 71,231 downwards.
AATCGCAAGCGGCCCAGATTTCTTTATCCGTAGCGTCTTTGTTGCCCCATTTTAAATTGTCACGGATTGTGCCTGTGAACAAAGTATTCTTTTGCAAGACGACCGCGACTGAATCGCGTAAGTTCACCAAATCGTAATCTTTGACATTGTGCCCAGCGACATCGACTTCACCTGAATCAACGTCATAAAGTCGAGCAATAAGAGACACAAGCGTTGTCTTGCTTGAACCGGTCGAGCCGATGATACCTAACGTGGAACCGCTTGGAATGTCCAAATTAATATTGCTTAATACTGGCTTATCTTTTACATAAGAAAAGGTGACATTCTTGAAAGCAATTTCACCATTATCGATATTTTTTAAGGCGTTTTGCGGAGATTGAATATCCGGTTCCTCTTCGAGGATTTCGTTAGCACGTTCAACGCTATTACGAGCAATCGTAATCATGACGTAAACCATTGAAATCAACATGAGGGAATTAAAAATCATGAAGACGTAAGTGAACAAACTCGTTAAGTCAGCGGTCCCCATGATAGAGCCGCCGCTATTTACAATAAGCGTCGCTCCAAAATAGGCGATTAAGATAAGCGCGGCATCAACAGCCAAATTCATGATTGGGCTATTGAAAGCCAAAATACGTTCGGCAAAAGTGAATTTCTTATAAATGAAATCGGAAACTTTATTGAATTTTTCTTTTTGAAGATCTTCACGGTCGAATGCTTTGATGACGCGAATTCCGTCTACATCTTCTTGCACGCTTTGGTTCAATTCATCGTATTTGTTAAATACTTCTACAAATGTTGGATGGACCTTCTTTGCGATATATAAAAGAAGGAAAAGAATCACAGGAATCAGAATGAGGAAAATCCAAGCGACACGCCACTCTGTGATAAAGCACATAATAAGAGAGAACACCATAAGTAATGGCGCTCTAACGACTGCCCGAATCGCCATTTGGAAGGCGTTTTGAATATTGGTGACGTCTGTGGTTAATCTAGTAACGATCGAAGCCGTTGAAAATTTATCGATGTTCTTAAAAGAATAACGTTGCACGGTCTCATACATTGCTTTGCGGAGATTCTTCCCAAGTCCCGAACTCGCGCTTGCTGCCCAATAACCAGCCATAACGCCAGTGAAACAAGCAACAAGAACTAAAAGAGCAATAATTCCGCAATAAAGGTAGATTCCTTGGATGTCGCTTGCGTTAATCGCAGACACTAGATATTTCATCATGAACGCCACTAAAACTTCGCAAATGCTTTCCAAAATGACGTAAATCCATGCAAAAATTGTGTCTTTTTTATAATTTCCAATAAAATGTAGGACTTTTTTAAAGGAATAACCCGTTGCAAGTATTTCTTGTTTCTTATTTTTGATTTTGCTCATAATTTCCTCCTACATTTTTCTTAACTTGTTCGCATACGCGCAAGAACGTTAATTTGTCTTCTTCGCTTATCCCTTTTTCAATCGTAGGAACGAGTGTCTTATAAAGATCTTCAAATTCTTCATTCGCCTTTTTCCCAAGTTCCGTCAAAAGAATGATTTTCTTTCTTTTGTCCTTAGGGTCTAGTTTAACGCTTAGATAACCTTTTCTCACGAGTTTCGCTATCGCTTGGCTCACTGTCGCTTTTTGAAAGTGAAAGTTCTCCATAATGTCGCTAGCGTATAGTGAGTCATGGGTAGAGATATAGCCAACAACTAGTCCTTCAATCCCCGTTAAGTGATTAGGGAGATGCAAACTCATGTAGCGATCTAGAAACACTTTGATGTCATGATTTGTGTTTCTGATTACAGTTCCAATTTCGTTTTCTTTTTCCATAATTCGTTCGGTAGCGAACTATTGTAATAAGGAAGAAACAAAATGCAAGAAGAAACTGATTACAAAACGCCACGTGTTTCTATGCTATGAAAAATCTTGTCCAAATCTTCTTTCGTTTTTGCGTTAAAGGAAATCGCTTCGCGGATCCTTTTATATCCTGGGAAACCCGTAAAGAAATGGGGGACAATGCCTCGAAGCTGCATAATCGCAAGTCTTTCCCCTTCATAGTCGATTAGCTTTTTAGAGAATTCTTCTGCCCAATGAACCGCCTCTAAAACACTCGGGGCGGGACCATACGACCCATGGTCTAAATAATCATTAATATCTTTAATTAAGTTTGGGCGGCCAACCGCTCCACGCGCTACCATCACAAACGAGGCGCCAGTAATATCCATAGCCTTTTTCGCGTCTATTGGCGAAAAAATATCCCCACTAATTGCAAAGGGAATGTTCACATGTTCGTTTAGCGCACGAATCGCCTCGTAATTAGCGTGTCCACTATACATTTGTTTGCTCGTTCTCGCGTGAACGGTGAACATTACTACCCCCGCATCTTCTAAAAGTTTAGCGACCGTAAAAACATTGATGGAATTTTCGTCCCACCCCAAACGGATTTTTGCCGTAACAGGCTTATGAGAAACTTCTACCATCGCTCGAACATAGCGATAAAGAGTATCAGGTGATTTTAGCATTGCGCTCCCCGCGCCAGTTTTCGTTACTTTGTTTACCGGACACCCTAAATTCAAATCCAAAATATCGTAATCGGTGTTATTTTCAAGAATAGAGACGGCTTTTTTAGAAATGCCAATATCACTTCCAAATAGCTGTAAGCCAACAGGCCTATCAATCGAAGACGTTGCAAAATATTCGTACGTTCTTTTGTTCCCATAGCTTAATCCGCAATCGCTAATCATCTCACTATAAGAAAGAGCCACGCCAAAAGGTTTCATGAATTCTCGATATGGGAGAGACGTAATTCCCGCCATCGGGCCAAGAATCACTTTTCCTTTAATTTCTACACCGCCAATATTCATCGCGCCGCTTATTCTACTCTTTCTATAAAAACGAAAAAAGTTACAAAGAGCGGATGTCTAATTTAACATTACTCTTTGTAACTTCCGTCATCATTTCAAGTGAATCGAATCGTCTTCTTCAGGCGGTACTTCTTTTTTCGTCTTTTTCTTACGAACGACTTTCTTTTTCGTTTCGTTAGAAGGTTCTTCTTTTTTAGGGGTATCGCTTGGCTTTTCGCTCGCAGGTTTTTCTTCTTCCTTTGGTGCCGCTTCTACAACGATTGGCTCTTTCGGTTGAAGATTGCTTGCTTTTGCAGCCTCCGCTGCCGCCGCTTTTTCTTCTTCCGTTACATTGATTTGGTTTACGGTCGCCGTTTTCTTTTCGGTAAGCGTTCCATTTTTAATAAGCTGATCAATCTCTTCGGCAGTAATGGTTTCTTTTTCAAGAAGAGTTTCTGCGATCAAGATAACTTCTTTTTTGTGAGCCATAAGAATTTCTCTAGCTTGTTTATGGCATTCTTCTACAATTTGACGAACGGCCTTATCGATTTCATAAGCGACTTCGCTCGAGAAGTTCTTAGCAACGTTGGTGTAGTCTCTACCAAGGAAGACGCTGCCTTGATCTTGTTCATATTGGATTGGACCAAGTTCGCTCATACCCCATTGGGTAACCATCATTCGAGCAATGCGAGTTGCTTGCTGAATGTCGTTACTTGCACCAGTAGAAACGTCATCGAAGAAAATTTCTTCGCTTGTTCTTCCACCAAGGAATCCGGTGATTTCCGCTAAAAGGTCCTTCTTCGTTAAGAGGAAGCGGTCGTCTTCCGGTGTCATAAGGACATGCCCACCCGTTTGTCCACGAGGGATAATCGTAATCTTTTGAACTTTATTAGAATGAGGTAACACTAATCCAATGACCGCGTGACCAGCTTCATGATAGGCATCGACTCGTTTTTCTTGTTCATTCATGCCTTTGCCAGATTTTGCTGGACCAGCGATACGGCGATCAATTGCTTCATCGATTTCGGCCATGCCGATTGTTTCTTTATTGAAACGAACGGCAAGAATTGCTGCTTCATTAAGGATGTTATCGATATCAGCGCCCGAGAAGCCGACAGTGCGTTTTGCAAGGGCGTGGAAATCCACGGACGGATCGATTTTCTTATTTCTCGCGTGAACTTTAAAGATAGCTTCTCGACCAGTGCAATCTGGGAGAGATACGGTAATAATGCGGTCAAAACGTCCTGGACGTAATAAGGCAGGATCAAGTACGTCATCACGGTTGGTTGCGGCGATAACTAAAATTCCAGCATTGTATTCAAAGCCATCCATCTCAACGAGGAGTTGGTTTAACGTTTGTTCGCGTTCATCGTTTCCGCCACCTAATCCAGCGCCTCTTTGACGGCCAACCGCATCGATTTCATCAATGAAAATGATACATGGAGCGCTTTGTTTTGCACGTTTGAACAAATCACGAACGCGTCCTGCGCCAACGCCGACAAACATCTCGACAAAATCAGAGCCAGAGATAGAGAAGAATGGGACTCCCGCTTCTCCAGCAACGGCTTTCGCTAAAAGGGTTTTTCCGGTTCCTGGGTTACCAATAAGGAGAACGCCTTTTGGTAAACGAGCGCCAAACTTGCTATATTTCTTAGGATTTTTTAAATATTCGACAAGCTCGACCATTTCGGCTTTCTCTTCATCGCATCCAGCAACATCGGAGAAACGAACTTTGCTCTTGTCTTCGCGTCTAGCAGGAGACTTATTAAAGTCGAGCGCTTGACGGTTGCTTCCGTTTACTGATCCACTAATGCGAGCAAAGAAGATGAAGGCAAGAATTCCAGTACCAACCAAAAGCAAGATTGTTGGTCCCCATGTATCCCACCAACTTACCGTAAAGGCATCACCGACTTTGTAATAAGCTTTTTGCCCTGAAGGAAGAACTCCTAATTGGTTCGTTTCTTCCACGCGGTTCATGAAAACGTCAGCCCACGTCACTAATTTATTGGAATCTTCGGAATAAGTATAAATTCCTTTATTATCCGAAACCTTTTCTTGGAACATGACTGCCGCAAATTTGTTTTTGCTCCATTCATCGTTTTCAAGAATGACTTGGTAACGGTATTCCTTGCTACCTTTTATGGTTCTAGCAACACCGGACACGGTTGTCGCTCGATATCCTTGCGAAACCTCAACCGTTTTTAAATAAACGGCCTGATTGTCGGTTTTATCAAGATTAGTGACGAGATTGCTACCATCCATTTTATAGGAGGTTTCGTTGACTCTTAATAAATCGCTTAATTGGCTTTTGGCCCAAGACGTCGGGGTATTAAAAGCGTTTTGGAGAGAAACCACCAAAATAAAAATAATAATCGCAGCGATAAGCAAATACGGGACAATGTAGCTAAACGCGTTTCGCTTGCCATTAGGATTGTTGTTCTTTTCGTCCATAAGTTTCCCCTCCTTATTTCACGCCTTATTAACGGCTAGGGATATTGTTTTATTGGTTAATATTGCTAGTTTTGTTCAATCTTTGTTCGTAGGAAGATGCAGTTTTAATTTTGAAGTGTGATATTCCTTGAACACTTTGTGATAACGAGGCACGTATACAATCTTGCTATCCTTGTTCACAAAGACAGGCCAAATGTCACGGTAGGAGCGAGGCATTTCTTCATCAAGGAATACGCGTCTCACTGGCACTTGATACCCGCGATAAGAATAACTATCACCAGGTAACATCGTTCGAATCGTAAGTGGGTAATCTTCCTCTTTGATCCCACGGTCTAAAGCACCCATTGAGAAATCGAGTTCGAATTCTTTCGTATCAAGTTTTGAAGGAGATTCAAGTCGATAGGAATAAGTTAGTTTCTCTGGGTCAGTTTCAATGCTGACGATGTCGTATTCTTTAACAAGATACACGTTCCCTTTTAACTCATAAGTCATCACTGGGTTGTAATCGAGAAGCATTTCACGGATTTCCTTTAATCTTTTGGCGGTTAAAGGAATTTTGATTGGTGATTTGCTTGCGAAAAACGTCGCCAAAGCGGCTGCGAAATCATCAGGCGCTAAAGCGATAAGTTCGCGAATGCCAAGTTCTTCTGAAACTTTGATTTTGTGAACGATTGCACTAGCGAAGGAATTCTTTTCGCTATATTCAGCGTTCATCTTTTCTAAAATTTGAGCGCGTTCAATCTCGTTCATTTTTTCAATTTCTTGGCGAACAAGGCTACGCGTGTGCTGATGCTCGTATAAAGACATGTGTTCACTATAAGGAACGTTTGCCTTGCGATTATGCTCAAGAATGTCTTCTTTAGAGAAAGCGAGAAGCGGGCGAATGACAATCATTCCATCGTTAGAAGAAATGGGAGAGTAGCCATACCGGTCGAATTTATATCCAAGTTTCTTTGTCGTTAAGTATGTCTCAAGAAGATCGTCTTGAGAGTGAGCGATAAGTAGCGCATCGGCGTTATATTTGTCATAGATTTTCTTAAAGAACGCATAACGAGCTTTTCTAGCCCAGCTCGCAAAGTTGGTTTCTTTGCCAGTTTGATCAATCGTGCTAGTGTCTAAAACTTCAAGGGTAATGTGCTTAGCCGCGCAATATTCTTTCAAGGCGCTTTCTTCACCTTCAATCGATTCATAGCTATGGTAATTAATAAAGCACACGATCGGCTTAATGCCTTGCGAAAGAACAAGGTCAAGCAAACACATCGAATCTGGTCCATAAGCACAAGCAAGGACATATGTGTCTTTTGGATTTAGTGCTAAGAAGTTCGCGCTCATAAAGTGCCTCCGTTTTTATAATGTCTTATCAAGAACAATCTCAAACATCGTTGCTGCTTGCTCTTTTTTCGCAAAAGGACGAATCTCTTTTACTTTGATTTCAATGAAATGCTTACCTAACGTTAACGAGACGATGTCGCCTTCTTTGATTTCGCTCATTGGCTTAGCGACCTTTTGATTAATGAGGACGTCCCCATCATCACATAGTTCCTTTGCGGTTTCGCGTCTTTTGATAAGCCGCGACACTTTTAAGAATTTATCAATTCTCATGCAAGAATTGTACCACTATTTCGCTCTATCCTTTAAGGATAAAGCGCAAAAATTCTTCATTTTCGAATTTCTAGCTATCTTTTAGAAACCGATTTTATTTCTTAAAAGCGCGTTTGTTTAGATAGAAAGAGTAAAAAACAAAGCGAAAATTAAGACTAAAAACTCAATTATCTATGCAAAACCTTAATGAATTCCGTGACGTGACGCTAGCGCGTGAATGATTTTCACGATGTTTTCTAGTGAGCTCACCCAATCGTCGACTTTTCGTAAACGGATCCGTAATTTTTTCTCTAAAAAGCTAACCGTAATCATTTTTAAAAACGGAGTGAGAGCCTGGAAAAGTTCAATCCCGATGCCATCAATCCTTGAAAAATTATCTGCCATAAGGATATCGATAAGGTCATTTTCCTCTTGGACGTGCACAAATTCAATATGGCTCACAATCAAATCGATGCGTTTCTTTTGGAATAAGAGAGACACTTCTTTTGGGAGTTTTCCGTAGACATCAGCCATGTGTTTCTCAAGCTTTTTGACTTCCGTTTCGCTTTCTGCCTCTTCTAGTTCTTGGTATAAAGAAATCTTATCGCTACTATCCGCATAATCTTTTGGAATATAAGCATCGATCGAGAATAGGCTTTTTGCCTTGGGTGGTTCTTTTTTAATACCCGTCTTTTTCTCTTCGATCGCTTCATTTAATAATTTTAAATACAAATCCAAGCCCACCGTGTCAATGAAACCAGCTTGTTCAGGCCCTAGCATATCGCCAGCGCCTCGAATCAATAAATCGCGCTGAGCAATCTTATAGCCACTGCCAAGCTCGGTAAATTCTTGAATGGCTTCTAAGCGTTTTTGAGCGTCTTCATTCATATTCTTATTCGGCTTATAGCATAAATAGGCATACGCTATGCGGTCGCCTCTTCCGACTCTTCCTTTGATTTGATAAAGCTGCGATAAGCCAAATCGGTCCGCGTCTTCTACGATAAGCATGTTCGCGTTAGGAACGTCTATCCCATTTTCGATAATGGATGTTGCAACTAAAACATTGAGCTTTCCTTCATAGAATTCTTCCATTGTCTCTTCGATATCCGCTTTTTCCATTTTGCCGTGTACGACACCTACTTTCGCGGAAGGAATCGCTCGCGATAGTTCATCTGCTTTCGCGTAAATGGAATCAACGCGATTATGAATATAGAAAACTTGTCCATCCCGTGAAAGTTCCCTACCAATAAGCTCATAAATCATCCCTGCTTTATAAGGGGTAACATAAGTTTGTATCGGCATGCGGTTACTTGGAGCGGTGTTGATTTCGCTTAGTGGGCGAATTCCCACAAGTGACATTTGAAGCGTGCGAGGAATTGGGGTCGCCGATAAAGAAAGAACATCCACGCTATTTTTTAATTCTTTGATTTTTTCTTTTTGCTCAACGCCAAAACGCTGTTCCTCATCAATGACCAAAAGCCCTAAATCTTTGAAGACAATTTCTTTGCTGAGTAAGCGATGCGTTCCGATAACAAGGTCGATCTTTCCTTCTTGGAGCGCTTTGATATTGGCCCTTTGAACCGCTTCTGGAACTAGACGCGAAAATAAGGCAATGTGGATACCAAAAGTGGCAAAGCGTTCAAGCGCGACTTCATAATGCTGTCTTGCTAGTAAAGTCGTTGGGCAGAGAATTGCGACTTGCTTATGGCCATCGATTGCCTTAAAGCAAGCGCGAAACGCCACTTCTGTTTTCCCAAAGCCAACATCTCCGCATAATAAGCGGTCCATTACTTCTGGCTTTTCCATGTCGGCTTTGATTTCGTTTAACGCTTTTTGCTGATCGAAAGTGAGTTCATGAGGGAATTCCCCTTCAAATTTTGCCTGTAATTCATCATCGGGCGGAAAAGCATAACCAGCGATTTTCGCCCGTGTTCCGTATAAAGCAATCAAGCGATCAGCGAGTTCATTTACCCTTTCTTCAATATGCTTTTTCTTCTTTTTCCAGTCCTTCCCGGATAAGTTAGAAAGTTTGGGGGCAAAGCCTTCCCTCCCAGAATATTTTCTGACGAGACGGAATTGTTCAAGAGGGACGTATAGAGTTTGATTGCCAGCATAAGCGATATGAAGATAGTCGCGATGCGCCCCATCATTCTCTAATGTTTTAATACCAAGGAATTGACCAATGCCGTTATATTCGTGAACGACATAATCGCCTGGTTTAAGATCTTCATATGATTTTAAAATCGTCGCATTTTTAAAACGTGCGGTGTAGCGGCTGCTACTCACGCGATGTCCGAATAATTCCGAAGAGGAAATATAGGATATTTTTGCGTTTCCGATCTCAAAACCAACGTTGAGTGGAGCGTCACTTAAGCCAATTTTCTTAATGGGGAGCTCATAACCCTCAACGTTTTCAAACTCGATGCCTGCGTCAGAAAGCATGTTCGCGATTGTTTCTCTTTGATGAGATTCAGATAAAGCGATAACGACTTTCGACGACGTTTTAAAATAGCTTTGAAGCGTCGGCATGATGGAAGAAATACCGTTTCCACTAGGAACAATCGGCATGATGTTTAATTCATACGTAGACGAGCTTACTAAAAATCTCGCCCCATAGCTAACAGGGTATTTTTTAGGAAGGGCATCGCTAAGAGGCATGTAGTTGCGTAAGCCCTTAATAATGCGAAAATCATTTTGTAATTCTAAAAAATAAGACTCGGATTCATTGATTAAAGAAGCACATGAATCCTGAAAATCTTCTTTCGAAGTAACAAAAACATCATCAACTGCAAAATATTCCAAAATGGAATGAGGCTCTTTGGTCGCGTAAGAAAAATATTTGTACAAACTCGGCTTATCATTCCGCTCGACAATATCCATCACGTCGTTCATGACATTGCTATGAAGCATTTCCGCATTTTCAGGTTTAAGATGTTTTTCTTCTTCCTCTAAAGCTGCAGCAACATTTTTTGCAAAATCGTTAATCTCATCATCGCTTAATAAAACCTCTGAAGCAGGCAAAATCATTGTAGAATCCACTTCTTTTAAACTATTTTGGGTTGCAACATCAAAGGTGCGAATTGATTCGATTTCATCATCAAATAGTTCGATTCGATAAGGGGATAAAGAATTGACGGAAAAAATGTCTACTATGTCGCCACGGACCGCGTATTGTAAGGATTGATCGATTTTATTAACGCGCTTATATCCAAGCCTAGATAATTTGAATTTCAGTTTTTCTAAATCAACTTTGTCACCCTTTTTCAATGTAATAATCGACTCTAAGAAAAACGAGGGATTAGGCAAATAATGAAGTAATCCCGCAGGATGAGTAATTAGGATTTTCTTGCCAGGAGTTAATAACTGTCCCATCGCATATAGACGCTGCGAAAGAAGGTCACGGCTAGAAGAAATCGCTTCGGCGCGGAGAAGTTCATCGACTGGGAAAAACACAACCTCTTCTTCTTTGAAAAAGTTCAATAAGAACTCGTATATTTTTTGAGCGCCATATAGGTTATTTGCCACAATCGCGTAATTTCTTTTTTCTTTGGCAAATAGTCCCGCGAACATGAGGGCAACACCTAATGTGTCATTAACCACAAAAGGCCCCTTCTCTTTGTGGAGGGGGGTATTCGGCAAATATTTTTGAAGTGCGTCAAATAAGGTTTCCGTTAGTGATTCTCCTCTTTTTTCTTTGAAGAATTATAGATACTACTCGCGTAATCGAAGCTATGAGTAACGATATCTCTTAACGCCTTGCTTGCTAAGTCGGTCGCTTCTTCAATCGCGAGAAGTTCATCTCCTTTAGGCTTCCCTAAAACAAAATCGACCGCGTTTTTGTGGGGTGGTTCTCCAATGCCAACACGAATGCGAGCGATATTTTCATTACCAAACTGTTGGATGATGTTTCCAATTCCTTTATGCCCACCGCTAGAACCGTTTTTGCGTAAGCGGATAGTGCCAGGAGGAAGGGCCATTTCATCATAAACGATGACAATATCTTCTTCAGGAATTTTAAAGTAATCGGCAAGCGGCTTAACAAATTCCCCAGAAAGATTCATGAACGTTTCAGGTTTCCCAATGATAATGGGTTCATTAAAAATCGGATTTTTAACAATCCCGTACACTCCTTTAAAGCCAGAGCGGTCAAAAGATCCGCCCACCATATCTGCGAATTTATCGAGGGTAATAAAGCCCATGTTGTGCCTGGTGCCTTCGTATTCTTTACCAGGGTTCCCTAAGCCTACGAATAATTTCATTCTACTTTTGCCTCAATTGGCTCGGACTCAATTTTACGAATGACAGTTATCATGCGTTCAATCTTTTCGCGGTCATAATATTCAATTGGAGTGTCTAAAACATTGCCCACCATTTTTTGTTCTGGTGTTGCATCAGGATTATTCATAAGTATCTTGATAGAAGCCTTAAGCGTTAACTTTTGAGCCCATTTCAATTTTTTGAAATCAAAATCCCCACGAACTTGGTAATAACGGATGTGATATGGACTTAAATAATTGCGGTCGATGAGTTCTTTTCTTCCTTCATCTGTTGGAACGGACATACCGCAGCTAAAAACCAACACGTCTTTATCTTTTAATCGCGAATCATAGTCATAAAGGAAATCGTCAATGCCTTGAATCAAGCCATTTTTGACCCACCCTCCATAAACAACGATTTGATAATCGTCGATATTTTTCCATTTGAATTTTTTTAATGGGAAAACGTCACCATCAACCGCATGGGCGATATCGGTTGCGTATTTTTGTGTCGAGCCACAGCCGCTCGTATAAAGTACCAATGTTTTTTTCATGAAGGTAAGTTTAGCACATTCTTTTATAGATAAAAGAAGAGGCAACAACTACAATTAGTGCGATTATGAAAATAAAAGATTGTTTTGCTGATTTCGCACGCGGAGCAACGCTAGGACTCGGAATCTTGCCAGGCGTAAGTGTTGGAACGGTAGGAATTATTGTTCATGTATATGATAAGTTAATCGATTCCATTGACGGATTACGTCATAAATTTTGGCAATCATTCAAGACATTGCTCCCATTAGCAATCGGCTGCATTATTTCAGCGATTCTCTTGCTTCTTTTTTGGCAAAAAGTAGCTAGGCCATATATTCCTTTTATCACAATCAGCGTGCTTGCAGGAGCAGTCTTAGGAAGCGTTCCAATGATTTATTCGCAAATTAGTAGCCATATCAATTGGGCGCTAATTCTACGCGTCGTAGGCGGATTCATTATCGCTGCCGCAATCGGTATAGTTTCATTTTTAAGTGCAAAATTCAATTGGAATATCTGGAATTTTCAAGAAGCGTTCCTTAATCCGTTTCAGTCTTGGTGGATTTTTATCATCGTATTCATTGTCGGGTTTGTTGCTGCGGTCGCTTGCTTAATCCCTGGAATCTCAGGTTCCATGGTACTTTTTATCTTTGGTTTATATAATCCCGTGATTGGTATTTTTATTTCTCAAAGGGACAATGAAGGCAACGTGATTTATCCGTCCATTTTCCAAGATCAATCACGTTTAGGCTCGGGAATTCTATTGATAATCGTGTTATTAGTGGGGATTTTGCTTGGATTTTTTGCAATTTCCAAAGCAATGAAAGTCTTGCTAGAAAAATATAAATCCCACACATTTGAGGTAGTTTTAGGCTTTATTTTGGGCAGTATCGTTTCGATGTTTGTGAATAACGATATGTATGAGGTCTATTTTGATCCAAGTACATCTCAGTGGTGGCAATTTATGGTTGGCGGCATCTTGCTTATCACTATAACTATTCTTTCGGGATGGCTCATTAATCGCGAAGAAAAAAGAAACTTGTCAGAATAGAAAAACGTTTTTGATTGACGTTTTTTCTAACAAATTAATATCGAGCAATCGATTCAATATTCAGGGGGGATTATGCCAAGAACACTTGCGCAAAACGAAGAGCTTAAAGAGCAAAGGAAAAAGAAAATCGAGAAGGCTGCATTGCGTCTTTTTGCGAAGAAGGATTTTCAAGATATTTCTGTGGATAACATCACTTCCCTTTCGCGTTGCTCACATGGCCTTTTTTATCATTACTATCGAAACCAAGAAGAACTATTTCAGGCAATCGAAAAGGACATCTTGACTCGTGAAGGTAGCAAATACTGGATTGATTTCTCAAAATTAAAACAAGAGAATGTGGAAGACGGATTTAGTTCATTCCTGCACGCGCTTGAAACAATTTTTAATGGCGATAAGGACGTAATTTATTATTACGCCGCACTTGCTAAAAACGATTTTTCGCTAGAAAAAATTCCTTCCGCTTATTATAAAGAAAGCGATAAGTCTTCCTTTTGCAATTTAATTGAAAAAGCAATGGAAGTTGGACGCGTTAAGCAAGGAAAAGCTGAAGAAATCATCCATTTGTTTTTCCTAATTATTTCCGATAATTTGTCTAATATCGTTCAAAATAAGAAAGAATTCTTTTCTTTAGAAACATTAAAACGAATTTTCTAATTCTTAATGTATTCCTTTTGCTTCTTTTTTCTTTTATCATGAGAGCAAATGGGAACATTTGAAACAAACGAAATCGATACCGACAATATTGCACAAAATTTTAATGATTCTCCTGACAATATTGCCACTTCGGATGAATTATCACCGAAGGAGTGCTTTTTTAATCAAATAGACACCACCTATGCGAAGAAAAAGAGAGACAACGCTTTGCTTCTTAAAGCAGGAACAGTTCTAACCGTGTCCGCGACCGCTTTATTTGGGGGTTACATGATTACAAACGCATTCGTACCAGAGCTTCCTTCAATCGAAAACGTGTCCCAAGTCATTACAAATGGAACTCTGCACTACTCTTTCGAAGTTAAAAACAAAAATCGCTATAGTCTCACTTATATCGTCCAAATAAATCATGAAGATTTTGAAGGCAGTGCCCTAAATATCGATAAGGATGGGTTAATAGCAGGTGATATGTCTATTCCCTCTTATTCAAAAGAGATGGTAATCACTTCTTTATTTAAAGCGGTGATGCTTGATTACGCAAAAACAGTGAAAGAATTTATTATCCAAGGAGGAAAACACAATGCATAAACCAAAGAAAGTCGATCCCAAAGAGGCAATAAAGGAAAAAGATCCTTCCGTTATTAAAGAAATGATGGCGGAAGAAAAAGAAATCGTGCAGGAAAGAAAAATCGAAAAGAAAAAGGAACAAGAGAATTGGTGGAAAAGGAAAACTAGAAGCCAAAAAACTAATTTCATTCTCTCTTGTTTTGTCTTTGTCTTAGCCATTTTGGTTTTATCCATCTACATCTTTGCTCGCCAATTATTCGGTGACGCGATCGGAGATGCCTTGTTTGGTAAGGACATTGAAAACGGCTTTGTTTATTTCATCAAAGTTGCCCCTCCTGAAAAATGGGTCGCCACTGCGGTTACTATCGCTATCGGGTTTGTGATCGCCTTTATTCTTAATCTCATCATTAAAATTTCAACCTTTGAAAGCAAAAAAGCTAAAACGGTAGGGAGTTTAATTCGTAGCCTTGCAAAATACATTATCGTTCTCATTAGCGCTGGTAAGATCCTCACGATTTGGGGCGTGGATGTTGCAAGCGTTCTTGCTGGAATCGGCGTCATTACATTAATCGTTGGCTTAGGCTGCCAAAGTTTAATTCAAGACGTCATCAGTGGTTTATTCATCGTGTTTGATGATTTCTATGATGTCGGCGATATCGTCATCATCGATGGCTTTCGTGGAAGGATCAGCGAAATCGGATTAAAATCCACCAAAATTCTAGACTGGGGTGGAAACGAGAAAGCGATCAATAACTCCTCTATCACAACCGTCACCAACCTCTCCCGCGGTCCAAGCATGATTTTCATCACGATTAATATTTCTTATCGAGAAGATGTAGAACGCGTTGAAGGAATAATAGCAAACGCACTCCCACGCATTAAAAGTAAGATTCCTGCCATCACGGATGGCCCTTATTACAAAGGAATTTCCGGTTTCAATAATTTCGGAGTCGAATTGGCGTTTCTTTGCTTTTCCGATGAAAATGACCGTTTCCAAGTCACACGCGATTTAAATCGGGAGATTTATTTAGAACTCGCTAAAGAAAACGTATTAATCCCATTCCAGCAAATCACCATCAATCAGCCTTTAAAAGATGAAGCATTCCAAAAAGCCAACAAAGAGCAAAAAGAAGAAGCGGAAAAAATAACCAAATCTAATCGTCCGAAAAAGACAGCCCCAAAAAAGAAAACGTTCGCCGAAAAAACTAAAGACGTATTCTTTAATACTGCAAATGGAAAATAACTAACGTTGCTTCTTTTTCTCAAGCATTTTGTTATAACGCTTAATTGAGACATAAATATCCTTTAAAGCAGGATACATTTTGCTATAGCAATGCGAGAAAAGATAATCGTATTTTCGAGCATTTTCTTCATTTGGCTCAAAAGTAGCCGTGATTTGCACCATATTTTTTACGGCATCTTTGACGTTTTTATATTCGCCAATCGCTAAAAACCCTGCAATTGCGGCTCCTAAACTGCTTGTTTCGAAAGTTTGGACTCTAGAAACTGGTTTTCCCATGATATCCGCGGTAATTTGACAGATTTTGTCGCTTTGAGAACCACCGCCACTGATACGAATCAAAGGGATTTTGTGGTGGATTTTGTGTTCGAAATGTTCTAATCCTTCCCGTAAAGCGTAAGCGATGCCTTCAATAATCGCCCGATACACATGCTCACTAGTAATGGCATCGCTAAAACCGACTATCGCGCCTTTGGCTAAGGGACGAGCGAGTCCAGGGCCCCAATATGGTTGAAGAATCAAACCATCGCATCCTGGCGGGACTTGGTCCAAATTATCGTTGAATTTGCTAGTTAAAGAATCCGTGGATATCATGTCTTCAATATGTTCTCCACCGAACTCTTTCAAGAACCAATTAATCATCCAATAGCCACGATAAATTTGAATATCCATATTGAAATAATCTGGAATTGCCGCTGGATACCCTGGCAAAAACGGTTCAGATTCCGTATAACGTTTTCTCGTTGTCTCTACAGACGAAGCAGTTCCATATGAAATCGCCGCGGTGCGATCATCAATTACGCCTAATCCTAACGTCTCACAAGACTTATCGCTTCCACAAGCGTACATCTTAAGTCCTTCGGGAAGGCCAGTTTTATTAGCGGCTTCTTTTGTGATACCGCCGATAAACGAACCTTCAGGGACAATCTCGTTCAACCATTCTCCTTTGATGCCAAAGATTTGGCCTTGAAAATGCTTTTCTGGCTTTTTGTACCATTGACGGCGTTTAAAATTGATTGGGTAATGACCAGCCATATTGCTGGAACTATCTTTCATTTTCCCTGTGAGCAAATAAATAAAATAAGTTGAGATTGGGATAAATTTATCAATTCGCGCGTATATCTCTGGTTCGTTTTCTTGAATCCAGTTTGCAACCGACCTCTTGCGATTGAAATTAATTGCGTCCGTTTTTCCTACAAGCCGGAAAATCGCTCTAGCGGAAAATGGGAGTTTCTTTTTGCACTCTGCCGTCCTTTGATCAAGCCAAAGGATGGTTGGTCGAATTATTTTCTTGTCTTTATCGAGGAGAACTGCGCTATCGCGGAAGCAAGTTAAAGTAATGCCTTTGACGTTTTTTACCGCGATAGGATTAGCGCTAACCAAACGTTTTGTGCAAGCACATAAGCATTCGAAATAATAATTTGGGTCTTGTTCTGCATATGTTGGCAAAGTGGAGAAATAGGCGGGAGAATATTTTTCTTTTTCCATCGCCACCACATGCCCGTTTTTATCAAAAATGGCAACACGGACGCTTTGCGTACCGAAATCCATCGTTAATATATAAGGTGAATCACTCATAAATGGCCTTCCTTACGTTATTTTACCACGAGCAAAAGCGATTATGTGCTATCATATGACGGCAAAACAAGAGTTATTTTTATGATTATTTCTAGAGCACCGTTCCGCGTTAGCTTCTGTGGCGGAGGAAGCGATATCCCTTCCTTCTATGAAAAGTATGGGGGGTGTGTTCTTAGCACCTCAATCCGAAAATACGTTTATTTAGCCATAAACAAAGCGTTTAACGCGAACACGATTACGCTCAAATATTCACAAACGGAAGTCGTGACTGATCCTTGCGATATTCAGCATCGCGTTTTCAAACAAGTATTTAGTGATTTCGGAACAAAAGGAGTTGAAGTTACTTCGATGGCTGATATCCCAGCCGGAACCGGTTTAGGCTCTAGTTCTTCCTTTACGGTTGCTTTATTAAAACTCCTTTATACCTATAACGAAAAGGCCGCATCTACTTATAAAATCGCAAAAGAAGCCTGCGAAGTTGAAATCAATAAGCTAGGAAACCCAATCGGAAAACAAGACCAATTTGCTGCTGCATATGGCGGATTGCGGTTCTATGAATTTTTCCCAGACGGATTTGTTAAAGTTGAGCCCGTGATTATGAAGCATGAATCTTATAAGAAAATGCAAAATAACCTTTTGATGTTTTACACGGGTTTGACTCATAACGCGAATACAATCTTAAAAGAAGAAACAAAAAGCCTAAAAAGCAATCGCGACAAAATCGAAGCGACGAAAAAGCTCTGTGATATGACAAGGGAATTGAAATATTCTCTAGAACAAAATAATGTCGATGCCCTAGGCGAAACATTAAAAAGGAGCTGGGAAATTAAGCGCAGCTTAGCAACTGGAATCAGCAATCCTCTCATTGATAATCTTTATCAAAAAGCGCTCGAAAACGGCGCCGTTGGAGGAAAACTGCTTGGGGCAGGTGGCGGCGGATTTTTACTTTTCTATGTCCCAACCGAAGAAGGAAGAAGAAACGTGAGAAAGGCACTATCTTCCTATCAAGAAATGCCGTTTGAGTTAGATCAATCTGGCGTTTCTATTATCTTCATGGATTAACAATGAAAGCATTAATTCAAGCGGGTGGAGCCGGAACTCGATTAAAGGCCATCACTGGTGATTTACCAAAGCCAATGGTGAAAATCGGTGGAAAACCGATTTTGGAATGGCAGCTTCTTTCATTACAAAAAGCAGGCGTAAAAGACATCACAATCGTCATTAGTAAAAACGGGGAGTCCATCCCTGAATATTTTGGTGATGGTGAATGGCTCAACTTGAATCTTTCCTACATAAAAGAGGAAACTCCGTTAGGAACAGCAGGCGCTTTATATTATCTAAAAGACACCTTTAAAGAGGACTTTTTCATTGTTTTTGGCGATTTGATGTTAGATGTCGATTGGAATCGATTTCTAAAATTCCATCAAGGAACTGGAGGGATTTTGACGGCTTTTGCCCACCCTAATAGCCATCCTTTCGATAGCGATTTGCTCGTCACGGATAATAGTGACCGTATCATCAAGCTCGATAGCAAAAATAACGTAAGAGATTACTATTATGAAAATCTCACAAACGCGGGACTATATGTTGCAAGTCCAAAAATCTTTGCCTATGTTGATGCCCTAAAGAAAATCGATTTTGAAAAAGACATTCTTTCTTCTCTTATTCAAGTCGGTAAGGCTTACGCGTATCGAAGCAGCGAATATGTCAAAGATTGCGGAACGCCAGACCGTTATTACGCGGTGAATCAAGACTTAAAAGCAGGAATTATCGAGCCACGTTCCTTACGAAACAAACAAAAAGCGATTTTTCTTGACCGTGATGGCGTGATTAATCGCTTTGTTGGTCTAGTAACGAAAGCGGAAATGCTTGAATTAATTCCTTCCGCGAGCGAAGCCATTCGCCTAATCAATAATTCCGCCTATTTAGCGATCTGCATTACCAATCAGCCTGTCGTCGCTAGAGGCGATACTTCCTTCGAGGAACTAAAAAACATCCATAACAAAATGGAAGTGCTGCTTGGAAAAAGGGGGGCATATTTAAATGACATCTACTTTTGCCCCCATCACCCTGATAGAGGCTTCCCTGGAGAAGTAAAAGAATTAAAAATTGATTGTGATTGCCGTAAGCCAAAAATCGGGCTTCTATTAAAAGCGCAGCAAAAATATAACATCGATTTTTCTTCTAGTTATTTTATTGGAGACACCCTCCGAGACGTTCAAACGGGCATAAATGCACATTGCAAAACAATCCTTGTTACTTCTGGTGACGAACGCCTTGATCGCACTTTCCCAAACACAAAGCCAGACTTTGTGAAAAAAGATATTTTGGACGCCGTGGCTTTTATCCTAAAGCAATAAAAAAGCCCATGTATTCGATATCGTTTTCGCCAATAAGACAAAGAATTAAAGGTTCTCCAACTTTTCGTGGGGTGAGAGTGGGGTTTCAGCCCGCTTTCATAGGGCGCAGCAACCCGCAGACCCCACGATATGATTCGAGTTTTGCGATTTGGAAGAAAAACCTTCATAATCCCATTGTTGGCGCATCTTTCAATCATATCAGGAAGCGCATATTTCTCATTTTCAGCTGAGTTTCACCCCACGCAGTGTTGGAGTTTTCGAAAAGTCGCTCACCCCACGAAAAGTTGGGGAACCGAATTAAAAGTGGGTAGTTAACAATCCGTTTTCTCCTGACTAGTGAATAACAAAACGATATTTGCATCAGCCGCAGGCTAATAAAGATTTTTAATTTCCTATATCAATCGTAAATAATGATTTAATCAAGCCAAACTAATTCTTTCTCAACTTCCCAAAAACTTTTTCCATCCCAGATTTTGGCCTTTAAAAATTTCTCCCTCAGAGTTTCTTCGGTAGGGGCTTCCATTTTTAATTCTTCATAATCAATTAGATTTTTGTTTTGGTCTAGAACATTCTCATAGGTTTTGTCATCAACATTTTTAACTCTCCACTTTCTAATCCAAAGATGCATTTCGCGCTTATCATTAAAAGCGCCATCTAGAAAATAAATGTGATTCTTATAATAAATAGTGGCATCCGCATTCCACCATCCTGTGTCCAAAAACTGAGCAAGATTACCATTGATCATAACCAACATCCTCCAAATAATCTTTATATTTTTTCTTTACTTCACCATTTATAAATTCGGGATCTTGGCGATCCAAGCCAGGTAAATAACGATGTACATGCCATACGCTATGCAACCTGTCACCGTTGTTTAGGTTGGGTTCTGGATGATATGCGATTTCAATAATAGGCTCATGGTTTTCGCCATAAATCCTCATAGCATGGAAAACGCCTTTTTTATAGATGACATATACCGTATTAGCAGAATGGGAATAATCGGGCATAGAATGGTTTCTTCCTATGCCTTCTATTACTTTTTCACCATGTGGAAGAATGTTCATGGTTTCGTACTCTATATCTGTAATGCGTCCATTTTTAGCAACGGATCCTCTTGATGACATATCAATTCGCCTCCTTTGATATTGTTCCATCCCAATTGAATAATCTTATTTGATTTCTTTGAGACAACTGTTTCTTGCCGCCAAAAGTATCTTCATAAGGAATTACGCATACATCATTGGGAATTCCGGCCATTCTTTGACCGACACATATCTGCCTTGAATTAGGGAATCGTTTTCTTAACTCTTGAAGGCCTTTCAAGAGCAATGGCCTACATTCTTCGTTGTTTACTCCAAGAGTAGATATGAAGAAAGTAGAACCATCTCTAAGACCAGCAAAGCAAATATCATAAGTGTCTTTGTCTACCCAACCCACCGTCGGATAGACTTTTATACCATAACTTTGAAGATATCGTCCGAACCAACGGGATTTTCCGACTGCCTGGATAATGGACCATTTGTTCATTCCGGGATGCATGCTGAAATCGAGAGATGTAGCTCCATAATATCCTGAAATTTTTTCGATGAACTTCATAGGATTTTGGTATTCTTTATCCAACAAGTCATCGAAAAGGAAGGAATGAACTATTTTGCGCTCTTTGTCACCATCGTTTTTTGAAACATTAGTAGGATTGATTAGGAACAAATTACTTCCCATCAAAGATATAGGCAATCCTTCGCTTTCGATAAAAGGGATGTCAAAGACGTCTTTTCCCCAATCAATCGGTTCAGGACGCATAACATTCGTAAATTGCTGTGTATTATAAATAGGCATAAATCAAAAGTCTCCTTTTAAGCGACCTTTGATATATAATCTTTTTGTCCTAGGATTATATCTTAAGGTCTTGATCAAGGCACCTGCCAGTGTCTTGATCATTTTAGTTTTTGTGAATTTTAATGTATCTAGTTGCGGCTGCTGGCTGACATCGTAACATGATATTTCCTTCTAATCTCTTTAGACGTAAGACATAGACATTGCTCATAGGGCATGAGCAATTCCGATGCAAAAGTATCGGCCTGCCATTCAGGATCTTCAAAAACTCTCGGTTTGGTAGGAGATACCGTTCTTGAAAAGTTCATTAGATTCAAAACTCGATGAAGCACAAAATGGCCTATTTCATGAGCAATCGTGAAATTTGCTCTGCAATACCTTTTATGAGTGGCTTGTTCAATGACTGATTCCTTAAAATAAATGGTTCCAGTCGTTATATCTGTTTTAGCTTCCTCACTTATTTCAAAGATAGGATCATCATCGGGCAATACCGCATAATTGAACCCATACCTAGAAAGTTTGAATGTAAAAACATCCAATGTCTTAACCAAATTGATGAACTCATCGGTATTCACTTCAAGAAGTTTTTCTCTTACAAACTGAGCAACGTTTCTTATGTCTACAATTTTCAGTGGTTTAGCAATTTTACTAGTCATCATCGCCTCCTAAATACTTCATAATCTCTTCGCACTCATTTGGAGAGAGGTCTTTCAATTTTCTCGAAAGTGTGAAAGCCAGTTGTCTTTGTGGGCAGATCGTCGAATACAAAGATATTGAGATCTTGCTTGCCGAATTGACTTCCGCACGAGCGAATTCTCCCCTCCTCTCTTTTGAAAGATGGTAGATGTCACTAATTTTGTCGACAAAGCCGGTAGGAATTCCACGTGCTCCGTTCTCAATAGCTGATAAATAAGACACAGATATTCCTAGCTTTTTCGACATGGAAGACATGTTTTCCCCTTTATCGATCCTTAGTTTTCTAATTTCCTTTCCTAATTCTGTAATCATTGTCATTGGCTCCTAACAAGAAAGATGGTACACCATCAAAAATTTATTTTCTACTATTTTGTGTAATATTTCTACAAATTATATTATATCGCCTGTTATTTCGAAGTCTCAAACCGCCTGTATTAAATAATCCCAACTACTTAAAATAGCACGAATGTGAAGTACTCAAGGATTAAGGACAAACAGCTTTCTACTTTATGTCTTTTATAGTTTTGGTTGTGGTCGCGTTTGCGATTTTTTGTCTCAATTGCTATTTGCCGGTCATTTTCAATCTCCTATCATTCAATGGAATCTGGGTTTTCTCTCCTGGCTCAACATCTCCAAGACGAATAAAGAACTCAACTCATAAAGAGAAACAGATTCATCGAAAATAGAGGCTAACATGAGTCTAATCAATCCGAAATTCGTAGCCGTAAACTATGTCACGCAGATAACTTTGCCATCAAAATGAAAACTCGAAAGCGAAGGGTGAGGTTAAATGTCCCGAAACCCTTTTGCCCATTTAACTTCTTCGGGTAAATCCAGGCGGAGTGTGAAAGATTTCAAGAAAAGGTTGTACCGCCGTGATAGAAAACAATTCCCAAATTTTGACGTTCAAACAAGCCTAATCCGAATGAAAGTGTTCTTCAAAATAGGCTTTTTTTGTTTTATATACTCGTGAGTATAATACTTATGAGTATATAAGGAGGAAAGCTTATGTTTTATGGAAGAAAACAAGAATTAGAGCAATTGGAAAAAGAATATCAATCAAAGCAAAACTCTTTATGTGTTATCTATGGAACAAGAAGAATCGGCAAGACATCCTTAATCAACGAATTTATCAAAAACAAGAAGCATGTAATGTTTCAAGCGAAAGAAATGTCTAATCAAGACAACTTAAGATCGTTTTCTCATAAGATATTAGAAAGCTTTGGGCGAGAAGATGAATACGTATATTCGACATGGGAAAAAGCCTTTGAGGCGGCCATTTCTTTTTTTGGCGATGAAAAAGGGGTGATTGTAATTGATGAATATCCATATTTAGTGAAAGCGTATGAAGGAATCGCGTCAATCATTCAGGATATATTCGACAACAAAATTAAAAACAGCAATATCATGATTATTTTATCCGGTTCCAATATTTCTTTTATGAAACGCGAACTGAACGATAAACAGTCACCGCTATACAAAAGAGCAACATTGAAAATGAAAGTCAATAAAATGCCCTTCGATGAAGCCGTCTTGTTTTTGAATCGTTATTCGAATGAAGACAAAATGAGATTTTTATGCATGTTTGGGGAGTACCCCTACTATTTATCAAAAATCGATAGCAGGCTCTCTTTTGAAGATAATGTTAAAAACTTGCTGTTTAATGAGAACTCGATATTGTTGGATGCACCGAAATTAGTGTTGTTGAATTCGTCAAGGGAGCAAAGCTTCTACAATTCAATTTTGTTTGCTTTAGCAGGTAAGAAAAAAGGCCTGACGGAAATTGCCGATTTGATGAACGAAGACGCCACGAAGGTTAACAAGTATATAAAAACTCTAATAGACGCAGAAATAGTGATTAAAAAGGAGATGTATAACTCAAAACGGCAAACTTATTATTATATTTCCGACCCAGTGCTTCGATTTTATTACCGATTTTTGCTTAAAAACATCGACAAAATTGAAGCAGGATACGGACTAGCAATCTATGAGAGATTAAAAAAGAAGATCGACCAGTTTGTTTCGTTTTCCTTTGAAGACGTTTCTATTTCGTATATGGAATATTTGGGCAAAAATGGAAAATTAAACGGCATCTATTACCCAATTCAAAATTTGACCATAGAAAAATCAGAATTAAACCGATCAATTGAAATCGATGGAATTGCAAAAGATGGAGACTCCCTTTTGGTAATCGAATGCAAATTTACAAAAGAGAAACGAACGATTCAAGATTTTGAGAAAATGGTTGAGAACACATCAATCAAGATGTTTTCCTCTATTAAAAATATTAATTATTACATCATTTCTAAAAACGGATTCGATGATTCGTTACTCAATCTAAAGCAAAATAATCTCCATCTCATTTCCTTAAACGAAATGTTCCGCTTGTGAAAAGACCGTGGAAAGAATTCCGAAGATAGGACGATCAAATCGTATTTTGGCCTTGCTTAAGTTCAAGATATCGGCTATTGACGCAATTAAAAGTTGTGAGAGTTTTAGGAATTTTGTGTGGTTGTTCTCCTCTAAAAGATAACACCAGTCTCTTCTTACCAAAGTATTTAATGATTCCTTTTCAGTACTTAACATTTGTTTCGACTAGTGTAGTCCTCTCGGAAGGAAGTTTCTTCTCGCTATTTTGGTGACCAAGCGGTCTTTGCATCAACAACGTGCAATAAAGACTTTTTTAATAATTAGGTGTTTCTATCGATATTCAAATCAAAAATCAAAGATAATTCTTCCCTTTCTTCTTCTAAGAAGAAACCCCACGTGTTAATATTTAACGCGTCAGGGCGCTTTCGAGCGCCTCAATTAGATTGTCATTAGGAGGACAATATGGCAGAAAAGAAGTACGTTTACTCCTTCAAGGAAGCTCACCAAGCTCATCTTGGTAAAGAAATCCTTGGTGGAAAAGGCTTCGGATTAGCCGAGATGACCGCTGCTGGAATCAATATCCCAGCTGGATTTACCATCTCCACTGAAGCTTGCAATCTCTACTACGAATCCGGAAAGAAAATCCCTGATTTCGTGTGGAATGACATCGTTAGTCACATTCATGATGTCGAAAAGACCGTTGGTAAATCCTTCGGTGGAGGCAAAGGAATGCCTCTCCTTGTCTCTGTTCGTTCTGGCGCTCGTCAATCCATGCCAGGTATGATGGATACCATTCTTAACCTTGGCTTAAATGACACCACCGTTCAAGAACTCGTTGATGCAACTGGCAATGAACGCTTTGCTTGGGATAGCTATCGCCGTTTCATGCTCATGTTCACAAACATCGCCAAAGGACATCCAAGAACCGAAATGGACGCGATGTTAGACAAGATCAAAGAAGACAATGGTTACAAACTTGATACACAAGTCACCGTTGCTCAACTCAAAGACCTCGTCAAAGAATACAAAGCCTATTATAAAAAGGTCTTCGGCGAAGATTTCCCAACCGACCCATATGAGCAATTGAAAGAAGCCGTCGCCGCAGTCTTCCGCAGCTGGGACAACCCACGTGCTAACGTTTATCGCCAAATGAACGGCATCCCATATGAATGGGGAACTGCTGTTAACGTTCAAACCATGGTCTTCGGAAACATGGGTGAAGATTCCGGAACTGGTGTTGCTTTCTCTCGCTCCCCAAGTGATGGTACGAAAGAAATCTACGCAGAATTCCTTCCAAATGCTCAAGGTGAAGACGTCGTCGCCGGCGTTAGAACCCCATTACACATTGATGAACTCAAGAAGAGAATGCCAGATGTTTATGATCAATTCACCAAAACGATCAAAAACATGGAAGCTTATTTCAAAGATATGCAAGATATGGAGTACACCGTTGAAAAAGGCAAACTCTACTTCTTACAAACCCGTAACGGTAAGAGAACTGCTCGTGCTGCTTTAAAGATTGCTTGTGACCTTGTCGACGAAGGATTAATCGACGAAAGAGAAGCTTGCTTACGTGTCGAACCAAAACAGCTCAATGACCTTCTCCATCCAACCTTCGATGAAGCTGATCTTAAAGCCCACACTCCTGTGATCAAAGGACTTCCAGCTTCCCCAGGCGCTGGCACTGGCGCTATCGTCTTTGACGCTGATGATTGCAAAGCCTGGCACGATGAAGGCAAGAAAGTTATTCTTGTCCGTGCTGAGACTTCCCCTGAAGACATCATCGGAATGGTCAATAGTGAAGCTATTCTTACCGCACGTGGTGGTATGACTAGTCACGCCGCTGTCGTTGCCCGTTCCATGGGTAAATGCTGCGTCGCAGGTGCAACCGAAATCGTAGTCAATGAAGAAGCGAAGACCCTCAAAGTCGGTGATAAGGTTTATCACGAAGGCGATATCCTCTCCGTCAACGGCACCACTGGCTTAGTCTATGAAGGCGCCATCAAGATGGTCCCAGCCGATTTAGGCGGTGACTTTGGACGCTTAATGGGATGGGCCGATAAATATCGCCGTCTCAAAGTCCGTGCGAACTGCAACACTCCTGAAGATGCTCACAATGCACAAAAATTCGGTGCGGAAGGCATTGGTCTATGCCGTACTGAACGTATGTTCTTCGCGCCAGAACGCATTCTCAATATGCGTTCGATGATTCTCTCTGACACCACTGAGCAAAGAGAAGCTGCGCTTGAAAGAATTCGTCCATTCTTAATGGGCGACTTCTACGATATGTACATGGCTAACCCAGATAGCCTCGTCAACATCCGTCTCCTCGATCCGCCACTTCACGAATTCTTACCAGAAATCGGTGATGAAGCGACCATCAAAGATATTGCTGAGAAACTCAACGTTACGGAACAAAAAGTCAAAGATCGTATCAATCAACTTCACCAAGCTAACCCAATGATGGGATTCCGTGGTGTCCGTCTCTGCGTTGCTTATCCAGAAATCTATGCGATGCTTGCCCGTGCCATTATGCAAGCGGCAATCAAAGCGAGCAAAGAGCTTGGTCACGATGTCGAACCAGAAATCATGATTCCTCTTGCTGGAGAACTCAAAGAATACAAGTTCGCGAAAGACGTCGTCGTGAAAGCCGTTGAAGATGAAATGGCTAAAGAAGGCAAGAAACTCGTCTACCACATTGGTACGATGATTGAAATCCCAAGAGGCGCCTTACGCGCTGGGGATCTTGCCAAAGAAGCCGAATTCTTCAGCTTTGGCACAAACGACCTCACGCAGCTCACCATGGGCTTCTCCCGTGATGATAGCGGACAATTCCTCCCATACTACTACGATAGAAAGATTTACGAATTCGACCCATTCCAGACCATCGATGTCGAAGGTGTCGGCGAACTCGTGAAAATCGCCTTCCAACGCGGACGTGCGACCCGTCCAAATCTTCTTGTCGGTGTCTGCGGAGAAACCGGTGGAGATCCTGCTTCCATCATCTTCTATGATGAAGTCGGACTCGACTATGTCTCTTGCTCCCCATTCCGTGTACCTCTCGCTAGACTCGCGGCTGCTCAAGCCAACATCTTGCATGAGAGAGCGAAAGGCAAGAAATAAGGCTTAAACCTTAAACTTAAAGGCTACTAATCACCAAGGTAACTTGGCCAAGTAGCCTTTTTTCTATTTGGAATCCCACTTACGAAAAAAGAGGAATTCAATCCTCTTCTTCCATCGCTTTTGCTAAAGCATTCAACTTGAAATGAATGTCTTTCTTTTCGTCAACGGCTCCCACGAGTCGATTGTGGATAAAAATATTTAAATTGTCCTCAATATGTCCGGCGCGGACTCCGCGGATTTCAATCACGCCATCTTCTAATAAGGTGCCTAGCTTACTCCCGCCAAAAAAGATAGGGGCGCCTTTCCCATGACTTCTTCCGATATAGCCAACACGATTGTTATCAATATAAACATCATGTTCGTAAAGCGTCGTAAAATCCATAACGATATTATGGAACGTTTTCTTCTATTTAGGAAATTTTTCTAATTTTT
This sequence comes from Caryophanales bacterium UBA6865, assembly GCA_002449265.1. Classification (GTDB taxonomy): domain Bacteria; phylum Bacillota_I; class Bacilli_A; order RFN20; family CAG-826; genus UBA4951. Next base: position 43,684 of record DKCV01000022.1, on the reverse strand, counting down.
AAAACGGTTTCTATTTCGTTTTCTTTAGGGTGTGGGTGATAATTGTCGTATAGCCTTCGTTTTCTAGTTTGTGAGAAGCGTCTTTAATCGCTTTCATGTTTTTGCTTAGCGCAAAACAAGCGCTTCCAGATCCTGTCATCATCGAAGCGGATAACCCAAATGATTTTAATTCATTTACGATATGTTCCACTTCAGGAAGGAGTTTCTTCGCAGGTTCATACAAATCGTTTTGCATTGACTTGGATAAAAGGTCAAAATCGCCATTTTCTAACGCTTTCTTTACGTTGTTTGTTTCATCAAGTTCATGCTTGAATTCAAAAGAATCGGCTTCACCATAAACCGCTTTGGTGCTTAGACCAAGTTTAGGTTTAACTAATAAGCAAACATATTGTTCTTTTAATGGGAATGGGCTGATTTTCTCACCGATTCCAGAAACAATCGCGGGTTCATTATAGAAAAAGAACGGAACATCCGCGCCGATGGATAAGGCAATTTTTTGAAGCGTTTCACTAGATGCGTTCAAGCGCAAAATCCGATTGACGCCTTGAATAATCGCAGCCGCGTTGCTACTTCCTCCACCTAAACCTGCTGCATAAGGAATTTCTTTGTGGATCGCGATGTTAAATTGATCTTTAAAATGAAATTCATCACGCATCGCATTGAGAGCCTTCATGCAAAGATTATGGCGATTGTTACGTAAGCCAATATCGTCGCAAGTGATAAAAGAATCGGGGGAATTGGGTGTTTTGCATAATTCAATTACATCATGTAATTCAAGCGGCAAAAACACCATTTCTAATTGATGATAGCCATCCTCTTGCTTCCCTAAAATATGAAGCGAGACATTAATCTTGGCGTAGGAACGAATGACCAATGAACTTGGAGCAAATAGCATAGTGCGAGATTGATAATACTAGTAATTTTCGTTAGTGCAATATCGACAATAATTTTAAGTAACTATTTAAGTCAATTTCTTCAGGACGTTTGTTGGGTAAGATTCCACTCTCTCTTAAGGCGTCCTTCGCTTTTTCTTCGTCTTTTAAAAAAGAAGAAAGATTATTCAATATCGTTTTGCGGCGATGTAAGAAAAGCGCGGAGGTAAAGGAATATAAATCCTTTGCTAAATCAATCGAGGCATCTTCTTTGAACGACAAAGAGAAAACCAAAGAATCAACATGCGGAGAGGGAGTAAAAGAAGTTCTAGGGACAACAAATTCCTTTTTGATGTTGCTTCGATACGCGATTAATAAAGATAATGGTCCATATCCTTCTTGCTTTGGTAAAGCAGATAAGCGCGAAAATACTTCTTTTTGAACCATTATTGCGGAGAATTTGCAATTTGAAGCATTTAGAAGAATCTTTTCTAAAAGTGAAGAAGTGATGTAATAAGGGAGATTTCCAATGATTTTTGTAAACGGGGTCATGTCGTATTTGAGGGCGTTCGCTTGATAAACGGACACATTAGGAAAATCTTCGAAATCGTTTTTTAGTTTCGTAACAAGCCCTTCATCGATATCGATTAATGTCGTAGGAACGTTATACGCGGCTAAATAGAAGGAAAGGGAACCGGCACCACTTCCGATCTCTAATACACGATCATCGCGATTCATCTTTAATAAACTAACGATTCGTTTCGAAACGTTTTTATCCACAAGAAAGTTTTGGCCAACTTCGTGTTTAGCGAGGAGTTTGTATTCGGCGATGATTTCAAAATAGCGGTTCTCATCCATGTAGCGCTTCCTCCAAATCTTTTTTCGTGAGTCCTAAGGCATTAGCCCGTTTTAAAAGTGATTTTCCATTCGTAAACCCGAGGTGAAATTTCGCGCTTATTTTTTCACGATTTTTTGTCGCGTCATCCGTCGATACTAGATGCAAGTCAAATAAGTCTTGATAGGTTAATGACGCCTTCCCTTCATAATGAGAAGGAACTAGATGACTAAGCGCTTCAAGAATGACATCTTTACTAGACTCAGCAACTCCGACTTTATGATGCTTGATTGCTTTTTCTTTTGGAATATACGCATGAAGCAACCCAGGAATGTTTTCGTCTAAGATATCGCGAATTCTCTTTCCTGGGGAATCTGGGTCAGTGAGCACGACGACATCTCGAATTTTCTTCGATTCTTTGATGAAATTTATTGTTTCACGTGAAACTTCAGAGCCGTTTGTAATGATGATATCAGCATCAAGAAAAGACTCGATTAAATCTTTGTCGGTCTTTCCTTCTACAACGATTAATGCAGGGTATCTATTCATTGCTTTGGCTCCACGTGAAACAAAGAGGCGACATTATTACGAATCACTTCCGTTACTTTTTCTACGCTTAATTGTTTCAAAAAAGCGATTTGATTCACGATTTCTTTTACGTATGCAGGGTGATTTTCTTTCCCACGGTACGGAGCGGGAGCTAGATATGGTGAATCGGTTTCGCTTAATAATCGTTCAAGCGGGCAAATGGCTACATTTTCTTTCGGCGTTACGGCGTTTTTATAGGTTATTGGCCCATCAAATCCAAAATAAAGGCCTAATTTAGCGAATTCACGAAGAAGTTCGCTAGAGCCACTATAGCAGTGTAAAACCCCATGATGGATGATTGGGTGCTCTTTTAATAAAAGCAAAGTGTCTTCGCTTGCATCACGAGAATGAATGCTGATTGGTAGGGAAAGTTCATTCGCCAAAGCAATTTGCTTAATAAACCATTCCTTTTGCAATTCGTGATTCTCTTTTTCTTTGTTCCAATGATAATCAAGTCCGATTTCGCCAATCGCAACAACCTTTTTGTCTTTGGCGAGTTCCTTTATTTGCCGTAAAGAGTCTTCTTTTTCTTCTTCGATATTTTCAGGATGAATCCCGATAGCGGCATAAACGTTAGGAAATTCATGCGCGACCATAACGGCTTTACGACTACTTTCTAAATTCCATCCAGGGACAATAAAAAGATTCACGCCTTCTTTTATAGCTTCATCAATGATTTCTTTTCTATTAGGAAAAAGAGAATCATCATTAATGTGACAATGCGTATCGATATAGGTCATTTTCCAACGCAGAAACGCGAGAAAATCTCATCGGTGAGATCTGTCGTAGCTTCTTCTCCCAATAATTCTCTAGCCGCATTATAAGAAGCGGATAAATTCACGGAAATCAAATCGATTGGTAACTTTGCCGCACAGTCGTTTTCCGCTTCAGAAAGGCATTTATCAATTTTTCTAAGCAAACCTAGTTCTCTTACGTTACTTAAAGATGGGTTTGTATAGGCTTCGCTAGAAACGCCTAGCGTTTCGTAAATTTTATCAAGCAAAGGCTGAATTTTTCCTTCAAGGGCGGAAATATAAATCGCGCCTTCTTTTCTTTCCTTAACCAAATCGCTTTTGTTATAAACCAAAATCGTCTTCTTGTCTTTGGCGTAACTAAGAATCTTTTTATCTACTTCTTGTAATCCTTTTGTCGCATCAAGAAGAAGAATAACCATGTCCGCTTCTTGAATCATTTTTTGACTTTTAACCATGCCAAGCGCTTCTAAAGCATCTCCTTCTTCGCGAATTCCAGCCGTATCTAATAGATGAAGCGGAATCCCTTGAAGATTAAGCTCCCCTTCTACGACATCGCGCGTCGTGCCTGGAATATTGCTGACAATCGCTTTATCTTCGTGAAGAAGCGCGTTTAGTAAGCTTGATTTTCCAACGTTCGGTTCGCCAACCAAGGCGACTTTCACGCCTTGCCGAATGATAATACCTTCTTCTCCGCCTGCGATGAGTTTTTGAACTTCTTTACGAATCGGCTTGATGGCTTTTGCGATGGAATCGACATTCGCCTGTTCGATATCTTCGTATTCTGGATAATCGATATTGACTTCCACCAAACTAAGGAGGTCCGCCAAAGACTTCTTCAAAGGGGTAATCAAAGAACTTGTCTTCCCTAATAAGGACATCAAAGAAAGGTTTTTTGCTTCTTTCGTTGTAGCGTTAATAAGATCGTTCACGGATTCCGCTTCGACAAGATCCATTTTGCCGTTATAAAAAGCGCGCATCGAAAACTCGCCACGCGTAGCGTAATTCGCCCCACGTTTTAAGTAGCACCCAATGATTTGATTGGCGATGAGGACACTGCCATGGCAAGTAATCTCCACCACATTTTCCCCAGTCATCGTGTGAGGGGCTGGATAAGCGATAAGGACAACAGAATCGATAATCTCATCACCTTCATGAATATTGCCAAGGAAAACGGACCTCTTTTCGAGGCCCGATATCTTGTGGGTAAAGATTTCGTCTGTGATACTAAAAGCTTCGTCACCACTTACGCGAATTAAATGTAAGGCGCATTTAAGAGGGGCGGTGGCAAGCGCGACAATCACGTTTCCCATAAACAAAGGCTATTCCTTTCTTAGTTTTCCAGAAACCCCATGAATCCGAATGCTTCCGCCTTTGGTTCTCACTAAGCTTTTTGCATAGGCAATAGCTTCATCTTGTGTCTCAAAGAGTTTAATTGCTCTTTCTCCAGCCGCGAGTTTGACTTGCCATTTGCCATTTTGCTGTTTGCTAACGTGATAAACGCGAGGAACGGAATGATAAGAGGCACCGTCAACGTTTCCGTCTTGCCTAGATTCGTCACCTTGACGAGCAAAATCTTTTTTCGTTTTAAGAATAACGACTTTCTTAACGTTGCTCTTTGGTGCCACTACTGGAGCGGTAGTTACATTCTCAACCGGAGTAGAAATAGAAGAGGCGGGTTCTTCTTTTATAGATTCGTTTGAAACTTCTTGAGCTTCGTCTTTTTCGTCTTCGATTTCTTCTTTGGTTTCGATTTTCAATTCTTCCTCAGGCGAATCGGATTCATCCTCTTCAATAACTGAGTCAATCGTTTCAGCGACAGTCGCATTACGAACGGCATTTCTAACGCCTAAGAGGAGCATCGTAAGAAGGAGAATTCCTAATACGCCAATTCCGATAATAAGGAGCGTCTTGTACCAAACAAAAGTGCTAAATAAGAATGGCTTGAAAACAAAAACGTCTGGGAAAGAAGCCTTTCCGTTTGCAACGAAAAGATAATCAAACAATGCAATAAATCCAAAATAGAGAGCGGCGGGAATTAAAGCAAAGAAAGAATTGCGGAATTTGATTTTCGGTTCGAGTTCAAAGAACAAATAATCAAAAATAACAAGCGCAGGAGCGACAATACTAAAGAATAATGGAGCATGATAATCCAAAAGAATATTGATAAAAGAGAGCTGATTTGTGGAGGAAAAACCAAGTGATTCAATTCCATACACAAAGCCATCAAGAACAAAATAATTGATGACAGCAAATAGCGATAACCCTGCAGAAAGCGTCTTTAAAACCCCAACAAACTTAGAGGTTGGTTTATCTACTGCAGCACTTACGATATGAGAAATAACAGTAATTAAAGCAACAACTGCAGCAAATAACCCTGCAATAACGCCAAATTCGAATAGATAATCCAAAGATTTTAAATTAGCGAAGAATTCTTTGCTAACACCTTCAAAAGGTAAAAAATTAAGCGTCATATTCAGCGAAGCAAAAGCAATCGTGGCAATGATTAAGATATTTAGAATCAATGAGAATACGTACTTTCCTTTTTTCATATCGTAACTCCTCCTATACGAAGACTATAAGTCTTCAGTTTTTCCACAAGATAAGTATAATCCGTCTAAATTGATAAGGTATATAAAAATTGACGCTAAGAATTGCCATTTCACCCTTGAGGTGAATTAAAAATATGTAATTATTTATTTTTTATCGAATGTTTTTTAAAAATGTAAATCGCTAAGAATTATTCTTAATCTCTTCAGGCGAAATTTTTAGTCGCAAAAACCATCTAAAATAACTTCTTTTGACGTTACTTCTATGGCAAATTCTTTTAAAAGAAAATATTCACTTCACATTTGGTCGTACAAACATGCTTTTTAGAGAGGTTAGAATCTACGATTCGACAAAAAATAGGTTCGCTGCCACTTTTAGCAATTCATCTTTGGCGTTCAGCTCGTTTTTCAATGGTTAGCGGCATCATGATAGAGATGATGCGATGAACGTACAAACGTTTTCACCTATAAATGTAGGATTTTAAAAAAGAGGTGCGTTTTTGCACCTCGTTTTCATTATTCTACGTAACGAATTGCTACCGCTCGATCTGCGCCTTCGCCACTACTCTCCGTTTTGATGTGCTCCATGCCGTTTAATGCGTTATGGATAACACGTCTTTCATCAGGAGTCATTGGGTCGAGTTGAACGTCGACATGGCTTTTAAGAACTTGATTTGCAGTACGCTTTGCTAAATAGGTAAGGCGAGAATATTTGTCTTCCTTATAGCCTCCAACATCGAGAAGGATTCTATAACGATGACGGAAGTGATTCGATACAGCCAAGCGGTCTAATTCGTTAAGCGCTTGAAGGGTTCTTCCGTTTTTGCCAATCAACACTGGATTGCGTTTACTGTCGAGAGTTACATGAATGATATCGTCTTCGATTGTGCTAGTGGCGCTAGTTTCAATCCCCATCGCGGTCAACCCATCGACAAGGTATTGCTTCGCGAATTCCGCTGCATCTTCGATCGTGTAAACTTCGATTGTGGCTTTTTTGGAGAATAGCCCCTTCTTTTCTTCCGTAACCTTATAGACAAGTCGCTCTGCAGGAATGCCTAATTCAAGGCTAGCGGCTTGTAAGCATTCTTCAATTGCTTTTCCTGAAAATTCCTTCATGTATTCTTACCTCTAATTTTTCTTCTTTTTTGCTCTTGCTATGAGTAATTGAGTTAAAGCGGTTTGTCCCATAGAAATAACGGCACCGATCGCCCAATAAACACCCATCGCGGCAGGTAAAATAAAGCCTGTGATGATGGTGAAGATTAACATACCATAGCTAATCCATTTCATTTGGCTAGTAGCTTTGTCTTGCGCAGGATTTTTAGAAAGTTTTGGCATATTCTTTTGTCTACGCTTATTAATCCATTGTGGGAGCATCATCGCAAAGAACTGAGTTGCGGCCATAATAAGGAACAAAATCAAAGCCGTCCACCAACCGGTTGTATTGAGATACCAAGTCCCTGTTGTGTTGAAAAGAACATCCTTGATTCCGTCAGAAAGACGGAGATTTAAGAACGATCCGCTAGAAAGAACCGCACTACCTTGTAAAGCGTTCCAAACCGCGATGAATACAGGGAATTGAATGAATAAGAACAAAATGGAAGAGAATGGAGAAACTTTGTTTCTTCGATATAAAGCCATTTGTTCTTGCTGCATTCTGGCTCTTTCAGAAGTATTGGTGTTGCTATTTGGATATTTTGCCTGAATCTTCGCAAGTTCGGGTTGTAGCATTTGAATCTTTTGTTGATCCATTGTGCTCTTGAAAGTAATCAACATCAAAACAGCGCGAACAATCAATGTAACAAAAACGATAGCCCAGATTTGGCCTACGCCCGTTAAAGCCGGATCCATACCAAATGCAAAGGTATCAACCATCCAAGCGACTGGATAAACGATAAGACCTTCTAGGAAGCCTTTGCTCCAAGCATCGCCATAGCTCTTGGCTCCAATTTTAACTTCCCAGTTGCTTTGATTGCCATAATGCCCGTATTCGCCATCACGAGTGGCAACACAGCTACGATAGGAATTAAGTTTTGTCTCGATTTGAGATTGATAAAGACGGGTGAATTCAGCGGTTGGGCATTTCTCATTGCCTAAAGAAACACGAAGTTCATTCGTCCACATATTCCAGTTGTACCAGAACGTTTCTTCGCCTTGTTCGTTTTTGCCTAAGAATTTCTCATAGCCAAACGCGCGAAGAATTCCGGGATTAGTTTCCGCTTCTGAATTTTCTTCGCCATCGCTATCGTTAATCGTAAAAGGATTGACGTCTTCCGCAGTCAATTGGCTACGGCTCGTAATGGTTTTTTCATTGATGGTATATTTGCTATCGATAGCGCATTTCACCGCGTTTTCGAGAACTTTTTTATCCATCTCAATGAAGAATTCTTGCGAAGGAATCGCGTAATTATTCGATTTTGCCTGAGCTAAAACATTCTTCACTAAGAATGTGCTTTTCTTCGCGACAAAATTCCCGTCTTGATCAACGGGAACGTATTCATAAAGGGTGTCGTTATCATCAAAAACTTGTTTGGCGACGCCTTTATAATCTTCAGGAATTGCGTCTTTGTTGCAATAAACTGTTACACCTTGCTCATAAGGATAAGCGATATTTGCTTTATCCGTTGTAGAACAAAAAGTATTGCAGCCAGTCAATAAAACCGCTGCACCAACAAGGCCAAGTCCCCCGATTAATTTAATTTTATTATCTCGTTTCAATGCCTGTATCTCCGATTTTGCCAAGAGTATCTATGAGTTCTTTCGTATTAGAAACAAACTCATCCGTTTTGTACGATACCCGAACGATAATCACAATATCGTAAGGGAGGTTGAGGGGCAAATTAGAGCCAATCATCGCCCTAATTTGTCGTTTGATGCGATTTCTTGTCACGGCATTCCCGTTCTTTTTGCTAACGCTAATGCCGACGCGAGTCAAAAGTTCATCTTTTTTGTGATAATAAATAACAAAATGCTTACTTTTGACGGAGCGGGATTCATGAATAATAGAATCGAATTCTTGGTGTTTTCTTACTCGATTGATACGTTTCATAAACCCCTTAAAACAGAAAAAGGCCTATCAAAAGGTCTTAGTCAGCAATTTTTGCGCGGCCTTTGGCTCTACGACGAGCAAGGACCTGACGGCCATTGTGGGTTGCCATTCTGGCGCGGAAGCCAGCTTTATTGCTGTGCTTTACTTTAGAAGGCTGATAGGTTTTTTTCATACACTTTCCTCCGAGTTTTACGTGCGTGCGGTATAGATTATAGGTATTTCGACTATCCTAAGCAATGAAAAACAGGCGAAAGAACGCTAATCGCTATATATAATAGATAATACGCGCGCGTAAAAAATAGACAAATCAAGCACATCTTTTTCCTCAAAAAGTGTTGTTGATATTTTTTCCACATTTTGTTTATAACATAATATTAATTCGATGTTTTCTATATTAATTTCAAAAAGGTAAATGTGATGAAAACCCTTACAATTTGTAGTTTTCCACATTTGCAAATTTTAGCAAAGTTATCCACAAGTTTTCCACATTGTGGAAAGGTGGAAAACCGCTTTTACCCCATAAAATCAAGGGTTATTTTCTTTTAAAATGTGGAAAAAATAATTTCTTTTCTTTTTTCGTGTTTTTCCCTGGGGAATGTGCTAAATTTTTCGCGGTCGAATTATGGAAAAAACAATCAGTGAAATTGCCGCTTTATGGTCCCGAATCCTCGATCAGATTCGTGAAGAGATGGGAAAAGAAAACAGCGAGGTGTTCGATAACTTCTTCAAAGACACCTATATCTCTAAGATGGATGGGACCAAATTCATTGTTGTCGCCAATTCCGATGTTGCCACTCAATTGCTCAACACAACCTTCAAAGAAAAGGTCAATTCCGTTGTAAGAAGGGTTACGGAAAGTAACTACGAAGTTCATTTCGTGTCTCAACCAGAAGTTGAGGAAAAAGCAATCGAAGACAAGCCAAGTTTTTTCTCTTCTAGCAAACTAAATCCTTCTTATACCTTCAAAAATTTCGTCGTTGGTCAAAGTAACCGCGAAGCTTACCAAGCCTCTTTGATGATTAGCAAAAACCCCGGTGAACTCTACAATCCTTTATTAATTTATAGCAATAGCGGATTAGGCAAAACTCACCTTCTCCACGCGATAGGAAACGCCATAAAGGAGGCTTCCCCTTTTAAACGCGTTCTTTATGTGACGACACAAGATTTCTTCGAGGAATACGTTAATTACGTCAAGGGAAATCATGGCGACGAGAATTTAAAGACGTTCTTCAAGAATTCCGTCGATGTGCTTCTTGTTGATGATATCCAAATGCTGGTCGGAAAAAGGAAAACCGAGGAAATGTTCTTCAGCATTTTCCAAACCCTTTACCAGATGAACAAGCAAATCGTCATCACTAGCGATCAGCATCCTTCTAAACTTGAAGGTCTAGACGAACGGCTAAAGAGCCGTTTCACTCAAGGCCTCCCCTTATCCATCAATCCACCAGATAAGGACACCTGCGAAGCGGTTTTGCGCATGAGAATTGAAGCGAACGGTTTGGATGTGAACCAATTTGATCCGGAAGTGATTTCTTACTTTGCATCGAAGTTTTCCACAAATATTCGTGAACTTGAAGGCGCTTTAAATCGACTTATCTTCTACGTCGTGAACGTTCGCCCCTCTCAACACATCACCATCGAACTTGCGATGGATTCGGTAAGAGGGCTCATCGATGTGAAAAGCGACGAAGCAAGTTTATCGATTGCCAAAATCATCGATGTTGTCGCGGATTATTACAACTTATCGCCCGCTCAATTAACTGGGAAAATTCGAACAAACCAAATCGCTCTAGCTAGACATATCGCAATGTATCTATGTCGAACCTTATTAGACGCTCAATATGTCAAAATCGGGGAAGCATTCGGGGGCAAAGACCACGCGACTGTGATGAGTGCGATTACAAAAGTGGGAAAAATGTTGAAAACCGACCAAAGTTTAACTGGCGCCATTAGCGATATCGAAGAGAGGCTAAAATAGCGATAACATCTAATACTATTAGATGAATTCCACTTGTGCTAAGATATCCTAGCGAAGGAAAACATCGAGGAAAGTACCGAGTTTTCCACAAATCCACATCCGCTTATTATTATTAATACCTTTAATAAAAAAATAATAAAAAATTAAGGAGGAGACGCATGCGCTTCACGATTAATAGAAACGAATTCTTAAGAGGGCTCACCATAGCCAGTAGAGCGATTGGTAGCAAATCAACCAACCCTGCCCTTTTATGTTTCAAACTCGAAATTACCAATAAAGGATTAGAAATCACAAGTTCCAACAGCGATATCGCCATTTGGACCCTTATCCCCGTAATGAAGGGCGACAAAGAAGTTCTTAGGGATTTAATCCCTGGTACAGTATTGGTGAATGCCTACACCCTTGTGGAATTCACCCGCAAAGGCGAGGGCGATGAACTCTCTTTAGAAGTAATCGATAATACTGCGAGAATTACCGTTGGGAAATTATCCGCAAATCTTGTTTGCATGAACGGGGACGAATATCCGAATATTTCCTTTGAGCAAGTCGCGACACCGTTCTCTATTCCTTGCTCCGATTTGATTCAGCTCGTCGATCAAACCTCTTTCGCCGCTTTAACGAAAGAAACCCGCCCAATCCTTACCGCAATCAATCTTCGGGCGGAAAACGGGAAATTAATTGCCACCGCGACGGATAGCGCCCGCTTGTCTCGTAAATTCGTTGAAGTCGACCCTGAACTACATTTCAGCTCCAATATCCCGGCAAAAACCTTGGTGGATGTTACAAAACTCCTTGATCCAACTAGTAGTGTTGAAATTTCTGCGACCAACGAAAAAATCACTTTTAGTTTCAACAATACAATCGTTTCTAGTCGCTTAATCGGAGAGAACTATCCTGTTTCGAATTCCATCATTCCAACAAGTTTTAACTACTACTTAGAAGTGAATTCCCAACAACTCCTTTCTGCGATTGACCGCGTTAGCATTCTTTCGCAAAACGTCGTCCCTGTAGTGAAATTATCCATGAACGAAGAAACGGTTTCTGTTTCCACCGCGAATCAACAAACAGGATATGGTGAAGAAAAACTCAGCACTTACTCCTATGAAGGAGATTCTTTGGAAATTGCCTTCAATGCCGTCTTTGTTTCCGATGCGGTAAAAGCGCTCGGATGCGAAGACGTTCAGCTCTCCTTTATTGGCGAAATGAAACCGTTTGTCATTAAAAATCCCAAAGATGACTCCGTTGTGGAACTCATCACGCCCATGAGGACTAGATAAGGCAAAAAACGAAAACAAAAACTAGAAGAAGGAGTGATGAAAGTCATTCCTTTTTTTACTACAAAGTAGTAAAATTTTTCCATGGGTAAAAACGATAAAAACAATCAAGAAAATCAAGTAGTTGCCATTTTCGGCGACTACATCACTTTGGGGCAACTTCTTAAGTTCGTCCATATCGTTAATGAAGGAGGGATGGCGAAAACTTATCTTTTGACCCACAAGGTTCTTGTTAACGAAGAGGCGGACAATCGACGCGGAAGAAAACTTCGGCCCGGGGACAAAGTCACCCTAGATGAAGGGGTCTTCCTCATTGAACGTAAATGATTCTAACTCGCATCGAGCTTCGCGATTGGCGCTCTTATTCTTCTTTAGACCTCTCCTTCGATAAAGGGTTAACCGTCATTGAGGGGAAAAACGGAGAAGGAAAAACCAATATTGCCGAAGCGATTCATTATTTGTCTTTCGCTCATAGCTGGAGAACAGATGATGATACGCATTTGTTACGGGTTGGGACACCAAATTCTCTTATTCGCGCTTATGTGAACGAAGGAGAATTGCGACGGGTAATCGAAATTCATCTATCAAAAGATGGAAAACGAATCCTGCTTAATGAAAAGCCGCTTCGTAAACTGAGCGAACTCTCTTCGCTCATTAACGTCTTACTCTTCTCTCCCGCTGATACGGGACTATTCATTGGCTCTCCCGGAAATCGTAGAAGTTTTCTAGACACAAGCATTGCGAAAATCGATCCCACCTACCTTTCTTTAATCGGGACATATCGCCATTTGCTTGCCGAGCGGAACGCTTCCTTAAAAGCGGAAAAGCGTGACTTCGATTATTTGGATGTCCTTGTAGAGAGACTTCTAGAAATAGAAAAGCCGATTATCGAGAAGCGACTAGCCTACGTTAAATCCTTAAACGAGCATCTTTCACCCTTAGCGAGTCGCTTATTTGGCTCTCCTCGCGCCGTGAAGGTGGCGTATCGCCCTTTCTTGGAAATGAACGATAACTTTATCGAAGAAGGGAAAAAAGCCTACAAGAAGAGCCTAGAAAGCGACCTCATCCACAAAAGCACATCCTTGGGGGTGCATCGAGAAGACTTTATATGCTATCTCGATAACAAAGACATTGGCGTTTATGGCTCGCAAGGTGAGAACCGCTTGGCCGCTATTGCCTTAAAGCTTTGCCCCTACTTCCTAATCTCTGAGCCGAACAAAAAGCCAATCGCTGTCTTAGATGACATTTATAGCGAACTCGACTCAACTCACGCAAGGAATCTCTCAACATTACTACTTACGCTGAATCAAACCTTCGTGACAGCGACAAAACTCAATATTCCCGGAGCCTCCTATATCGAGGTTACCGATCATAAAGCCTATAGGAGGAACAACGAATATGGCGAATGAAGAAAAAGATACGTTCGATGAAGCGGCGAAAGACGCCGGCATCAGCAAAGCCTCTCTCGAGGAAGAGGAAAAGAACACCTATACCGCTCTCGACGTCAAAGACGAGAAAGGCCTAGAGAAAGCGGATGCAAGCTACACCGCGGATAACATTCAGGTCCTTGAGGGGCTAGAGGCCGTTAGAAAACGCCCAGGCATGTACATCGGTACGACTGCCGGAGCTGGTCTCCATCACCTTGTTTGGGAAATCGTTGATAACTCAATCGACGAAGCTCTTGCTGGGTATTGCACTCACATTGAAGTAACCATCAATAAAGGCGATAGCGTTACCGTGACCGATAACGGCCGCGGCATTCCTGTCGATATCGTTAAAAAATCCGGATTATCCGGCGTTGAAACTGCTTATACCATTCTTCACGCGGGCGGAAAATTCGGTGAAGGCGGTGGCTATAAAGTCTCTGGCGGTTTACACGGCGTTGGTGCCTCGGTTGTTAACGCTCTTTCTAGTTGGTGCGAAGTCGTTGTTCATAAAAACGGCGGCATCTACAAAGTCCGTTTCGAAGACGGCGGACACATCAAAGATCGTTTAACCAAAATCGGAACCTGTTCCGAAGAAGAACACGGCACAAGCGTCACTTTCTTACCTGACCCAACCATTTTCACCGAGACAACGCATTATAATTACGAAACTATCAAGAACCATCTTCGCCAGATGGCTTTCCTTAATGGCGGCGTCAAAATCACTTTGACCGATAACCGTGGCGAAACCCCTGTGAGCGAAGTTTTCCTTTATGGCGGCGGCATCAAAGAATACGTTGCTTTCATCAATAGCGCCAAACTTCCGATCAATAACGAAGTTATCTATTGCCAAGGCGCAGAAGAAGTTACCTTCAATGATGGTAACAAAGAAAGAATTTATGCCGAAATCGCTATGCAATGGGCAGATAGCTATAGCAATGACGGCGTTTATTCCTTCTGCAACAACATCTCCACAAAAGAAGGCGGAACGCATGTTGAAGGCTTTAATCTCGCCCTAAACCGCACGATTAATGATTACGCCCGTCAATTCAAGTTTCTTGATGAAAAAGATCCAAATTTCACTACAGACGATTGCCGCGAGGGCTTAACATGCGTAATTTCGGTAAAACATCCTAACCCACAATACGAAGGGCAAACCAAAACGAAATTAGGCAATAGCGAAGTTCGTAAGATTGTTTCTACGATTGTTGGTCAGCAATTAAAAGAATATCTCCTTGAGCATCCAGAACAGGCTAAGCTCATTATGGAGAAAGTTCGCATCGCTTCTCGTTCCCGTATGGCAGCGCAAGTTGCGCGTGAAAAAACCCGCAAATCCCCGCTCGATATCACTACTCTCCCTGGAAAACTCGCTGATTGCTCAAGCAAAGACCCTACACTTTGCGAGCTTTATATCGTCGAGGGTAATTCCGCAGGCGGCAGCGCCAAAAACGGCCGTGACCGTGAAACGCAAGCCATCCTTCCGCTAAGAGGTAAAATTCTTAATGTTGAAAAAGCGCGTGAAGAGCGAATTTTCAAAAACGCGGAAATCGGAAATATGATTACCGCAATCGGCGGCGGAATTCGCGAGAATTTCGATATTAGCAAGATTCGTTATCATAAAATCGTTATCATGACCGATGCTGATGTCGATGGCGATCACATCCGTATCCTTTTGCTTACTTTCTTCTATCGCTTTATGCGTCCTCTAATCGATGGGGGCTATATTTATATCGCGCAACCTCCACTTTATAAAATCGATTACAAAGGACAAGCCTATTACGCCTATAACGATGAACAACTCGAAGTGCTTAAAAAGCAACTTCAACTCAAATCCGGTTATCCATTCCAACGTTATAAAGGACTTGGTGAAATGGATGCGGAGCAACTTTGGGAAACCACAATGGATCCAAAAGTTCGCAAGATGATTCGTATCACAGTCGATGATGCCGCTAACGCCGAAAGAGCATTCTCTGAACTCATGGGCGATGACGTTATGCCGCGTAAAGCGTTCATTGAGAAAAATGCAAAATTCGTGCAAAACCTTGATATTTAATCTTTAGGAGGCGAAAAAATGGACAACGAAGAAAAGAAAAACGAAGAGGTTAAGGAAGAATCCCCCTCTAATACCAATGATAGCGATGCAGCCATTATGGCTTCCGTCGATAATCGTTACCACGACAAAATTGACACTTCCGCAACCGCTGGCATTGTGCCAGGACTTGTTGACCGCGAGGTCACTAGCGAAGTAGAAACTGCCTTCCTTAGCTACTCAATGTCGGTTATCGTCTCGCGTGCAATTCCTGATGTCCGCGATGGCTTAAAACCAGTTCAGCGCCGTATTATTTACGGAATGGATGAAGCGGGCATGCAGCCTGGCAAGCCTTACAAAAAGAGCGCTCGTATCGTCGGAGACGTCATGGGTAAATATCACCCGCATGGCGATTCGGCTTTATACGGCACCCTCGTTCGTATGGCTCAGCCTTTCTCAATGCGCTATACCCTTGTTGATGGGCACGGTAACTTCGGTGATATCGATGGCGATGAAGCGGCTGCGATGCGTTATACCGAAGCGAGAATGAACCGCCTTTCTGTCGAAATGGTACGGGATATCAATGAAAACACCGTTGATTTCGTCGATAACTACGATGGCACAGAAAAAGAACCTTCCGTTCTTCCATCCCGTTTCCCGAACCTTATTGTCAATGGTTCTGAAGGCATCGCCGTTGGTATGGCCACCAATATGGCCCCTCATAACCTCACGGAAGCGATTAATGCGGTTGTTGCAATCGCGAAAAATCCAGGTCTTACCCCACTTGAGATTATGCAAAATTATCTCCACGGACCTGATTTCCCAACCGGTGGAACGATTTTAGGCCGCCAAGGAATTTTGGAAGCTTACGAAACCGGAACCGGTACCGTTACGATTCGTAGTAAATATCACATCGAAGAACAAGATAACGGCAAATCCCGCATTATTGTTACGGAAATCCCTTACCAAGTGAATAAGAGTGCGATGATCACCGCGATGGCGGGGCTCGTTCGCGACAAGGTTCTTGATGGTATCACCGATATCCGCGATGAATCCAATAAAGAGGGTATCCGCATCGTTATCGAAGTCCGTAGAGACTGCGTTCCAGAAGTTATTGCCAATAACCTTTTAAAACACACCCAACTTCAAATCAATTTCGGTATTATCAATCTTTGCCTTGTGGATGGTGCCCCAAAAATCCTCCCAATCACCGATTTATTAAACAATTACGTTGATTTCCAAGTCTCGGTTTTAACGCGACGCACCAAATATCGCCTTACCCGTGATAGTGCCCGTGATCATATCGTTACTGGTCTTATTTTGGCTCACGATAATATTGATGAAGTCATCCATATCATCCGTGATTCGAAAACAGATGACGAATCTTCTAAACGTTTGAGCGAAAGATTTGGTTTCACCGATGACCAAACGCAGGCGATTTTGGCGATGACGCTTCGCAAACTCCAAGGCATGGAGCAAGATAAGCTTCAAGCTGAACATGCCCAATTAACGGCGAATATTGCTGAATACAATCGTTTGCTTTCTAGCCGAGATAATATCATCGACTTGCTCATCAAAGAACTTGAAGACATCAAGAATCGCTTTGGCGATAAGCGCCTTACCGATATTAGTGATGAAGCTGCTAACATCGATAACGAAGACCTCCTTCCAAAAGAAAACATCGTCGTTCTTCTTACCAAAAACGGCTATATCAAGAGGATGAGTGAAGATACATTCCGCACCCAAAATCGTGGGGGACGCGGTGTTAAAGGCATCACAACCGGCAGCAATGACCATGTTGCTTTAATGGTTTATGCCCATACCCATACTGATATCTTATTCTTCTCTAGCTATGGCACGGTTTATCGTTTACGTGGGTATCAAATCCCAGATGCCGCAAGAGACGGAAAAGGCATCCCTGCCATCAATTTATTGAATCTTGATCAAGAAGAAAAAATCGTTGCTATCGTTCCTTGCGACGACTATCCAGAAGATAATTACCTCTTCTTCTGCACGGTGAATGGCGTTGTAAAGAGAGTTTCTTTAAAACTCTTCGAATCCATCCATAGCAATGGCAAACGCGCCCTCGGACTCAAGGATGGCGATATGCTACTTGACGTAAAGCGCACTGATGGCCACTCCATTATCTCTTTAGCCTCCAATAACGGCAAAGTTTGTTCCTTTAATGAAGACGAAGTTCGTGCGATGGGGCGTGATGCATCTGGCGTAAGAGGAATGAATTTAGACGATGGATCGCACCTTGTTGGTATCACTAGTTCTTTAGAAGGCGACCGCATTCTTGTTCTTTCTAAACAAGGTCAAGGAAAGATTAGTTATGCAAAAGACACCGATATTCCTCAAGAAGATGGAACCATTCGTCATTATGATGGATATCGCCTTACTTCTAGAGGCGCAAAAGGCGTCATCTCACTTAAAGTCACCGATAAAGGTGGCGAACTCTATGCGATGAAAGCGGTGCGTGGCGATGAGGATTTGATGGTTGTCACTAACAAAGGCATCGTCATCCGTATGCCAATCGACCAAATTAAAGTCGCGGGTAGAAATACCCAAGGCGTCAAGATTATCTCTCTTGAAAAAGGTCAATATGTCGCTTCTATTGCCATTTTGCCTCACGCGGATGAATCTTTAGAAGAAGTAGTTGATACTATCGATGATGAAATTAATCCCGCTTTAGTCAAGGAAAGCGAAGAATCCGCTACGACAAAAGAAAAAGTTGTAACTCCAGATGACGTTGATGAAATCGATGAAGATGCGTCTAGCGAAGATGATATTTCTTCTGGCAAAGACGATTTATAATCCTCCACTTAAATATGAAGCCGTTCATCTATTCTAACGAAAAAGAAGAATGCGCTTTCGAGGGCGTTCGCTTGAGAAAAAATCTCAAGGGCGCCCTTGAACTCGCTAAAGTAAGCTATGTTTCCAATTTTTTTGCCGCACCTGATATTCTTCATGCTTTCTCTCCCATTAAGGAAGATGTAATCAAAGAAGCAAAAGAGAACGGAGTAAAAATTGTAACGAGCGTTTTCTATACGCCACACGATCCGCTATATGCGTTTTTAGAAAAGACAAAAAACGGTTATGAAATCAGCAAATTAAGTCAAAAGACTTTGCTTTCTAGTGACATGATTTTTGTTCCTACTCCTGAATGCAAACAATACTTACTTACGCTTGGCTTACAAGAACCGATTGTCATTTTAACCCCTGGAATAAATCTTTCTCGATTTGATGGAATCGATGAATTGGAAAAAGAAATTTTTGGAAGGTATGCTGGTTTGCAAAAAGAGCAAAAATACGTAATTTCATCTGGAGATTACAAGGATATTGAAGGATTAAAACGACTAAGTTACCTTGCAAAAATCCATCCGAATTTGCGTTTTTTCTATTTTGGTAGTAATGACAAAGGCATCTCTTCTTATCATTATCGAAAACATCTTTCTAAGCTATATGGCGGAAATATTTCTTTCTATGGGCTTATGGAAGATGACGTCTATCGGAGTGCGATTAGTGGAGCGCTTGCCTATCTTTCCTTGGGGAGTCTTCCCGATTATCTAGGCGTTTTAGATGCGATGAGTGCAAAAACGCCCGTTTATGAAATTACGCGTCCGATATTCGGCAATCTCTCGATAAACGGAAAGACTGGTTATGTGCATGCTGAAATCGAAAATCTCAACCAATGTTTTAGCTTAATGTGCCAAACAGAAGAAAACCCGACTATAATCGAAGCGTATGAATTTGCTAAATCCAACTCGTTACGTTCGCTTGGAGAAGAATTAATACGAAATTACAAGACTTTATTAAATTTAAAGGAGAATAGTTCAAATGATTGATGCAAAACTAATTGAAGAAAAGCCTGAATACGTTAAAGAAGCTTTAGCAAAGAAAGGCTGGGATTTTGACCCTGCCCCACTTCTTTCTTTGTTTGAACATCGCCGCGCTTTATTAAAAGAAGTTGAAACCAATAAAGCTGAACAAAATAAGCTAAGCGCAACCGTTCCTGCTGTTAAAAAAGCCGGTGGCGACGTGCAATCGATTTTCAAAAAAGTAAAAGAACTTGCTAGCCTTAATAAAGATAAAGAAGCCGAACTTAGTAAAGTCGAAGCCGAAATCAAATCCCAAATCGAAGTGCTTCCTAATATGCCTGACCCCGATTTACTCGCAGGCGGAAAAGAAAACAACCACCCAATTTATCATTTTGGCAAAGAGCCAACGTTCGACGGCTTTAAACCAAAAGACCATGTGGAACTTGCTGAATCGCTTGGCTTAATCGATTATAAACGCGCTGCAAAAATCTCCGGTTCTGGGACTTGGATCTATACTGGCTTAGGGGCGCAACTTGAATGGGCGCTTCTTAATTATTTCATTTCCACGCATCTCGCTGATGGCTATACGATGATTCTCCCCCCTCACATTCTTAACGAAGATAGCGGATATACGGCTGGCCAATTCCCGAAATTCCGAGAAGATGTATTTTGGCTAGAAGGGGCTAACCCAAAGAAATTCCTTCTTCCTACCGCCGAAACAGCTTTGGTGAATCTCCACCGCAATGAAATCTTGTCCATCGATGACCTTCCAAAAAAATATTTTGCTTATACCCCTTGCTACCGTAAAGAGGCGGGAAGCTATCGTACCGAAGAAAGAGGCATGATCCGCGGCTATCAATTCGATAAGGTTGAAATGGTTCAATACACCACCGACGATGGTAGCGACGCCGCTTTTGAAGAACTCGTGAAGAAAGCGAAAGCGTTGCTTGAAGGACTTGGCTTATGCTACCAGCTCGATAAACTTGCGGCTGGCGATTGCAGCCACTCTATGGCAAGAACTTACGATATCGAAGTTTGGATTCCTTCCATGCACATCTATAAAGAGGTATCGAGCGTTTCTAACGCTCGCGATTACCAAGCTAGACGCGGCATGATCCGCTATAAAGACCATAATGGCAAGATGCACTTCTGCCACACGCTTAATGGGTCTGGCTTAGCTACATCTCGTGTCTTTCCAGCCTTACTTGAACAAAATCAACAAGCGGATGGCTCAGTTGTTATTCCAGAGAAGCTTCGTCCGTTCATGGGCGGAATTTCCGTATTAAAACCAGTCGAGAAAAAATAAAGAAACATATATAATATCTTCGCCATCGCGAGGAGAAGATGTCGAACCAGGTCAGGACGGGAACGTAGCAGCCTTAAGCCATCATCCCCTGTGCGGTGGTTTTTCTTTCCTTATTTCATTCGCTTTGATTTACAATAAAAAATATGAATTTGAAAAAAACACCTGAGGAATACATGGATATTGCTTTAGAGGAAGCAAAAATCGCTTTCGAAGAAGGCGAAGTTCCGATTGGAGCAATCGTTGTGAAAAATGGCGAAATCATCGGTAGAGGCCATAATCGTAGAGAGACAAAACTCGATATTTCTTCCCATGCTGAAATTGAAGCAATAAAAGAGGCGGAGAAGCGTTTAGCGAGTTGGACCTTAGAAGGCGCTTCCCTTTTTGTTACCGTCGAACCTTGCTTAATGTGCTCTGGAGCGATTAAACAAGCGCGCCTATTTGCTTTGTATTATGGGACAAACGATCCAACAATGGGTGCCGTAAAAAGTCATTATTTTGTGTTTGACGAAACCGTAAAAGATTCTAATCCTTTGGTCTATAGCGGAATTCGCGAAAAAGAATGTGCCTCACTCCTAAAAGAATTCTTCTTAAAGCAAAGAAGCAAATAGTGGAAAAGAATACGGCTTCTACTTTTTTGAAGTTTATAGAGAATAAAAGTCGCATATTATTCAGATAAACACTGAATTTTAAAGGATTCATTTTTTGAATAATTTGGTGTGCACCGCATCCAAAATCGTGAATTGACGAACCAAATTCACTTTTATAGGCGAAAGCTGCGTTTGACTAGAAAGACCTCGGCGTGGAAATCGATAACGGAATCAAAAAACTGGGTGACTGTACACCATTTTATTCATATTATTCGAACAAAAAACGCGATGGATATCGCTCGAAAAGCTCTTTTGTTAATTTTTTGTTCCTAAAAACAAAGCGTATAGAAGAATTTGCGGAAAAAAGAATGCGCTTCCCGTTTTACAAAATGCGTTTTTTGTTCGTGAAACCAATCTTCTATCTATGATAGACTTTGCGTGTGCTAGAACTTATTCACATTAAAAAAGACTATTACGTCGACAAAAAGCCTTATACCGCTTTGAAAGATATCTCCCTTGCTTTCTTAGACAAGGGTTTTGTTTCCATATTGGGCCCTTCAGGATGTGGGAAAACCACGATGCTCAATATCATCGGAGGACTTGATCACTATACGTCTGGCGACCTTCTCATCGACGAGAAAAGCACCAAGGATTTTAAAGATGCCGAGTGGGATGCTTATCGAAACGAAAGGGTTGGCTTCGTATTTCAGTCCTATAACCTCATTCCCCATCAGACGATTCTCTCTAATGTTGAAACGGGTTTAATGCTCAATGGCGTGAACCGTGAGGAAAGAGATAAACGCGCTTTAAAAGCGCTCGAGAACGTTGGATTAAAGGATGTCGCTAAGAAAAAGCCAAACCAATTATCGGGCGGACAAATGCAGCGCGTTGCTTTAGCGCGTGCCCTTGTAAATAATCCAAAAATCGTTTTGGCAGATGAGCCAACCGGCGCTTTGGATTCACTCACTTCTAAACAAGTGATGGAACTTCTAAAAGAAGCGAGCAAAACGCGTCTAGTGATTATGGTAACCCATAACCAAGAACTCGCTTACGAATATAGTGACCGTATCATTCGCATGAAAGATGGCGCGATCGAAAGCGATTCTTCCCCTGTTCCAATAAAGGCTGTGACAAATTCACCAAAAGAAATCACCAAAAAGACATCCATGAGTTTTTGGACCGCTTTAAAATCGTCGTGGTCAAATGTGCGTACCAAGAAAGGAAGAACTATCTTAACCGCGGTTGCTTCTTCTATCGGCATTATTGGGGTCGCTCTTGTTTTAGCGGTGAGCAATGGCTTTTCCATTTACGTTGATAAAGTTGAGACATCCATTGCAGGCACTGTTCCGATTTCCATTTCACCGATCACCTATACCTATAAGCAAATCGAAAACGCGAACGATTACAAACAATATCCTGATGATCAAGAAATCAAAGTTTACGATTCCAATAGTTCCTATTCGACCGTTCATAAAAATAATTTCACCGCGGATTACCGCGATTATATTTCTAAAGCCGTTGACCAAGGCTTAGCGAGCTCCATTCTCTATAACAAAGAGAATTTCTCTTTTAATTTGATGACCGATGATCCTGCTGGACACGGCGTAGTTGAAATTGATCAATACACCGCTGCAGGCATGACGGGCGGAGCGATTGGTAGCGTTACGGGTCTCCCTGCGACAATTTTTCATGAACTCTATGGCCCAACCAATGAAATGTCCAAGTGGTATGACTGCATCGCTGGAAAAATGCCTTCTAGCAAAGACGAAATTGTTTTAATTACGGATAGCTATAACCGCGTGGAAAAAAAGACATTAATGCAATTAGGAATGCTTTCCTCCGCGGATGATAAAAAAGTAATCTCTTTTGACGATATTCTTTATAACGAAAGCACTGGAAAAGGAAAGATTTATAAAGCCTACCGCAATGCGGACATCTTTAAAGATGTACCATTTCACTCTGAAGAGGATGGAAAAGGGAGAGAAATCGATTCGTATAAAATCACGGACTCCGGTATCAATAGCGATGGCGTTTATCAAATCACCGCGACTGACGAGAAAGCAACGATTCGTTATTTTGAATCCAAGCCAAAAAGCGATACGGTTTTCAACGATGATGAGAAATATAATCCGGTTAAATTAAAAATCGTCGGCGTACTCCGTCCTAAAAAGGACGCCTATATTTCTTTAATGCCGTCTTCCTTGGGCTATACGAGCGAACTCAAAGATTACCTTGCTGATGATGGGCAAAGCGTGGAATACGAGCCAAACGAAGAACTGAGGATTAAACTAACGAAGACCCATAATAATCTTGTACGCGCCGCAAGAGGCAACGTTTGCCTTGCTCGCGATATCGATTCTTCGACAGGAAAGCCAACAAAAGATGACGGAGTAGTTAGACTAAATGCTTTCTTTGAGAAATATAGCAAAGCGCTTAATCTTGCTAACATCATCCAAAATAAAGGCAAGATGACTGAACAAGAGAAGAACACGCTTGCTCTAATGATTAGCGAATTCCCTTCCGAAATGGAAAAAAGCTTTAACTACTATAATTATTACGGCATTTCAAACGACAAAGGGGGAACTTCGCCTTCTTATTGGACGGGGTCTAGCTATGGTTTTTTGAAAAACTGTAAGAGCGTTGGTGCGGATATGCTTCAAAGTCAGGTGAATCTCCCTTCTTCTAGCGAAGATATTGATTCATCAGGAATGAGTCTTATCCTAAAATTAACCGATAATAATTTTTGGAACGACATCAATAATCCAGAACGTAGTAGCTGGTGCGCGATGGATTTCTTGGCTTTAGAAAAAGGTTTCTCACTCACTACCTCGATTTTGATATTCCCTGCCGCATTAACAACGAAAAAGGAATTAACCGCGTATCTAGATAAATATAACGAAGGAAAAGTAGATAGCGATCAAATCGCCTATAACGATGTGATGAGCACCTTCACCGATTCTTTGGGCACGATGATTCAAATGATTAGCGTTGTTCTTATCGTGTTTGCGTCTATTTCGCTTGTTGTAAGTTCAATCATGACGGGAATTATTACTTATGTTTCTGTCGTAGAAAGAACAAAAGAAATCGGCATACTTCGAGCATGTGGAGCGCGCAAAAAAGATGTTGGACGTCTTTTTCAAGCCGAATGCGTCATCATTGGCGCGATGGCGGGCGTTATCGGCGTTGGAGTTTCTTGGGTTGCGTGTTTCCCAATCAGTGCGATTATTGATCATCAATTCCCGGGCAATGGCTTAAGTTCTATTGCTTCGCTTTCTCCCTACCATGGCCTTATTCTTATCGCAATCGCCATCGCTTTAGCGTTCATCTCGGGTCTAATACCCGCTAGAATTGCCGCTAAAAAAGATCCGGTTGCAGCCTTAAGGACGGAATAAAAAATGACAAAAGAAAAGCTTCTTGCGGAGATAACTAACGCTCCAAAATTTAACCCTAGTTTCCACACTGGTCTTACTTCGGAACAAGTGGAAAGCCGACTCGATGCCGGTTTAGTGAATAAAACACCGAAGAAAGTTACAAAATCTTATTGGAAAATTTTCACGGACAATTTCTTTTCTTTCTTCAATTCGGTACTTTTCGGTATTGCGATTCTTATGCTTTGCGCGGGAATCTATGAAATCAAATATTATGCTTTTCTTGGCGTTCTTTCTTGTAACATCATCATTGGTTTGATCACCGATATCCACGCTAGAAGGCTTGTGGATAAGCTTCGACTAGTTACTGATCCTCGCGTAACCGTTGTGCGCGATGGAATAGAAAAAGAAATTCCGATTGATCAGCTTGTTTATGAAGATATCGTTATTCTTACTCCTGGGGAACAAATCTGCGCCGATGCAATTGTCGTTGAAGGAGAAATGAAGGCTGATGAATCTTTAATCACAGGCGAATCCATCGCGGTAGTTAAAACGGTTGGCAGCCAAATTTATAGTGGCTCTTATGTTAAAAGCGGGAAGGTTTACGCTTGCATTAATCGTATTGGAAACACCAATTACGCGGAAGATATTCAAAGCAAAGCGAAGGAATTCCGCCGCCCAAAAAGCGAATTAAAGCGTTCTTGCATTCGAATTTTCTGGGTCACCGGATTTTTATCCATTATCATGGGTCTAGCCGAACTTGCCACTTATTTATTTCAATGCGCGAACATGGTTCATGGTTTTGAGGGAGGCTTCACTTCCGACAATTTCCGTGATTTTGCAAAAATGATGGGCGGATCAATGGTGGCGATGATACCAAGCGGATTATATTTGCTCGTATCGCTTGCTTTAGCAACAGGTGTCATTGCTCTTACCCGTAAGCGCATGAACGTGCAAGAACTCTATTGCATCGAGATGCTCGCGCGGGTTGATGTGCTTTGCTTTGATAAAACTGGTACCCTCACGGATGGCACAATTCGCGTACACGATGTTCATATTTTTAATAAAGAATATTCGCAAGAAGAAGTTGGTAAGATTTTATCTTCCTTGGTAAATGCAACACATGATGAAAATAGCACTGCTAAAGCGATTTCGTCCTATTTTGAAGGAACTTCCTATTATAAAGCCACTTCTTCTATTCCTTTTGATTCCGATTACAAATATAGCGCTGCGACATTTGCAGAATCAGGAACTTACATCATGGGGGCGTATGGTTTTGTTGACCAAGTCCCTAATTCGGAGGGTAAAAGAGTAATTGACGATTTATCTTCACGCGGATTTCGCGTCATTGCTCTTTACCATAATTCGGATGCGATTAAAAATGATAGAATCCCTAGCAAAAACGACTTAATTGCAGCGATTTCGTTTTCTGATCACATTAAGAGTGATGCGAAAGAAAACATTGAATGGTTCCGTAAAAACGGAGTCATGATTAAAGTCATTAGTGGCGATAATCCAGTCACGGTTTCTCAAATCGCTAAAGAAGTCGGCGTCCCTGATGCTGACCACTACATTTCCATGGATCAAGTGAAAGACGAAGATATCCCTTCTTTAGTGGATTCCTATAGTGTTTTTGGCCGCGTTAAGCCAGAGCAAAAAGCCCTTTTAGTGGAAGCATTACAAAAAGAAGGACACAAAGTCGCGATGACGGGTGACGGCGTCAATGACATTATCGCCCTTAAAAAAGCCGATTGCTCGATTGCGATGGCGAGTGGATCAAGCGCGGCAAGAAACGTCGCTCATATTGTAAGTATGGATAATAACTTTTCTAAACTTCCTGACGTGGTTGGAGAAGGAAGGCGCGTTATCAATAACTTGCAAAGAAGCGCTTCTTTATTTTTAGGAAAAACGATATTCGCGGTTGTATTAAGCTTCGTATTTTTGATTTTGAGTTGGTTTGGCTTGCCCCAAGAAAAAACCGGCTATCCATTTAGCACGACAAACTTATTCATTTGGGAGCTTTGCACGATTGGCGGAGGAGGCTTCTTCTTAGCCCTTCAACCATCGCACGAACGTTTATCTGGTTCCTTTATGAAAAACGTTTTGGCGACGGCAATCCCTTCCGGCTTAGTAGAGATTCTATGTGTTACGATTTTGTTTATTGCCTATTCGATTGAGCCTAATTTTGTTTCTTATGAGGCCGCGGTCGCTTGTTCGACCATCATGTTTACTTTGGTGAGTTATCTCATTTTGTTCCGTATTTCTCTTCCGATGGACCGTTACCGTCTATTTGTTTTTATTCTACTATTTGTTGGAGGAGGGGCACTCTTCTTATTCGATTGGGCTTTACCCGCAAAAATATATCCAGATGGAAGAGTGGAAAGTTTTGTCCTTGGATTAAACTATTCCATTTTTAATTGGCAACTTGCTTTGTTCATGACTTGCCAATTTATCGCACTCGCTGTAATTTATTACCTCCTAGATTGGGTGATACGTAAAAACGTTACGCATATTGATATTCTAAAAAGAAAGAAGGAAGAATTATGAAAATCAATCCTGAAGTAGCAAAAGCCTTAAAAGAAGGCAAACCAGTCGTCGCGCTAGAAAGCACAATTATTTCCCATGGCATGCCCTATCCAAAGAACGTGGAAACCGCCATGCTTGTTGAAAAAACCGTTCGCGAAAACGGCGCAATTCCCGCCACAATGGGTATTATTGAAGGCGAGCCAATTGTTGGGATGACACCTGTTGAGATTGAAGAATTTGGCAAACGCAAAGGCATCGCAAAAGTATCTAAACGCGATTTCCCTATCGTTATTGCTCGTAAAGAATGGGGCGCCACCACCGTTAGCGCCACAATCTTAATGGCCAAAAAAGCCGGCATTGAAGTCTTTGTCACCGGTGGAATCGGCGGGGTTCATCGTGGCGCGGAAACGACATTCGACGTATCGCGCGATCTTTATGAACTTGCAAGTGAACCGGTTACTGTTGTTTGCTCGGGCGCAAAAGCAATCCTTGATATCCCAAAGACCCTTGAAGTATTAGAAACCCAAGGCGTTTCTGTTCTTTCTTATCAATCCAAAGACTTTGCAAACTTCTACTGCGTGGATTCTGGATACGCCGCGGACGCTTCATTCAATACGCCTTTAGAAGCGGCAAAAATCATTAAGGCGAAACGCGATTTCGGTTTATCTGGCGGCATCTTAATTTCTAACCCAGTTCCTTCCGAAGACGCTTTATCGCATGAATATATCGATGGGATTATCGCTAACGCTGTTAAAGAAGCGGATGAAAAAGGCATCAAAGGAAAAGACGTCACCCCATTCCTATTAGCGCGCATTGTTGAGCTTACGGGCGGCAAATCGCTTGAAACCAATATTCATCTTGTCGTCAATAATGCGGTTCTTGGCGCAAGAATCGCTTGCGAATACGCGAAATTAAAATAATTATGACAACCGAAGCCAAATTCAAAAGAGCTTTGAGAGAAATGATGCTAAGCGAACCGCTTAGCGAAATCAACGTAACGACACTTTGCAAGGTTTGCGGGTGCCATCGCCAAACCTTTTATTATCATTATCAAGATATTTATGACCTTCTTGCGGCGATTTTTCTAAATGAAGACATTGAAGGGCTCTCACGAGCGAAAGACGCTTCCGAGATCCTAACTTGTGTTTTGAATTACTGCAAAGAGAATTTCGTCTTCCTTCGTAGCGCCTATAATAGCGCTGCTAGTGACCTCGTTGATGACTTTTGCTATAGCAAAGTCGCAACAAGGCTCCTATTCGTTTTTACCAAAAACGGGAAAGGCGAATTAAACAAAAGCGGATATCGATCTTTGGCACGTCGTTTCTCAAGAATCATCTCCGATGAATTTGGCTATTGGTTTAAAAACATGAGTGTCACTCCTACTCGCTTTGAGAAAGCAATGCGACGCTTTATCGATAATTCCGTTGCAATCCTTCTTCCAGCTTTAGAAAAACTTTCCAAAGAGGAAAACAAAAAATAAAGAATCTCTCTAATTTTTATTATTGATGGAAAATAAGGACACGAAATGACTATAATTGTTAGCGGTTCTTTGAATTGAAGTTTTGCTGAGTTAGTAAAGAAAGCCGATTGACGAGAAAAAACATGAAATTGAGACACACGTGTGGTTGGTCTCATTACTACCACAGACTCGTTATGGCTATACATTTACTTAGTAAGAAGGAGATTTATGAAAAAGAATGATACTTTTGGCTATATTGCCTATGCACTTATGCTTGCTTTAGCGGTTTGCGTTGGCTTCTTTATCCTCCGCCCGGATTTTGCAAGTGGCGCATCCTATTTGACGATGAATGTGTTCTTACTCGTGTTTTTGTCCATTTTAGTTGGCATTGTTTTCACTTCTTTGCTTTTAGAACTTGGACATTTGCTTGGTGCAAAGATTGGCCATTACGAAATTACGGCCTGGATTTGCTTAGGGATTGGTTTCAAAAAGAACAAAGACGGCAAAAAGAAATTCTTTTTAGGCAATTTTGATGGCCTAACCGGAGAAACACTCGTCACACCGAAAGATACAAAAAAGAGTAATCCTAGAATCTCTATCTACATGTCTTTACTTTTTCTCCTTCTTGAAATCGCCGCAATATCCGGCTTGCTTGTTTTCGGTTTAGCGAAAATTAAAGCCGGTGAAACCGGTTATTATTGGATTAAACCCGCAAGTGAAGTCGTTTTGACAATCATCGGAATGATCCTTGTTTACGACATCTTCCCCGCTCCGCTCGATGCGAAAAACGATGGGTATTTAATCACTATTCTTAATAGCAAAATTAACGTTATCGCCTATAACGAGATGCTTCTTGCTGAAGATAAATTATCTCGCGGATTACCAGTAGGAGATTTGCCTATCTATGATGAAGTGACGGATTTCACTTATTCTGTCAATGACGTTACTCTTTACGCTGATTTGAACAAAGGGGATTATGAAGAAGCGCTTACGATTATAGAAAAAACGCTTGCTTCCAAAGATAAAGTCTCCACCTCTTTATATCGAACTGCCGAAGCGCAAAAGATTGCTATCCTTCTTGATACAAAACCATTAGAAGAAGCCAAAGCCTATTACATCGCTCTTCCGCTCGATGTCAAAAAGCATCTTTCCGCCCTTAGTAGTGCCCCTGCTATCCGCGCCTATGTCCTCGCTAACGGCTTAGTGGAAGAATCGATCGGTGAGACGGAAGCGGGACTAAACAAAGTTCACGACGTTTTCCGCAAGCTTCCTAAAGAAAAGAAAACAGTCGAAAAGAAATTATTAAAGCTTGCGATGGATAAAATCTTATCCGCGCATCCTGATTGGGACTTTAGTGACTATGGTTACTCGTTAGAGAAAAACGAAAAAGTCGATGCAGCAAAAGAAAAGAAAGACGACAACAACTAATCATAAACGAAACTTAAATTGAGGGCCAATCGCCCTCTTTTTGCTCGTGATTCGGCCGTGCGACCCCTTAAGGGGTCCGCCATGTGAGCGGAGACGATACGAATTACGGATAAATTGAGCGGAAACACATACTTATTGTCATTCCCCTCTCCTCTAGACGTACCATGTTAAAACTTTGGAAAAGTTGCAATTTTTACTTCTAAAAACTTTGGAAAAGTTGCAAAAATACAATAAAATAGTATTGGAAAAGTTGATAAAGAGGGTTTTCTAATGTTTAAAAGGAAGGTTGAAACTGTAATTAACAACTATTTTAAAGGCGAAAAAGAGACAATTCTTGTTATTGATGGGGCCAGGCAAATTGGCAAGTCTTACACAATCAGCAAACTATCTAAACAGCATTTTAAAAATTATGTGGAAATTAACCTAAGAGATGATTTTGACGGAAATCAATATTTTGCCGAAGACAAAGTAAGGACTACTACTCAATTCTATCTTAGACTCTCTTCTTTATATGGCGATTCTTTGGGAAATAAAGATGACACGATTGTATTTTTGGATGAAATACAGGTGTATCCTCACTTGCTTACCATGCTAAAGCCATTAAACAAGGAAAAAAGATTTACCTATATCGCAAGTGGTTCTCTATTAGGCGTTACCTTAAAGCATACATTTATTCCAATGGGATCAATAAGAGAAGTGAAAATGTATCCAATGGATTTTGAGGAATTTTTATGGGCCAATCATGTCAGCACTGAGGCTATTGATTACGTTAAATCCTGCTTTAATAAATTAGAACCCATCGATGACTCAGTACATGAAATTTTTCTAACTAGATTCAAAGAATACCTATTGAGCGGTGGATTGCCTGACGCCGTTAAAGAATTTGTCGTTAACAAAAACATAATGGCGATGAGAAACGTTCAAGAAACTACTTATAACTATTATAAAGACGACTGTTCCCAATATGATTTAGATCATAAGCTAAAAATCGCCAGAATATATGAGATGATGCCATCTTATATGAAAAATAAGGTTAAAAGAATCCGGGCGAATAAAATCGGTGGCAAGAAAGAATCTTTAGAAAGATACCAAGACGAATTTGATTACCTAATTTCTTCTGGTATCGCGATAGGCGTCAAGGCTATTAGCGATCCTAGGTTCCCTCTTATTGAGTCAAGCAGTAAAAATCTAATTAAACTTTATTATAACGATGTAGGCATATTGACTAACATCTTGTATAAAAACAACATCGATGCTGTGCTGAGTCAAGATAAAGGTATTAATTTGGGCTCTGTTTACGAAACCGTTGCAATGAGCGAACTTTTAGTGCATGGCCACCACACCTTTTATTTCGATAGCAAAAAGACCGGGGAGACTGATTGCCTCATTAATGATTACGATAATCTAACAATCATTCCTATAGAAATTAAATCTGGTAAGACCCAAAATGAATTCCGCGCTATTCCGAAATTAGTCGATCCGAATGGCAAATATAAATTACCTAAAGGATATATATTCGGTAACAAAAACATCATCGAAAGGAATGGTAACTTAATTACATTCCCAATCTATACAGTTATGTTTCTCTAATAAGGGCCACTTAATCTAAATGGATTTAAATGGATAAGCAAGAATATTTATCAAACGAATACATAAAATATCTAAGCGGCATGGAAAAAGAAGGGATAATGAATGCCATTACTCCCTTAATAAAACGATTGTCTTCTCGCACTTTGGAAAAGATTATTGAGATGAATAATGCGGGTATCGAGCCCTATTATTTAGCTAACAAAGAAGAACTATTGGAGCAATTTTTCCAAATCGAAACGATTGAGATGTTTGGCTATGTCGGTGAATGTGATTTTAACGATTACGATTATGAGAGATCGTTGAATGATAGTGATATTTCTTTCTTTACCAATATCGTTTTGCTTTTAGTTGCTTTATATGACCAAGGCAAAAAGGAAGAAGCTTATAAAATAGCCAAAAAACTTTATTCGATAGATTTTGACTGCCTCTATCATGACGAATATAGCGATTATGTTGAACACGAAACTTATTCGATTGAAGATGTTTATAGCGAATTAGAATGCAAGGACGCGATCGATAGAGCTAAGGACATTTATAAGGAATCACTGGCAAAATAACGATACCATTTTTATAAATAAGCTCAGTTTAAAATAGCCGTGGATACTTCTAAAAAATAGTGTTCTTTCTCATTTGTTTCATCGCAATTAGCCACTTCTATAGTACCTCGATTATTATTAGCAAATCTAGGCTCTTTTTTAAAAATCACCATTAAACCCCGTATTCTTATTGATTTTTTGAACCCCCGTAAAATTTGGAATGTTACTTTTCGAAAACGAAATCTGATTTCGATAGCTTGGGCTCCTTTTCCTTTCCGTCCAGAAATTCCTTGACCATCCTGATCTTGAACTCTCCGGTGTATTTCTTTCTGAGCATTTTTCTTTTCTCCCGCCTTTTCCGGTCAGCCGGGGGATTCCCCCGGCCACAACCGGATTTCCGGCTGACACCGAATGTTGCAATTAACTTAGTGCGGAAGGCCTATAAAGACCAGCGTGGAAAATTTGGAATGTTACCTAAAAAACTTGAAAAAACGCGGGGGGGGGGATTAAAATTTTTATAAGTTAAAAAATAGGAGTTATCTAATGAAAAAACACAAAATTATTTCAATTTTGGCATTGCTTGCTTTGCCGCTTTTTAGTTGCAAAGCCGATCTATCATCCTCGCTTACGGAAACCCCTTCTACTAATACAAACATAACATCTAGTAGCGGATCGAGCGATTCATCCAGCACATCCTCTTCATCAAGCGGATCAGCTTCAACCCCTTCCACTTCGCAAGGCGAGACCCACGCGACAAGTTTAAGCGTCGCTCTATTTGAGAAACTTCCAAAGGTTAAAGACCCGTCTAGCAAAGAAGAAATATGTATTTTTTATCCTGCTAGTGAATTCACACTTGGAGCTGTGGTTATTCCTAGCGAAGCCCTTGAGCAAAATATCATTGTAACAATTCCAGAAGAACACAAAGCCGAGATTAGTTATGAAAACGGCAAATTAATTACGAAAAACGTGTATACCGATTCCCCTTTTGACATTGTTATTTCCGTTGATGGGGCGGAAGCTTCTATCAATCAAAAAGTTGCTGTCGTTCCAGGTTCATATTATTTGGATGCTTATTTAGGCAATCATTTTGACGCGACAGACGAAGGGGAAGAAAAATGCGCGACAAGCGCCTCTTATGGAATGTTTTATGGTCCAGAAAAAACAGATGGTTCCGCGCCCAACAACAGTATGGACATCGCGTATTGTGCGAATGAAATCACTGAGACAACATTTAGAAACGGAAAGAGTGTCGCTAAAACAACAAGAAGAGTTGAAAACGGATACTACTACACAGTTAACTATAATGAAGACGGGACGACAATTGATCTCGATACAAGTACCAAAATGCCAATTGGGAATAACAATGACCAAATTTCAGAAAGGCGCGCCGCGTTTCAAACCAATCATGTTTCGTATACGAATACTCGATACGGCATTGCTTCTGTAATGAGCGACGTTCTTCTCCAATACGAATTCATGATCGGAGGGAATGGATATTATAAGGAGACATTACGTTTTGATATCACCGAGGACAGTGATGCCCGCTTCTCCGCCAATATCGTTGGAAACAAATCTGAAAGTAACGAAAGCGAATCTAAGACCTATGCTGCCGTGAAAATTGATATCCTTTTTGATTCCACAAAGAGAATTACTTCTTTTAAGTTCCAAATGATTTTAGCTAAAAACGAAGATTTAAGCCTGATTGAAAAAGTTCCAACCGCAGAAAACTCTCAAACAATAGTTTTCAATATTACTTACGCTGATAAAAAGACACCAAATCCGAATCCGGTCGATTTTAGTCATGTCGAACTTGAAAAGCCTGCTTTAGAGAAAGTAAAAAACAAATTTTTAGAAATCGCGGAACAGCTTGATGAAGCCGAAGGAGAAAGGCTCTCATATTCCCAATTACGCATTAGTTTTCCCAATGAATATGAAGAAACTAATGAAGCGAGATATTACAAGAATGAAACCATTTTAGATTCGTCTATAGTTGCTAATAATGATGAAACTACAAGCAAGAGCCAATCAAGAACCGCCACAACAATCCGCGACAATAAGCTTTACTCCTTGAGCTACAATTCTGAAAGCAATAAGTATGCGGTTATTTCGAGTTCGGAAATCGGAACTGCTGAAGGTCAAACTAGCGAAGCTGATGCTATTTATCAAGCTAATCACGCCCATTTTAATCAAAACGCCATTGGCCTTAAAGGCGCTTTTGAAACCTATTTTATGATGGGTTTAAATGATGGAGAGACATTAGGAGGAGTTACTTATCAAAATATTAAAACTGAGATTACTAGTAACTACGATAATCATTTCGAGTGCTCTATTTATTTCTCTATTTCTTCTTCTAACGCGGGAACTACAGAAACCCTTTGGGGTGCTGCAACCGCTAGCATCGGCTTTTCATCAGGCGATGTAAATTATGCGAATTTAAATGTCGATATTTACACTTCAAATCCATTTGATAGTCATGGGAATTTGAATCAGGCAGTCACTCCAGATAGAAGAGAGACAGTTGAAATGACTCTCTCTTATTACGCCAATAATACAAAAATCGATAACCCGAATCCGATTACTTTTGGTGAATCCGAACCTGAATCCCCATCCCCATCAGAGACTTCCGAAACTGTCGCAGAGAGAATGAGCCAAATCCTTACTGATTTGAACCAAGCGGAAGCTACAAGAGCTAAGAACGCTAGGTTTAAAATGTCTGTAACAGAATTGGGGGAGCAAGAAAGCCAGACAGTGTGCGACGAGGAGCTCAAAATCAATTATTTTATAAACGAGACCATAGTTTCTGACACGTCTAATTCTTATAGTGGTAACGAGACCTCTACTTATTCTGAAGAAACAGTTACAACAATTCGTGATGGCTATTTGTATAAATTGAAATACGACTTTGATAAAAATACCTATAATCTTACTTCTAAAACTGAAATCGGTAATGATAAAGAAGCTCAGAGCGAGGCGATTAGTGAAGCCAATCACGCAAAGAACCCTGTTTCTGGCACCAATCTTTTAGATGATTTTTTTGAACAGTGCTTTGCACTGGGACTAGTGAATCAGACGATTCCAAATGTTGGCGATTTCCAAAATATTCAAACAACGATTCTAGAGAATTCCGTCACTTCTTTAAGTTTTACTTGCAATTACGTTGAAATCGACTCTAGTGGCAAAACAACCTCCGAGGCTTGGTTCACATCTACAGTGAATTTGTCTTTTGAACAATCAAAAGATTCGGAAGATTATCTATTAGTGGGTGCTACTTTGGAAAGGTACATGTTTACGACAAACCCATTTGATGATAGCGGCAAAATGCTCCAAAACGTCACGCCTAATTATCGTGAGGATTATTCCCTGTACATTGAATATTATGAAAATAATGAAAAAGAGGCAAACCCAAAGCCAATAGACGTGACACAATTCGCTAAATAATAGAAACAAAAGCGAAAGGGCAGGGTAGTCTTAGTAACCTTGCCCTTTTAATATGGCGAATTAGTGTTTCCACATAAGCTTATAGAAGCCGCTAGAAAGAAGTCTTTTCGCGGTTTTACTAGGGAAATTAGGCAATATAGAAACCGCCTCAATCGCGGATAAGCGATTTTCGCGAACATAGTTAGACAATATAGCGTTATTTCTTTTTAGCTCGTCTTCCTTCGCGTAGCCAATGTATGTTAAGAAAGAAACAAGATGAACGTTCGAGATGGTGACCTTAACGTAGGGTTTCCGCAAAATAATTCGTCTCCCAAATTGGAAAACGGCTTTTTTACCACTCGTGGCCTTATTTGTGACGATTTCTAAGCCGGTTTCCAATAGAGGTACACCTTTGATTTCACGGACGAAATTTTCACCATAATAGAAGCCGATAACGTCCTGACTAGATCCGATATAACGGAAGACAATGGATTTCTTTTGAAGTTCTTCTTCGTTTAGCTTTCCACTACTGATGACATAGACCCCGTATCCAAGACGCTTCACTTTTTCTTTTTTCGCTAATCGCGACATTTCTTCTTTTATCGCACCAGGCGTTAAAGAACGAAAAACACGATTGGCCATTGCTAAATTAAATAAGGTATCTACCCCTATATTTTCCTTAAGTTGAGAATAAAAAGATTTGTTCATTGCTAGATATTATAACAACTTTAAAATAGTTAAACAAGTAACATTTTAATGTGTACTGATTATTGCTTTGATCAAACAAAAAAGACCTAGATTTTTCCTAG
The DNA here is from genome assembly GCA_002449265.1 of Caryophanales bacterium UBA6865. Lineage (GTDB taxonomy): Bacteria > Bacillota_I > Bacilli_A > RFN20 > CAG-826 > UBA4951. The sequence goes on along the minus strand of DKCV01000022.1, from coordinate 7,487 downwards.
GTCTAATTGCTACTATCGTGCTTTATTTTCCACCGATAGACATCTTCTTAATTAAGACATCTGGGCTAGCAATGGAATTAAGACGTAGAACGACATTATTATCAATATCTTTGATATCACCTAACATTTTTAAGAGGTTTCCAGAGATGGTGATGAGATTTAACGGTGTGGCTAATTTGCCGTTTTCAATCATGAATCCTTGTGCTTGGCAAGAGAAGTCACCGCTTTGGGAATTCATTCCCGTTCCTAAGCCTGCAATTTCAGTGATATAGACACCTTTTTCAATCGGAGTGATCATCTCATCGAATGTTTTCTTGCCACCTTTAATGACAATATTATTATATCCAATCCCGATTTTGCCACCTTGCCACTGCCCGTTCCCGGTAGAAGCGACGTTATCTTTTTTCGCAGTTTCGCGGTTGTAGAAATAGTTTTTAAGAACTCCGTTTTTCACGATGTCCTTCTCTTCAGTTGCAACGCCTTCATCATCAAAATAAGAGAAGAATACATTCTTTTGAAGTGGCTTTTCCTTAATTGTGAGTTTGCTAGAGGCAACTTTTTGGCCTAGTCTCCCAATCAAGAAGGAGCTTTGCTTTTGCACTTCTTCTGCGGAAGCGCTGCTTAAGAAATAATTTACTAAATCACCAAAGATATCATTTGATAATACCGTTGGATATTTATCGCTTTCGCAAGGAACGCCGCCGAATTTTGAAAGGGCCTTTGAGGCGACACTTTTAATGAAAGTGTCCTCGTTAAACATAGATAAATCATTACCGAAGAAGAGGTCGTAACCCGTTTTTGTTTCTTCGTTTACTTTAGCAACAACCCCGGCGACAATGACAAAATAATTCGATTTTTGCTTAAGTTTTAAGCCATAGGAATTATAGAATTCACTGCTAAATTCGCTTTCATCATATTCGACGGAAGAAACATCATTAATCCGCTTATCGTAAGCGAATAATTTGTTTTCGATGTCTTTGATTAAGGCGATTTTATCTTCAATTTTTGTCTTGGATAAAGCGGGATTATACACATTCTTTTTATGGTATTTTTCGCTTCCTTTGAATAGTTCAGCCTTCTCTTCTTTTTCGTTTAACGAGGCAGCGTCGATAATGCCGTTGATTAAAAATTCAAAGGTGTCTTTTCCGATTTCTTCGGTTCTGCAGCTACCGAACTTTCCTTGGTAGATGCCGCATGCCATGATGCTTTGTGACTCATTGATCGAATAATTATCGATTTCGTGATGGAACAAAGAAACAGAGGTCGATTTGCTTTTTGAAATCTGAACTTGCGCGCTTTCAAGGCCTTTTTCTTTTGCTAATAAGAAGAATTCTTTGATATTCATTCGAGTTTTCCTCCTCTTCCACCAACGGTGATTTCTTTGATGCGGATGGTCGGCTGACCAACATTAACTGGGACCATACCGCTACTTGCGCCGCACATCCCTTGTCCTAAATCAACGTCATTACCAACGCGGTCGATATTCATTAATACTTCTTTGCCACTTCCGATTAAGGTGCAGCCTTTTACAGGTTCACAAACCTTGCCATTTCGGATAATATAGGCTTCACTCGCGGAGAAGTTGAATTCACCTGTGGTTGGTTCAACGCTTCCTCCTCCGAAATTCGTGACATAAATGCCAAGCTTTGTATCTTTAATGATGTCTTCTGGCTTATCTTTGCCTGCCGCAATGTAGGTATTGCTCATTCTTGAAACAGGCTCATAACGATAATTTTGTCTACGGCTTGTGCCGTTTGCCTCCATATTGAGCCTTCTTCCGTTTAATTTATCGATCATGAAACCAACACAGATGCCATCTTTGATTAATTGGTTTTTCTGCGTAACGTGGCCTTCACTATCGATATTATTTGAACCCCATTCATTCGGCATCGTTCCATCGTCATAAGCGTTAACGATAGGAGAAGCGATTTGCTTTCCTAAGGAATCAGAGAAAACGGATAAGTGCTTTGCCGTGGCGGCCGCTTCTAGACTATGTCCACAAGCTTCATGGAAAACGACTCCGCCCCATCCGTTACTAATAACAACTGGGAAACGGCCACTCGGGCATTCTTTGGCAGAAAGAAGCATAATTGCCTTCTCGCCGGCGTTTTTGCAAATACCTTTATAATCTAAGGTATTCACAAAATACCCCCATCCAGCACATTTTCCTGGGCCAGAGAAATAAGATTCAATCTTGCCGTTATCGGAAGCCACTGCGATGACAAGCATTCTGCCCCGCTCTTCAATGTTATGGAATTGTTTCCCAATCGGTCCTTCTGCATTGAATAGCTCGAATTCGCGATAACTATCTGAGAAAGCGTTCTGAATTCTCACTAGACGAGCATCAACGTCTTTTGTCGCTTTGTAGCATTCTTTTAAATAAGCGACTTTCTCTTTTGCGGGGACGTCTTTAATGTGATCAGCAATCTTATTGATTACTTTTACATGCTGCTTTTCAATTTTTGTAACAGTGAAACGTCGTTCTCCCGTAAATGAAGCGGCAAGGCGGTGGGCTAAAGACAATAAGCTTTTCGCACCGATATCGCTACTATAGCCATAAACGCTTCTTAATCCATTCAAAATGCGGATTCCAACACCAAAGCTGTCATTCTTCGATACACTTTCGACTTTGCCATTTTCTAGGCTAACACTATTAGAAAGCGTCCTTTCGAGATAGATTTCAGCGTAGTCTCCCCCGGTCGCTAAACATTCATTTAGGACTTTTAGGGCTAGATTTTTAGAAATCATGTTGCTCTTCCTCCTGATTAACCATGGCGATACTACCACATATTATCGATACTTTCACTTTCAATTCTTGAAAAATGCGTCAATAAAAACAAAGTAACATAGTATCAATTGATACTAGTAACAAACCATATCGAAAGCTTTTATCGTGAAATGAAAGAAAAGTGATATATTTAGGGTAGAGGAACTTCTATGCCAAAACTATTTTATCAAGGTCACGCTTCGGTCCGAATTACCACTGACGAAGGGAAAAACATTTTCATCGATCCATATGCAGGGGAAGGATATAAGAGTCCTGCGGATTTAGTCCTTATCACGCATGAGCATTATGACCATAATGCGATTCATTTAATCACATTGACTCCTAGAACCATCGTCATTCGCGCGAAAGACGCTTTAGAAAATGGCGTTTATCATGAATTCGATGAATATGGTGTTCATATTAAGGCGGTCCCCGCATATAACTCTCACCATAAAAAGGAAGAATGCGTTGGATATTTATTAACGGTTGATGGAGTAAAAATCTATCATGCAGGGGATACGGACTTTATTCCTGAAATGAAGGATTTAGTGATAGAAAATATCGATTACGCCTTACTTCCCATTGATGGCTACTATACGATGTCTCCGCTTGATGCTTCTAATGCGGCTATTTCGATGAAAGTCAAACATCTCATTCCAATCCATATGCATCCAGGAATGGATTTTGATATGAAGCAGTGTATGAAAGTGACTGCCCCGATGGCAATGCTAGTTCGTCCAAACGACCTGATTGAATTAAAACACGAGGAATAACATGAAGACGATTAATAAATTACTTTGGTATTTTCTTTATTACACCTCTTCGACTTTATTCGTGTATTTCTTGTTTCACGCTGGGATGAAATTCGTTAATTTAGACGCCTCGATTCTTACCGTTACTTATGTGGGGGAATATGCTTTTCTACCTTTTCTATATGTCTCTCTACTTTTAGTCATCATGGCGATAACTCAAACTAGAATTTTGAAGCAAAATGAGAAAAGAGAAGAGTTCATTTATGGGTGTTTTAATTTGATATTTTCCCTATTAGAAAGTGCTTTAGGAATTATTCTTTTCAGCTTAGGAGCAATGAAATATTCTCTCCCTTTAAATGTCAGCGCATCCATGATTTTAGGACTTGGAATTATTGAACTAGGATATTCGATTTTCTTATTGATTGATCAGACAAAGAAAGTAGAAGAAAAAGCCGTTAATTCTTGAAAAAGTCTTCCAAAGCCCCAAAAGGATTATCTGACCATTTTGTTATAGCAATAGTAGAGAGATATTCTTTGGGTGTTTTATGATAATAACGGTGAAACAACTCTGTAAAATAACTTGCAGAAGAAAACCCGACTTTTCTAGCGATATCTTTGATCGGAATAGAAGAATCTTTCTCTAATAGTTTTGAAGCTGCATCAAGCCTTTTCTTAAGCAAATATTGCGTTGGAGAATCGTGAATTGTGTTTTGAAAGACACGTAAGCATGCCCGTTCGCTTATTGAAGAAGCGCTAGCGATTTCTTTCAATGTGATTGGTTTATCATAGTTTTGATTGATATAAGAAATCATCTTCGTAATTTGATCGTCTTTTTTCTTATGCTGGTTCTTTTTCGTTTCTTTTCGCTTCATTTGATTTGCTGCAATTAGAAACATCGTTAAAATGCATTGCTTCGATGTTAACGAATAAAATTCATCTTTTTGAGCGATTGCCTCTTTGATTTTATTCATCGAAGTAGCCATTTCCTTGCCTAAGGAATAAGTAATTGGAAATAACAAACTAGAGGCATAATGATGGGAACAAAAACTAAGAGCGGATTTATTATCGTCTAGCCCTAGTTCGTCTTTAGAAAAAGAGAGTGTTTCTAATTCTAAATCACTCTCTCCATCAATTTGATAAATCGATCTTTCAAATAGAAACGCGATATCACCTTTTTTCAAAGCGAGGAGTTCTTTTCCTGTGCGGATATTGATATCGCCTCTTTTATCTAGAATCACTAAGAAATTAGGCGTAGAAACCCACTCTGTTCCTTTTGGAGAATCTTCTGTTATCTTAATTGTCTCAAACTTAATCATAAGGCGGTTTTGTTATAGTCATTTTAGCTTATTTCCTAGTATTTTTCGACGATTAATTTGTTTTAAATGTCGCTTTTACTTTATTCACAAAAACGAAGGACTATCCCCCTTATCTTTGGTTCTTTTTGGATTAAGCTAATAACAATGAGACTGTTTGCTTTTTACATTGGCGTAGAAAATCGCACTTATGGTCTCTTGTTAAAAATACATCTTGGAAGATGCCCGCATTTCTTAGCGTATCGTGATAGAAGCATTAAACATTTTTTGAATCATCTTGCTCTCTTTTATTTAGCTAGAAAAGATGTTCTAGTTCGAAACTAGAAAACACATTAGAACACGGGATTCTAATCTTTTTAAAATCCTTATTCAAACGTAGAACCATATTTAAAAACGAGGTAGAATAATATTGATAATAAAGAAAGGTGGTTTATGAATAAAATTACGATTAAGAACATTGAAATCAGTATCACAGGGATTGGAGATGATGATTTCATTAGTTTGACCGATATCGCTAGAGCAAAAAATCCAAAAGAGCCAAAGGATGTTGTGAAAAACTGGATGAGATTAAGGTCTTCTCTTGAATTTCTTGGCATTTGGGAAACTTTGAACAACCCAAACTTTAACCGGGTCGAATTCGACCCCCTATTAGCGGAGTCTGGTAAAAACTCGTTTACTATGTCTCCCACTAGGTGGATTAGCGAATTTAATGCTATTGGGATTAGAACAAAACCAACTAAAAACGGTGGCACCTTTGCTCATCGCGATATTGCTTTAGAGTTTGCTTCATGGATTTCTGCTGAAGTAAAGCTATATATCATCAAAGAATTCCAAAGATTAAAAATTCAGGAGTCAGAGCAACTTGAATGGCATGGCAAAAGACTACTGACAAAACTGAATTATTTGATTCAAACGGATGCTGTGAAAGAATTTTTGGTGCCTGTTGAATTATCGAACGAACAAAAAAGTTATATTTACGCGAATGAAGCAGATTTATTGAATGTTGCCTTATTTGGGAAAACCGCCAAGCAGTGGAGAGATGAAAATATAGACAAAAAAGGAAATGTTAGAGATTACGCCAATACGATAGAACTAGCGATTTTGAGTAATCTTGAATACCTAAATTCGATGCTGATATCTCAAAAAGTGTCTCAGGAAGAAAGACTCATACTTCTTAATAAAGAAGCGAATAGAGAAAAAGAATTATTCAACAAGAACAGTATTAAACCTATACATAGAATAGAAAAGAAGTAACGATTCGAAATCGGTTGGGTTAAACCAGTCAATTCGATATGGCAAGAAAGGAAAAATATGGCGTATAAAGTATTGGGGGATAGAATCAAAAAGATTCGTTTGGATAACAAGATGTCTCAGCAAAAATTCGCAGAGGCCTTGGGCTACACCCATAAATCAATGATCAACAAGATTGAAAGCGGATTAACCGACATGTCTTTTGATAAAATCATTAAGTTAATTCTAGAATTTAAAGTAAACGCGAATGAATTCTTGGATTTATCTGATCAAGAAACTGAAGATTTGATGTCGATGGCGGATAAGGCGGATAAGCCAGACTGGAGAAGGATCCATCCCCTCAAATCAAAAGACGAAAGCGTGGTTTATGTTAAGCCGACATTAATCAACTGCCCAAACATCAAAGTAGGGGAATATACATATTTTGATGGTCAAAACTTTCAAAATCATGTCACCCATCATTATGATTTTATTGGTGACAAGTTAATTATCGGCAAGTTCTGCCAAATCGGTAGGGGGGTTGAGTTCATTATGAATGGCGCTAATCATCAAATGAATAGCGCCTCTACCTATCCCTTTTATATATTCAAAGGTTGGAAACAAGACCCACCATTAAAGGCAGATTTGCCGTATAAAGGGGATACGGTTATTGGGAATGATGTCTGGATTGGCCAAAACGTCACATTCTTACCCGGAGTCCATGTGGGCGATGGATGCATTATTGGTGCTAATGCTGTGGTAGCTTCTGACATCTCTCCCTATTCAGTAGCGGTGGGCAATCCCGCTAAAGCGATTAGAAAACGCTTTGATGATGAAATGATTGAACTTTTAGAAAAACTAGAGTGGTGGAACAAAACGCCAAATCAACTTCAAAAGATACTCCCTATCCTTTCTAGTGGTGACATTGAATATACCAAGGATGAAATCAAACGCATCATAGGCGAAGACGAGATTTTGTAAGAACGCCTTTTCACTTTAACGCAATATGTTTTGTGCGTTGGTTCCTTTGTACTGCTTTTGAAAACAAAATATTTGAAGAATTTTATTGTTCGTCGGCTGCCTCAAATCGCATTAGTGACTTCTTTTGTGCGAAGCTAGCAAATGCGATATCTTTTCATAGAGGCATCACTATGGAATTCAAAAAGGTTAGGTTAGATTTCAAATATGCTAAGAAAGGGCGCTTTTATCGAGTGCTGCTTGTCCCAGCTCATACGAAACTTAATGACCTTGGCTGCATCTTCGTCGAGGCGCTTCATGGCGAGATGGAACACTGTTTCTTATTCAAAACGAAAGACACTTCGTTTGAGCCTGCCGCCTTTTTGACAGAAACCTTTTTTGACAATTCTGTTTACATGAATTTTTATACCATCGAAGATTTAGGCGAAAAATTTGTTTTCATTTATG
>DKCV01000018.1 GCA_002449265.1 Caryophanales bacterium UBA6865 | reverse complement strand
CACATCATTTGAAATAGAACACTCGATATCCGAAAAAATGTAGTAATGATTATCTACACAATGAAAACTTCATGTATAATTTTTGGCTTTATATTTTTTAGGTTCAAACTAAATATTGAAAAATATGATTTAAGAAACAAATTGTGTTTCTTTTGAAAACCATAGTGAAAAATCAAGTGAAATCGTTGCATATAGCCTTTGATTTTGATGTGTTATATTGGCTAAGCATAATTTTAAAAATAACAGTTGTATAAGCGAGAACCACCGGCATCAGCCTTAGCAACGCCGAAGACAGAAATAGTTAAGAATCGTGGATGTTTATTTAAAATACAATTCTTAGAGAATGCATGTATGCCTCATGGTTCATGGTCCCACTATTTGATTATCGCCATTAACGGTGATAGTATTTGATCATGGAACTAGAAAGCTATTTGAAGAAAAACAATATATCGATTTACTCTTTGTCCAAGGAAAGCGGCATTCCTTACACGACTCTATCGAACCTTGCAAAGGGTCGGAGTGATCCGAAGGAATGCCGTGTAGGAACGCTTTTACGATTGTCCGAAATTCTTAACACTCCATTCGATAGTCTGATAGCCAAAGATATCAAGGAACATCACTTCATTGATGACGGTGTCATTTTAGATATCAATTCCTTGCCAAAAGCGCTTCGTAACGACATCAAAGAGCTAGAACAGTTTGACGAGGAAAAGAATCCGGATTTCTTTTCAATGGCGGACACGATGCTATTGACGGCGGATAGAATGTTTGCTTCTGGAGCTATCGATAAAGAAACTTATACGAAGCTTTATAGAAAGTATCCTTTTGGAGAATAACGAAATGGACATTGAAATTAGAAATCTAGATTCTTGCCCATATAGCTCCAGAAATGGTTCCTATGGCGGTGCCGCAGGCGACAAAGACGGCATCATCCTTAATGACGAAAATTGGATTGTTAAATATCCAAAATCCAACGTTGGGATGTCGAAGATATCAAAATTTGCGAAGTTCTCGTGTGGGCCACTATCCGAATTATCGGAAGCCACATTTATGAGATTCTTGGGTATGATGTCCATGAGACAATTCTTGGAGTCAGAAAAGGTTTTTTGGTTGTCGCCTGTAAAGACTTTTGCAGGGGCGAAGCGCGTCTTCACGAAATACGCACGGTCAAAAACGTTCATATTCCAGAGCTTAAAAAACGATTTGATATTGAACTTCATGAAACCGGTGATGATTGCTTAATCAGCCTTAAAGAACTTTTTTACCATTTTGGTTTCAATCCAGAGCTTAAGAATATCGATGGGCTAGAAAAAAGGTTTTGGGATCAAGTTATCATTGATGGACTTATGGGCAACAATGACCGGAATAGTGGAAATTGGGGTATATTGATTGACAAAGGAAAAAAAGAGCTAGCCCCTATCTTTGACAACGGAGCCTCCTTCTATCCGAAGAAGCGATTAAAGAATTTCTTTCAAAATCGGAAGGTGAGCGAAAAAAGAACGAAAGTAATGTTGTAATGCCTTACTCCATAGACGGAAAGCATCATTTGAACTATCGAAGCATGCTTAATTTAACGAATCAGGAAATCGGCGAACAGCATTTCTCTTGTCTAAAGCTTTCTATTCTAAATAACTTCCATCGAGTAAAAACAAGCATGGAGAAAATAGAAAACCTTTTCGCTTCTATACCGGAAAAATATGATGGTTTAGAAGTGTTAACTAAGGCTAGAAGCCAGTATTATTTGGAATCATTCAAGACCCGCTTCGAAGAAATTCTCGCTTCTATAGTTGTGCAAACGAAAGACTTAAGATAGGGCTGGTGCTTCATAAAAAGCGTTAACAATATTTAGAATTCAAAATAGGGTATATGAAATGATTGAGATTGATAAAGAATATGCATAAAAGCATTTTGATTTCTAGCCATGATATTTTGTGATTATCGGGGAGAAAATAAAGCGATATCATCTTGGAAAAAGAAAAAGCTTACTTATAATGATTTCGATTAAGGAGTTTTATCATTATGAGTTCAAACACAAAGTCGAAATTGCCCATCGCTCACATTCTTTTTCTAATCGCAGGCATTACCCTCATCATTTATTACCTATTGAGTGAAGGAGTTCCTTCTTTAGGTAACAACATTGCTTCAATCATGAAATTTGTGGTGGAAGTATTTATTCTTATCCTTCTAGTTGGATTCTATTTCTATTTCTTATTTGCAAAACCGGTAAGCGGATCGATTTCCGCGATTGCCCCATCCTTATTAATCCTTATTATTGTCGGACCATACGCGTTAAATTTCGGAAGTAATGAAGCCAATAGCATCATTAGTGGCATCGCCAAAATGTTTTATGTGCTTTTGATTGCCTGCGGATTTGTCTTTTTATTCGTCCACAACAAATTAATCGGCTACGTTTTCTCCTTTTCGGCAGTGATTTTTGCCGCTTTTGTTACTCTTTCTTATACGATTGTGATGATTATGGGGCTTGTCAATGATGGCTCTTTCAGCGTGAACAAGCTCTTTGAGACTTTGTTCTACGTGATTTCATTAGGACTTCTTTTTATCGGGGGATACCGTATCAGCAAGAGCAAAAGCTGGTCAGTTGACTAATACGTTCTAATAGATAAACCTTTATCGGTTTTATCTAAAAAGAGCAATTAAGATTCATTCATCTAAATGAGTGAGATAGAAGCGTTTGGAATTTGTTCTAGCGCTTCTTTTTTAAAATCTACGTAATTCTTTGTTACTTTCGTCATTATTCATGCAAAACGGGCATAAAACGTGATTATCGGTTAGAACGAAGATAAGTAGCAAATGAAGTAGATTCTTTATTTGTAGTATTTTTGGTTTTTGCTATTTGGTTTTTCTGGTAGGGTCATCTTTAATAAACCGTTTTTTAACGCTGGGCCAATATAGCTTTTTCTTAACGTTTCTTTTGATTTAATACCGAGTTTATCCATAATTTCGTTTGCGGAAAGGGGAGTATCAAATTCCATAATGTCTAGAAGGCGATTAACGTTACTAGAGATACTTTTTGATTCCTTCTCAACCGAAATTAAAATTTCGTCTAAAGTCGCATCGATCATTTTGAGCATGAACTCAATGAATAGGTTTGAATTCCCGTTTTTATGGCATTCTGAAATGACTCGGTAATATTCACTTTGGTATTTTTTTATTTCGGATTCGATAGGAATATATTCAAACGTTTTATTCCATTTTGATAACAAAACATTTTGCCATAATCTTGCGGTTCTTCCATTGCCATCAGAAAAAGGATGAATAAAAACAAATTCATAATGGAAAATGCATGACTTTAGTAGAAGCGAAGTTTCCTTATCGCTTTTTAGCCAGGAAAACAAATCTTTCATTAGGGATGGGACGAAGTTTTCGGGCGGAGCAACAAAAATAACTTTCTCACCATCGAAAACGCCCTCCCCATGATTTCGATATTCGCCCGCTTCCAAATCGACTAAGTTCATGAGCGTTGCATGTGCCTTTTTTAGATCCTTTTCGCTATATCCGTCATAATGATCAATCGCTTCATATGCTTGATAGGCGTTTTTGACTTCTTGGATTTCTTTTTGTGGGCCTATTACAATTTTCCCATTAATAACGTCTCTAGTTTGATCGATGGATAGAGAGTTTGCTTCGATTGCAAGAGAAGAATGGATTGATTTTATTTTGTTGTTTCTTCTTAGAATCGGCATTCTCTCTAATGAACCATAAAAAGAAATTTTGCCAATTTTATCAGCGATGGATATGACTCTATTTAACATGGAATTCGATATCGAAAATGGTGGCTTATACATCGGAAATTCTCCTAGTCATATTTTAACTTAAAACGAATCAAAGATAAATTATCTTGCTTAAATCTTGCTTAATATCTTACTTAATCAATAGAAAAATAGACCCGAAAATTCTTTTAGGTCCATGACATAAAAAACACGGATTTCTCCGTGTTGGCCCTAAAGCGAGATAAAACGTATTAGCTAAGTCGTTTAATCCTCTTCGAACTTTTTGTTGAGATGGATAAAATTGCCGAATCTAGGCAATGAAAACTCTGATTTTCCGCGTGAGGAGGTATCTAAAAGTCCTTCTTGGGAAAGTCTTTTCTTGTAGATGGCGAGGTTTCCTTTGCTGATTTTTAACTTTTCCATTAGTTCTTTATTCGATGAGTAACCATCTGCGATTAAAGAAAGTATATTTTTTTCACTTCCCGATAACATAGACCAAATTATTTCATAACTCCAGTCACTTAATTTAAGATCATATTCTTTCATTATTTCTGAATCGATTGATGTTTTATCGTTACGGAAAAGAATATCTCCAAGTATTTGATACGCTAAAGCGTAACCTTTGGTTGCTTTGGCTAGGCTGACGGCTTTTTCATCCGTTATTTGGAATGTGTTTTGATAAGAAAGTGCAATTGCTCCTAATGATAAAGGCCCAAGTTGAAGTTTCGGGGCACGGAACAAGAAGGTTAAGGAGCGATCTGATTCTAATTTTGAAATGTTTTTTGATAAACCGGTCATCAAAAGCCTGACATCGTAATGGTCAATGAGAAAACCTTGATATGCTCTAATAAATTCGACCATGCCATCGTTTTTAGCTACGTCATCTATTGCGATGAGAACATGAATGCCTTTTTTCTTAAAATAGCTTAGTAGTTTTTCTAAGTAAGCATGGATACTTGAAACTGGATTATCCCCTTTGACACTAAAACTGATTCCATGAAAAGAGAAAGAAAACTCAACTTTAAGGTGCTGCAACTTCGCTATGCCATTCTCGTAAAGGAGGCTTGCCATTTGCTCTAACATGTTATCGGACTGGGACAATCTTGCGACCGCCCAGTTCTCTTTTTCTCGATAGACATCTAGTATATGGCTTAGAGTAGCTGTTTTCCCGCATCCTCTTGGCCCGGTAAGAATATAGACGGTATTTCTAGTGGGCTCAGAGTCAAAATCATCGAAAATAGGTTGAATTTCATGATCCCTTTGAATGATGCTTTCGTTTGTTCTGCCGAATGAGATTGAAAATGGATTCTGCATTTTTGTTACCTCTTTCTTGAATAATTGTACTTCATTGTACTTTTTCTTTTCTTTTGTACTTGGTAAACTCTCGAATAATGTTCTCTGTCCTTTAATTTATTCCAGGATTGTGCTTCTTTAATGCGATATTGAAAATGCTTTCGATTCTACTTTCTAAATCTTATTTATTCATCAAAAAATAAGGTTTATGGTGGTGGTTGTAGTGTGGCAAGTCTCTTTTTGAACATTTTGAGTCTATAAAAAGACGATTCAGTTGTCATCAAATTGAGGACAGCCTATTCGATTTCTTCATAATAATAGGAATAGTCGATGCCTTTCATGAATATTTCTCGATCGTTTATTTTGTCCGTCAAAGCGTTCTTTAGTAATTCATAAATGGGCTTAGAATCAACTGGCGATTTTTCCATCGCGGTAAGATATTCCTTTTTGTCAATTTTCGACCAATCAACGCATACCCTTAGCCTTTTCTTTAGCAAAAGGTCTAGCCAAATCCTCGTGCTTCTCCCGTTGCCTTCCATGAATGGGTGCGCGACATTCATTTCTACGTACTTATGAACAATTTGTTCAAATGTACAATCTGGTAATTCGTCTATGGATTTTAAGGTTTCTAAGAGAAACTCTCCGTTTGCGAAAACGAATCCGCCTTTCGATATCGTTTTGGTGCGAATCTTACCAGCGAAATCATACAAACCACCAAATAAATAGCCATGTATTTGCTGCAACCCCTTGGAAGTGCCGATGTGTTTGTCACTAATCAATTCATTTGAATAAAGCTCATACGCTCTATTTTTGCTTTGCTCATCGATTGGGTCTAACGAACCTTTTAGCCATTTCTTTAGGTTTTCCCGGTGTCGACTTGGAATGTATAAAAAAAGAGATGATATAGCATTTTCATTAAGCGTATCGTTCAAATATTGCTTCCCATCGCTAGAAAACAAATAGTTTTTGTGAACATACGTTATTAAATCGGGGTTTCTATGCTTAAGATTGTTCCAATATCTTCTTGGATCGCTAGATTCGGAAAGAACCGCTACTATATCGGTAGCGGAATAAAACCATTCGAATCCTTTCTCATCCCAAATAGCCCGAACGGGTGATCCTAAGAAATAACGAATCGATGTTTTCTTTTCTTTCATAGAAAGATTTTACTATTTCGATATTCAGTTGTCATCAAATCGAGGACAACTGAATGACCATTTTGCTAACTGGGTATAAGAGGACTATCTTATTTGCTAAGAATTGAGCGGTGAAACCATGAAAAGATAGTCCAAACACTGCTTAGACAATCTTTGAGCAGCCATATATCTATGACCAAAGTTCAATCAGCAGCTAAATAGCAATATGAGCCAGGACCGTATATATCAAATGTGGCGAATCCCTCTTCGATGGTTAAATCATCAAGCAAATAAAACGGCGTCAATTTTCTACTGCTTTCATAATGGTCGTCGACAAGGAAATTGTATTTTTTAGCGTCATTGGGGAAAAGATTCGTAATCATTTCGTAATCACGAGAATCAACGATATAGCCTTCAAAATCTTTTAGTCTTTCTTTTTCGACATATGGAACAGTTTTATCAAGCTGATACGTTTTACCTTTATACGTTAGAGTGTCAGGGGCGTAATCATGTATTTGCATTATTTCTGGGACTTCTTCGCCTCTATCAAAAGATTTTTTAACGCTAGAAACTGTCGCAAAATAGGTGATTAGGCAAGTGGTGGCGACTAAGCCTAAGGCTATTAGGGATTTAATTACAATCGATATCACACTTTTTCTTTCCATAATTATTTCCCCCTTACCACTAGCTTATATAAATATTTAACGTTTTTTCGTCAAAACGGACAGCGAGTCTATTAGAAACTTCATAATCTTCTAGTTTCAGAATCGTAAAAGCCTTGTTCGGATCAGAAAAGCGGTAATGAGTTTCGTATTCATAATTTTTGTAATCGTTAGGGAATAGTTCTTTCAGCTTCTCGAAATCGGCCGGATCGATGATGAAACCAACGATGTCTGACGTATTCGTGTTTTCATAGAATTGAGTGTTTCTAGTCTTACTCGTATAGGAGTAATCCTTGCCTTTATAGGTGAATTTGGTTGGTTTTGAAATATCATCCTCATCTAGGAACCAGTTCTTATCATTATCGGTAACTATTATGTATTTGCTAGTTAAAAAATAAGTCGATACGGCTGAAACACAAACTAGAGCGGCGGCACTAAAGGCTTCGAGAAAATATCTAAGAACTTTCTTTTTCATCGCCTTGGATCCTCTTTCTATACTGATGCCTTTATTTTACTGAAAAGCAATTTTTTTCAAATCAAAAAATTAAAGAAAACGTCATTATTAATTAATGGTCAACATCTATAACTTTCTAGGTATATACCAAGCTTCCTAAATCCTTTAAAAGTTTCATTAGAAAACTCGGCTATAGATGCTATATATTTTTCTTAACTCGTCAAGAGAATGTACCTTTGGATTCTTATCAATCTTTTCTATCATCATAGCGGTATCGAATTCATCTTCTTATATTCTCTAGGAGCACGTGTTTAAATGCCTCCTGTGAACATCCTTAATAACAACTACACTGCATTCATAGGAGTCACAAAAGAAAAGCACGATGAAAACCGTGCTTATAGATGATGGAGCAGCGCAAGTTTATTCGAGTCTTCCTATCGTTCGTAATGCGACCACATAGAATGAACGATGACGATGCGCTTTTGAGAATCGATTCGGTAGACAAGACGATGCTGAATATTGATTCTGCGAGAATAATATCCAGTCAAGTCCCCCATAAGTTTTTCATAAGAAGGAGGAGTCTGAAACGGATTCTCGGAAAGTAAGACCAATAGGGATTTAGCTTTTTTCTCTAGTCCTGCCGCTTTCAACCTCGTCTTATCCTTTTCAGCACTTTTGGTAAAAAAGACAGCCCACATTTTACCATTCCTCGTCTGGATTAAATTTTGACATTTCGGACGTCTCTTCCTTTTCGCCTTCCTTTATTTTAGTAACTAGCCCAGGCTGAGACATAAGATAAACCGTCTCTAGAAGTGCATTATAATCTTCTTCGCTTAGGAGAACCGCATTTCCGCTTTTCGTCGTAACTTGAATAGGTTCATTGAATTTGATAACAGAATCGATTGCATTGAATAAGTTTTTTCTTAATTCGGTGATATTCGTTGTTGCCATACATTTTCCTCCTCTCGTAATTATACAAAACAAAACGTACATAAACAAGTACGTTTCATATCTTGAAAATAAAAACATGGCTTTCACCATGTTAACGCCCAAATTGTATAGATTTTTGAATGTTTCTATTTAAGCTTTGATCCATTTTTATATTTACCTTAAACCCTAACCTTAGCAAATAGTTCAGAGTTTAAGGTATCAATCATGGCCGTTTTAGGGTCATAACCTTGTGATTTTATAATCGTGTCAAAAGCGCTTTGGCTAAAGCCGGAGATTAGTTTGACATCATTATCGTTATTTAAAGCATGAACGGCTGGCGTTCTATTTTCACAGACGTTCCAATAGATGAGGCATGGTGCTTTATAACCAGCCCTTTCATATTTTTCTTTGACGTAATCGGTAAAGGAAATTTTGTTTTTCCTATCGCCAAATCTATCAAATTGCATGTCTGAAATTATGATGATGTTTTTCACCATTTCCTCAGAAGGAACATGATTTTTTATCGCGGCATCTAAAATGAGTTCAAACACTTTTTGAATGTTTGTGTTTTCATTAATGCAAGGGATCTTACGTAAACAGTCATATAGAGTTTTGCATCTAGAGAAATCAATAAAGTATGGGCTAGACGAAAATGTAATCATTTTGTTCTTCCACGCACCTTGATTTAATCTTGCAAAATAGATTGCTAAAGATAAAGCAACATTTAAAGGTCTACCTTCCATAGAGCCAGATGTGTCCGCGACAACAAGAGTCGAAGAAGAATCGGTCACATAGTTAGGCAAAGCGTCCCACTCACATTCTAAAACTTGATTATCGATAGAAGGCTCATAGAAATCGTTTTTGCACCCTAAATCATATTTCTCTATGATCTCATAAGGATAAAGCGTTGAGGAATTGATTTTGACTTCATTTTTTGAAACTCGGCCGATATATGCCTCAAATCGTTTTTCATCATGCATTTGAAAGGCATTTGTATAATTGAGCATCGCTTTAGAAGGGACGTTTTCATAGATGATGTTACCAAATTCATTGTTGCACATCTTGACTTCGGTAACGTCTATTTTCTTGCGAAGTGCGCTGAGCATTTTGCGATACTCTTTTTCTTTCATGCCAAAATGTTTGGCGGTGATTCGACCCATCCGTCTAGAGCTTTTTGAACTGGTGTTGCATGATTTTAGCCATTTTGCCGTTAAAGAAGGATGCTCGCTTATTAAATCATTATCAATTTGCTTTTTTAATAGCTCAAAGGCTTTATCTTCTAATGGAGTGTCCAATAAAGAATAATAGTCGTCCATTCGACCGAATTCTCCGATTAATTCCATGTTTAAAGACATTAAATCTGGATGATTTTTGGCCAACCATTTGTAAATAGTTTTGCTCGCTTGACGTTCCCCTTGACCTAAGCCTCTAATATTTCGCATGTAAAAAAGATTTTTTAGGGCCAAAAGCTTATCCTCTTCGAAAGCCTTTTTAAAAAAATCGAGGCAAGCAGATGAATCTTTCCTAAAACTTGGAATGTTATTAAAGAAATCAAGATTGGAGTTTAATGTCGATTGATAAGCAAAAGCACCATTTTCTGTTGTAGTGATGTTACCTTCGATTTCTAAAGCGTTAATTAAATTCATAATTCTTGCCTCTCTTTCTAAAAAAATCTACGAGATACGAACTTTATAAAACCAGTTGATCTTAATATTTGCTTGTTTTTGCTGCGCTTGTGTACCTCACTCTCGATGCCGTGACCATGTTTTGATTTTGATTGCTTTGATTTTGGTTAGTTTGCTGCTAGCACCCTTTCGCAAGAATTTTTTCCTTGCACCCATATTCTGATGTTTAGAAGCCCAATAAAAAATTATCAGAAATAAAATATCTTTTGACCCCTTAAATATAACTAGTTAATCTATCCATCTTTCTAAGTATATTTATGACCCCTTTAAGGGGTATAATTGCAAAAAAGTGACTATCAATATGCTCGAAAAGATAAAAATAACCATCAATAAGAACGCTTATGACACTCTCTTAAAAGACTGTGAGAATTTTGGCTTTTATAAAAACGAAAGCGAATTAAACAAAAACCTATTCTTCAATACCGTCATTTTGAATTATTACGAATACTTCAGCGCAAACGAAAAAACTTTTAAAGAAAGCATCGCGAAAAATCTGACTGGGAGAATTAAGGGCGATGAAAATGAAACGATAGACAAGCTATTAGAGACGATTCGAAAAAGCGAATACTATAAAGATGATAAAGAAAAAGAGATCATTAATCTAAAACCGACAAAAATGTCGGAAAAAACGATTATTAATATCGAAAACAATCTTTCTTCTTACGTTTCTTTGGCCTCCTATTATCGGAATCTTTTCACTTCGTATTCTAATCTTAAGCAAAATTATCGAGAGCTTGTTATTTTTAAAGAAAACTATCGTCTGTTATTGGAATCAATAAAAGATGAGAAACAAGTCAATGTTGTTTTAACAAGCGAGGAGATTATTAATAATGTTTCCGTTTATAAAATCGCCCACTCACGTGAAGAACTATATAACTATGTTTTAATTTCGACTCCTAGTTCAACTCAAACCATAAGGCTAGCGAAAATAAAATACGTTACAATCACTAATCTTAAGCGAGATATTTCATCGGATACAATCGCCTTATTTGAAAAGCAGATAAAGTATGGAGTGGAATATCCGCTTTTATCCGCTAATGAAGAACCCGTTATCGTTAGATTGAACGATAAAGGTCTAAAGCTTTACAAAAGGATTTATTTATATCGTCCGACACCAGACAAAATTGAAGGCAACGACTATTATTTTTATTGTTCTCATGGTCAAATTATTCATTACTTTAAGCGTTTCGGAAGTAACGCAGTAATCATATCGCCTAAAGAATTACTCACAAAAATGAAAAACTATTATTTTGCGGCTGGCAAAAAGTATTTAAGCTTTTCAAAGAGCGATAAAAAACACCAATAAAAAATCATTGCATTTTACTGAGATGTTTTCTCTTTTCCATTCATCAGGGATTGAATTTCGCTGATCAAGCATAATAGTGGATCTGAACCTGTAATAATAGATATAGATGGCTGGATATAAACTAGATGGTAGAGCGGTGACTTTAGTAGAACGTTTTCGATCAAACGTGACATGAAAGCGACATGAGTTCGCTAAAATGGCATTGAAATAGCCGTTTTCATATGATCAAAGTAATTTTGTAGTACTAGTAGGGTACTTGCTTTGAAGCTTTTACTGAAAAAACACGACCGAAGCCGTGTTTTTAAAATGGGGGAGTATTGTATGATTTTCCGAACTTTTCGTCTATTTATAAACATCTCGCCGATGCCCGATTTTGATTACCAAAATAATGAGACAATCATCTCTGATAAGGCATAAGAGTCGAAAATCACCAATACGGTAACGCCATTGCCCGGACTTATTTCCTACAAGAGGTTTTCCGATGGATCTTGGGTTTTCATTTGACTCGAGATGTTTTCGGATCCAGGCATCAATCAGTTTTTGGGTATACTTATCGAACTTCCCGAATTCTTTAAACGCTTCATCCGAAAACTCGATTTTATAAGTCATATGTTTTTCTCAGTTCGTCCAAAGAATGCGTCTTAGGATTCTTGTTAAATTTTTCCACTTCTTCGGCCAGCTCAGCCGCATCGAATTCATCCTCGATTTTTTCTAGAAGTGCGCGTTTATATGCTTCCGACATTGAGATGCCATGGAGAGCGGAATAACTTTTAAAAAGCTTGGTTTCTTCTTCGTTTGTTCTGACAGATACTACGGCCATTTTGATATTTCTCCTTTGAAGAAATTATAATTAAAACTACAATGTAGTCAATTAAAAGCAAAAAGAAAAACACGACCGAAGCCGTGTTGATTTTTTGATGGCGGAAGAATGGGCTTCCGGTACGAACACTATTTACACTTTTCGTATTGAAGCTGGAAGAAAATCCTTTGACGTTCAATTTCAGCTTTCAGCTCCTGCTCGGTTGGAAGATAAGTTTTGTATTTTGCAGCAAAAAGCTGGTTATTGGAGTGAAGCCTTGAATATCTTGCTACGCAATCATCGGTATCCGAACAAAGCAAAATTCCAATTGTTGGATTATCATCCTCTTGTTTTTCCATTTCATCATACATTTGGACATACATATCCATCTGACCGACATCTTGATGAGTTAGTTTCCCCATTTTTAGATCGATGAGAATAAAGCATTTGAGAATGTAATTATAAAAAACTAAGTCGATGAAATAGTCCTCTTTTTCCGTGTGAATCCGTTTTTGACTTGTTACAAAAGCGTAACCTTTCCCTAGTTCCATCAAGAACTTTTTCATATTTTGAATTAAACAGTTTTCCAAATCTTTTTCTACATAATTGCATTCGGGAAGATTAAGAAATTCCAAGATAGCTGGATTCTTTATGAAATCCAATTTTTTGTCTTCATTAGAATCTTTTCTTTTATCTAACATTTCTTGTTCCACTAAGTCTTTTTTCTGGGATTTTAAAATTCGATAATAGTATTGTGTTGATACATTTCTTTGCAGCGCTCTAACGCTCCAAGATTGCGAAAGTGCCTCTTTTTCATACCATTCTCTGGCCTCTTGATCAGCAACTTGCAAAAGAACTAGATAATGTGACCAGGAAAGAAAAGATTGTCCAGACATCGTTTGGAAAATGTTAGGGTAGCTTTTATAAAACGAAAGGAAATTATAAAGCGACATTTTCCCGAATCCCTTACCATATTTTGCTGTCAGCTTTTTCGATAAAGTCTTTATGATTTCTAACCCATAGTTCTCTTTTCTCGTATCTTTTAGTTCTTCTTCATGGATGCGTTTCCCAATCATCCAATTTCGTTGAATTAGAAGAATGTTTACCGATTGGTATGCAGCGCGTTTCGCTTTCTCAATTAAAGAAGAAATATCAGTTAAAATATCGTTACTCTCTCCTTGAATAAAAATAAGATTTGTTTTTTCAATTTTTCCTTTCAATAAATTGAATTTGCTTAAAAGTTCATAATTAGGATTAAAGTGGCCATTTTCAAGACGATTGATGGTTGAAAAACTGACTCCAAGCTCATCTGCGAGCTCCATTTGCGTTAGCCCATTCGATTTACGAAACGCCTTTAGTTCATCTTTGAATTCCATGCAATTACCTCTTGCATAGATTATAGCATAAATGCCATAAATCATAGAGAAGAAAAACAAAAAACACGACCGAAGCCGTGTTGATTTTTTGATGGCGGGCAAAGCTCGGCTGTATACGAACGATATTCTCGCCTTCTTTCGTGATAAGGGCATAGGCGCTATGGCCGAATAGGCTGGCGTCGACTAGAACCCTTCCGTCGTTGAAGACCTCGACTTTATTGACGAACCTAGTAACGAATGCAGTCCTTTGGGTATCCGTCTCGACTGGGGCGCCCTCGGTTAGCTCGATGGCCGCCTTTATCTCCTCTTTTGTGAATCTTCTGTAGCTATGCTGGATCTTGGAGAGGCTATTACTGAGGGATTTCTTCTCGTCTTCTAATTTAAATAACTCCTCTTTAGTTGTGTCACAGAAGATGCCGGCTTTGATGGCGTTCATGATGTTGCCTATCTCCTTGTCCACCTGTTTTAGCCTTTCCTTGATGGATGATTCTTCTATGGATTCCTTGTCCTGGAGTCTATAGATGTTATCGACTAGGGGCTTGAGGATGTCGTTGTGCTTCAGCATGAAGAAGATTGAGGAGATGACGACGTTCTCGAGCTCCTCCTTCCTTATCGATTTGAAGCCGCATTTCCTGTCCCTCCTTTTCCCTTTGCAGGTGTAATAGGAGTGGAGCTTCCCAGTGTTGGAGGTGCCCGATTCGCCGAAGAGTATGCTCCCGCACTCACCGCAGAACACCCTTCCGGACAGGGCATAGGATACATCCGCCTTGAAAGACCCGCCCCTATGCTTATGCCTCTCCCTTTTCTTCTGTGCTTTCTCAAAGGTGTCTTCGTCAATCAATATAGGGACTTTGTTCTTGCCTATTTCGGTGGCGCATCTCAGCTCCCCTATGTATTTCCTGTTGGCGACCATCCTTTCTATTACGGAGTGCTTTATCTCCCTTCCGTCCTTCCATCTCATGCCGTTATCCCTTAGGCGTTTTACTATGGCGTTCATCGTGCAGTCTTCCATGACGTAGAGGCGGAAGACCTCTTTGACTATTGGACCTTCTATTGGGTTGATTGCGTAATGGTGGTCGACCACGTCGTAGCCGAAGGTCCTCGTCCCTCCGAGTACCTTGCCCTTTATGACGTTCTCCCTGAATCCCCTTTGGACTTTCTCGGACAAATCCGCCGAATAATACTCGGCGAGACCCTCCATGACCGACTCCATGATGATGCCGTCGGGGCCCTCGACGTTCGATTCGGTGGAGGAGAGCACTTTTACGCCGTTGCTTTTGAGGATCGCCTTGTACTTTATGGCGTCGGCCCTTCTTCTGGCGAATCTGTCCTGCTTCCAAACGATCACGGCGTTGAAGCCCTTGTATTTGCTCTCCCTTATCATTCTTTGGAAGTCTGGCCTTTTGTCGGTGGTGGCAGATTTAGCTCTATCGATGTATTCACCGACTATCTCATATCCCTGTCGCTCGCAAAAAGCAGTGTTGTCCCTCCTTTGTCCCTCTATCGATTGCTCGGTCTGGTTTTCGCTAGAGAACCTGAGATAGAGGACGGCCCTGATCTTGCTTTGCTTGCATGGCGACCCTTGCCCCGCAAAGCTCAAGCTTTCCGTATTCGTCATCGCTTATCTCTCCTTTCAGCCTAAGAAACACATAGGCCCCGACCAGCATGAAATAGAGCCAGACGTCCCCGGCTTTCTTCCTAGATAGGCCGGCATCCTTCCCATAGAGCTCATCGGGTTCGAGAAGGGAGATCCTCTCGCAAAACTCATCGAGCGTCCTATATAGGTCGTCTATGCCGTCGAATCCCCTCTTCCCGTCTGAAAGGCCGAGCTCTTTCACGATGTTCTTAGCTTTTATGAAGAAAACGACGTCATCGTAGAACTCAGGATCCGAAAGCCTCCCATAGACATCGCTTGCCACATCGGCGGTCAAACCCCTCATCTCAAGCGAGCTGAGCTTCGATCTGTCTAGCTTGCTTTTGAAAAAACCATCGGCCTTCTCCTTTGGCTTAATAAGCTCCCTCTCTTTCTTCTCTTCTTCCATCTATACCTCCTTTTTAATATATGTTCACTTGATGCTTGAACTATTCATAGTATAAAATATCGAAACTAATAGTTCAAGTAATAAATGAACTTTGATATAATGTAGATGCTATGAACAACTTGAAAGAATACAGATTGAAACTTGGGCTCACCCAGGATGAGCTATCGAAGAAGGTCGGGATCGTAAGAACGACGATAAACAAATACGAGACGGGCTTCATGCCGATGACCTTGAATACGGCTAAGAAGCTAAGCAAGTTCTTCGACTGCAAGCCCGATGAGCTACTAGGAGAGGATAAGTGCAGGGCCATCATCAAGACCGCGAAGAAGGATCACAAGCCTTCATTCAGAGAGGCCTTAGATGGCTTCATCACCATCTTCACCAAGGATTACAACGACTACAAGAGAAAGAAAAAGCCCAACGCCTCGTTTGAAAACGATAAGGACATTGAGCTATACGAAGAGCTTAGGAGGATGCCCATATCAACTTATGGGAGATTAGAGGACTCTATCAACCAGTTCAATAAAGAAAACAAACCCAAATCAAAGAAGTAGCCGTGGGCAATGGTGCTGGGTATCCCAGCATCAAACGGAAGGTTTGAAATCGAGGGGTGAGGCAGTTTTGCGTCACCTCTCCTTTACCTGTTTGACTTTTTCGGATGAGTTAGGCTGGGGCGTCGAGAATCCCAGTATGCACCTAACTGCTAAAACCCGTCTCCGTTTTTAATTTTGGATGGCGAAGAGAAATGTCTGGCATCAAATGAATCAGATCACTTCAACTTCCAATTGAAGAAAATATCCTTCGCGAAAAGCTCTTTATGGGAGAAGAGAATCTTGTTCACCTCCTTTTTGCTAATTCCTAATTCGGATGCAATCCTACTGGATTTCATCGCCTTAGAAGAAAGGATGCCCTTAATTTTGTCTAGAATATTTTCTTCGGGTTGGACGCTCTTGTCTTCTTTTTGGGCGACACGCTCATCTTCAGCGTCTTCTGTTTCTTCCGTTTCTAAAGGCTTGTTTTCCTTGGGCGCCAATTCCTTTGGAGATGAATTTTCTTCTTCCTGCTTAGAATCATCGCTTTCAAGCCCGAATCCAAACCAATCGAAGCTGTTCCTATATTGCTTGCGAATCTCTTCGTCTTTTAGATCCAATTTGCTTCCTAATGATTCGTTGACGAAGAAGTCGTGAATGTAGTTATTCAATACGTCTTCCTGGAATATCTTGTACTTGTTCAGCACCTCGAAATCCTTTTTGGTGATGCCTACAGCCTCTAGGAAGATCTTGGGGTCGGCATTGCTGAAGATTTCGTTGAAGGTGGTTTCGCGGTATACGCTGATATAGAGGAATTCAAACAATCTTGCGAGTATGTGCTTTAAGACGTTATCGGCATCCTCGATTGTCTCCCCATCCTTAGTGCCTACAACGGGAGTTAAAGAAGTTTTAACCGCCCTTCTAAAGGAATCGCAGTACCACCTTCTATATAGCATCCCTCTGTATTTGATTGGTATATTCTTCGGATCGTTCAAATAGCCTTTGACGAAATTATCTATCATGATTCTAGTGTTGCTGGTGTATTTGATGCCTTGGCCAAATCTCTTCTTGACCTCGTCGACGAATCTCGCACCATCGTCATAGCCACATTGCTCTTTCTTGATGGGAGCGTTGACGCCTGACTCATAGCCTTTTTTGAATCCGTTAGCGTACCAAGTCTTTTTTATATCATCATAGTCTTTCGGGCAACATTCTTTTATATATTCAAAAAGCGATTTCTCAAATTCACTTTGGACCTGATTATCATCGTAGTCCACGTACTTTTTGTAGTCTTGTTGCCCCAATTCATAGCCTTTGTCCCTGCCTTCTTGGGCTATCTCCGTATCGAAGCCATCCTCAGGCTTTGCTGGGACCGTTCTCGTTTTTGGCTTGCCGAATTTCGCATGCGCGAACACTCTTTTGATGATGTCGCTAACTTCTTTATCGTTTAGCATTTCCGCCATCGTCTCTTCATCAAGCATTCTGGTGGTCTTGGAGGTGTCGACGATTTTCTTCGACAGTGGGATACCGCTAGTATCGCCATACTGTGCCAGCTCATAGAACACCTGCTCCGATATCGGGTTGGACATATCGCCGTTTACAAAGATCGGCATATATTTGACAATCAGCCTGGCAA
>DKCV01000004.1 GCA_002449265.1 Caryophanales bacterium UBA6865 | reverse complement strand
ACATCAATTGAGAACTAACACTTTTAGTCTGGTTTCAATGCATCTTTTTAAGTACTTTTCCATAGATTTCTTGATAAGATTCTATCTTTCATTTGGCAATTTGGCGCGTTTTCATTTGGCAATTTGGCGAATACGCCAACAATCAAAATGAAACAAGTAATGCTTGATTAAGGGATTTTGTTACCATACCCAAGATCAAAGCCATCACAAAGAAACCACTATTAAATCAAATAAATCTCATTTGACAAATCTTTTAAAAAATGACAAACGAAAATCAAAAATATGCCGGTTTGACAAACGATGACAAAAAAATATTCAAATGACAAAAATAAAACAATATAATGGCGGAGAGGAAAGTTTTATGTCTAATCCATTTAATGCTACTTTTGGAGAATTACCATATAGCCTCATTGAGAGGGAAAAGGAAGAAAACGTTATTTGGGATGCGATTAAAGGCGAAAATCCAGAAACAAAAGTTTACATCATTACTGGTCCGCGAGGTTCTGGAAAAACGGTTTTGCTAACCAAATTAAAACGAAAATTTAAAGACAACAATTACTTAACGATTGATTTAAACTCCTATATGAACATGGAGGAACAACTTGCAGCCAAACTATATGAGGAAGGCAAGCTATGGAAATTGTTCTTAAAACCGGAATTTTCCTTTTCTTTTCATGGATTAACGTTTTCTATTAGCGGAACAAACGAAATCAGCAACGTCACTACTCTTTTAGAAAAAATGCTTGAATACATCAAAAGAAAGGGCAAGCGCGTCCTAATCACAATTGATGATGTGTCCGATTCTAAAGAAATGAGGAAGTTCGTTTTCTTATTTCAGCAATTTATTCGTGAAGGATATCCAATATTTTTGTTGATGACGGGGCTCTATGAAAATATATCTGAATTAGATAGAAACAAAAGCTTAACCTTCTTTGTTCGTGCGCCAAAAATTGTTTTGGAGCCATTAAGTTTAGCCGCAATAACTTTTTCCTATAATGACCTACTTGGAATGAATGAAAAGGAAGCGGCAAAATACGCAAAATTGACAAAAGGATACGCCTATGGCTACCAAACATTGGGCTATCTATTGTTTAAAAAAGGGACACAAAAGTTTAACTTAGACGAATACGATCTAAAGCTGTACGACAATTCATATTCTTTAATATGGGAAAAACTAACCGAAAAAGAAAAAGAAATTCTAGAAGAGATGAGCAAAACCACAAAGCAAAGTGATATTTGTAAGAACTTGCATATTTCAAACGGAGCGCTGCAAATCTACAAAAAGAGGCTCCTGAACAAGGGTCTTATCGTTTGCAAAGCTAGAGGCTCTATGGATTATTCTCTCCCTCGTTTTAAAGAGTTTATTCGCCTACAAGTTCTATTAGAGGAAGAGGAATAAAATCATCCAAAATCGCATAAACAAATAGCACAAGGATTTGGTGAACCCTCAAATCCTTTTTGTTTTGCTTTTGATATGGCTTTAACTTCTGCTTCGGGAATAAAAAATATCATGGATTTGCAAGGATATCGTCCTAAATTTATTTTTAATTGCATATAATTCGCCAAAGATATGCAATTAAACTTGGCTTCATCCATCTCATATGTGAAACATTTGCTTGTTCTATCTTTTTGTTTCACATATTGCAAAATTTTTACGATACTTTTTGAATCGAAAAAGAAAGTTAGAACGTATTTTCCGTTTTTATTTTCATTTTTAACATCAAAATGATATATTTTAGGTACTATCATTTTGTTTTTAAGTTTTAAGGAGCGTTTATGAAAATATTGAAAATTGCATTTTCTGGCTTGCCGCTAGTTAAGGATAAAGGAGAAATTGATTTCACCGCGTCCCAAAGAGTGAAAGACGATGATGAATTAAGCTTCTTATTTAAAAACGGAAAGAACGGTTATTACTCAAATAATGTGATTTCATTCATCGGTTTAAACGCTTCCGGAAAAACGAGTATTTTGAAAATCCTCTCTTTCGCTTTTTCTTTATTAAACAACGAACCTTTAAATAACACGAAATACTTAGAGCTTTTTGATGGTTTAAAAGAAGAAGGCGAGGCGATTTTTGAAGTTTGTTTTCTTTCTTCTAATGCGATTTATTTCTTAACCACCACCATCGCACGAAAAGAGAAGAAACTATTCATCACACATGAGTCTTTAAAAGAAAAGTCATGCAAATCCATCAAAAAGAAGAACGACTTATTCAACCGAAATAACGCAAAAACCATCATGGAAAGAAAGGACAACGAGGCGTTTTTATCCGACGATGTAAGTATCATGATCGCGTTCAATAAGCAGCATCAAGACAAGGTTCTATACATAGATATGCTGAAATATACCAACGAGAATCATTTAGCTTTATCGGAAAATTGCCCCGTTGAATTAATTGCTTTCTTCGACCCAAGCATTGAGTACATTAATGTTCAGCAAGCGGGCAAGGACAAAATCATTTCGTTAAAATTCCATAAGAAGCCAGAAATCAAATTAAACCGCATAAACGACGTAGAGCGTTATCTTTCTTCTGGCACAATAAAAGGCATCAATCTCTTTTTAAGTGCATTTGAGGCATTCCTGAACGGCGAGTATCTCTTAATCGACGAACTAGAAAACCATTTCAACCACGAGATTGTATCCACCCTTCTTCGCTTCTACATGAATAACAAAATCAATGTTGCTGGAGCAACACTTCTATTCTCCACTCACTATGCGGAATTATTGGATCAATTCAAACGAAACGATTGCATTTATGTCGTGCGAAATATAAATGGCATCTTCATAGAGAACCTATCTAAAATCTTGAAGAGAAACGACATCAAGAAAAGTGATGCCTATCAAAGCGATTTTCTTAAAGGCACCGCTCCTCAATATGGCGCCTATATCGCTTTGAAAAACAAACTCCTAATGGATGGGGTGAAACAGAATGGCTGAACGATCAAAAATAGTTGCATGTATTTGTGAAGGCGGAGCCGAAAACACAATCATTAAATAACCATTCTGAGAATTTTAGATTCTCATCGAGAAAACTTCTCCTTGGGCAAATCAATCATTTATCCCATCCAATAACTTCGATTTTTGCATCCTTATAAACCCCGTTTATTACCTCAATGTAATCATCTGAGCGTTTTGTTTTTGCATGCCTATTTAATTCTCTATCTTCTTCTTTGGTGATATAGCAAACATAAATCTTGTTGAGGATTGAATCCAACTTTTTATAAACTTCATCCTTTTCTTCAGATAAGTCCAACTCTAAAAGTTGTTTTAAAATAACGCCTATTGGAACGATATGCTCAACATGAAAAACTTGTCGAAATCTAAAGCAATCTCCGTTTTTGGTAAATTTAACATCTTCTTCCCAATCAGGGGTGCTTTTTGCTCCAACATAACCCTTAGCATGGACTGGCTCTTCATTTTTATAATAGACAGGCTTTTGGTACCAATAATCGAAAATAGAGTCGCCAACTTTTAGATCATTCCAAAGTTCTAGTGCATTCTTACTTACGCACTTATGCCCTTTTCGATTCCATAGAAGTCTAACGCTTTGGCCTAGCAAATAATACGTACCGCCTAAGTTGACTTCGTAGCCTTTTGGGCCACCAACATGTGGGTACTCGCAATCTTCTTGGCAAGCTTTAATTAAAGATATCAAAATATCGAAAGAATTACTTATTTCCATAATTTTCCTCATTTCTTCTTTAAAGTAGCATTCTCTAGCCTATGAATCAATTGATAAGGGGCTCCTTCTTCTCCATTTTTTGTTTTTGCCGTAGTTTAGTTTTTTTGAAAAGAACGTAACTGAAAGACGCTGGTGTTTATTCGTGCGAAATCAATGCATTCAAAACGTGTTTCGATATTGCTTATCTTTAAAAATTAGTGTTGATTTTAGGCTAAGAATTCCCCCTGCATTCACTTCGCCGATAACGCTCCATTGTCTTTATGTTTAGGCACGAACTCGCGGCCATGGGCATAGTGAACAGCATGAGTAAAAAAACAACAATGGCAAGCATCATAGAGGATATGTGTGAACGCTGAGAGGGGTTAGCAAGAAGTAGTTAACGTTGCCCCTTTCACAATTAAACACCACACGTTTGTGACACAACGCCTTCAATATCCCGACCGCCATAAAAGATTCGAACGATAGTTATCTTCATTGCATTGCTGTCTATTATGTAGAAAACAGCGAAACGATCCACCAGTGCTTTATGCATTCCCATGCTTCTCCATGGTTGCCAATCAACGACAGGATTTCGCGACGGCATAAAATTAAGAGAACGGATATTTTTTCTAATTCTATTCACTTGTTCCTTAGCAACCTCAGGAACAAGTAGTTCAAAAGCAATGTAGGAATAAATCTCTTTGATATCGCTTCGTGCTTCTGAGGAATAAATTACGGAATAAGCATCGCTCATATACCGAATTCCTTAGCAAGTTCAGTATCAATCTCGTCTGCCGTATAGGTTTTTCCTGATTTTAAGGATTCAACACCTCTTTTTAACTCCGCATCAAGATTCGCTTTGCTCATGTCAGCAATCGCAGTTGGCTTTTTAGATGGAAGATGCAAGTTAAGAGGCAAGCCTCTAGTTAATACAATCTGGCTATACAGCATTTGAATGGCACTGGACGGTGTAATACCAAGTTGAGAAAGAATTTCCTCGGCGTTTTCTTTTAGGCCTGTATCAATACGGGCGTAAACAGCTGTTGTATTTGCCATATATATCACACTCCTTGGATACATTATACAAAAAATAAGGTCATTCGCAAGCGTTTGCAAGCATTTTGAAGTATGGAGCTATTTACATATTAAGAAAGGAAGAGCCTGCAACAAAATAGAACCAAGAACAAAACAATTGGCAACATTGTGCAAATGTTTGTCAATCGGTGGGAGTGGCAATAAATTTGTATAATTGGCGTGACGGCTGAGTAAACCACGTCGGCCATCAAGGGGAATCTGAATTCGTTCGCCCACCCAAGTCAGAATACGCATAAGGTTCTTCAACGAGGGAAGGCCAATGTGTTGCCTTAGGCATCTGACTCCGAAACAGTACAAGGGAAAGTACCTTGAAAAGTTTGGTGGCTTCAAGCCCCAAGAACTTGTCTACAACTTCCAGCAAAACTGTCTACTTATCGTTGATTAGTGCAGTACGACAAGCCTTTTCGGGTGGTCGGAAGCACGCTTCTTACTTTTTCAAATATTTAGCGTTTTTGAATGTTCCTATTTTGCGGATTTTGTTTTCTTCCAGTAATTTGGCTAGAACCGCTTCAATTGTGGTTATCGAGATATCAGGAAGAAGTTCTTGAATGTCTGATTTTGACATTGGAACAATGCTGTCCATAATGACAGTTTCAATACGCTCGCTCTTTTTATCTTTTCCACTCTTGGTCCTAATAAATCTTCTATTAATTTCCTTGTAGCATAGGTAAAGGATCTGAAATGTAAATTCTATAAACGGATAATATGTGTTTTTAGACTCATGCCACTGTTTCTGGCTTCTCTCTAAAGCATCATAATAGTTGCCTTTATATTTATTGATTTGGTTTTCGAAAGAAATGTATTTTCCAATGTCATATCCCTCTTTGTAAAGAAGCAATAGAGTAAGAAGTCGAGATGCTCGGCCGTTGCCATCACTAAAAGGATGGATAGAAAGGAAATCTACAATTACACAAGGAATCAACAAAAGTGCAGGAATGCCGTAATCATCTCTATATACTTGATAAGCTAGGCATAAATCATTCATCGCTTTTTCGGTATCTTTTGCTTTGGTAGGTACAAAAATGACTCTTTTAATTGTTCCGTCTGGATATTTTTCAGCGATAAGATTGTCGCTGACCTTATATTTTCCGCCCTTATCATAACCAATGTGCCTAGAAACAAGCATAGCGTGTATTCTTTTAATTGTTTCTTCATTGAATGAAAGGTACTGGTAGTTATCTTTTACAAACCTAATAGCGTCATGATAACCAGCAATTTCTTCTTCGCTATGAGTTAAAGGCTCACTGTTGTTTTCAACGATTTCTTTAATTCTTTGCTCGGTGGTAAATATTCCTTCGATAGCATTGCTACCTTCAACAGATGCTTTAATAGCGATTGTTTCTAATTTGGAGAAGAGAGATTTGTTGGAATTCTTTTTTTCGTCCGTTTTGCTTTTTAAATCAGTAATAATGTTGGACAAAGAAAATAAATCTGATGTAATAGTTTTATCCCTTAGGAATTCATAAGTAAATTTATGCATAACATCATTTTCCTTTCTGCATATATTTTACACTTTTATATGCAGTAAATTAATGTTTGTTTAGTCTACTTTTAGGCTATTTTCTAGTCTACTTTTTAGTCTACCTGACATTTTTAATTATCAAATTTTAAAATAGATAATAGCATGCTGCCACCGCCTATTCTTCTTGATATTTATCACTCTTTTAGTCGTAGGCGTGTTACAGTCTCGACATGCATAGCATGGACACAAAGAACAAGTCTACCCATACAGGCAATGTGCGAAAGGAACATATCCACCGCATTCCAAACATGACTGTGCAACTGGCTAAAACCATACACCAAGGTAGTACCAGGAAATAGATATTTCCCTTCGAGTCCTCGCTTGTACGTTTTGAATAGATTGATGATACATTGAAGACAACACTTTTAATCATGCTCCTCAGTTTCCATCATGTTCCTTGCAAAAGCATTTAGGCGTCAGTCTATCTTAATTGTGGCTATATATTCTGTGTGTTTTGATTTGCTATTCATGATCGTGAGAGGGGGCTGCATGGCTTATTAATTGCATTAACATCTTGCGGCTCTCCTTTTAGGCTGAAATTGAAAAGGCGCCCTCTCCTAATGCCTAGGATTTAGAGCGCCTTTCATTTCTAGTAGATGCTTTCGTCATTATGATTTATTTTTTAAATAGTTCGGAGTGTGTACCGAGTCGATAGAGCATCAGAACCAGTACATCATTCCGAATTTCATAAATCAGTAACCAGTCTGGTTCAACGTGACACTCACGTGTTCCTTTATAGTTGCCTGTAAGGCCGTGGTCTTTGTATCTGGCATCCAATGTACAGCCATTCGCAAGAATACCGATAACTTCAAACAATTTATCCAGATTCTTGTTCTGCTTTTTCGCAAGCTTCAAATCTTTCTTAAACTGATTGGTAAACTGTACGTCATACTTCATCCTTTCAACGCCGCTTTCAGTTCATCCATGCTGGAATAGCGTGGGGCAGAAGGATCTGCTACAAGCCTTCTTCCTTCCTCAATCGCTGAAGCAGTTACTTCATTTGGTACATCCAATCGTAAATCGAAAGGGATGCCATTTTCGCGGATGGTTGCTCTTAGAAACATATTAACAGCCGTCGTCATATTGAATCCAAGTTTGTTGAAGATTGCTTCGGCTTGATCTTTGACCGCCTTATCAGTGCGGATATTCAAATTTGTTGTGGCCATGCAGAGTACCTCCTTATAAATAAATGATGAATATAAGTTCGTCTAATATCAGCATGTTGTATATACATTATATGCATTTATTAAAAGAATAGACATCAACCTTGCCAATACCATTCTGACTTTCAAATCGAACTATACCCCTGTTTTTACCCCTTTTTTGGCTGAAATTCAGCTCACCAGGCTAGCTAGACAGTTGCAAACGTGTTCTCCCTAACCGATTTTCAAAAAGAACTCGAAACATCAAAATTCCGATTAAAGCAATTGATAAAGCCTTTAATCCCTTAATGCACCGATTGGAATTATGAAAACGCCACCCTCATCAATATAGCCATATTTTTCATCCGTAATTACCGCTCTAACAGTCGGTAATTCCATTTTTGATTTTGGGTTTTCTTCATTGTATTTATTGATTAATGTGACAAACTTATTCAAATTATCGATTCCCTCTTTGATATATTTGTCTCCAGTTTTTGCTTCAAACAAACCATATCGACCATCGGGAAGATGAATCACAAAATCGCACTCAAGACCAAGCCTATCCCGATAATATGAGATTTCGCCGTCAAATGCTTTTGAATACACTTCTAGATCCCTCCCAACTAAACATTCAAAGAAAAAACCTCTAGTTCTAAAATTCTTTTCAAGGCCTTCTTCGTTAACACCTAACGCAGCACAAGCCAAAGAAGGATCAAAGAACTCCTTTTTCGGGAGGGATCTGATAGATGTTTTGCTTCTAATGCTTGGGCACCAAGCAGGAACCTCTTTGATAACGAACAATCTTAAAAGAGCATTATAGTAATCATAAAAAGTGTTTTCCGCCAAAGGATGACCAGATTTATTTACGTCATCAATAATCGTTTTGTTATCAACGTTTTGTGAAAGCGTCCTAGCTAACGATCTAAGCAAAACCCTTGTAGTGATTGGGCTTAGTTCCTTCCCACTAGCCTCTTGAATATCAGTATCGCAGATATCGTTCAACGCTTGTCTTCCATAAGAAAGAATATTATGAGGTGGATTCTTGACCCCTTCTGGCCATCCTCCCTTAGCTATCAGTCTTGAAACATCCTTTCTCTCTTGCTTTAGAACAACCTTAATTTTTTGTGTTGGGTTATCAAATAAAGATTTTAAAGAGACTTCCCCGGTTGAATCCCCACTTTCAAAAAGAGACATCGTAGTCATATCGATTTTTACTATGCGCATTGTGCCAGTATGATTAGTGACCCCTGTTTTAGGAGAAAAAGAGCCCGTTAATAAAAACTGGTTTTTCAAATGGAATTCATCAGCGTAATTTTTAACCTCATCCCAAATAGCAGGATAGAGTTGCCATTCATCGATGAGCCTTGGCTTGTCACCTTCTAAAAACAAGCCAGGATCAGCTGCATACATTTGATCAAATCCTTCCCTTTGTTTCTTTGTGTTTAGTTTGATTTCGCTGTTGGCAAAGAACTCGGCCGTTGATGTTTTTCCGCACCACTTGGGACCTCTAACATGAACGGCAGTAAAATCTTCAAGAGACTCTCTTATTTTTTTATCAATTAACCTAGGAATATAATCTTCTTTCAACATGGCTTAACCTCGAGATTAGTATATATAAAATGAAGTGATTTGCAATTTTTGAATGAAGTGATTTGCAATAATATACAGATATTATTTGCAAGTTCTGGATTTTCGGAAAATGTATGATTTTAGAATTTTTCTTCTTTTGTCAAATTTGTCAAACGTCCCGTATTTATTGCATTATTTGTGAACCAGTTGCACCACCGTCTCAACAAGCGATACATGGACGCAAGGAATGGGTCTACCAATACGGGGCAGAGTGTGAAATGAACATATCTACCACATTCAAAACATGACTGTGCAACTGGCAAAAAGCCGGCTGCTTAGGCAATATAGGAAAATGCATACGGCACAAAACTATTTTAAGATAATCCAATACCCGCCTCTACCAGCGGAACCAGCTCTTTTGATATATCTTTTCCCCACTAAGGTTGATACAACTCTTGCAACGGTCCTCCTGGAGATTCCTGCCTCCTTGGATAATTCATCGTAAGAAAGTTTTGAGTTGGTTTTCAATATGGAATAAACAGCATATTCGTTTAGCGTTAGCAATTGATTCACATCGACAACCGCTTCTCCAATATCGCTTGCCGCTGCCATGTTGCCTTTATATTTGGAGTTCTCGATTCTTACAGTAAAGAAACCACCTTCCGAAGCGAAGGTCACGTGATTTCTACCATCGCTAAATAGGGCGTTTGTTCTATTTGTGATGTTAGAAAGACCAGATCCTCTTCTGTTCATCAGATTCATTCTATTGAATACATCGGCAATAATGGGATTGCGCCTGATTGATTCCATTGGGTAATCAACCACTTTTGGCATTTTCTTGCCGGAAAGCATCATACCGGGAGATGTAATTTCAATGCGGTCGTCATAGATGTTCAAACATGCCTCGGCGCCGATGATGTTGTAATCGCGGTGGATTATCGCGTTAACAAGAGCTTCCGTGACGGCAATATCATCATATTCTGGTTCATCGATGGTGCCTTCCCCTTCTTTGTGCCACGGCCTTTTTGTGTTTCTTTTATAAAAATCAAAGGCCACATCGAGTTGTTTAATGATGGAAACGCGAAAAATCGAGAAATCGCGATTTCCCTAAAAATCCGAGGATTACGGGCTTTTTCACCTGTTCCTTCCATCGTGTACAGGTATAGGCCGCCTATTCCCGCGTCGATACGACGTAGGATGGGTGTTCTTTTTGGGCGTCGACCTATTTCCCCATACGAGTAAAGGCCATATTTTTACCTCTTTACCGGGTTTTTGGCGGATTTCTTGTCAAAAAATGGATTCCCCTTATTTTCAAGAAAAAAGAAATCCATCAGTTTTTTACGATTTTCGGCTATTCTCAGCCATTTTTGTGACTGAGCAGCGTCACTGTCTCAATACGCATAGATTTAAAAATAGGGTGCAGCAATAAAGGGCTATTTAAGAAAAGGAGGTAGCAATTACCACAAGCAAGCGAACATATGCGCTTTTTATCACAGGTTGCCTATTTAAAACACACTTTAATTAATTTCTCTAATTCTCTTTTTTTAAATAATAGGTAGACCTTCCACCACCACGCTTTTCAATAAAACCTTCTTCGCATAGTTCTTTAAGCGACGCTTCTACTGAACTACTTTTAATTTCTGGACAAAACTCCATAATATCGCTCTTAGTAAATTTACCAAGTTTTTGATTAATTGCGTGAATAACCATTTCTTTGGCGGACATCTTTTTAGATACTATATTCACTCTATCTTCAAAGTCACGGTAAGCCGATAAAATAGTACCTAATAGATATTCAACAAACGGGGTATCATCATTATTTTCTTCATACCAGTTAATAGAACTGCTACTTAAAGCTTCATAATATTCGATTTTGGTAATTTGAATCTTCTTTTCTAAAGAAATATATTTTCCAATTGCATATCCTGATTTATATAGAAGTAACGTTGTTAAAAGTCTAGACATTCTTCCGTTGCCATCATTAAATGGGTGAATGCATAAAAAGTCGTGAATAAATACAGGAATAACTAATAAGGGGTCAATATTATATTCATTTATCGCTTTGTCGTATTCTTTGCATAAACTTTCTACAGCAATTGGAGTTTCATATGGCCCAAGAGGTTTAAAGATCAATGTTTTCGTTCCATCAGGATGTTCTTCGTCAATTTCATTTGGAGTGTCTTTAAATCTTCCCCCATAAGAAACATCCATGAATTGATACATTTCTTTATGAATTTGGAGGATGTAATTGATTCTAATAGGAATATATTCAAAAGACTCATGAACTAGACTTAAAGCATAACGATAACCTAAAATCTCTTTTTCACTTCTATTCTTTGGAGTAGTTTTATCGTTCATTAATTGAACAAACCTAGCGTTGGTGGTTCTAATTCCTTCAATATCATTGCTAGCTTCAGTGGACTGGCGTTTAGCAAGATTAACTAAAGCAGTTAATTCTTCTGGCTTTTGAGCTAGGTAAAGCTGTTGTCTTCCTTTATATTCATGAATGAGACCAAGATAATTGATAATTTCTTTCGTCCATTTTCTTTCTTTTAATTTAGAATAATCGAAATATCTCATTCTCCCAGTCGCTCCTTTATTCTCCCAAAATATATATATTTTTGTGAGGTTAATCAAGACAGTGGGAGATTTATATTTAACATAACGAGAGACTCTAAGAAAGTCATCCCACCATTTTAGTGCGCTTGGATTTTGAGGAGCGTTCATCAACAAAAGAGGATTATCCGCATTTTCTAAACAAAGGAAACTCATCAGTTTTTTGCGATTTTCGGCTATGTTTCATTATTTTTGCGACTAAGCAACACCACTGTCTCAACATGCGTAACATGGACGCAAATAACTAGTCTACCCATACGAGGCAATGTGTGAAAGGAACATATCCACCGCATTCAAAACATGACTGTGCAACTGGCTAAAGCTGTACACCAAGGTAGTACCAGGAAATAAATGCTCCACTTCAAGTCCTAGTTTGTACGTTTTGAATAGATTGATGATATATTGAAGACCGCACTTTTAATCATGTTCCTCATGTTTTCATCATGCTCCTTCCGAAAGCATTTAGACATTATTCTATCTTAATGGTCGCTATATATTTTGTGTGTTTTGATTTGCTGTTCGTAATCGTTTTCAAGGTGCTGCTTTCTAGCAGGTGTCGAACCTTCCAGGCTTGCCGCCCTTCCTTGATAGGCCTCTTTGAATATGTTGGCAAATTTTGAGAAATCCATGGAACCTCCGAAAGCAAATTTCGCATCATTACGCATCACTTCGCTTGGGTTCGCAAATCGAAAATGCGAAACAGCTAAATTAAATGCGCAATCGGCCTTCCCCAGATTCATTTTAGCAAATATGGGGAGGCCAAATAAGGAATCGAATTTAATTTATGGAAAAAAGAAAGAATTGTAAGGACATCTGGAACGCGTTCATGGTCAAGGGGGCGGCCTTCTCTGAAAACGACATCCCGTTATGCCCGTCCACCACGGACGAATTCCCGAAATCAGTCATCACCTATTCGGAGGCTAAGTCCATCTTCAACAAAGAAGCGAAAGCGAACAAGGATTTTCGCCATGAATCGTTCGTCTGCTTCTATGAGGATGATCAGAACTTCGATGGGCCAAGCGGGATTTGGAACTATCCGAAGAAGGCATATGAGATCTTAAAGCATTTTGAAGGAATCATAGCCCCGGACTTCTCGACCTATCTCGATTTCCCGAAGCCGCTCAAAATCTACAACCTGTATAGGATGAACGCGTTCGGGCATTGGTATGGGCAGATCTGCAAAAAGAAAGTCATCGCCAATGCCAGGTGGGGTTTTGCTGACTCATTCGATTACTGCTTTGACGGGATCAGGGGCGGCGACATCGTTTCCATCGGCATATTAGCAAGCGGATTGAAGCACAAAGAAAATCAGGTATTGTTCAAACAAGGTTTAGAACACCTTATTTCAAACAAATCAATAAAGAAATTCATTCTTTATGGCTCTGGAAATTACGATTTCTTGAAAGAATTTTTTAATAATCCAAACCTTGAGATACGTGAATATGAATGCAGAACGCACAAAGCATATAGGAGGAAACTAAATGAAATCAAATAGCAATTTATTCCCAAAGTCATCCTCAGCAAGGCAGATGGAAGCTTTGAAAAAGAAAATTCGAGAAGCAATAGCTGAAGAAAAGAAGAAAAAGAAGAAGGAGCCTAAGTCTCATTTTTCTAAAGGAGAAAGAGAGCTAATAGATGAAGTTAAAGCTCGAGGAGATAAGATTTCAGAAAAAGATGTCGTATTTATCACTAAGGATAAAAACGGTAAAATAGTGTGGCTAGAAAAAGGCCATTTAGCTTCTGAAGGGAAGCTTCCATCTGGATTAGTTCATATCAAACACAAGCATTCCTCCCAATTTAATGATAAAGGGATACCAAACCATTTAATTTCAAAAGTAATCAAGAAAGCTATTAAAGAAGCTAAAATTGTTGGCACAAGCGGCAAGAACAGAGATGTCTACGAAGCGAAAGTAAATGGAAGGGTTGTTCATATAGCAATTACCATTAGTGATAATGGTTATATTGTCGGAGCACATCCAACATCTACATGGAAGGAGAAAAAATAGAATGAAAAAGAAGTTACAATTATTGCTTGAATATGGTTGCTATCCAGTTTGGTCATATGATGAAAATGGCCAACTCATATGGGATGATTTTCCTAAAGATGATAAACCTGATCAACATTTAGAGAAACTAAAAGAAATTATATCTGATGAGTTCGATTCATTATACGTCAACAACGAACACGAGTTTTCTTCAAAAGGCTTTGATTCAAAAGAAGATGCAAGAAAATTCATTGCACACTTAGATGAGTTTAGAACTCTTGTAAAAGAACGATATTCAAAAGACTATGAAATAGTAGATGATTTCTATGATTTTTCCGATGAGGCAAAATAAGTAAGTTTCATTTGATTACAAACGAATATAATCCTATTAATTTTAGCAAAAAGGCGGCATATAGCATTCGTGCATATGCCGCTTTTATATAGAGGAGGATGCGAGGACGATATGTTTTCATACTCTACATCAGTTAAAATCAAGCGAAATTTCAGTGCTAAAAAAGCATGTATTTATCGACTATTTCTTAATTTCCAGCTTAACAACACTCTCCACATGCGTAACATGGACGCAAAGAACAAGTCCATCAATACGAGGCAGAGTGCGGAAAGAACATGTCCGCCACATTCCAAACGCGAATATGTAACTGGTAAAAGGCCAACTAGGGTCGTATGGGTTGCGCTTTTCCGTTTTTCTCAGCAAGAGCATCGC
>DKCV01000008.1 GCA_002449265.1 Caryophanales bacterium UBA6865 | reverse complement strand
AAATCGCCTGTGTCGCTTTTAGGGTATTTGTTCCTTTGCTCGTCGAAGTAAGAATAAGTGAAAGAGGATTTATCAGTAAATTCGCCTCTAGCTAATGCTTTAAATGGCGTTCCGGACAAGCAAATTGTCTGCTTCGTCTTTATATTAAATTTCTTTATGACATCACCTGTCTTTTTCAACTGTTCCTGGTAATTGCCATCAAGGTCTTCGCTCTTTTCTTCTTTGGTCTTCAACGTCCCCTGAGTTCTTTGGTTCCAAGCGCCAAAATGGTATTCATCAAGGACAACAAGATCCCAGTCTATGTCCTGAAGCTGTTGGATTTTGGCTTTTACATCCGAATTCTTCTCTTTCCCTAAATAGTTTTGGAGAGACAGAAACAAGACATACGGATCTCGGATGAAATTGAGCACAAAATCACTTCTTCTAAGATTATCGTCAGTGAAATAGCGATAGTCTTTCTTTATATGCCTCAGATCCTCGCGCCAAGATGATTCAACCGCCGGAATGAAGGTAAGGATGAGGATCTTTTCAAGATTGTGCTCTTCGCAATATTTATAAGTGGTGAACGATTTCCCAAACCTCATCTTGCAGTTCAGCAAGAATCTGCCGTTAGGGTTCTTTGCAAAATAATCGCTCATGGCATCGATGCATTCCTGCTGCTCTTTCCTGGGAGTGTATATTTCTTTGTTTTCGTCTTTGTGTCTCAGAGAGTTGAAATTATCTATGAGCTCGTCTGTAGGAACGTTAGTAAACCATTCCTGCTCTTTTTCGACTATGCCGGCATTTGTTTTTTTGATTTCCTTATGGACAGAATAATCCTTAAACGAATCATTTTTAGCATCTAAGCAGATGCCCCAATATACAACCTCTCTATTAAGCCCGTATTTTGAATATTGTTCGTCAGTTAAAGCCAATTCATGCTTTTGGTCATGTATTCTTGCACGGATGGCATGCCAAAAAGTCTCGCCGATTTTGCATTTGGTCATGCCGACTTTGATTCCATGTGTCTGAAACTTTGGCAACAGATACATGTAAATCAAAATCAAAGGACCATCGGTATTGTTTCTATCATCAAGATTAAAATTAGTCTTCTTCCCATGATATTGAATAGCATCCGTTTGATTGATATCCGGAGATTTGGTAATCAAGATCTCTTCCATGTTACTTCATCTCCTGTATATTTTTTTCGATAAAATCAATCTCTTTATTTGACAAATTATACTTCTTATATAGCTGCTTATCGATTGAATCGATGGATTCATTCCAATTAATATCAGAGTTTTGCGTGAAATTTTGAACAGGTACGAATCTATAAACCTTTTGCGTTGTGTGCTGTGTTTGTTTTTGGATTCCAACCAAAGTTCTGAAGAATTTGGTCTTAATGTATTTAATAACATTTTGGGCTTCAATTTCGGTCTCAAATGGTCCTATTTCCAAAAAAGTTTCAGTACAAAGTTGTCCTGGCGTGCTTAGCACTGGCGTGCTAGGCACTTCACCAATTGCCCCGCAACCATAAGCTTCTGCAATAAATACTTTATATTTATCAAGACAGGGGCTCTTCTTTGGCAAAGGATAATTCTTAGGCAAAAATTTCCAGGTCCTTTTCATTTTTTCACCTAATCCAAAGATTTCATAACCACCATATATTTTTTTGTCAGAAAATTCTGGCAAGCCGAATTTTTTAGCTGATAGCATGGTTTCTGCTTCTAAGCCATATGGCTTTCGTGCAGAAACCATGCTATCAAATGTACATTCACCTAAAGCTTTTACTTTATTCATAATAGAAATTAAAATTTCATCACGAATATAAATATCACACCCATCCTCCTTCAAGAATCTAATACTCTTCCTATCGCTATTAGAAGAGTGAGTTACAACCGAACATTTACCATCATAATCTTGATTCCAAAGAAAGAAGCAAACACCTCCTTTAATATCATTATTAGGAAAGCAAACTTTGGAATCCATAAAGTCATTAAGGGTATTGATATGTTTATCACTAATAAATGATGCTCTAAATTCATCAAGGCCTTTCCCCCCTATCATCCATCTAGAAGGCATAATCATGCTTATATATTTAGGCTTTAAAGCAATCGCTTGTTGAACAAATAATTGATAAATGGGTCTTGCGCTCGCTTGTGCACCCCCATCACTCAATTGATAAGGCGGATTACCGATTATGATATCAAATTTCATTTCTCTATTACCTCCAAAGAATCTATCTTGTAAGTGCCTTAGCAATTCTTCCCCGTTAAAGTGTATGAATTCATAGGCGTATGTCTCTAGCTGATTAGCGTCGTTATAAGAAGAAGCGCCATTTATCCCACAATATTTACATCTATATTTTTTCTTTTCTTCTGTGGTGCAAGAATCAGGCATTTTGTTTCCCTTATCATCCACAAACGTGTGATTGATATTAGGCGTTAGGATATTGCCTTCCTCGTCATCGAACCACGTTCCATTACCGATAGCATAGCCATTGACGTAGTGGCCATCAGAGGCTTTGATCCCATCGCATTTTCTATTGGCTTGAGAACAGTAATAAACCGTTCTTCTTGCAACGTTAGCAGTGAATCTTGTCTGGCCGATGGAATAGATCATCTTTTGAAGAATGTGTTTTCTTCTTTGCTCAGTATCGGGGATTTGATCTTTAAGACCTTCGTCGAGCCTTATTGCGATTTCCCTTTCGAATATCCCGTTTTTCGTTGCAGGATTAAGCCATTTATAATTTGGGTTATGCCAAACTTCTTCTGGAAGTGAATCCAAAATCATGTCGCATGTTTTCCTGGGGGTGAAGACCTCATCGTTGCCGACATTAGTGATGGTTTCAAGGATATCGAAGTTTTCGATA
Source organism: Caryophanales bacterium UBA6865 (assembly GCA_002449265.1). Classification (GTDB taxonomy): domain Bacteria; phylum Bacillota_I; class Bacilli_A; order RFN20; family CAG-826; genus UBA4951. The sequence goes on along the minus strand of DKCV01000008.1, from coordinate 49,476 downwards.
TAGTCATTTGCCGACTCGACTGCGGTTTTATATTTGCCTTCCGCTTCTAAAGCGACATTTCTCTCGTTTTCATCCCACATAGCTATTGCTCCTCCACATTAATGATACAAACTTGATCTTCCTATTCTTTTCCCAATCCATGATGTAGCATCGCTTTCCGTTGTGCTTCTTAGGATCGTTGGCCTTGCATCCGGGGCAAATGTCTACTTTAGGCTCTACTGGGTCACCAAATAGATTAAGCTGAACTTGCTCCTCTACTTCATTGTGGCATGAGAAAGGGACGACGTATTTAATCCCGTCCATCTGCCAAATGTTCCAGCTGATTATTGTTGCGATATCAATAAGAAGCTCTTTCTCTGGTAATTCATCGAATCTTGCTAAGTAATAATCCAAAAAATCAAGCAAAACATTTTCTCTTGCTATCAGAAGGTTATCGCCCTGAAACTCGTATCCATATATGGATTTGATGGCCTTTATTGCATACTCGACCCATTCCTCATCATCTTTAGCGTTCTCGTTTATTGCTCTGAATTTCCTATCAAGAAGGCCTATCCTATTCTTGTTTTCAATTTTTTCTCCAGTTACGGTATCATACCTTGATACAAGATACGGGGCTTCCCCGCAGCATATCTCCAAACGAACATCGTTAACATAATTTATCCATGTTTTATCATTGCTAAAAATAACTTCTTCAGTGGGTTCCCAAGTATTGTCGGCTTTTTCTATATTGAATTTGTTTTCACTGCCAAACCAAGCGTTATCCACCAAGTTATTTTGCTTATTCACAATCCAAGAAGGCGTAAAAACCTCGGCGTTATCTTTACATCTTTTTGTTTGTTCCGCTTTGCTTTTCTCGATTCTTGGTCTAATCGTTCTAACCTTTCCCATTAAATGAAAGGGTTTAATCTCATCAGTAGGTAAGTGTCCCAATCCTTTATTCTTGTAGTTATCAGTGGCCCAAATGATATTTTTCTTCGTCGTATTGTCATGCAAAAGAATATTTAGAACTTCTGGGAATGAGGAATAGATATCCTTAATGCTTATCTCTTTTTCAAACATCATTCATCCACCTCAATTCCGTATTTATCAAAATAAGGAGCTAATTTCCTTTTCAGTTTAATAGTTGGTTTGAACTTTCCGCCTTCCCAACGGTTAACAGTGGCAAAAGAAACGCCTAAAAGCTCACCGAATTCAGTCTGTGTAAGTATTAATTTGCTGCGCAATTTCTTAATGGCCTCTGGATAAGTCATGTATTCACTCCTGTATTTTCTTATGATATAAATATAACACTTTTTGGGACAGAAATTCAACCTATGATAAACATGGTAATGTACAAAAAAAGACCCATATTCCTATGGATCCCTTCCTTTATTCCTTATCTTTCCTTTAGATAAGTTTCAAACACGAATCCATATCGGTTAATCCATATGGTTCGTATAGACTTCTCATGGCGGAGGAATGGGGATTCGAACCCCAGCTACCGGTTAAGATACTACGAGCTTTCCAAGCCCGCCCCTTCAACCACTTGGGTATTCCTCCAAATCACGCTTTCGCGCAAGGGAAATTATAGAGATATTGTTAATCGTTTGCAATTGCTTATTGCGTGCCTTTACTCGATAATGTCAGCATGGTTGAAATTAAAGTATCTCAATTAGAAGATGGACAAAAAATCGAGAAATTTGTGAAGAAATCCCTCAATGAAGCCCCTTTGGGTTTCATCTATAAAGCCTTCCGAAAAAAGGACATCAAAATTAATGGACATTGGGTCAAGAAGGATGCGGTCGTTCATGCAGGTGATTTGGTGAGAATTTACGTCACTGATACGCAACTAAAAGACTTCGCTAAACCTAAAGAAGTCATAAAGAAGCCTCTTCCTTATGAAATCATCTATGAAGACGCGAATATCTTGATCGTGAATAAGCCAGCGGGGGTACTTGTTTATGGAGATGAAAAAGAGAAGCGGAACACATTGACGCAAAATGTCCAAAATTATCTCTATTTCAAAGGCGAATATGACCCTGCCCATCATTCTTTCGTTCCTTCCCCTGCCCATCGTCTTGACCGTAACACGAGTGGGCTAGTCTTATTTGGAAAAAAAGATGCGGCATTAAAAGAATTAGAAGAGCTTTTTAAAGAAAGAAAAAACATTTCTAAAAAATATTACGCTCTAGTCGCGGGGAAACTAGAAGGAGAAGGAGAAGTGGACGCGCCTTTAAAAAAGGATAGTAATTCCGGGATGGTTAAAGTCGCTTCTATCGCTAACGGGGCAAAAAGCGCGAAAACCTTATATCGTTCCTTAGAGATTTTTGAAGATTCTAGTTTAGTGGAATGCGATTTATTGACTGGCCGCACCCACCAAATTCGCGTGCATATGGCTTATATTCATCATCCTTTATTAGGAGATGCCAAATATGGGGATTTCGCTTTGAACCGGAAATACAAGGAAAAATATGGATTATCCTTGCAATTCCTTCATGCTTATTCGTTTGAGTTTGGAGAAATCCCAGGTGTTTTATCTTATTTATCCCATAAGAGATTCCTAGCCCCCCTCCCTAAGGAAAAAGAAAATGTATTATTTTTATTAAGGCAAAAATAGTTTTTTGAAAAATAACTATTTATGGAAAAAAGGAATGGTTTTTCTTTAGTCTTTTTCTTTCCGTCCCCAAAATTGGCGCGTACGTGCTTCTCTTTTTTCTTTCGTTCTCTCTTTCCTATTTTTAATCGCGAAGAAAATTAGAGGGGTAGGGGGTAGAGGTTCACGGATGCAATTCCTTCATTTTTCTTTGCTTTCTCTATCGTCAAACATGATAGAATGAACTCGCTATGATTAAGATTTATTATTCCCCAAGTTGCAGCAGTTGTCGCAAGGTGAAACGCTGGTTCGATGAACAAAAAATACCTTACGAAAGTAAGGATATCTTTTCTCATAAACTCACCAAAGCGGATTTAAAAGAGATTATTTCGAAATGTGAGAACGGAACAGACGACATCATCTCTCCTCGTAGCAAAATCGTTTTGGAGAATAATATCGACTTTGACGAAATGAAAATCAGTGAACTGATCAATTTCGTTCTTGAGAATCCAAGCATTCTTCGTCGCCCCATCATCGTAGATGATCATCGAGTTCAAGTTGGCTATAACCCTGAAGAAATCGAGACTTTCATTCCCCGCGCTAGACGTATGGCAGAAGAAGCTTGTAGTGCCGTTAATTGCCCAAAATACGAAACTTGCTCGTGCAATGCCCTCTCGACTTTAGAGAAACTCAATAAAGCACGTGCTGAATCGCACAAGAATCAGTGAATGAATTTATGGCCCTTAAGAAGGGCCTTTTTTTCCCAATCGGGAGTCTCGTCGCTCTCTAATTCTTTGAGCAATTTCTTATCTTGTTTGGATAAAACAATTTTCCTAAATAGATCAGGACGGTATTTTTTGGTGAGACGAAGGGATTCTTTTCTCCGCCATTTCTCGATTGCTTCGTGATTCCCGCTATAAAGTAAATCCGGGACCTTATCGCCGTTAAAGTCATAGGGTTCGGTGTATTGGGGGTATTCTAAAAGCGACTCATTAAATGATTCGTTATCTAAAGACGCGCTAGTAATCGCGCCGTCGAGCAGTCGAATCACGCTATCGCTGACGGCCATCGAAGGAATTTCCCCACCCGTGAGGATGTAATCACCAATGGAAAGGAGTTCATCGACATAGGAATTTACGCGTTCATCGACACCTTCATAGTGTCCGCATATTAAAATCAAATGGTCTAATTTTGCTAGTTCTCTTGCTTTTTTTTCGTCGTAAGTGCCCCCACGCGGCGAAAATAGTATCGTATGAGCGCCTTCATCTTTAACGGAATTAAGCGCATCGACAATTGGCTGACACTTTTCAATTAGTCCTGCGCCACCCCCGATTGGAGGAGTGTCGACTCTCCCGTATTTATCTTTGGTAAAGTCGCGAATATTGACGGTATCGACACTGACGATGCCTTTTTTGATCGCTCTAGCAATGATTGAGCTATTCTTAAACCCTATAAACATCTCTGGGAAAAGAGTAAGAATTGAGATTCTCATGAAAGCATTCCTTCCATAAGTTTGATGATGATTTCTTTTTTCGTTAAGTCAATAGAAACGATAAACGTATCAAAAAGGAAGGGGACAAAGAAATCTTTCGCGTTTTCGCGACTGACTCTAAGATTAGGGGTGGGGGCGTTAGTTTCTACGCGTTTTACTTTCCCTAGCATTTTCCCAGACTCATCAAAAACAGAGCAACCTTCTAATTCCCCGTTTCGGTAATACCCTTTTGGGAGAATTGCATCTTCTTTTTCCATCATGATTGCGTCATGAATGTGTTTTTCGGCTTCTTCGATGGAAGGAATTTCATGGAATGCGACAAAATAGAATTGCCCTGCATCGCGAAAACTTTTCACTGTCACGGGCAACTCTTCGCCTTTTTTCGAGACAAGAGTCATTTTCGTTCCCTTTTGGAAACGGAGGGAGGCAAAATCGGTTTCTGAATATACACGCATCTCCCCGTTTAATCCAAAAGTGCGTTGAATGGAACCAAGTTCAATACGGCTCATAATAAAGAAAGGACGCCGAGATTACTCAGCGTCACTATCCTCCTGCTTCTCTTCGTTGAAGCTTTCAAATTTTAAATGGATGCGGGTGTTACTATTATCCGCTTTAGACGCAATGCCAATGGCTTCGCGGAGCGCATTGGCGACGGCACCGCGCTTTCCGATTAAACGTGCGGTATCATCGTCTTCGGCCACGATAAGAACGGTCACGTCGCGCTCATTTCCACCTGGGAGCTCGCGAATCATAATGGATTCTTTTTTCTCAACGAGTGGATCAATGAGGCCGTGAATTACCTTCTCGTAGTCGATCATTGTTATTTCGCCTCTTTCTTGCCGTTAGCCTTTTTGGATTCGGCGTATTTGCTCATAATTCCCTTTTTGGAGAACATGGCACGGATGGAATCGCTTGGAGCAGCACCGTTACTAAGCCACTTTAAAGCGAGCTCTTCGTTGATATCGGCTTTTTCGATGCCGAGTTTTGGATCATAAGTTCCGATTTGTTCGATGTAGCGGCCATCTCTTGGCATACGGCTATCGGCAGCGACAATACGGTAGAATGGATCTTTGTGGCGTCCGATTCTGGTTAATCTAATTTTGACTGACATAATGTAATATCTCCTGTAGAACAAGTAGGAATATACGCTTGCTATTTTATCCTGTCAAGTAAAAACGCTTGACATCATCTTGAATGAAATGCCCTCCTATTTTTGATGGTTTCTTCTATAATGGTGAGGAAGGATTAATTGATTTATGAAAAACAAAAAGTTTAATGCGTATTTAGAGCAACCCTATTTAGGCATTGCTCACCGCGGCTTACACAATGAAGAATACACAGAGAATGGCTTAAAAGCGTTCAAACATGCGATGGATTATAACCTCGCTTTTGAACTTGATATCCATCTTACCAAAGATGGGGAATTAGTCGTTTGCCACGATAGCGAGCTTGCTCGTACGACTGGTAAAAAAGGAATCATTGAAGAATTGACCTTAAAAGAGATTAAGGAGAACTATACCTTATTAGACGGAGGGGAGATTCCTACCTTCCAAGAAGTGTTAGACCTTAATCAAGAAAAAGAAGTCATCGTCGTTGAATTAAAGGTTTATCAAAATAACTGGTATCGCTTAGCGAAAGCGGCAAAGAAAATCCTCCGTCAAATCGTAGACACGAAGAAGATTGTTCTTATTTCTTTCGATCCGCGTGCTCTCTTCTTTGCAGGGCATCGTTTCCAAAGGCAATTATTAATTTGCAAAGGTGAAGCGTGGACTTGGAGATTCCGTCATTTGTTTGATTCCGTTGATATCGACCGTCTTTTGGTGAAAGAGAAGAAAGTCCAAAAATACCGAAAACACGGGAATATTGTTAATGTTTGGACGATAACAAACGAAGAAGAACTTAAAGAAGTTTCTCCTTATGCCGATATGATTACTTTCCAAGATTTCAGCTTAAATTCTGTTATCGAAGATCGGAAAGAATATTTAAAGAATCGCAAATAACTTTCCCTTTCAAAAAGCTCATTCTTTTTGAATTATCGCTGCAAAAACGCTATGGATTTTCTTTTTTTAGGAGATTTGTTTTTTCATTAAACGAACAATATGCGCGCTAATTTCAAGGCACGTTTAGGCATATAAGAGTTCTCACTTTCTTCTATTTCTATGACTTTTCGCTATTTTTCCTTGTCAATAGACAAGAGAATGACTATCATCTTCCTTGCGTGAAAACGCTACGCGGGCTCCGCTACTGAGTCACACAGCATGAACCTGAAGAGAACATATTGCTAGGAGGTAACGAAAATGAATAGTCAATTAGTTGAACAAGTTACTGCCCGTCAGATTCGGAAGGATATTCCAGAATTCTCGTCCGGCGACACCGTCAAGGTTTATGTCCGTATCATCGAGAACAAGAAAGAGCGTATCCAAGTTTACGAAGGCGTCGTCATTCAACGTCGTGGCCATGGAGTGAGCGAAACATTCACTGTCCGCAAAATCTCTAGTGGAGTTGGCGTTGAACGTGTCTTCCCAGTTAACACGCCATCCATCCAAAAAGTGGAAGTCGTGAAGAAGGGTAAGGTTCGCCGCGCTCGTATCCACTATATGCGTGGTCTTGCTGGAAAAGCCGCCCGTATCAAAGAAGCGGACGATAGTGCGAAAAAAGCAGCAAAATAACAATATTGAAGTGACAGTGGTCAGCGGAAGCGTTGGCCATTTCTTTTTCTTTTTTTCGATAAGCGTATAATTCGCTTTGTGAAAGAAAACATGGGTGAGAAAAAGAATGAAAGGTAAAAAATCCTATAAGAAAATTATCTTAAGAATTATTGATGTTTTCCTAATGGGGCTTCTTATTGTCACTTTATCTATCAGTGGTCAAATCGTTTATGAATATAATCGGTACCGGTCTTTTTTCGTGAGCGGTGATAGCATGTATCCGTTTTTAAATCGTGATGCAACGAGAATCGATAAGAAAACGGGGCTTTTAGAAGATAGTAGTCACCACAATGGCGATTGGGGCGATTATGACAATCCCGCTTATTCGTATACTTGTGATTATGGTTTACTCGATGATAAAGAAGGGTTTTTAGAGAGGATTCACCGTTTTGATATTGTCGTGAGCTATTTCGATAGCGATTATTCTTTATCTAATCATGCCTTAAAAGAAGATTTATCCCATACGGCGAAAATAAAGCGGATTTACGGTTTTCCTGGCGAAAGTCTCTATTTTGATGAAAATGGCTCTTTCTTTTTAAAGGAAAAAGGGGCGAGTGATTTTCAAGAGATTCCCCAGGATCCCGCGATTACTGAAGACGGGCATCTTGCTGAAACCAATGAAGGCGGTTCTTATGCAAAAAAAGATAACCCCGTTACTTTAAAAGACGATGAATATTTCGTCGTTGGCGATAATCGTCGCGTTGGTAAAAGCAAAGATTCGCGGAGTGAAGGCCCTTTAGGGCGAATGCATTATGAGGATTCCTCTTATCCAAGCGGCTCTTTTTATATCCGTGGCAAAATTGTCGCGATTACGGGAATGGCTTCTTTGGAAGTAAAATATAATGAGGAAGGAAAGAAAACGATCGAACACCATCTTATTTATTCTTCGCTTCGTTTTCCATGGGCAATCAAAGAATTATGAACGAGCAGCAAAAAGGCATTCACTATTTCCCTGGCCATATGAAAAAGGCCCTCATTTCTTTATCCCGCTATATTTCAACAGTCGATTTGGTGATTGAAGTAGTGGATTCGCGTGCCCCTTTTTCTAGCCGCAACCCTTTATTAACAAAAGAAATCGGTAGTAAAGCGCATCTTTTGTTTTTAACTAAGCTAGACCGCGCTGACTCGTCTTTAACGGCAGAATGGATTTCTTATTATGAAAAGCACGGACTAAGAGCCATCGCTAGTAACTTAAAAAGAGAAAAAGCGTTGCCTCTGATTGCAAAAGAAAGCGAAGCGTTATTAAAAAATAAACGTGAAAAAGAACGTAAACTTGGGATGAAAGAGCAACCGATTCGGCTCCTTGTCACCGGTGTCCCTAATGTTGGGAAAAGCACTTTAATCAATAATTTAGCAGGAAAAACCATCGCAATCGCAGGCAATCGTCCTGGAGTGACGCGCGCGGAGCAATGGATCAAACTATCTAGCGGTTTTATTTTGCTAGATACTCCAGGGATTTTGCCAATGAATTACGGGAGCCGTGATGAAGCGGTGCGTCTTGCTTTAACCGGTTCAATAAAAGAAGAAGTATTGCCTCTTGACCATTTGGCAGGGGCTTTGCTTGATTATTTACGTCAATATTACCCGCAAATCCTTGCTATTCGTTACGATATTCCTTCTTTAAAAGCGCTAACGAATGATGAAGTTTTATTACAAATCGGTAAGAAACGGGGGTATTTGCTTCAAGGAGCAATGGTTGATACAAGCAAGGCCGCGTCCTTGCTCATCAAAGAATTCCGGGATGGAGAATTAGGTAGAGTCACCTTGGAGGTTCCAAGTGCTAACTAAAGAAAAAGAATTTTATAGCGAATCGGTTCATCTCATTGTTGGTGTCGATGAAGCGGGTAGAGGCCCTTTAGCGGGCCCAGTTTACGCTGCCGCGGTTTTATTTCCCTCTTCTTTTTCAAATGAAGAAATTAACGATTCCAAAAAGTTAAGCAAGAAGAAACGCGAAGAACTTTTCTCACTCATTATTAAAAACGCTTTAGGATATGGAGTTGCCTCAATGAGTGCAGAGGAAATTGATGAATTCAATATTTATGAAGCGACAAAACGCTGCATGAAAAAAGCCATTTCTATGATTAAAGTTCCTTACGATTTAATTATCACTGACGCAATGAAACTTTCTTTGCCCACCAAAGTTATCGCCATGGTAAAAGGGGACGCTCAGTGTCTTAATGTGGCGGCAGCTTCGATTCTAGCGAAGGTATCGCGAGACCATTATATGGAAGAACTTGATAAAAAATATCCTCAATATGGCTTTGCTAAGCATAAAGGTTACGGGACTGCTTATCACTTAGAAGCCATTAAAAAGTACGGTCCAATCGAAGGAATTCATCGAAAATCTTTTGCGCCTATTGCTAACTACTATAAAGAACAGCTAAAACTTTTTTAATTTTTTGGTAAAAATAGCCCATTTTTGTCTACTAATAAGTGGAGGGCTATTTATGAATGGCAAAGAAATTTTAATTTATTTATCCCATTTTTATGAAGGGGACGCGGAGAAAGTACTTGATCACATTAGGGCAAAAAAGCCCGTGAATCCACGTGAAGTTGAAGCATTTGCCGCTTCGGTGAGAACCCCATACATCACTTTGTTTGACGATATTTATCCCGATGACTGGAAGCAGCTATTTTTGCCGCCTTTAGTAACCTATTACGAAGGTGACATCTCTTTATTAAAAGAATTAAAGCAATCCGTGACGTATGTAGGGAGTAGAAACGCCAGTCGCGAAAGTCTAGCTTTAGCGCGTGAATTCGGCAAAGAGCTTGCAAGAAACGGCGTTACGGTTATTAGTGGGTTAGCGCGCGGGATTGATTATGAAGTTATGCGTGGAGCGATGGAAGAAAAAGGGAAGGTGATCGGTATTTCTGGGGCAGGGATTGATATTGATTACCCTAGCGCTAGTAAAGATATTTATGAATACACGAGAACGCATGGTTTGTTATTAAGTGAATATCCAAAAGGCGTTTCTCCTGCCCGGAATCATTTTCCGCTTCGAAACCGGCTATTGGCCGCTACCGGAAAAGTGACGATTGTGGGGGAAGCCGAATTAAAAAGCGGGTCGCTCATCACGGCGAGTTACGCTATCAATCTTGGAAAAGACGTTGGGTGTTTACCTTCTTTAGCGTCAAAAGGAAGCGGCACGAACGCTTTAATCAAAGACGGCGCGTTTTTGATTGATGAGGTGGATGACATTTTGAACCTAATCGGGATAAAAAAGAAAAAATAATTTCACCCTATAAATAATAAGGTTATTTATATGGAAAAGTAGCGAGATACCATCTATTGACAACGTCTACTATTGTCACTAATCTTCTATCGCAATAAGGAGAAACCGCATGAAATTAGTCATTGTCGAGTCACCAAAAAAATGCGAGACCATCGGCCATTATCTTGGAAGCGATTATAAAGTCATGGCTTCCCAAGGTCATATTCGCGACCTTTCAAAGAAGGGGAAGGGCGGCTTAGGCATTGATGTCGAACATGGTTTCAAACCCGATTTCAAGATTACTCCTGGGAAAATGCCAATCGTGCGCGAACTCGAGAAAAATGCCAAAAAAGCGGATGAAGTTATCTTGGCTACCGACCCTGACCGCGAAGGAGAAGCGATTTCTTGGCATTTAGCGACTGTTTTAGGATTGGATATCCCTACGACGAAACGCCTACAGTTCCATGAAATTACTCGCCCCGCGATTTTAAGTGCCTTAGAAAATCCTGGCCATATTGATATGAATCTTGTTTCTAGTCAAGAAACTAGACGAATGTACGATAGAATCATTGGCTTTAAGCTTTCCTATTTGCTTCAAAAGAAGATGGGCTCAAAATCGGCAGGCCGTGTTCAAAGCGTCGCTTTAAAAATGATTTGCGACAACGATCAAGAGATTCGCTCCTTTGTTACTAGCGAATATTGGACGATTGAAATTGTCGTTAAAGTCGATGATAAAGAACTCACCCTTTCTTTGGATAAGGTCGATGGCAAATCCATCACCATCCCTTCCAAAGAAGAAGCGGATAAGATTTTAGCTAGAATTGGTGAAACCGTCGATTTAATTAGCTTAGAAACAACGAAAAAATCCATCGCGTCTAAACTTCCTTTCACGACGAGCACGATGCAGCAAGAAGCGTTTAACCGTTTCAAATTTTCTACGAGCAAGACACAATCGATCGCACAACGTTTATATGAAGGTAAGGATATCAACGGGGAGCATGTCGGTTTAATCACCTATATGCGTACCGATAGCACTCGTCTTTCCCCGGAATTCTTCTCCAAACACGCAAAACCATTTATTTTGGAACAATTCGGCGAAGAATATGTCGGACACTTAAAACAAGCAAAAAATAGCGCTTCCGCTCAAGACGCTCACGAAGCTATCCGTCCTACTGGCACTCACCGCACTCCCGAAATCGTTGCGCGATTCGTCGAACCGGATGAGGCTAAGTTATATCGCTTGATTTATGACCGTGCTCTCGCTAGCTGTATGAGCGACAAGATCGAAGAAGTCACCAGCGCAATTTTCGAAACCAATGGTCTTACCTTCAAAGCGAGTGGAGTTCGTACCCTCTTTAAGGGATACGAAGCGATTTATGGCGATTTTGAAGAGGACGATAGCAAATATCTTCCTCCCTTAGAGAACCATAAAACCTATGCTTTAGTGAAAAAAGACGGCGAACAAAAATTCACAAAAGCCCCTGCTAGGTATAGTGAAGCTAAAGTGGTTAAACTCATGGAAGAAAAGGGGATTGGTAGGCCATCTACTTACGCTTCAACCATCCAAACGTTACAACGTTCTGGCTATATTACGAGTAAATCTGGAATCGTGACCCCAACGGAAATTGGGTTAAGAACGACTTCTGTTTTAAGCAAATATTTCCCGGAAATCGTTTCTAGCGAATATACGGCAAATATGGAAAAGACGCTTGATGAAATCTCTAACGGGGAAGAAACACGCCTTGATGCGATGGAACATTTCTATCAGCCATTTATGGAAAAATACGAAGATGTCTATAAGAATATGCCTCTGATCGGGACTGGTGATTTCTGTCCGAAGTGCGGTGCTCCTCTTGTTGTAAGGAATAGCAAATACGGTTCTTTCGTCGCTTGTAGCAATTACCCAACTTGCTCTTACATCCAAAAACCGAAAAAAGAAGCCCCAAAAGAGACGGGCGAAATGTGCCCTCTATGCGGAAAACCTCTTGTGGAGCGCGTCAATAAGCAAGGAAAGACCTTCATCGCTTGTAGCGGATATCCTGCTTGTTCTTATATCAAAGGGCGGGAAGAAAATAAGAAAGAAACTCCTTCCTATACCGAAAAAGACTATGTTAAACCTTGCCCAGCTTGTAAAAGCGGACATTTAGTCATTAAGCAAGGGAAGCGCGTGAAATTTCTTGGTTGCACGAACTTCCCTAAATGTCGTTACCACGAATGGATTAACGAAAAGAAGCCTAAAGAATGAAAACGAAAGAAGTCAAAATCATCGGAGGTGGCCTCGCGGGAAGCGAAGCTGCCTTTTATTTGCTGAAAAAAGGGTATGAAGTTACTCTTTTTGAAAGAAAACCCCTTGTGAAAGACGGGGCTCATGAAAGCGAATATCTTGGGGAATTAGTTTGTTCAAATAGTTTAAAGAGCAAAGAAATCACCAATGCCTGCGGCTTATTGAAAGAAGAAATCTCTCGCTTAGGAAGCATCATGATGCTTGCCGCCTCTTTTTCGAGCGTGCCAGGTGGGAACGCTTTAACCGTAGACCGCACCTTATTTGCCAAAAAGATTCATGAAACCTTATTGTCTTTCCCTTCATTTCATCTAGTTCGTGAAGAAGTGACTTCGCTAGATGAAAAACCGATTATCCTTGCAACTGGCCCATTAACCAGTGGAGTTTTGCTCACTAAAATATCAGAAATCGTTGGCAGCAAAAACTTTTCCTTTTTCGATGCATCCGCGCCGATTGTAGCGAAAGACTCCCTCGATTTTTCTAAGGTTTATTACAAATCTCGCTTTTCGCAAGACGATGGGGCGTATTTGAATTGCCCGTTCTCAAAAGATGAATACATCCATTTTGTTAACGAACTCATACACGCAGAAAGAGCCCTCACTCATGAATTCGATACCCATTATTTTGAAGGGTGCTTGCCAATTGAAATCATGGCAGGGCGCGGTATTGAAACATTGCGGCACGGGATGCTAAAGCCTTTTGGACTATCCGTAGAAGAACACCCTAAGCCATATGCAGTTGCGCAGCTTCGACAAGACACAAAGCTAGGGGACTATTATAATTTGGTCGGATTCCAGACCAATTTGACTTACTCTGAGCAAAAGCGGGTGTTTTCCTTGATTCCCGGTCTAGAAAACGCGCGTTTCATCCGGTACGGATTAATGCACCGGAATAGCTATTTGAATGCGCCGGTTGCTTTAAACGAAGATCTTTCTTTGCGGAAAATGCCCAATGTTTATATCGCGGGGCAATTTTCTGGGGTGGAAGGGTATGTTGAAAGCGCGATGATGGGGATTATCGCTGCGATTAATTTAGACCGGAAATTGCGGGGAGAAAGTTTCATTAGTGTCCCTTCTAGCACGATGAGTGGCGCTTTAATTGATTATATTCTCCACGCAAATCCAACCTATTTTGCCCCGATGAACGCTAATTGGGCCCTATTTCCTAATTCGAGCAAAGCAACACGCGAAATTACAATAGAAGCAGCTAGAAATGCGCTAGAATCCTATTTGGAGCGGATTGATGAATCAAATTGAGCGGCAATATTTGGATTATTTATCTTACCAAAGACAATTCTCGCCTTTGACGGTTTCTAGCTATCAACGTGATTTGGACGCTTTTTTCTCTTTTATTTTCGCTAATAACGTAGCCATTGAGGGCGTGAATCATGAAACGATGCGCTCGTTTTTGGAAAAAGAAATGAAACGCGGCGTTTCTAAAAGAAGTTGTCAAAGAAAATTAGCCGCAATTCGGGGTTTTTATCGATATTGCGTTGATCATTCCTTACTAAAAAAGAATCCTTTGGTTGGATTTATTAACCCGAAAAGCGAGAAACGCCTTCCTGATGTTTTAACCGATGAACAAATCGAAGTTTTATTTTCTGCAAATGACCGAAGAGAAGATGAACTCGCCATTCGCGACAGCGCGATCTTAGAACTAATGTTTTCTAGTGGAATGAGAGCGAGTGAAATTGTTGCCTTAAAGAAAAACGATATCGACTATAGTTCAAGGATGATTCGCGTAAACGGCAAAGGGAAAAAGATGCGTTTGGCTCCGTTCAGTAAGCGAGCAAGCGAAAAAATGAAATGTTACTACGAGCAATTGCGTCCAAAGCTCATGAAACGCTACAAGAAAGGACCGGTCCTCCTTGCTTTCTTTTTGTCGAAGAACGGGAACCCTTTATCGGTGAGAGATTTGGAATTTATCTTGAGCAACATCGAAAACAAAACCGGCGTGTATTTTGGAATTCATCCCCATGAATTTCGGCATAGCTTTGCTACTTCTTTACTCGATGGTGGCGCGGATTTGCGCCTGATTCAAGAGCTCCTTGGCCACGAAAGTCTCGATACGACTACTATTTATACCCATGTGAGCAAAAAAGAAATGAAAAAACAGTATGAAGATTTCTTTCCTCGTCGGGATGAGAAATAGTCGCAAGAAAATACTGCTTTTACTTATAGTAAATGGGTGGTATACTCTCACTCGGCTCTTTTTATTTTGAGCTAATGCACACCTCGCGGATTCAGCGCCGTGTTCCCCATCGGGCAAAGTAGCTTAAAAAGCGATGGGGTGGTCAGCTGCTCGAAACGGGGGAGGAACAAACAAATGGAGGTCACCAAAATGAGTGACGAATTAGTCAAGGAAGAGGTAGCGGCCCTAACCGAAGAAGCGCCAGCTGCCCCAGAAACCACGATGGAAGAAATCATGCATGATCCAAATGCTCCGATTATCACCATCAAAAAACTTTTGAATGCCGGTGTTCACTTCGGCCATCAAACTCGCCGCTGGAACCCAAAGATGAGCAAATTCATCTATGGTGCTAGAAACGGCATTTACATCATCGATCTTGTTAAGAGTGCCGAGCAAACCATTGCTTCTTATCAAGCTTTAAAGTCCATTGTCGACAAAGGTGGAAAAGTCCTTTTCGTCGGAACTAAGGCCCAAGCCCAACAAATCGTTATCGATGAAGCGACCCGTAGTGGCAGCTTCTACATTTCTCATCGTTGGCTCGGTGGAACCTTAACGAACTTCCGCACCATCCTTGGACGTATCAAGAGATTAAAAGATCTTGAAGCCATGGAAGAAGATGGAACTTTCGATAAACTCCCAAAGAAAGAAGTCGCTATTCTTCGCAAAGAACTCGAGAAACTTTCTCGTAACCTCGAAGGTATCAAAGAGATGAGAAGACTTCCACAAGCTCTCGTCGTCGTTGATCCAACCATCGAACATAATGCAATCGCTGAAGCTCATAAGCTTAACATCCCAGTCTTCGGAATCTGCGATACGAGCGATGATCCAGATGTCGTCACCTTCGCAATCCCAAGCAATAACGATGCCGCTAGCGCGATTAAACTTCTTGTTGGAACGCTTGCTGATGCCGTTGTCGAAAGCAAGGGCGGCGTGACCGAAATTGCCTATACCAAAGATGAAGGCGATGAAGCCACGATGAAAGACGCTATCCGTAACGCCGATTTAATCAACGAACAACGTAAAGCCGCTATCCGTGCTCAACGCAAAGAACGCGAAGAAAGATATGCCAAGATGCAAGCGGAGCGCCAAGCTCGTTATGCTGCATTAAAAGCCGCGAAAGAAAATGGCGCTGAGGCTACTTCGAATAAAGAAGCTGCCGCTAAGCCAGCCGAGGAGGCAAAATAATGGCCGATAAGAACGTTATCGAATTAATCAAAACCCTCCGTGAGCGCACTGGCGCTGGCATGATGGATTGCAAACATGCTCTTGAAGCGAATGGATTCGATATCGAAAAATCCATCGATTACCTTCGTGAAAAAGGAATTGCGAAACAAGCCAAACGTGCTTCGCGCACTGCCGCTGAAGGTCTTACTAACGTTAAAGTTTGCGAAAAATGCGGAAAAGCCGCGATTGTTGAAGTCAACTGCGAAACGGATTTCGTTTCCGCTAGTGATAAATTCATTGCTTTAACGAATACCGTCACCGACAAACTGCTCGAGCATAGCCCAAAGACCTTAGAAGAAGCTATCGAACTCACCAAGCAAGATTTCGATGATGCTGCTCTAGCCGTTGGTGAAAAGCTTGCGCTTCGCCGCTTCGCTGTCATTACCAAGAAAAAAGAAGAAGGATATGCTTCTTATATCCACATGGCTGGCAAAATCTCCGTCTTAGCGATTTTAAGCAAAGACGATCCAGAAATCGCTAAGCCCCTTGCGATGCATATTGCTGCTAATAGCCCACTCTTTGTGAATCTTGAAGATGTTCCTGCTTCTGACCGTGAGAGAGAAAAAGCAATCGCCGTTCAAGAAGTGAAAGACGATCCAAAGCTTACCAATAAGCCAGAACAAATCAAAGCCCAAATCGTGGAAAGAAAAGTCGACAAAGTTCTTTCCCAAAATTGTCTTGCGCTTCAACCATTCTTAATGGATGAAAGCAAAACCGTTGGGCAATGGCTCAAAGAAAAAGGTGTCTCCGTTGTCTCCTTCATCCGCTATCAAGTCGGCGAAGGAATCACAAAAGATCCCAACCAAGAGAACTAAAAGAGTTAACCGCCGTTACTGGCGGTTTTCTTTATGTTTTCAACTCGCGTTAAGTTGCCTATAATTAGGTGCTATGAATACAAAATACAAAAGAATTATCGTAAAAATATCTGGCGAGGCACTTTCTGACCGCGCCGATGAAACCATTCTCGACAAGAGACAGCTTGAAAATGTCGCCTTGGCCATTAAAGAAGTTCGTAAGCTCGGAGTTGAAGTTGGCGTTGTTGTTGGCGCTGGCAATATTTGGAGAGGGCGTTTAGCCGAAAAGATTGGCATTGAACGCTCGACTGCCGATTACATGGGAATGTTAGGAACCATCATTAACGCGATGGCTCTTCAAAGCGCATTTGAAGAAATTGGTTTAGAAACTCGTGTCATGAGTTCGATCAACGTTCCCCAAGTTTGCGAACCTTATATTCGCCGAAAAGCCATTCATCACTTATCGAGTGGGCGAGTTGTAATCTTTGCCGGTGGAACTGGTAACCCATATTTCACCACCGATACGACGGCAACCCTAAGAGCAAGAGAAGTTGGCGCAGAAGCCATTCTTATGGGCAAAAACGGCGTTGGGGGAGTTTATGATTCTGACCCAAGAGTCAACAAAAATGCCAAACTCATCCCCCATCTTTCTTACCACGAGCTTGTTGAGAAAAAACTCGCTGTTATGGATCTTACCGCTGCGACAATGCTCGAGGATACCGACATTGAAATTCGCGTGTTTGGCATGAATAGCGCGGATGACCTTGTTAAAGTTGTGAAAGGTGATAATCTAGGAAGCACCATTAGTAAGGAGTAATTTTATGGACCCGATTGTTAACGAAGCTAGCGAAAAGATGGAAAAAAGCATCAATAGCCTTTTAACCTCTTTTTCAAAATTAAGAAGCGGACGTGCTAACCCTGCTATTTTAAGCGGCATCAAATGCGATTATTATGGCGATAAAATGGAAATCACATCATTATCGAGTGTTTCTATGCCTGAGCCACGTCAGCTTTTGGTGAAGCCTTATTCCCGTGAAGACCTTAAGCCGATTGCTGCCGCTATTGCTAGTGCGAATTTAGGCATTAATCCACAAGTGGAAGCGGATGCGATTCGTTTAGTCATTCCTCCTCTTACCGAAGATACGAGAAAACAAATCGCCAAAGAAGCAAAAACGATGGCGGATGAAGCTAAAGTCAGCATTCGTAATATCCGTCGCGACTTTTTGGATTTAATCAAAGAAGACGATTCCATGAGTGACGATTACAAAGATCGCGTGGAAGACGATATTCAAAAAGCGGTGGATACCTCAAATAAAAAGATTGATGAGCTTCTTGCCGAAAAGCAAAAAGAGATCCTCTCCATCTAATCGTCGACCTTTGCTAGATATTGGCTTACTTCGGTAGGCCTTTTTCTTTCCTAAAAACTCTACCATTTCTATTCCTTTCCTTTTTAAAAAAGGAACCTTGATATATAATCATCCCTGATGGCGGAAACTTTTCAGCTAACAAAAAAACTTAACCATGTCGCTTTTATTATGGATGGGAATGGCCGTTGGGCGAAGATGCGTGGTTTGCCGCGATTTTTAGGCCATAAAGAAGCTTGTAACCGTATTATTGAATTATTCGAATGCTGCCGCGAATTTTCTATTCGCTACATGAGTTTTTATGCGTTTAGCACCGAAAACTGGAACCGCCCACAAGAGGAAATCGATCATCTTATGGATTACTTAGAAGCCTTTTTTCATAAGGAAATCGATTATCTAAATTCTACTGGAACGCGCGTTCTTATTTCTGGTGATTTAAAGAGAATCCGCCCAAAGACAAGAGAGATTTGTTATGAATCTATGGAAAAAACAAAAAATAATTCCAGTTTTTTCCTCAACATTTGTCTTAATTATGGTGGAAGAGACGAAATCGTACGTGCTGCGAAAAAGATAGCGGTGGATTATAAAAAAGGGACTCTATCTATCGACAACTTGAACGAAGAAACCTTTAAGAATTATTTATGGAACCCTTTTTTGCCCGATGTCGATCTTTTGATTCGTACTTCAGGAGAAGAACGGGTTTCTAACTACATGCTTTACGAGATTGCTTATAGTGAATTCGTTTTCACTCGTGTCAAATGGCCAGATTTCAAAAGGGACGCTTTCATTGATTGCTTAAAAATCTATTGCGAACGGAATCGTCGTTTCGGAGGTCTTCAAAATGAATAATAACGAATTGCCTCATTTGGAGGTAAATGAACTTTCGGAAAAAACAAAAAAATCCATGTATACCCGTATCCTTGCGTCGATTGGGATGCTTTTAACGCTTATTCCAGCGATATTTTTAGGTGGGTGGGTTTTCTTCTTTTTGCTCGCGATGGTCATTGCCTTTGGGGTATACGAAATGATTCACGCCACAAGAAAAAAATATGGATGGTGGATTTGGGTTTTGACCTATATAGTCGTTTTTAGTTACGTATATTGGTTTGTCATTAAAGCGAATTTACTGGAATTTCAATTATCCGAAATCAATCACACTGCCTTCCAATTCTCCCTTGAAGACTATTATTCCGGAATCGTAGTAACCCCGATTGGAGTGGCAGTTGCGATTGGCGCATATTGCCTTGTTGCAATTATCGACAAAAATTTTGATTTTGCGGATGTCGCTTATTTTGTTTTCTTTACCCTTTTGCTCGGTTTAGGGTTCCAATGCTTTTTCTTCTTGCGTTATTATCCGTTTTACTTATTTAGCCATGATTCTATTTTTATGAATCAACAATGGATGGGGGAGAAAATCGGCGTAGAACTCCCTTCAATTTGGCAATTCCAATATTTTTGGAGCGTTGGGCTTATCTTCGAAATGCTAATTGCGGCGACGTTAAGTGATGTTTTTGCTTATTTTGGGGGCGTTTTCTTTGGGAAGCACAAGATGAATCCTCGCATCTCTCCAAACAAAACGTGGGAAGGATTCTTCTTTGGGATCCTCGGAGGGATAATTTGCACTTTTGTATTTGGAATTGTAATGGCTGCTTGTCGTTTTCCAATTCTACCAACTTTAACATTGGATAAATGGTATTGGATTCTGCTTTTATCGATTGTTGGAACGCTTGCTGGCGTTTTAGGTGATTTGTCCCTTAGCTTAATTAAGCGTCATTATGGAATAAAAGATTTTGGCACCCTTATCCCAGGACATGGCGGCGTGATGGACCGAATTGATAGCAACCTCTTTAGCGCGATTGGAATGACCATCATTCTCATTTTCATTACGAATGGTTGGAATTTTGCCTTATGAAGAAAGTTTGCTTGCTTGGAGCAAGCGGCAACATCGGTACGCAAGCTCTTGATATCCTCTTTCTTGACCGCACGCATTTTCTATTGAAAGCAATTTCGGTTGGGGAACGTGTGAATAAAATCCCTTCCATTTTGGAGCGTTTCCCTTCGATTGAATGGATTTGCGTAAAAAACGAAAATGATTATCTATATTTAAAAGAAACTTACCCCAATCTTCATTTTTATCATGGAGACGATGGCTTACTTTCTTTATTGAGAGATACGGACGCCGAGATGGTAGTTAACGCGCTCGTTGGCTTTGCTGGATTACTTCCTTCTATCCGTGCTTTGGAATTAAACAAAATCCTTTGCTTAGCGAATAAAGAATCGCTTGTCGTTGGGGGAAGATTCATTAAATCTCTTTTAAAAGAAGGACATGGCACTCTTTATCCGATTGATTCAGAACATGTTGCAATAGCGAAGTGCTTTTCTTTAGTTTCTAAAGATGAAGTAAAAAGAATTTTGATTACGGGCAGTGGTGGCGCTTTCCGCAATAAAAAGCGCGAAGAACTTCAAAACGTTACCCCAGAGCTTGCATTAAATCATCCTACTTGGAACATGGGCAAAAAAATCACGATTGATAGTGATACGATGTTCAATAAAGGTTTTGAGGTGATTGAGGCTTCGATACTTTTTGATTGGCCGATTGACGATATCAAGGTCATCTTGCATGATGAAAGTCATCTTCATAGCGCTCTAGAATTAAAGAACGGCACCTTAATTGGAGAAGTGAGTAAGCCTGATATGCACGGCCCAATTGCTTACGCTTTATACGAAGGAAAGGTCAAGCTAGATGATATTTTAAAAGTTAATTCCTTGGATGAATTCGGCCCATATCATTTTCACCTATTCGATGAAAAACGTTATCCAGCGGTCAAAATTGCAACAAGCGCTTATCAAAAAGGAGGCGCATATGGTGCGATTCTTAATGCCGCGGTCGAAGAATGCGACTACTTGTTCTTAGAAAAGAAGATTCCTTTCCTTTCGATTGAAGAATGGGTGAAAAAAGCATTATTGAATGTGAAATCGCCCCATGAGGCTTCACTACGTGATATTCTTATTGCCGATCATTCTACGAGGGAGTACCTTCGCTTAGAGGTGGGAGATTAATTAATGCATATTTTTGTCACTATTCTTATTCTTATCGTTATGCTTGGAGTCCTTATTAGCGCTCACGAAGCCGGACACCTATTTATGGCCAAGCGCTTTGGCGTTTATTGCGACGAATATTCGATTGGCTTCGGCCCAAAGCTTTTCTCCCATAAACGAAAGGGCGCCGAGACGACTTTTTCGATTCGCGCGATTCCGCTTGGCGGATACGTCTCTATGTATGGAGAAGAAATGAAAAACGAAGGGGATGAAGCGGAAATTGATGACCGCTTCAAAGATATCCCGATAGAAAGAAGCCTCGAAGGGGTTTCTGCTTGGAAACGATGCTTGATTCTTGTCGCAGGTATTGCCGTTAATTTATTGCTTTCTTTCTTATTTTGCTTAATTTATGCAGTTTCTTTCCCTTCCTACCAATCTTATCAATCCTTTTTAGCAAAAGAAGTTACCATTAACGAGACTAGTTTAGCCAAAGTTAATACTCAAAGAGGGCGTTATGAAGCCTCGTTCCCATTAGATTCTGGAAATCTATATATCGGAACAAAAGATGCGAATCCCTGGGTTTATGGATTTTATATTCAAGGCGAAGAAAGCGTGCTTGGTAAGAAAGAAGAGCAAAACGATTATCGGTTTGTTTCTCCTGGTTTAGCCGTCTCTAAAGACCAAAAGAATTATGGTTTTATTCTCGATACGGATGCGATTTTAAATGATAGCCACGTGATTGTGACCTATTATCCTGCAAGCGAAAAAACATCCACTAGCTTATATAGCAATATTAGTCTTTATTCTCCTCTACAAGATTCTTCTAAGAATTTTATTGCTACTCCAACTGATTCTCTTGAGCGTGAATTAGGGGTGAATTATTACCCTGATTTTTCTAACAAAATCGAATTGGTTGAAGGCAATAAATTAACTTTCCATATTTCTTTAGCAAATGCTTCTAATGTTGGGAAAATAGTCGCTTCCATCGAGAAAAAAGAAATTTCTATTACACGTTCTTCTTCGAGTTATGAAGGTCCTTCCCTTTCCACCTATAGCAATGAATATTGGGCGCCTTTTGGGGACCGGCTTCTTTCTGGATGCATCGACTGGGTGAATTTCTTTCCGATGATTGGCGAAGGATTGAAGAGCTTATTCTTTGGCAATTTCAATTCCGTTGGGGGAGTTGTCGCGATGGGCGCGGGATTATCGCAATTATCTAGCTATATGGGTTGGGGGAAAACGTTCTTCTATTATGGAGGATTGGTTTCCCTTAATTTAGCGATTTTCAATTTGCTCCCATTCCCTGGACTAGATGGTTGGGGATTATTTGTCACGGTGATTGAAAAAATATTCAAAAAGAAGATACCTCAAAAAGCAAAAGCGATTGTTTCTTATGTTGGACTTGGCTTATTAATGCTACTCGCTATTTTTATCACGGTGAAAGATGTCATCAATTTGTTTTAGGTGGATAGACAATGGAAAAGAGAATGCTCGAATTTTTAAAATCGCTGAAGGTGAGTGATCCTTCTAGTTATGACCTCTCTTTTTCTCGTTGCGAAAAAGACCCGAATAATCGTTACAAGGTCATTTTCTATTTTCAAAAAGAAGTTCCTTGGGATTATTCCTTATTGGAGGAATTCATGCAGGGGCTTTCTAATCTCCGTTATCTTTATGACATTCATTTTTCTTATGAAAAAGCGCCTACGCTTGAAGACTATTCCTCTTTGTTTTCTAGTTGGTATTTAAATCGTTATCGTGACGTTTCGCCTTTTGCTTTTGTTTTAGATCACGACAATAAAGTCTCTATTAAAGCAATCAAAAAAGAAGATGAGGCAAAAATTGAAGAAGTTCTATCTAATTTTAATGAGCTCCTTGATTTTTTGTCTTATGAGCCAGTCGTTCTTTTTGTAGAACCGACAAAGGAAGAAAAAGCCGAAGAGAAAAAAGAAGAAGTTCCTCCTCCTAGCGAATATGACATCGCCAAAGAAAAAGAATACAAAGAGGCGATTAACCAAGCACAAAGCGAATATATTCAATCGATACAGCGTGAACGTTATTCTCGTAAAGGGAATTATTTGGAAGTGAAATCCATCAAAGAGCTTTATTCGATGGCGATGGTAAATGTCACCTTTAAAGGCGTCATTTTTCAAGCGGAAACGAAACTTACCCGCAAAGGAACGCTCTCGGGAACTTTTGCGATTGGTGACGATGATAGTGCGATTAATCTTCGCGCTTTCCAAAGCAAATCCGGCTTATCCGCCGAAGAAATGCAAGGGATCAAAGTCGGCGATTATTGCTTAATCAAAGGGCGCGTTGGACCCGATAAATTCACCGGCGAATCTATCGTCATGATTGATTATTATGAGAAACTTCCGCCAAAACCCCTCCGCGATGACCCTGAAAAAGAAAAGCGTGTAGAGCTTCACCTCCATACCAAAATGAGTGCGATGGACGGATTAGGGGAGATGAATGATTATTGCGCCCTTGCTAAAAACATGGGAATGGACGCGATTGCCGTGACAGACCATGGCGATATTCAAGCCTTCCCAGACGCACAAAAGGCGGGAAAAGCAACCGGGCTTCATATCCTTTATGGCTGTGAATTCTATATGTTTGACCCGTTTCCCAATTACGTTTTTAATCCGAGCGATATCTCTCTTTCTAATGCCCGATTTTGCGTATTCGATACCGAAACTACCGGTTTATCGAGTATGTTTGACCGCATGACGGAATTCGGTGGTGTTTTAGTCGAAAACGGCGCGGTGAGTAAACGATTTGACTCCTTGATTAATCCAGGGATTGCGATTCCGAAGATGATTCAAGAGAAAACCCACATCACCGATGAGATGGTAAAAGGAAAACCGACGATTGAAGAGCTTATGCCTCAAATCGAGGAATTCATTAAAGGAACGATCTTAGTTTCGCATAACGCAAGCTTCGATATGGGCTTTTTAAACGAATCGAGAAAGAGAATGGGATTAGCCCCTTTAACGAACCCCGTTATCGATACCCTTCCTTTGTCTCACTATCTTTTCCCTGACCGTAAATACCATAACCTTGAGGCGTTATATAAAAACTTAGGGCTTCCTGATTATAAAGAAGATGCCGCGCACCGCGCTGACGCTGACGCGGAAAGCCTTTGGAACGCTTGGGCTGTTATGCTCCCAATATTAAATCCAAAAGGGAAACTCCTTCATAAAGACCTTTTGAATCTTAAGATCGATGAAGATTATTTCCGTTTTGCCCCTTTAAAAGAAAAAGTCGAGAAGGGAACCGCGAGCATGGATGAGCTCAATAATCTTGTGAAATCAACGGTTTCTAACTTCTATAAGAATATTCGCGCAACGCATATGATCGCGTTAGTGAAAAACGAGCAGGGGCTAAAAGACCTTTACGCGCTTGTTTCTTTAAGCAACACCACTTATTTAGCGGATTTACCAAAGATTCCTAAGTCAGAATTATCACGTCTAAGAAAGAACCTTCTTTTTGGTAGCGCTTGTTTCAATGGGGAAGTCTTCCGTAGCGCCACTTACGATTCTTACGACAAGCTAAAAGAAACGATGAAATTTTATGATTACATCGAAATCCAGCCTGTCGAAAATTATTCCTATTTGGTGAATACTCATGATATTACGCAAGACCGTTTGATGCAAATTTTGAAAACAATCATCAAGGCGGCAGACGAACTAAAGATTCCCGTGTGTGCGACAGGGGACGTCCATTATGTCAATCCTGAAGATAAGATTTGTCGCGATGTCTATATTGAAGCAAAAGCAATCGGCAATGGCTCTCATCCGCTTAACCCGCCATTCCGTGCCCGTTTGCCTCGTTTTGAAAACCCAGATCAGCATTTCCGTTCCACGCGAGAAATGATGGATTCTTTCAAAAAATGGCTTCCTGAAGATAAATGCAAAGAAATTATTGTGACCAATACCCGCAATATCGCGAGTCAATTAGGGGTACTTCAGCCAGTTAAAATGGGCACATTCCCACCAAACGCAAACCTTCCAGATAGTGCGGAACGACTCCGTGAGATTTGCTATAACAACTTGCATCTCCATTATGGAGAAAATCCTGACCCAGAAGTTAAGAAACGTCTAGATATGGAGCTAGACGGTATTATTGGAAACGGCTACTCCGTCACTTATTACATTGCTCACTGCATTATCAAGAAAGCAAATGAAGATGGGTATTTTGTTGGATCACGTGGCTCGGTTGGCTCTTCTTTTGCCGCGACGATGGCGGATATTACGGAAGTCAATCCTCTCGCTCCACATTATTTATGCCCAAATTGCAAGCATTTTCAATGGGCGAACGATGATCCAAAATTTAAGCATATCCGCAGTGGATTTGATCTTCCTGACAAAGAATGCCCTGTTTGCCATACAAAAATGCTTAAAAACGGGCAAACGATTCCTTTCCAAACCTTCCTAGGGTTTAAGGCCGAAAAAGTCCCGGATATTGATTTAAACTTCCCACCCGATTATCAATCTCGCGCGCACGCATATACTAGAACCTTACTTGGTGAAAATAACTGCTACCGCGCAGGGACGATTGAAACCGTTGCTGATAAGACTGCTTTCGGGTTCGTACGAGGCTATTACGAGAAGATGGGGATTAACCCAGACTCCATTCCTAGTGCTCAAATCGCCAAGATTGCGAACAAATGCCAAGGCGTTAAACGCACGACGGGTCAGCATCCAGGCGGAATTGTCGTTATCCCTAAAGACATGGATGTTTTTGACTTCACCCCATATCAGCACCCTGCCGATGATTTAACAAGCGACTGGCTTACGACTCACTATGATTTTGCGTCAATGCATGATGAGGTTCTTAAACTTGACCTTCTAGGGCACGTTGATCCTCTCGCTCTTCGCAAGCTTACTTTGATTACGAAATACGACTTTAAGAAAATTCCGATGGATGACCCACGTGTCTTATCGCTTTTCTCCTCTCCAAAAGAACTCGGGATGGAGAATAACCCTCTAAATTTTGCTACCGGGGCTGTTGCTCTTCCTGAATTTGGTACTAACTTCGTCCAAGGGCTATTGTCCAAAGCGCTTCCTCATTCCTTTAATGACCTACTTATTATTTCAGGATTAAGTCACGGAACTGACGTTTGGAATAATAACGCAGAAGACATTATCACAAGCAAAACCGCTACGCTTGATGGGGTTATCGGGTGCCGTGACGATATCATGAACTATCTCATTTCGATGGGGGTAGATTCTTCTTTATCCTTCCAAATCATGGAAGATGTGCGACATGGACATGGCAAATTCCAAAAGAAAGAAGCGGTCTATGTCCCCGAAATGAAGAAACACAATGTTCCGGATTGGTACATCGAGTCTTGCCGCAAGATTCAATATCTTTTCCCTCGTGCTCACGCTACCGCATACGTTATGGGGGCGGTTCGTATGGCTTGGTATAAACTTTATATGCCTCTATATTTCTACGCGATTTATTTTAGCGTCCGCTGCGATAAATGGGACATTGCTACGATGATTAAAGGGAAAGAAGCGGTCTACCAAATGATCAAAGAATTACAGCTAAAGTCCCAAGACCGTAAAGCCTTCACACCAAAAGACAACGAAATCTTAAAGTCTCTCATTGTTGCGAGTGAAATGCTTGAACGTGGCTATCATTTCTCGAATATTGATTTGTACAAGAGCGAAGCGACTGACTTTGTCGTCGATGAAAAGAACAAATCTCTTATTCCGCCATATTGCGTTTTGGATAATCTTGGAGAAAGCGCTGCAGAAACCGTTGTCGCTGCTAGAAAAGACGGTACCTTCCTTTCGATTGAAGATTTAAAGGACCGCACTAAATTAAGCGAAAGAAATATCGATGACCTTAAAAAACTCGGTGCTCTTGGAGATTTAGGCGAAAGTAACCAGATGACTCTCTTTTAAAAAGAGCCTAGGAGTGCTATATTATCGCTCGCAAAGATTTCTTTGCGTTCGGGACGTAGCATAGCTTGGTAGTGCGCCTGGTTCGGGACCAGGAGGTCGCGAGTTCAAATCTCGCCGTTCCGACCAATAGGAAAAAGACGCCGCTTTTGCGGCGTTTTTATCTTTTTATAGAAAAAACTTCGCAAATTCCTCTCTTTTTAGAAAATGGAATTATGATAGAAATTAGGATAGAGGTGTAATGCCATTTTCTTCAAAGTCGCAAAATTTCTTAGAAATCGGTAAAATAACGGCATGAAGAAAAACGCGAATCAAAAGAATCGGGAAACTGCTAACCCGATTAAAGCTAGACAAATCGAACTATTAAAAAAGTATTATGAAATTGATGAGGAAAAGAAGCTCGTTAAAGTAAAACTTGCGTATCAAAAGGCAAGCGAACTCTTCGCCAATGATTTTTCCTCCAAAGATTATCCTGAATTTAATCCTGAAATTCTCTCGCGCGTCTCTCAAATTATTGCCCACATTCCGCTTGGTTATAAAATCGATCTTCAGTTCGCTATCAAGGACTATGAAGGGTATGAAGCCAAAAAGCTTTTAGAGTCTTTTAACGATGCAATCGAAATGAGCCATTATAGTACTCTTTCTGAAGGCAAAAAAAGCGGACTCCAAATCGCGTTATTATTGATTGCAGGTATCATTTGCCTTGTTTTGAAGAATACGGGTGAAGGGGCTGGCTGGTTTGGAGAAGGAAGCACGAAAGAACTCATTTCCGAGATTATCGATATCACTGGTTGGGTATTTGTGTGGGAAGCTGTATCCATTATTTTCCTTTCTCCAAGTGAAGAAAGGGCTCGTGCGATTCGTTTTCGAACAAGAATCGAATCGATTTCCTTTATTGAGCGAGAGAATAACGAAATTCTTTCTAACGAGAAATGTGACAAAATTTTTGAGCAATGGGCAGAAGAAAACAAACTCAAAAAGCTTTCACGAGAAATGCTACTTGTTGCGGGGAGCGCTTTTATCGCAATCGCTATTTCTTCTTTGATTGCTAACGCGACTGTATATTTTGATCCTTCCAACCAATACTCCCCTCTTTATATTACATTAGGTATTGCCTTGAGCCTTGTTTCTTTCTTTACGATGTCCATTGCAGGGATTGGAGCCATTTCTCGCTACTTAGGACATGGACCATTCCAAAAGTTTGTTGGCTTTTTTGCGGTTATTTGTTTACTTGTATCCATTACAAGTATCGTCTTCTCATTTCTAGGCGAAGCAAATAACGGAACGAACTGGAAGATGTTTGCAACTGGTGTCTTTTCCTTAGTCTTCTATGTTTTATATGCCTTAGGCTGGGCTTTGAATTCCAAAAAAGAATAAGATTATCCTTTATTAGTTGTGATAAAATACGATTTTGCGTGCGCCCGTAGCTCAGCTGGATAGAGCACTTCCCTCCTAAGGAAGGGGTCAGCCGTTCGAATCGGCTCGGGCGCGCCATTTTTTGTAAAAAATAGCATGTTGCAACCATTAGTTGCGGATTTGAAAAGCGGAGTTTCTAGAAGCAACTAAGGCTTAACTATTAGAATTTCGCCAGGAGAAAAAACTATGAACATTGAAATTGCTAACCGTCTAGTCGAATTAAGAAAGAAAAATGGATTGAGTCAAGAAGAACTCGCCGCGAAACTTGGCTTATCTAGGCAAGCCGTATCGAAATGGGAACGGGCGGAAGCTAGCCCAGACACGGATAATCTCGTTTGCCTAGCAAAGATTTATGGTGTCTCTTTAGATGAGATTCTTCATACGGATGATTCTGTGAACACGATTGTTGAGGAACAAGTTAAACCTGCCGCTCAAAATAGTCAAAATGATGCGACTGAAGAAGTGCCTTGCTCAAAGAGATTCCTAGTTATTGAAGCTATCGTTACTGGCTCTTTGCTTCCTATTGTTACGATTACTTACATTTTGCTTGGCATATTTTATAAAAATAGTGATTGGAAATATGGAACATGGGCTTCTTTATGGATGCTATTCTTGTTGATTCCGCTTGTTGGCTCTATTTTTGAGACCATTCGTACAAAGAAGGCATCTTCTTTTGATGGAGCGATTACGATGATTACCCTTATCGTTTTCTTTTCGCTTGGCTATTTCTTAAACGCTTGGAATATTGCTTGGGTTGCTTTCTTTGCCATCCCAGTTTATTTTGGGATTGCGGGGGCGATTGATAAAATTAAAACTACGAAATAAATTGGTTTCGGATTGATTGAAAGGAGGGAGGAATCATTTCTTCCTCCCTCACGAAAAAAGATTGACAAGGATTAGCGATAATCCTATTATCTTTCTTGCGCAAAAGCGCATAGATGGGGCGTTAGCTCAGCTGGGAGAGCGCCTCCATGGCATGGAGGAGGTCGAGAGTTCGATCCTCTTACGCTCCACCATCTAGTAAATTTGCACTGCCGGTTGGTAGTGCTTTTTATTACTTATGTTGCTAATGACGTCTCATTTTCTTCATAATTAGAGTATGAAAATTAATGCCCCCATGATTCGTTTCTCCCTCTTCTTCGTTGATTTGGTGGAAAAGAAGTCCCTAAAGAAGACTTTCTTCCCGAAAAACGAACGATTTCATTATGATCTTCCTTATTATTTCCCAAATGATAATTATCGGCGGTTTACTTATTTCCGCGCGAATGAAGAGAAACGGAAGAACAAGCTAATCATTGATATTCATGGCGGTGGCTATTTTCACGGAAATCGAAGAAATAATTACCTTTTTGCAAAGATTTTTTGTGATGAAGGATTTGATGTTCTCTTGCCAGATTATCGCTTAAGTGACCCTTTAAGAGGATTTAACGTCAAAACACAGGTGAAGGATTTATTAACGTTCTTTTCCTTTCTATCTTTGCATTTAAAAGAATACCAATTAGATGTTGATGATCTTTATCTATTGGGTGATTCCGCTGGTGGTCATTTTGCTTTACTTATCGCCGAAATTCTTTCTTCTGCTAAATTGAGGAAAAAATGGAACGTCAATCAATTCCCACTTCCGATTAAAGGCGTTTTATTGAATTGCCCCGTTTATGATTTTGCTAGCATATTTAGGGATTACAAATTCACGCCTTCAGCGAAAAGGCTTTTGTTTGGTCTTGATAATATTGATGAAACTTTTCTTCATAATCTTTCACCTCGCGAATATCTTGATGCGCTTCATTGCCCGGTTTTTCTTTCTAGCGCAAAGAAAGATTTCCTTTCTAGCCACGCGAAAAAGCTGAATGAAGATTTAAATTCAAATCATCATGAACACGAATTCCTTTTTATCGAAGAAAAAGGGTGGAAAATAAGGCACGTCCATAATCTTACCCATCTTTCTCTCCCTTCCTCTAAAAAGGTCAATGAAGCTATGATAAAATTTATGGACGAACACTAAAGGAGGAAAGATATGTCGCGGATTATCTTAGTTGGAGGGGGCTCTTCTAGTGGAAAGAGTTTTGTGACGGATGCGGTGATTAAAAATTTAGGTGAAGACAATGTCACACGCATTACCTTAGATGACTATTATAAAGACCAAACCGATATCCCTTTAGAAGAACGCTATAAGGTCAATTATGACCATCCAAAGGCTTTTGATTGGCCTTTGATGAGAAAGCAAGTTGCCTTATTAAAGAAAGGCAAAGAAATCGAAAAGCCGATATATGATTTTGTTTCATTGACCCGCACCAATAAAACGGAAATCGTTACTCCAAAAAAGATTGTGATTGTTGAAGGAATTATGGCCTTAGTGGATAAAGATATCCGCGAACTAGGCAACTTAAGGGTTTTCATTTCTGCAAGTTCAGAAAGACGATTCTTGCGCCGTATGATTCGTGATAAAAAAGAAAGAGGACGTACCTTTGAAAACATTGTGAATCAGTATTTTTCTACAGTTCAACCGATGTATGAAGAAATCGTACGTCCATCGAGCAACTGTGCTGATCTTATTATCAATAATGATGGCAGAGAAAACCTTGCGATTGATGTTTTGACCTGCGTTTTAAAAGAAGAACTTGCCCGTGCCTCCGTTAATGAAAGTGAAACACGAAAAATGAATGATGAATTCTCCGATGAACTCATCGCGAGCGTTTTTAATGACTAGATTGTCCTTTTGGAGTTTTTTAGATGATTCTTTTTCTTATTTTGCTTATTAGTTTTTATCAAAACGAAAAAAACGTTATGATGGTTCTCCTTCTCTTCCCTATTATTCGGCGGATGAGTTAGGGATCAAGGAAGAACGTTTCTCTTTTTATAGTGGCAAAAACCGTCTATACGGTTCTCGATATTATGTAAAAGAGATGGGATATAAAGGGATAATTGTGTTTTTTCACGGCATTGGAGCGGGAAGAACGGCCTATTTAAAACTCATCTCAATCTTTGCTAAAGAAGGGTACCTTGTTTACGCTTACGACAACACGGGTTGCATGGAAAGCGAAGGAAAAGGATATATTGGATTAGGGCATGTGAACGAGGATCAAAAGGCTTTTTTTCGTTTTCTAGATTCTGATCCAAAAGCTAAAGGCTATACTCGCTACGCGCTTGGTCATTCTTGGGGAGGCTATGCCTCTTTATTATCGTTAAGAAAAGAATTTCATATCGCTAAAGCCGTCTCAATTTCAGGCTTTTTAAAACCGGAAAGAGAAATACTCGCTACGATTAAAAAACTTCAAAAAGGGATATTTCATTTTCTAGGGAAATTATGCATTGCTCTCGTTTATGGAAAAAATGGCAATCTTGATGCGATTGACGTCATTAAAAATAGTGAGGCGAAAGTGCTTTATATCCAAGGGGATAAAGATACGCTAGTCCCTTTTAATACGAATGGGGCTCTACTAGAAAAAGAGATGCGTGGGAAGAAAAATGTATCCTTTTTGTTTTTAAAAAATCGGGGACACTCACCTTATTTAACTCCCGATGCTGAGAAATATTCTTTTTCTTTCTTTGAAGATACAAAGAAAACGATTGAATTAGAGAATCATCCAGCAATGGATATCGTAAGAGCGACTGCTTTGGAGAAGAAAGTAATTCAAGCAATAATCGACTTTTTAAACGAGGAATAATATAGTTATTGGGTTGCACTGGTGGCGGAATGGTATACGCGCTGGTCTCAGAAGCCAGTCGGGCAACCGGTACGAGTTCAAGTCTCGTTCAGTGCACCAAAATTGTGCCCGTAGCTCAGCTGGATAGAGCGCAAGCCTCCGAAGCTTGAGGTCAGCGGTTCGAATCCGCTCGGGCACACCAAAATGAAAATTTGGAGCTTTTATCGGCTCTTTTAGATTAAATTTGTACTACTATCGCTAGGAACTCTAAAGGCTCTTTTAACCTATCAATCGCCATTTCTACGCTCATTGTGTGGTATGGTAGATAGGTTACTCGCATTGTTTTTGCGGTTGCTTGTTTATATATGCGCTTGCTAGTTTCATCCGTATAATAATGCCATCTTCGATAAACGTAGCCCATCCAATACATAGTTTCGCGGTCATAAATTTCCCCACCTATTTTTAGTTTGTCTTTGAGCTCGTCTAAAATCCGTTCCATGAGGTATTCTTTTCCTGCCCATTGCATGTGGTTGAATTCTGAGTCTAGGTCACTAGCAATATCCGATAATATAAAAGCTTTTGCAAAAGCTTCGCTATCTAGTCCTTTTTCTATAGACATCTCAAAAAGTTGTCCCTGCATATCTCCAAGCGCTGATTGTAAAACGTCGCTCATTTTAGATACCTCTTAAGATTTCATCAAAGAATTTCCCCGCTCTACGATATTTCAATAGTTCTGTTTCGGCGAGTTCAATTCCTTCTTGTCTCCTCTTGATACTTTTATCCCGTAGAATCGCTAATTCTAGGGGAGAGAGTACCTTTTTTGCGGTGATTTCGAGCTGCTTACACGCTTTTAGCGTTTTGCAAACGTATTGATATCCTGGATCTAAAGCGGAAAGGCTATTGATTAAAGCGACGTCAGTTATTTGCATATCAAAGAAGTCTTTCATTACTCGGTACATACGATCATTTGCAATGCAACCGAATATTACGTCGTACGCCAGAGCCATTTTTTCGTATTTTGGTAAATTTTACTTCCTTTTACTTCTTCCATATATCCACGGAAATAAGCAACCATCATTGCCCATTCAATATTCATTTCGACTTTCAAGACTTTAAGCCTAGTTAAATCGAATTTCGTGGTGTAAATAAAAGGCATTTTTTGAATTCAAAATTTTCTTTATTCCCTTTCAGCATCGAATAATTTCGGTATAACGATAATATTTTACTGATTGCTTCCTTCTTTAGTTTCCTTTTCTTAAAATGAAAATAATTCAAGGAGGCATTAAGATGCAAAAAATCAAAGTCGTTCAATATGGATGTGGCAAAATGAGCCGTTATATTGTTCGCTACCTCATCGACAAGGGAGCTGAAATCGTTGGTGCGATTGATGTGAACCCTAAAATCGTCGGCAAAGACCTCGGTGAAGTTGCTGGTTTAGGCTACAAACTCAACGTCAAAATCAGTAGCGATCCTGATGAAGTTCTCGATAGCGCTGACCCCGATATCGCTATCGTAACGCTTTTTAGTTTTGTCGAAGACTGCTTCCCTCATTTTATGAATTGCCTTGAGCGTGGCATAAACGTCATCACCACCTGTGAAGAAATGACCTATGCTAGAACCACGAATCCTTACCTATCTAATATCCTTGACCGTGTAGCGAAAGATAATTGCTGCACTATCGTTGGAAGCGGAATGGAAGATGTTTTCTGGGTCAATATGGTCGCGTTAGCCGCTAGTGGCTGTCATAAGATTACTCGCATTGAAGGAGCGGTGTCTTATAACGTAGAAGAATATGGCCTTGCTTTAGCTAAAGCCCATGGTGTTGGCTTAAGTGAAAAGGAATTTGAAAAGACTCTTGCTCATCCAAAAGAAGTTGTTCCTAGTTATGTCTGGAATAGTAACGAAGCACTTGCAGAAAAACTTGGTCTATCCATTATGTCAATGGAACAACACGCTGAACCGTATTTTGATAATAAAGATATCGAATCAAAGACAATGGACCGTGTCCTAAAGAAAGGCGAATGTATTGGTATGGCTGCCGTTGTAACAACTAAGACCCATCAAGGCATTGATATTGTCACGAAATGTATTGGCAAGGTTTATGGACCGAATGATGGGGATATGTGCGATTGGAAGATTTATGGCGAACCAAATGTGGAATATCACGTTGTTAAGCCTGCAACTGTTGAACATACATGCGCTACAATCGTGAACCGCATCCCGACGATTCTACTTGCCCCATTTGGCTTAGTGACTTTGGATCAACTACCGACGCTTTCTTATCTGCCTTACCCAATGAGAATACCAGGATAAGCCTATTTAGAACGTATTTTGCCCCGTATTGATTAAGCTCAATATGGGACTTTTTTGTACATACGCTTATATGTGAGCGTTTATAGGGTTTGTTTACGTTCCTGGACAACGAAACAAATGAAGATTATTTAGCAGTCTTAATGTTGTTTTGTTTCATTTATAAAATAGATATTATCAACATAAATAATGGACTAAAGTCTATTAATGGAAAAAAGTTGAAGTATATTTTTCTTTGATTTATGATACGGATATGCCAGTTGATAGAAGACATAAGAAAACTGAATCCGCGATTCAAAATGCGCTCATTAAACTCGTTTTAGATAGAGGCTATGAATCCATTAAAATCAACGATTTAATAGAAGAAGCGGATGTTAATAAGTCCACTTTTTATCTTCACTATTATTCTTTATTGGGCGTAGTTTATGCCTTAGAAGACCAACTTGTTTCTGAAACGTTAAGCGCTTGGAACGAGTCTAATGGTGAACTATCCGATAGATTCTTATCTTTTTTGTCATTTCTTACGAAGGAAAAGAAAAAGTTTTTAACCGTTTTCGCTATCGGGGACGGGCATTTTTATAAGAAAGCCGAATCTACTTTTTCTCCCTTTATTGAAGTAAAAGAAAAAGATAAAGAGAAAGCAATTTACCTTAGATCGTTCCTTTTTAGCGGCATCTACGGTGCCATCCGTAGCTACCTTGCTTTTGAAGGCAGAACTGATAAAAATAAATTGATTAACTTAATTTTGGAAATACTGAAAATAACAAATGAAAAAATGGACTAAAGTCTATTAACTAGTTTTAAAAAAGCGACAAAAATTTAGAAATGTTATAATATTTTAAAGAGGTATTAATCTTATGAAGATGGTGATTACGATTGCTCGAGAATTTGGTAGTGGCGGTCGTGAATTAGGAAGACGTTTAGCGGATGAATTAGGCATCGCTTATTACGACAAAGAGATCATTCTTGAGATTGAGCATAAGACCCCATTTTCAAAAGAATATATTGAAGAAGTAACCGAAAATCGCCCCATTCCTTTATTTCCGATTCATTATGGGAATTCGTGGGCTCCTTTAGCAGATCCCCATTTAGAGCAGTCAATTGATGTTTTTGCCGCCCAAGCAGATGTAATAAAAGATTTAGCGAACCGTTCGGATTGTGTCATTATCGGGCGCTGCGCGGATTACATTCTTCGTGATCTCAAGCCTTTAAGAATATTCGTTTATGCGGATAGTAAGTCTAAGATTGAACGCTGCAAAACCCGTGAGAAAGACGGAGAAAGTCTTTCCGACAAGGAGATTGCCAAGAACATCCGTTCTATCGATAAAAAGAGAAAAGGATATTACGAATTTTATACGGGCCAATCTTGGGGCGATAAGAGTAATTATGACCTTATCATCAATACCACAGGCATGGACCTTAAAAAGCTCGCTAAAGTGCTTGCTACGTTTATAAAAGAACGGAGCGAGGAATAATTCGTTATTATCTTTAGCCACTTATAAACTTTTCGTTTTCTGTCCTGGTTTTATGACTTGTATTTTTGGATGAATTCGCTGCTAAATGAATGTAATTTAATTGTGTGAAACGAACTTTCTAATTTACTAATCTCTAAAAAGCTTGCGTTTAAACGTGCTTATTATTTTGTGAAATTCTTCGGTTGTTAGAAAAAATATCTTGTGCTTTATAGGTTTGTACAATTTCATGGTAGAAATTGAAGAATTGGCATTTGTTTGTCTACCATATAAAAATAATAGCAAGAGGCTTCCAAACGGCTTTAAGTCGCATTAAAAATACTAATTTAAAACATTTTGCGGTCCTAGCGTCTTTAATATTGCTTTATATGAAAAAACCACCAAGTTTTTTCGTTCTTGATGGCTTTGATTTGAGAAGTTAACTCTTAGATAAGCTTTTTTCTTAATTGGCTAGATAAGGCATCTACTGCGACAACCAAGATAACGATTCCAAGAACGCAAGCGCCTAATCTTGACCATTGGTTTTCGTTAGCTAAGTAAGACAAAGAGAACCCGATACCGCATTTATCACCAACAACGACACCTAGAATGGTTGCGGTTCGTAAATTGATATCTAATCGATAAATCGCAACGCTTAAGAAATTTGGAATAACTTGAGGCATAACGGCGAGCTGAGTGCGTTGGATAGAATTAGCACCGGCCGCATTTAATGCTTCTAGTGGTTCCATTGAGATATCATCGACTTGTTCGCTATAGAGTTTTCCGATCATACCAATCGAATGTATTCCCAAAACAAGCACGCCAGTAAATGAATTAATACCGGTTAAAGAGACTAGGATAATACCGAATAAAAGTTCCGGGAAGGTACGAATACAGAT
This sequence comes from Caryophanales bacterium UBA6865, assembly GCA_002449265.1. Taxonomy (GTDB): domain Bacteria; phylum Bacillota_I; class Bacilli_A; order RFN20; family CAG-826; genus UBA4951. The sequence goes on along the minus strand of DKCV01000008.1, from coordinate 12,971 downwards.
AAGAAGTATTTCAAATGGCCAAGCCCATTTTCCAAATAATTTGTGTGAGGAAAATAATCCAAACGGAAGGGCGATAATCGAAGCGACGAACGTCCCTAAAAACGCAATCCCGAAAGTTTGAACGAGTTGATATACAACACCTTGCTCAAACGTATAAGAACCAGTACCGATAAAATAGGACCAATCAATATTGAATAGGTTTCCGAGCATATAACCGATGGAATCCCATCTTGGAAGATTATTTTTGAATTGGTCTGATAGGCCCAAATCTTGATGCATGTAAAGCATCGTGAATATTAGAGCTAGTACCATGAAAATGTTACTAATCCAGCCATAAGGACGCTTCTTGTACGCTTCTCCAACGGAAGAATAGGTTGTCGCCTTTTTTGTTGCAAAGTGCTCCATGAGCATAACCGATATGGCAGCGGCAATTAAAAGGCACGCTGCTGTTATGGATGTAATCTCTAACCCGCTCATCGTAATTTCCTCGAAATAATATTGGTGACGATTTGGAGTGTGATTACTACCACAAATAGAGGCACTAATAATGCGCCAACTTTATCATAGCTTTCGTTACCAGTTAACATATCAAGCTGTAAGCCATATCCGCCCGCACCAACATATCCTAAGATAACGCTAGCGCGGATATTGATTTCAAACGTGTAGAAGAAGTTTGCAAAAAACATCGGTTTAATGGATGGATGAAGTCCAAGTCTCACGTTTTGTAAGTTTCTTCCGCCAGCTGCTTGAATTGCCTCAAATGGGTTCATTTCTAGCGTTTCGATATATTCGTACATCATTTGATACATAATGCCTAAAGTAAATACAGTCATCGCTGCAATACCAGCTAACGAACCAATACCCCAAACTTTTAAGAAAAGTAGGGCATATAGAAGCATTGGAATGGTTCGCAAGAAAGTATTTACGACGCGCACCGGTTCATAGATATAGGCCTTTTTCGCGATGTTTCTAGCGCTTAAATAATAAACAGGAATAGAAATTATCGAACCGATAACCGTTGCGATAAAGCACATTTCGATTGTGCGCCAAATTGTTGGAACAGCGGTATCGAACATATATGCCCACCAACCATTCCAGTCGTTTGTGCTGTTCTTTTTTGGAGTGAATAAAGAAGACAAAATGTAAGAAATACCTTCCCAATTAAAGCGGACCCTCCCATGTGACATGGAAAGAACTGAGATGGTAATTAAGAAAACAATTGCAAGTAAGATAAGTAGTGGCAAAACGAAGTTTCTTTTCTTCAATACTCGGATGTCACTGCCATCTTGAGCAATTGAAAGATCGACAGTTTGATCACGATAAAAAATTTTTTCGTAAAGTGCTTTTCGCTTCGCTTGGCGGGCCTCCTTACGTTTTTCTTTTTCCACGTTCTTTTCGATACGCTGTACATTTCTTTCTTGCTCACTTAAACGAGTCATTATTTGGCCTCTTTTTCTAGCGAAGCGCTCGCGCCGCCTAATGTTTCACTTTTGTTAAGTGGACGCCCATAGATTTTTAAAGTAACTTCATCGTTTACTTCTTCTGGTTTTCCATCAAAGACGATTCTTCCTTCTTTGATGCCGATAATTCGGGTACTATAGCGTTTTGCCAAATCAACGTGGTGCATATTTGCAATAATGGTGATTCCCATTTTGTTGATTCTTTGGAAATCGTCCATGACTGAAATTGTAGTGACAGGGTCAAGAGAAGCGACTGGTTCATCGGCTAAAATCAATTTCGGTTCTTGCGTTAAGGCACGCGCTAAAGCAACGCGCTGCTGCTGCCCGCCCGAAAGTTGATCGGCTCTTGTATAAGCCTTGTCTAAAATTCCGAGTTTATCAAGACTTCTTAGCGCAAGGAGTTTTTCCTCTTTGGTGTAGATTCCGAATAGAGTTTCAAAGGTATTGTGATACCCAACTCTACCTGCTAAGACGTTTTGATAAACACTGCTTCTTTTTACGAGATTGAAGGATTGGAAAATCATACCGATAGAGCGGCGTTCTTCTCTCAATGCCTTGCCTTTTAAAGAAGCGATGTCAACTCCATCGATAAGTATTTGTCCTTTTTGAATATCGTGCATTTTATTAATACAGCGAATCAAAGTTGACTTGCCTGCTCCGGAAAGACCGATGATTGAAACAAACTCCCCATCATTCACTGTCAAATTGACATCCGTAAGGGCTTTAAAACCATTGGGATAAATTTTGGTTACATTTTTAAGTTCAATCATAGTCTTTCCTCGGCAAACGCATTTATTGTTTTAAGTTTGCTAGCAAATTAAGCAAGTTTGTTTTCTTTCATCCAATCGTACATCGCACGGGCGCTGTCATAGTTCTTATCGTCTGCGTCAGCGTAACCAGTGTGAGAATAGATTTGATAGAGGTAATAAGCACCAGTATCTTCAGTCTTGATATCACCATCTTTAACGGCTTTTGTGAAAGCTTCTTTGATGGCAGCGCGCTTGGTATCAGCGATTCTAGAATAGACGCTTAAAGTATCATTGAAGATAGGATCGGTGATAGCAACGGTGTAAGTGTTCGTAAAGAGTTTGTCATCACCTTTGTATTTGCTAGTGGCTTGAACATAGGCACTCCCATAACGGATATCCATAAAGCCACAGACAACATCATAAGTGCCATCCATTAAACCATCAACAGCGGCTGGGTAGCTAGGAGTGATGACGCCTTTAACCGCGAGTTTTTTATCTTCTTCGGAAAGAGCATCATATTCATCACCATCGACAAAGCCTTTCGTAAAGCCATGATCGACAAGGTATTTCGATGGATAGTTATATCCTGCGCTAGAACCAACGCCCATATGCCCGATGACCGCACCGGCTTGTTTAACTTCTTCAATGGTAACATCACCATCACCATTAAGGTCGAGCTTTCCTTTGCCGAGTTTGGTTCTTTCGGAATCGCGTAAGCACATGATAATGGAAGAATAGTAAGAAACTTCAGTGGTACTTTGTTGTCCACGATATTCATAGCCACCTTTGCCGTTCATCGCGTTGCGTTGTTTCTCTTTGGCTTCATCATCGAAGCCTGGGAAATCTTCGGCTTGGACTTTATAACCAGCACGAGTGGCGGAAAGAAGGACATCAATTTTTCCAGGATGTTCTTTCGTTACTTGGGCATAGTTGCCAGCAGGAAGGAAAGCGCCATCGAGTTGTCCGTTCCAAAGAGCAGTAGCAGCAGCGGCATAGCTTGTAGAAACGGAAATATTGAATTTGTACCCCGGAACGAGCTTTTCAAGAATTGGAGTGAGCTTTTGCGCGTTAGTCAAAAGAGTAGCTGGGGAGTTGGATGGGACGAGTTGTAAAGTAATGATCTTGTCGTCTTCAAGCTTGGCATCGTCATTGCCACAGCCAACGAGAGCGGCTGACAAAATGAGTCCGCCCATGATGAGAGAAGTTGCAAATTTCTTTTTTTGCATGTTTTTGTTCCTCTTGGGATTGTGTCCCTAATTCATTTAGAAACCATTAAACAAATTTGAAGAAAAAAAGCGAGACTAATCCCTTTTGATAGGATTGGGTTTAGTCATTCGCAATACCATCATATTGTTTCGGTTTCGCTATGAGTATATCCTTTCTAAAGTTAATGTAATAGCACAACTTAAAAAGAAACCGTTTTCTACAAAAAAATATTTTCGCCTTTTTTGTCGGGTGCTAGCATGTTTAGTTAAAGAATCTTGATTATTAACTCGTCAATACGACTTTTATTGTTCAATTTTACAAAATTAAAAACTCAATTGTTTTTCCGCTTATTTTCGGTGTATTCAAAAGAATCTTTGGTTAATTACGCGAAATTTCTTTTGATTGACTCTCTTCTAATTTCGAGAACTTCTTTAAGTAATAGAACATTGGGAAAATAGAGATTAGAACATTGAATACCCAGGCGGCGGGATCAGCGCTACTCACAACGGCGAACGCTAAAGTGCTAGCCTCGCTATTGATAGGCCCACCATTGAATAAAGCAGGGAGAAATAAGCAGATTAAGCTTCGCGCTAATAATTCACCAACCCCGCTTAGAAACGGCCATAATGGCTTTTGTAATCCTTGTAGTAAGTTTCTTACGATAAATAGAACCATGAGAATGCCCATGCAAGGGATGGATACATACAAATAGGTGTTTCCGTAGCGTAAGGACTCCCCATTGACTTTAGAAGCACTTAAGAAAAGATATTGATAAGCCCCGCCAACCGTTAAGCTTAAGCCAACGATAACAATAAATGCCCACATTCCTAAGCCGATCCATAATGAGGTTACTAAACCCTTTTTGATGCGTTTATAGTTTCCAGCTCCTAGGTTTTGGCTCGTAAAGGATAAGACGGCAGTGCCTAATCCCATAAGGATTGTCATGAGCAAATTAACGATTTTGCAGCCCGCTCCATATCCCATTTGGGCAGGGAGTCCTGGAACCATCCCTCCGGCTGGTGAGATGTCAAAAGCAATCACGGCCGCTTGCATAATGATGATACCGATCTCTAATACGCTGAATTGGAAGCCGAGTGGTAAGCCATTATATAAGTGGTGGCCATAGAATTTTAATGGCGATTTAAAATCGCATTTTCTAATCCGCAATATTTCGTATTTCTTATATCCGTATATCATCGCGCCTAATGCGGCTAAGCCTTGGGAAAGAACAGTTGCTATCGCACTTCCTGCTACGCCCCAATTGAAGGTAATAATGAACAACAAATCGAGCCCGACATTTAATAATGTTCCTCCAACGAGAAACATAAATGGGGCAAAGCTATCACCCATCGCGCGTAAAACGGAAACAATAAGGTTATAGAACACTTGTAAGATAATGCCGGCGTAAATGAAAATAAGATAAGTATAGGCCGCTTCGTATTCCGCTTGCATATAAGGGTCGACGGTAGAAGGAGTAATGCCAATCCAACGAAGCATTGGAGGAATCATGATAATGCCAATCGCGGTGAGAACTGCGGAGATAATTAGCCCTAATACAATCTGCGCAAAATAGCTCTTTCTCACCCCGCCATAATCTTTCATGCCGATCTTTTCACTGACGACAACCGCAAATCCAGCTGTACATCCGATTCCGAACTGAAGCACGATATAAACTAGAGGTGCGCTGCTATTGACTCCAGCGACTTCCGCTTCCGAAAGTGTTTGCCCAACAATCATCGCGTCGGTCAGGGTATAAAACTGCTGAAAAAGCATCGATAATACAATCGGGATTAAAAAGGTGATCAAACTCTTGCCAATATTTCCGCTAGTAAGGTCAACGGGATTGAACAAATTCTTAAATTTTTGAAGTAATTTCATAACGCCGATACATTCTAATATAGAGCAAATAGAACGCTAGTTGTATGCTCTTTCATTTATTTTAATTCGGTTTCACTTTTTCGATAATTTCACCAAAGACAAAATATGAAAGTTGTCGACCAAATGAATGTTTTTGTTTTGAAAAAGTCTCTTATCTATATATAATATCTCTCGCTACTTCACGTAGTTGCCCAGCTGGCGAAATGGTAGACGCAAACGACTCAAAAAACTCTTAAAACGAGAGCGATTGAGCTATGATGAAATTACCGAAAATCCCCTTAAATACTACGTTTTAGGGACATGAGCCGGAAAGCGAGTTGTGGAAAGAAGAAAGCCGAAAACGAGAAATCGTATCAAAGTTTCCACTCTTTCCGGCAAGAAATGCCCTTGAATTGGTGGTCAAAAACTGGGTGTTAGACGAAGGTCAGCAAATTCGCTTGGAAGATGACTGGAAGCAAGCCGTTCGGACCAAGAAAGAGTATTGAAAGAACTCTTGCATCGGCTCAGGACGGAAAAACGAAGAGAAAGCTCTTCAAAACAATTCGTGGAAAGTAGTAAAATACTTCTACCTGCTCGAGTGGCGAAATCAGGTATACGCGACAGACTCAAAATCTGTTAGTCGTGAGGCTGTGCGGGTTCGATTCCCGCCTCGAGCACCATCAAGAATCTAACCTCTTAGCTTCATCGCTAGGAGGTTTTTTGTTTCTAAAGCCTCCTACTCAAGGAGGCAAAGCATGCAAATTAAAAGAAACGATTCTGACGCGGTGGATGGGACGAAGCTCTCATCCATCTCCCCAAATAGGAAACTGAGCAGAAAGAATAGAACGGGGGTAACTGGCGTTTCGAAGACGATTGAGAAAAGCCCTTATCGGGCATACATCATCATAAAGGGTAAAAAGATAGAGCTAGGCAGGTTCAAGACGTTGGAGGAAGCCACAAAGGCAAGAAAGGAAGCAGAGGACAAATATTTCGGCCCGATACTAAAAGAACATCCCATCAAACAAGAATCGACTTCCTATTTAAACGATGGGAGAATCACTGATCTTACAGGGAGAACATATCCTCATTTCAAAGTTTTGAAATACATCGGGATGACAAGCGGCCGGTCGAACCAGTGGCTTTGCGAATGCGAATGTGGAAAAAGATTTATCGCCACATCTACGGACATTCAATGCAGTAAGGTCGTCTCCTGCGGATGCTTCAAAGAAGAAAAAGCGAAAATAAGTGGTGCCGTGATTCAATGCCATAGCATATTGGCCGATGGAACGAATTTAACGAAGATAGCCAAAAAGAACCCTAATAGGAACAACAAAAGCGGGACCAAGGGAATTTATCAGGATAGATGCGGCACCTGGTATGCTAAAATAGTGCTTAGAGGTGTCGAACATAGGATCAGGTGCACTTCAAAGCTTCAGGCCATTTACAAACGGAAGGAGTTGGAGATGGAATACTTCGATCCTATCTTGAAAGAACATAAGAAACTGTTGGAGAAGAAAAACACAAGGAAAGGAAAATGAGGATATGAAATACGAATACAAAGTCATCTGGGAGAGCGATTCCAAATATTTGGCTCCTACCTTCAATCAAGAAGCGCAGGATGGGTGGAGAGTCATCTCTGTCGTATGGGCTCATGACGAGAATTTGTTCGTCGCTACGTTGGAGAGAAAAATAACTACCTAATTGCTATATTCAGTCGATTCACTCTTAGAAATTAAATACATTATCTATGATATACTCTAGATGTTTTTAAACATGCAGTGAGCGTTTTAGGTTGCAACCAAAATGTCTTTGTCACCTGAGGGTATATATGGAGAATAAAATTGTGTCTTTGGTCCAACTGACCAATCTAAAGGACGATCCTGGATTATCAGAAACTTTTGTTCGTTATTCAGCTGGACTACCAGCGACGCAGGAATATAAGCACCAAGAAATTATAGACGTGGCTACATTGTTGTCATGTACTAATTTCCCCACGATAGCTAGTGATGGGTTTATTTACGGCTATACCGTTCCACAATTAAACAAAGAATTCGACTTAATCAAGATAACCGATAATTTCGTGCTTAACATAGAATTGAAAAGTCAGCCAAAAGATTTAAAAAGCATTGTTAGGCAGTTACTTCAAAACACTCATTATTTAAAAATGCTTGGAAAAGATGTTTTTTGCTTTACGTTTATCTCTTCCGAAAAGAAATTATATAAATTAACGAATAACGATATATGCGATGCTAGCTTCGACGAATTGGAAAGACTTTGCGCGGAAAAATTTGTTCCTGATATTGATTTAGATGAAGCCTTTGCGCCGAAGAATGTTCTCGTTTCTCCTTTAAACGATGCAAACCGCTTTTTAAAGAATGATTATTTGCTTACTGAAAACCAGGAGAATATAAAAAAGAAAGTATTGTCTGACATTAATGATTTGAAGTCGGCTTATTTCTTTGGACTAACGGGAGGACCTGGAACAGGCAAAACTTTGCTTCTTTATGATATTGCGAAGCAACTATCACAAGATAAAAAGGTACTAATGATTCATAGTGGCCTTCTTTGCAAAGGGCATGAGGTATTGAGGGAAAGCATACCTAATCTTAGAATTGTTGGCGCTAAAGCTTTAAGGCAAAGGGAAATCAACAATGTGGATTATGTGCTTGTAGATGAAGCGCAAAGACTCTACGAATCTGCTTTAGACAAAATCGAAAGATGGGTAACAAAGGCTGAGACCATTTGCATATTTTCATATGATCCAAATCAAAGAGTGTCATATAGCGAGAACTATAGAAAGACAGTAGATAGAGTTAATAAACTTTGCGGAGAAAATATAGCAAAATTAACTGCGAAAATTAGAACCAATAAAGAAATGGCTTTGTTTATGAATTGCCTGTCTAATTTAAACAGTTTCCAACAAAATTATAGGTTCAATCACATTACAATATTTTTTGAGCCACATAAAGAAAAAGCAATGGATCTTGCGAAATCATTAGTGGCGAATAACAACTATCAATATATTTCCATTACGCCTTCTTTTTATGATCATTCTCTTGATTATCAAAAAGCTGAGGAAAACACCCATACTGTTATTGGCCAAGAGTTTGATAAGGTTTGTATGATAATGGATTCGAATTTTTACTATGAAAATGGACGCCTAAAGGGGAAAATGCATCCAAACCCCGATTACATTTTCACAAAGCTTCTTTATCAAGGAATTACGCGTGCAAGGAGCGATTTAGCGCTTATTCTTACAGATAAAAATCTCTTGCAAAATATCATCACCTTGTTTAAGAATGCCAATTAGTTTGGCACAAATAGTTTGCTAAATTATAAAGCTTTGAGATTTAATTGGTTCTTTTCAAGACAAGTTTGATACTTTGTTAAGAAAGTGCTATACTTTTTTTGTCGAACTAAAAGGACATAGGCTATGGATTATGATTATCAAAAGATGATTGTTTCATTAAGAAACAAGCTCATCTTATCTCAAGAAGAATTTGCAACGCTTTTAGGTGTTTCTTTTGCTTCTGTTAATAGATGGGAAAGAGGGCACCATGAACCCACAATCAAAGTGAAGAGGAAAATCATTGAGCTTTGCAAAAAACAAGGAATTCAACCGATAATGAAAGAGGGAAAGTAGTATGGCATCAATCATTTCAAAAAAGGAAATGTCCGAAGAAGACATTAAACTGAACTATATAACTCCTAGCATTATTAAAGATGACTCCGGTTGGAAAGACAAAGTCACCATGGAAACCAAGGTCAGATTTACTGACGGGAAAATCAACCTTCAAGGAAATGTCGCATCTAGGCAGGCCCCTAAAAAAGCTGATTATGTTCTTTATATAAATCCAAATAACCCTATTGCAATAGTCGAAGCAAAAGACAATAGCCATTCTGTCTCTTATGGACTTCAACAAGCGATGGAATATGCTAAGATGCTTGATCTTCCGTTTGCGTTTTCCTCCAATGGCGATGGCTTTTGTGAACACGATTTTTTAACTGGTTCTGAAAGAGAGTTTGGAATGGATGAGTTCCCAACTTTTCAAGAACTCGTCAACCGCTTTAAAAGCGAATCGAACGGCGGTAAAGGATTGAGTGATACGGAAGAGAAACTGATAAATCAGCCATACTATTCTAGTCAAAGCACCTATCCACCTCGTTACTACCAAAGAATTGCCGTGAACAAGACCCTTGATGCGATTGCTAAGGGACAAAATAGACTTCTTTTAGTAATGGCGACGGGGACTGGCAAAACATACACATCCTTTCAGCTTTGCTATAGACTCCTTAAAAGCGGATTGAAAAAGAAAATCCTTTATTTGGCCGACAGAAACATTTTAGTCGATCAATCAATCCAGCAGGACTTTTCGCCTTTGGAGAAAGTCATACATAAAATTAATTTCTCCAAAGATAGCAAAGACACCATCTCTTCGTACGAGATTTATTTCTCGCTGTATCAACAGCTGTCAGACAAAGACGATGACGATCAAGAGAACGATGAAACTGTTTCTAGACTCGCATCTTTGTTTTCCCCTAATTTTTTCGATTTCATCATTGTGGATGAATGCCATAGAGGATCCGCGAAAAAAGACAGCAGTTGGAGAAAGATACTTGATTATTTCAGCTCCGCAACGCAATTGGGCATGACCGCTACACCAAAAGAGACCAAATACGTTTCCAACATTGATTATTTCGGAGAGCCCATTTATACATATAGTTTGAGAGAAGGAATCGATGACGGATTTTTGGCTCCATTTAGGGTTATTTCGATTCAAACCGACATCAGCGATGGCTGGAGACCATATGCAGGCCAGACTGATTATTACGGAAATCTTATTGAAGATCGCATATATAACAATTGTGATTACGATTACAAAATCGTTTTAGAAGATAGAATCTACCAGGTCGCTTCTGAGATAACGGATTATTTGAAGCAAACGGATCGAATGCAAAAAACAATTGTTTTCTGCGCTACGGAAGATGCCGCGGAAAGGATGAGGCGGGCCCTGGTAACTTTGAATACGGACATGGTCAAGGAAAACCCGGATTATGTTGTCAGAATAACCGGCAGTGACGAATATGGTAAAAGCAAACTGAGCTACTTCATCTCCGTCGCTTCTTCATATCCCGTTATTGCGACAACGTCCAAGCTATTATCCACTGGTGCCGATTGTAAGATGACAAAGTTGATTGTGATTGACCAGATGATCAATTCTATGACCGAGTTTAAGCAAATCATCGGGCGTGGAACAAGAATCAGAGAGAAAGATGGTAAAACCTATTTCACCATCATGGATTTTAGAGGAGTTACGCGTTTGTTTGCGGATCCTGACTGGGATGGCCCTATTCAAATGGTTGATGACTATAAGCCTAAAGAGGGCGAGGAAATAAAGGTTTCTCCATTAACTCCGCCAGTAAAAGAAGACAAGCCTTTTGTTACATCTGATGGCTGCAAAGTCACAATCACGAACAAAATCGTTTCCGTTTATGACACAAACGGAAAGTTGCTAAGGCACGAAAACATCATCGATTACACCAAGATGAATGTTTTGAATGAGTATGCCTCTCTAGATGATTTCATCAACAAATGGTCATCCGAAGCAAAGAAAGCGACAATCAAAGAGCTCCTTTATGAACAAGGAATTGATTTGGATAAAATGAAAAAAGAGAAAGGAATGGAGGACGTGGACGATTTCGATTTCATATGCCACGTAGCATACGATCAAAAACCACTCACGAGGGCGGAACGAGCAAAGAAAGTTAGGGCAACCGATTTCTTCAGCAAATATTCAGGTGCGACCAAGCAGGTTCTTGAGATACTTTTGGACAAATACAAGAATTCGGGAATCTACGAAATAGAAAGCACGGACGTCTTGAAACTTGACCCTCTAAAGCAATTCGGAACCCCTTCTAAAATCGTCGGATTATTCGGCGGAAAGAATGAATACTTTGCAGCAGTCCATGCGCTAGAGAGCCAAATATATAGAAGCATAGGAGCATAAAAATAAATGGAAAACGTATCAGGCTTTGTCAAAAGAATTAGAGATATCATGCGAAACGATCCTGGCATTAATGGCGATGCGCAGAGAATTGAGCAAATCGTGTGGATGCTGTTTTTAAAGGTATACGACACGAAGGAGCAAGATTGGGAGATTGATGACGACAATTACGTGTCGATCATTCCCGACGAATGCAAATGGAGCAATTGGGCTCATAGCGACGATCCGAAAAACGCCTTAACCGGCGATAAGCTGTTGGATTTTGTCAACAACAAACTTTTTCCGACATTAAAACAGCTAAACGTCACCCCTGAGACGCCAATCAAAAAGTCCATCGTAAAAACGATGTTCGAAGACGCCAACCAATATATGAAGGATGGTGTTATTTTGAGACAGGTCATCAACGTCATAGACGGTTTAGATTTGTCTGACTACCGCGAAATTCATGCTTTCGGCGATATCTACGAATCAATTCTTAAGGAGCTGCAAAGCGCTGGTAGCGCTGGTGAGTTCTATACACCGCGCGCCGTGACTGATTTCATGGCCATGATGATAAATCCTCAAATCGGAGAGAAGATGGCTGACTTAGCATGCGGTACCGGCGGTTTTATCATCAGCTGGTTAAAAGAACTTGAAAAGAAAGTCAAAACAACTGAAGATCAAGAAAAATTCGATAATTCGATTTATGGTATCGAAAAGAAACAATTTCCATACATGTTGTGCATAACCAACATGCTTTTACATGGCGTTGATAACCCAGAAATCTATCACTCTAATTCTTTGCTACGAGACGTTTTGGACTACACGGAAAGCGACAAGTTTAACGTTATTCTTATGAATCCTCCTTATGGCGGAAGTGAGAAGAGCGAAGTGAAAAATCATTTCCCTGCTGATTTAGCAAGTTCCGAAACCGCTGATTTATTCATGGCGGTAATCATGTATAGATTAAAGAAAAACGGCAGAGCTGCGGTGATATTGCCGGATGGTTTCTTGTTTGGCGCCGACAACGCAAAGATTGCTTTAAAAAAGAAGCTCTTGAATGAATTTAACCTTCATACCATTGTAAGACTTCCTGGCAGCGTTTTCGCCCCATATACAAGCATCACCACGAATATTCTTTTCTTTGATAACACTCATAGAACCGAAGACCTTTGGATATATAGGTTAGACATGCCTGAAGGATACAAGCATTTTAGCAAGACTAAGCCAATGAAACTGGAGCATTTCAACCCAGTTGTTGAATGGTGGAACGATCGAAAAGAAATCACATTAGAAGACGCCCAGAAGGCCAAAAAATTCACAAAAGAAGAAATTGAATCCTTAAATTACAACCTCGACCAATGCGGATACCCCCATGAGGAAGAGGAAATTTTAGAGCCAAAAGACCTTATTAACGAATTTAGAGAAAAAAGGGCATCGTATAATGCTGAGATGGAGAAGACACTGGACAAGATTTTGGAGCTCTTAGATGAAGACAATTAAAAATTTAACAGCGGACCAAATCCGAAAGTCCATTCTTCAATTGGCCATAGAAGGAAAGTTAGTTAAACAGGATCCTAATGATGAGCCTGCCAGTGAGCTCGTCAAAAAAATCATGGCTGAAAAGAAGAGACTAATACAAGAAGGAAAAATTAAGAAGGATAAGAACGAATCCTATATCTTCAAAGGTGACGATAATTGCTATTATGAGAAGA
>DKCV01000002.1 GCA_002449265.1 Caryophanales bacterium UBA6865 | reverse complement strand
CATCATTTGAAATAGAACACTCATTGGTCTCAAATTTTTATCAAGGCCATTAGAATCAAGCTTGTATTGAGAAACCTCGAAATACATGCCGCCAATAGGAACAAAGAAATAGGAATTGGTTTTGATTGGTGATTTTTGAGTGTATGACCAATTTTCGTCAAGGTCGAACAATCCACTTTTCCAATATTTTTCATCGTATTCATAATGGTTATGTTCGATCCGATACACTTTAAATTTTTGCCTTAGACAAGGCACAAATTTCACATAGTCATCGCTATTAGAATTATCGTATACAAAGGTTCTAACGATTTTCTTTTCGAAAGAAGAGCTTGACGAAATAGAGCGTTCCATTTTTTCTTTAAAAGACTGAGAAAATTGAATTTTCGTCTTGTCTGAAACATCAGTCGACATTCCTAATATATCAGAAAGCGGGATTGCAATTTTAAATTCTATGCCAAACTCTTTTGAAAAAGAGGAGGTGTACTTTGCCGCAATAGAAGAAAGTTCGGAATAACTCATTTTATGTTTGGAAGTAAGCTCAAGACTGTAGGTAACTTTATCGCGCGGGGAAACATTTTCAGGTGTAACAACATATTCAACAGGAATATCGGCAAAATACTCAAAAGAATAGGTTATATATTTATTGGAAAGAAAAGTCTTATAGATTTCTTGCCCTAAAGTCCAATTTGATCGATACACTCTTTTATTCTCATAAACTTCGTGCCGATCTGCTTGAATGATATTGCCAAGAACGCTTTGTGGTGCAGCACGGTTAATCGATTTAATAGGAGGGACGACAGCTATAGGGGCTGATTTATGGTCTCCTCTCGGATGGCACAATGACGATTCATCATCATAGTCGATTAGCACGCAAGGCTCACGAGGTTCAATCGGTGGCAAAGAAAGATAGGAAGAGGAATCGTAAACAGAATTCATTTTTTCTTTCTGTTGAACTATAAATTGAAAATTGACCGATTCTGAATGTTGATTAACGAGAATGTCTTTTGAGTTTTCTAGACATAATGGAGCGCCTATACAACTAAGCCAGGCTGAAACACAAAAACAACTTAAAATCATTGGAACATTTTCTCCTATCTGTGTCGGTACTTATGATACCAATAGGCTAAATAATGTCAATTATTAGGTATTTATAGTGTTTTTATTAAAATTGTAAATAATTAAATAACTTCATTTACTTTGTTTAAAAAGACAAGAGCAAACAAAATGAAATCCCCCTTTTTGTCAGTAATTAAAAAATAAATCAATCGTATTTTATTTTTTCTAATAATGAATGGTGCTTTCCATAGAGTGAGCGTTATTCTCGCGAAACAAAAGACGATTATGTTCTAAATTTCTTCTCTTACAGAAAAATCATAAGTTTCTAATTATCCACCTAGAATCGAAAGAAAATAGAGATTTTCACCATAAAAGGCAAAAGAATTTTTTATTTTTTTGGTAAAAAGAGAAAAAGTTGCCTATAGAAAGAGTGAGGAGACTTTTGCTAGAAAAGGAGAGTGAGAGTAATCGTCAAAATAAGAAACAGCAAATCGTCAAATCACAAATTAGTCATAAAAAGGGAGAAAACAAATGAAACACAAAAAGAGAAACATCATCCTCATGGCTATTGGCCTTTTGCCATTAATCGCTGGGGGAATTGTCGGCGGAGTGAAATGCCTAGAGATAAAAGGAAATGAAAAGGATGAAACAAATATTAAGCTCATCGATAGCCGTGGAATTAAAATCTCCGCATTAGGCCCCTTAAAGGTCAACCAAGATAAAACCGTCACTAAAACCATCGTGGCGACAGTGTTAGATGAAAACGCCCCAGATAAATCCGTCGATTGGGAAATCGATTGGGCGACCGATGCCCCTTTAAAAGAAGAAGACATCAATGATTATCTAGTAATAAACCCTGATTCGGATGGTTCTTCCACCGCTCGCTTAACTTGCAAGAAATCCTTTAGAGGGAGTACGGCCAATTTGAAAGTCATTACAAGGGTGGGCAAATTTGAAGCGGTTTGCCTCATTAATTACGAAGGTATACCTTCTTCCATTGCATTAGATACATCCTCTTTAACCAAGGGCGAAGGCAATGAAAATTTCATGTATTACATTCCCGTCACTACCACAAAAATTAGCCTCGATTTAAATAACGTTTTCGGCGATGTCGGCGAAGATTATTACGATAAAATCTCCGTCTCAAGTGAAGGAATCGGGAATATCAATGTCGCTTACTATAATATAACTTCCGCTTCACAAGGCTGGGGAGGGCAAAATAGGGTACTTAGTCTAAACGACATTAAGGACTCGATATTTTCAGCAACCTATGAAAATAGAGCCCTTTCAATTAAGGCTTATAAAAAAGTCGAAAGCTATCATGGGGATGTACACGGAAATTCATATGGCTGCACTTATACCGATAAATTCCGTTCCTACGAAGAAGGATCGGCTGGAACAAGTGGGGTAACGCCTTATTTCCGCGTTCATTTAAAATGCGGAGATGCCCTAGCGACATTCAATTTCCGTATCATAAGTGCCGTCACTAGCGTCAGTATCGCTAACTCCGTAAATTTCTAAATGGTGCGAGAAACAAATTTGATGTTGTTCCTCGTCAAATGTTCATGAAAGGAAGACCATGGGGAAACGGAGGAAAATCATTGCGACGAGTTGCTTAGCTATCGCGTTTGTTACCGGAATTATCGCGATAGGAAGCGTCATTATGAAAGCAAATAAGAACATAGATAGTAGTTCTAACGTAACTCAATCTAGCGAAAAGGAAAAAATAACCCTCAATATAGCAAGAATTGATTTTTAATCGTTTTGAATAAAGCAAGTTAGGGCGAAGGCATTATTTTGATTTTTGTCACCACTCTAATCTAAATTGCCAAAACGAAAAAAGACTGCAACGTCCGTTACTGGATATTGCAGTCTATTTTGTTTTTTAAGGATTAGTCCTCAATCGTATCAGGGCTTTGTTCCTCGTCTTCTGTAGTAGGAGTATCTTCAGGACGGTCATGGGCTTCAATATAAGTCGCACGAACTTCCTTCATTTTCTCGGTAACTGAGAAGTTGGCTAGACGCGCGACTTCTTCTGTAGAAGTTAAGCGTCCAGTCCCAGCAGGGATGAGTTTGCCCGTGATGACGTTCTCTTTTAAGCCATGGAGAGAATCTCTCTTGGCTTTGATAGCGGCATCGGTAAGAACACGGGTTGTTTCTTGGAAGGAAGCAGCACTTAAGAACGATTCGGTTTCAAGCGCAGCTTTGGTAATTCCTAGGACTAGAGGATGCGCGACGGCTGGACGTTTGCCTGCTTCAAGAGCCTTTTGGTTCTCGGTGGTGAAACGGTCCATATCGACACGCGTTCCTGGAAGAAGGTTCGTATCTCCTCCATCAATGACAACGAGTTTACGAAGCATTTGACGGATGATGATTTCAAGGTGCTTATCCGAAATGCCAATACCTTGTGCAGCATAGACTTTTTGGATTTCCTTGATTATGTAGACTTCGACTTTTTCAACATCCGCAACTTCTAATAGTTGCTTTGGATTGACAGCGCCTTCGGTAATCTTGCCACCGGCTTCAACGTGATCGCCTTTCTTGACGCGTAAGCGAACGCCGTACGCCGTGAGGTAGTTTTTAACTTCTGGTCCTTCTGGTTGTTCAGCAGTTGATTTGCTCGAACTCGTGATTGTGACGTTATAGCGGCCGCCTTCCACGTTTTCAATGGAAGTGACGGTACCGTCGATTTCACTAATGAGAGCTTCGCCCTTTGGATTACGGGCTTCAACAAGCTCTTGAACACGAGGCAAACCTTGCGTGATATCGTTACCAGCAACACCACCCGCGTGGAAGACACGGAGAGTGAGCTGCGTGCCTGGCTCGCCGATGGATTGGGCAGCCATAATACCGACGGCATCACCCACTTCAACAAGACGGCCAGTCGCCATGTTGCGACCATAACAATGTTGGCAAACACCGTTTTTGGTTTCGCAGGTGAAGATAGAACGAATTTCGACTTCTTTAATGCCAGCCTTCACGATGGCTTTTGCTTGCTCATCGCTAATCATGGTGTTGCCTTTCACAATGAGATTGCCATCTTTATCGATGATATCGTGCATCGCAAAGCGGCCAATGAGACGGTCTTCAAGTTTTACAATGACAGTATCTCTAGCCGTGTCGCGGATTTCGCGGACCACAAATCCATGGTCGCAGTGGCAATCCTCTTCACGGACGATAACGTCTTGCGCAACGTCGACAAGTCGACGGGTAAGATAGCCAGAGTCAGCAGTCTTAAGCGCAGTATCGGCACCACCCTTACGGGCACCATGCGTATTGATGAAGAATTCGCCAACGGTAAGACCTTCACGATATCCCGAGACAACAGGAAGCTCAATCGCTTCGTTCTTTGGGTTCATGACTAGACCCTTCATACCGATAAGCTGAGCGAAGTTACCGATGTTACCACGAGCGCCAGAATCCGCCATAACAACGAGTGGGTTACGTTTGTCGCTAGAAATCGCTTCTTTAACTTTTTCTGTAACTTCATCCGTGACTTTATTCCAAACGGCGACAACTTGGTTGTGGCGTTCTTTGTCGGACATAAATCCTTCGCGATATAGTTCGGTGATCTGATCGACTTTCTCGTAGCCTTTATTGACGATTTCGTATTTGCCAGAGACTGGAGTGATATCACTACCAGCAACCGTAACTGCGGAAACGGTAGAATATTCGAAACCTTGATCCTTGATCTTGTCGAGGATTGCGCTTGTCTTAGAAGGGGTACCTTCCACGCGCGCTGGGTTATTCATATCGTATTTGTGGAATACGAGGTCAATTAAAGTACCAAGTCTCTTCTTGTTGATCGGAAGATTGGTCTTGTGATTATGGATGGCTTCCTTGATATCGGTGCCTTTATCGACAAACCAGGCTTTGATTTCCTCAATACCGGCTTTCGGGTCGCTATTGATGTAACGGAAATCGTCTGGGAAGATTTCATTGAAAATAACCTTTCCGACAGAAGTGAGCATGTATCTGCCTTTCGCATAGAAAGGAAGGCCATACTCATTAATGTTATCGGGATCAGTTTCCGGAGCGATGGTTTTGTGGAGAGATTCGCTACGGATCGCGATGCGGTCGTGAAGACCAATGACATGGGTTTCATAAGCGTGGATTACTTCGGAGACAGAAGAGAAGACGCTTCCTTCCATTTCCGCAAAACGCTCATATTCGCGAGCTTGCTCTTCGTTAGCGCTCTTTTCAAGAGGATTCGTATCGTAAATCTTGATGGAACGAAGCTTCGCAACACGGGCAAGATAATCTTCTTTGGTTTCTTCTAGGGTAAGCCAGTAGTTACCAACGATCATATCCTGTGAAGGAATAACAATAGGTTTCCCGTCTTTTGGACCGAGGATGTTGTTGCTAGCGAGCATCAAATCAAGCGCCTCTTCTTGCGCTGCTTTTCCTAAAGGAACGTGAACGGCCATCTGGTCACCATCGAAGTCGGCATTGAAGCCCGGGCAAACGAGTGGGTGCAAACGAATGGCGTGTCCATCGACGAGCTTTGGCTGGAAGGCTTGGATACCAAGTCTATGGAGAGTAGGAGCGCGGTTAAGCAAAACTGGGTGCTGACCGATGATTTCTTCAACGATGTCATAAACAACGCTATCGTAACGGTCGATGATCTTATCAGCTTGTTTATGGGCGCTCACATAACCGCGTTTAATGAGAATCGCGGCGATAAATGGGCGGAGAAGCTGAATCGCCATTTCGCGTGGAAGACCACATTGATACATCTTGAGGTCTGGTCCAACGGCGATAACGGAACGTCCGCTATAGTCAACACGTTTGCCGAGTAAGTTCTGACGGAAACGGCCTTGTTTTCCTTTTAAGCCACTCGAAAGGGACTTAAGGGCACGGCCATTAGGACCAGTGACTGGTTTAGAACGGCGGCCATTGTCGATTAAGGCATCGACCGCTTCTTGAAGCATACGTTTCTCGTTCATGAGAATGACGTATGGGGCGTTCATGTCAATCAACTTCTTTAAACGAGTATTACGGGAAATGACACGGCGATATAAATCGTTGAGGTCACTTGCCGCAAAACGTCCGCCATCAAGTTGAAGCATCGGGCGAAGATCCGGTGGAATCACCGGGATGACATCAAGTACCATCCATTCCGGTTTTTGGTTACTATCACGGAAGGATTGAATCACTTCTAGGCGCTTAGTGAGTTTAAGACGACGTTGGCCGTTTAAGTCGCTGATTTCAGCGCTGATGTCTTTAAATTCTTTATCCAAATTGACTTCTTGAAGGAGACGTTTAATCGCGGCAGCTCCTTCACCGAATTCCGCGCCAGTGTACTTATAAATAAAGTTCGCATTGGTGAAGAAATCGAAGGTTTCACTTGGATTTTGCATCTTGCTAATGAGTTCATCAGCAAGAAGAGCATCCGCGCTTTCAGCAGGGATTTCTGGCTTAAGGGCGTTGATCGCGTCAACAAAAGCGACACGAGCGCTCTTTTCATCGAGGAATTCTTTGTATTTTAAAACGGTAGAGGTTCCTGGATTTAAAACAACGTGAGCGGCGAAGTAGATGATCTCTTCGAGCTCTTTTGGTGACATATCAAGGACTAGTCCCATGCGGCTTGGTATGCCTTTAAGATACCAAATGTGGGAGCAAGGAGAGACGAGTTCGATGTGACCGAATCTCTCTCTTCTCCACTCTTTGGAAATGACTTCAACACCGCACTTTTCGCAGGTAATTCCTTGATAACGAATCTTTTTGTATTTGCCGCAGTGGCATTCATAGTCTTTGGCCGGACCGAAAATCTTTTCGCAGAATAATCCGCCCATTTCTGGCTTTTGGCTACGATAGTTGATGGTTTCTGGGCGCGTGACTTCGCCATGGCTCCAGCTACGAATGGTTTCAGGAGAGGCAAGGCCAACTTGCATCGCCGCTAATTCATTAATATCAAACATGATTAGTTATCTCCTTTCCTTAGTCTTCATTTCCTTCGCCGGCTGCACCGCTATGAATCGATAGGCCTTCTTCCTCTAAGGCTTCACTATCATCGTGAGAATCGACTTCGATGGTATCGCGAGTCTCCTCTTCACGGGGTGAAGTAAGGTTACGGATGGCGCTATTGACTTTGCGTTCTTCAATAAGCGCTTCTTTAGCGAGGTCATCCATCGAGATGACGTCGTTTTCGTGGTCATAAAGGTGGACATCAACGCATAAGCCTTTGAGTTCTTTGGTGAAGACTTTGAAGGCTTCTGGCATACCTGGACGAGGAAGCGGCATGCCTTTAATGATCGCTTCATAGGCTTTACGTCTACCAACGCGGTCATCGCTCTTCACGGTCATCATTTCTTGTAACGTATGAGCGGCGCCATAGGCTTCAAGAGCCCAGACTTCCATCTCACCGAAACGCTGACCACCGTTTTGCGCTTTTCCGCCGAGTGGCTGTTGCGTCACTAAGCTATATGGCCCAGTCGCGCGAGCGTGTAATTTATCGTCGACCATATGAACGAGTTTAATCATATACATGACGCCAACGGAGATTCGTTCCGCGAAGCGTTCGCCGGTTTGTCCATCGTAAAGGATGGCTTTTCCGTCTTCGGAAATTCCAGCCTTATCCATAAGGGCTTTGATTTCTTTGTCGTTAGCCCCGTCAAATACTGGGGTAGCAACGCGCAAACCGAGTTTTTCGCAAGCAAGTCCCAAATGGATTTCGCTAATCTGCCCGATGTTCATACGGGAAGGAACGCCCATTGGGGAAAGCATGATATCGATTGGGGTGCCATCTGGAAGGAATGGCATATCTTCGACTGGAAGAATCTTGGAAATAACGCCTTTGTTACCATGACGTCCAGACATCT
>DKCV01000012.1 GCA_002449265.1 Caryophanales bacterium UBA6865 | reverse complement strand
TGTCCCTATCGGTCCACATAATAAAATAAAAAGCCGAGTTTAGGACCGGCTTTTTATTTATCACTTGCTTTTCTTATCTCGTGGCAATGCCGGCAACGTGGTTCATACGATTCAGTGCCACCAACGAGAACGATCGGATCATCTTTTGCGGCAGGAACACCGTTTACGATTCTTTGTGTCATTGTCGCAGGCGCCCCACACTTCACGCAGATGGCAGTGAGTTTCGTAACAAATTCAGCGCGCGCTAATAAAGAAGCGCTGACAGGGAAAGGTTCCCCTCTAAAATCGGTATCTAGACCCGCTGCAATCACACGGATTCCACGATTCGCTAATTCTTCGCAAACGTCGATAATGCCCATATCGAAGAATTGCACTTCGTCAATTCCTACCACTTCAGTATCATCTTTTACGTAAGAATAGATGTCACTCGAATTCTTTAACGGGATAGCTTTTGTCTTATTCTTTAAATGCGAGACTACTTCATCCCTGCTATAACGATTATCAATCGCCGGCTTAAAAACCACGTATTTCTTGTGGGCGTAATCAAGCCTTCTTAAGCGGCGTAATAATTCTTCGCTTTTTCCAGCGAACATCGGACCGACAACGATTTCGATCCAACCAGGTTCCTTCAAAATTTCCATGCGAATTATTATAGGGGAGTAAATTCATTCTAGATATGGATATTTTTTCTTTTCTATACACTGTACAAACTAGCGATGTTTTCCTTCGTTAACCATTTCTTTTCCTATTTCTTTTTACTTCAGAAAAACGGAAAATATCGGCATGAATACAAAAATTTACGAAGAGAAAATCCCTGTGCCTGTCGATTGGCTTGATTTCAAAAAAGTCTTGCGGTTATCCGCGCTATTTAGAATATTTCAAGATGTTGCGCTTCGTCATCTAGAGTCTATTTCCTTTGGAGATGAAGTAATTCGTGAAGAGGGTCTTCATTGGGTTGTATCCCGTTATCACTTAGAGATAAATCGCTTGCCAAAATATGGTGATACCTTAATCATAAGAACCTACCCCGAACCAGTTTTAGCCTATTTTTTTCCTCGCCAATATCTCGTTACAGATGAAAAAGGAGAAACGCTTATTAAAGCTGGGAGCTTATGGGCACTAGTAGATGAAAAGAAACGGACAATGGTGATGCCAAATTCTTCTTTAACGAAGGACTACGGAATTACTACAGGAGAAGAAATCCGTTATCCTCTCCCCTATAAAACCAAAGAAGGAAAAATGAAAAGCGTTATTAAAGCGTCTTATTCTTCTTGCGACTTAAACGGTCATCTCAATAATTGTTCCTATATTGATATCCTTGAAGATATGATCCCTATTGATTTTTTATCCTCTCATTCGCCAAAAATAGTCGATGTCCACTACAAAAAGGAAATTCTTCTTGGTCAAGAAATTCCTCTCTCCTACGAAAAAAACGATGACTTATACACCTTCCATAGCGATAACTTTTCGCTAGGCATTCAATTCAAAAAAGACTAACGAACTTAAGCTATTTTGATTATTCATTATTTTTCTTCGATTATATTGATTGGCTTTTGACGAATGGCTTTTCTAGATGAAAAGAAAGCGACCAAGGAAGCAATTCCAACTAGAAGAGCCAAAAGAGCACCAACACAGGACAAAGTTAAAGTAAACAAACAAATAAAATAAGTTTGATTGAGATAGGAAATCAATATCCCTAGGCTTAGAAGCGTAAAAAGGAATTCTACAAAGCTCACAAGAAAGGTTTGCGACAAAACAAGCAACGCTATCGCCTTTTTTGAAGCACCCATCGCTTTTAGAATTCCTAAATCTTTTTCCATCGATTTAACATTCGCGTGAAACAAGCTTAAAGAAACAAGAAAACTGAGAAAAATAAGCGCTATAACGATAAACCAAACAATTGCTTGAACCCCTGCTGAAAACGTCGTGATTAAGGAGACGAAGCCACTATAATTATTATTTAGCGCCGCGAAACAATTAGTGGAACTATCTTTAAAAGACTCTACAAAATGATAATCTTTCTAAAAGTCGCCCTTGAGTTTTATATTTTTTTAGAAATATCAATCAGTTCAATTATAAATAAGCTGCTCCAGCTAATATATTTTGGTGAAAAGAAAAATTGCCATTGCCATTAAGATAATCCGCAATGCTTATAAATCGTTTGTCTCCAATCAGATAAGAGGCGACGATAGAATTAGCGAACCAATTTTCTGATATTTCTACTTCAATAAAAGAGTGAGCAGCAATTTTTTTACGAATCAAATCATATAAATTTCTCCAATCTTTTGCATCCTCGTAAAAACACATTTTGGTGTTATATTTTATTTCTAATCCTTTATGAGAACAATTACGAATCCTAATTTTCCATCTCTGCCATGACTTAGATACAATTTCAAATTTAAGGAGCCATTTATTTGGAACGTAAATTGAATAAGTATTGTTACTTTTATAAATATCAACAGGCAAACAAAAGGAAAAAGGAGACTTGTCATTTCCAAAAAGCCCTTTTCTAGCGCTTATGTCAATACCCACATATTTCCAAGATGCATATACAAGTTCTGAGCAATACCATGTAACTGAATTGATATCCGTGTTAAGACTTTTAGGCGGTAATGAAAATTGGTATAGTTTTCCAAGTTGTTTCTTTGCAAAATCAATCGCCCCTCTTGCATTAGAATCATTTCGACCAACAACACGCAAAATTTCACATTTAAAATCAATCATTCTAAGATCATCAAGAAATCCTCTTTGAACTCCACCAGCCACTGCTTCAATCGTTTGAACATATTCGCCATATTCTGAACTTAAATTAGTTCCAGTTATCAAAGCATTATGGCCAATATTAAAAAACGCTGTTTCTCTTTCGTAAACGATATCACCGGTTTTTAATGCCGAATAATCATAAGCGAAATAAAAAAGCTCTCTAGCAAAGCACTGCCTCGATGCGTAGCCAGTACCAGGGTCATTTTTTAAAACATAAGTCGCATCCCTGCCATTACGGCCACCCCCTTTCTCCATTGATAAACTTCCACTACTACTAGAAAAATAATTATTTTCTGATGAAAGAGTGTTATAAACCTCATCATATCGGTTGTTCTCCTTTGCCAAATTTAAAGTGAAATGATACAAATCGCGGTCGCTATTTTCTTCATAATAAGAGTCAACGAAATCGTCGAATGTCTTACTGGGAGTATTTACCTCTTTCGTAACTAAATCATAATAGCTTTTCAAAACATCTTTATAAGAAAGAACTTTGTAGGAATCATCTGTAGTTTCTTGTTTTGGTTCATGATGGCTTATTGGATCTAGCGGAAATGATTCAACTGCCTCACTACGGAGTGACGAAGAAAGAGGTACAATGCCTACTAACAAGAAAACAATACTTTTAATCTTCATATTTTTGTCATCCTTGATTTTCAAATACTAAAGACACCATCGAACGTTTTCAAACAATACAATCATTTAAAAAACACTTCGAAAAATGCTATTTTAATACCTCTTAAAATTAAGAATCCATCACGTTATTCTGCTTTTGTTCAGTAATAAAGAAAACGATGGAAAAATGTAAACGATGGAACTAAAAATAAAACAAATTCAAGTAATAGCCTATTTTAATCTACATTAATTTCGCGATTGAGGTTATCTCTAAGCGGTTGGGGACAAATCAAAAGAAACCTTAAAACAAAAAAATCTCCATCGATTACCCGCTCTAGGCAAAATCTTGGAGATAGTTTAAAAATTTGGCGGAGGCGGAGAGATTTGAACTCTCGCTGGAAGAAACTCCCACTAACAGATTAGCAATCTGCCCCCTTCGGCCTCTTGGGTACGCCTCCGTGCCGCAATATACTAGCACAAACTAGTAAGAAGTTGCTAGAAACTTTCGCAAGTTTTGTGTGAAACCTAAAATTCGTAAGAGCAAAAAGAAAAATAAAAGCTGTTTTCATTAAAATAAAGAAAGAACGAGTTAGAAAAAAGGCATAGGAAAAGGCATTTTCTTGCGAATCAAAAGACGGGTTTTATAATGTTGCCATGGTAGAAAATAAAGAAGAGATGGATGATAAACGTAGAGCGATTAGTAACGCGACAGCTTTCTTCATTACTTCGGCTTGTTTTTTAGCGTATTGGATAACCTTTTTATGCATGGGTGTAACCGAGCGACCGAAGAATTATTCCTTGTATTTATTCTTTGTTATTCTCGAATTGATCTTTCATTCGCTCATTATTGCTTTCACTTCTTTTTCTCTCCGGAAAAAGAATCATAAACATTATCAATTTTTCTTCACAGGGAACTGGATTTTATTATCCATCGCCACTTTTCCATTGCCGTTTGCCTATTTATTTAGCGCAGGTATGAATAACGTTCCACTCGATAATGAAGTCGCTAGCATGGCTACTCCCACCACGATTTTATGCATCCTTGCGCTATTTTTTGCTTCTGCGGCTTTAGAAAAATACCAAGAGCGAGATATTAGTGCCCATAAGACGTTTATTCGTCTCATGGTAGGCACTTTGTTTGCGGCTGCTTTGTATGTCTTTGGTTCCATGATTTACAAAATTAGTGTGAATACGAACCCAACGGGCATGTTGACGACGATTTATTTTTACATCGCTTTGGCTTTTATCTATTTAGCTATTTGCGTTTATGGAGCAATCAGCGTCACTAAAGAGATGTCTATCCCTTCTTTGGATGAAAATCGAAAAGTTTCGGATTCAAAGCATTCTTTATTTCGAATCGCAAACGGTTTCTATTTGGCCTATGCCTTAATCAATATCGTAATGGATTCCTATAATCTTGCTTCGGCGATAAAAAACGATAACGTCATTACAAGTATCAGATTCGGAAGGGTTGATTCCTATTTATTACTCGGTAATGAAATATTTTTGTTCCTCGTTCACGCTTTTTTGCTCCTCTACGCCTTTACGCTTCTTCACGACAAAAAAGAAGAAAACCAAAGGGATCCTTTATTCTCTTTATCGGTATTAAGCGTTTTGTTTTGTCTTTCTTACGCGGTCCCAGGAATCGTCGGAGGATATGGAATCGTAAAAACGTATCTATCATCCCGGGTGAATATGATTCCTTATATCATTCCGGAATTTTCGATTATTACTTTCGCCGTAATCGGAGTGGGAACTAGCCTTGCAGGCTTATTTTTTGTGCGCCATAGAAGGATTGATGCCGCGATATTCATCGCGGTTGCTTCTTTTATGATGGTCGGCGTCACAATCGCTTTATTTGCTGGCGAAATCTATTTGCTCGTCAATGAAAAATCAACGTTCTTTCAAAGCATAAGCGTCTTAGTCGAGTCACTTCCTGATTTAGCCTTAGTGATCATTAATCTTCTTGCCTTGTCTAGAGAATATCCTCAAAAAGAAGAAATCGCCTCAAAGTGAAGCGATTTCTTTTGTTTAATAGGCTCTAGCGAAATAGGCAATCAGCTTGGCACTCTTCCCGCATACAGGGCAAAGCGTTCCTCCTTCCACATTTTCTTTATAAATGCAGCGCGCCGTTCCTCCAAGCGTGAATTCCTTGATTTTATCTTCGCATTCTGATTCCCCACAGAACGCCATTTTGACATATCCGCCTTTATCAAGCATCGCCTTAAGTTCTTCTAAGGAATGGGCTTCATAAATGTGGGAATCAAGGAAGGCTTTTGCCTTATCGTACATTAGCTCATGAATCCTTTTAAGCAAAGAAGGGATTTCTTCTTCAATCGTTTCAATCTTAGCCGTTAACTTTTCTCCATCGACGCGGCGAGTAAGAACAGCCTCTCCTTTCGCTAAATCACGTGGACCGATTTCGATACGAAGAGGAACGCCTTTCATCTCGTATTCGCTAAATTTCCAGCCTGGCGTCTTTTTTGGATCAGCATCCACTTTCACGCGGATACCTTTTTCTTTGAGTTTCTTCGCGATTGAATCGCAAGCTTCTAAAATTCCATCTTCTTGTTGACGGACTGGGATAATCACCACTTGGATTGGAGCAACAAAAGGAGGTAAGACTAAGCCGTTATCGTCCCCGTGCACCATAATCGTTGCGCCAAGCAAGCGCGTAGAAACGCCCCAAGAAGTTTGATGAGGAATCGATAAACGATTATCTCTTCCCATGAAAGTAATGCCATAAGCTTTTGCAAAACCTTGCCCTAAATAATGGGAGGTGCCACTTTGTAAAGCTTTTCCATCGTGCATTAACGCTTCAATCGTATAAGTTGCAACAGCCCCAGCGAATTTTTCGTGCTCGGTCTTTTTCCCTTTTACGAAAGGAATCGCAAGAAGGTCTTTACCAACATCATCATAAATATCAAGGAAGGTTTTCACATTCTCTTCGGCTTCTTCTTCCGTTTCGAATAAGCAGTGCCCTTCTTGCCAAAGAAATTCAGCCCCGCGAAGGAATGGACGTGTTGTCTTTTCCCAACGAACGACAGAACACCACTGGTTATACATCTTCGGAAGGTCGCGGTAGCTAGAAACTTGGCGTTTGTATAATTCGCTAAATAAAATCTCACTCGTTGGGCGGATGACTAATGGATCTTCTAATTTTTTGCCACCCCCATAAGTCGCAACAAGGGTTTCTGGAGCAAAGCCTTCCACATGTTCTTTTTCTTTGGCGAATAAAGACATCGGGATAACAAGAGGCAAATAAACATTCATCGCACCATTTTCTTTAAAACGGCGATTCATGTAATTTTGAATCTCTTCCCAAATCGCGTAGCTATAAGGAAGATAATCGATGAATCCTTTCACCGAGCTATAATCCATGAGCTCTGCTTTTTTACAAATATCGGTGTACCACTGCGCGAAATTTTCCTCGCGAGAAGTAATGGCTTGGTTTTTAATTTGTTGACTCATAAGTTCCCCTTTCCTATTTTCGGTCAATCATGCTCTTAACGCGGTCAATGCTTTTGCTATTGATTGGTTTAAACATAGCATCGTATGGCGCGAATGAATCACTAGAGATATACTCCACCTTGCTTCCAACCACAAGTTCAATCGCGTTCCAGTTCATTAAATTTGTCCCGATGATTGGCTTTTTGTAGCGCATAAGGCGTTCAACCAGCGCGTGAAGCTCACTTCGAATTGCTGTATCCATATTGGTTTCGGAACGCGAAGAGAAATCCACGAAGAAAGCATCGCATTCTTCGTAAATCGAGCGGTCTAAGACAAGCGCCTTTCCTTTTAAATAGATTGCAAAGCCAAAGCCGTTCCGCTTAATCGTCGCGATGAATTTGAACAACGTGTCAATACTCGCTGGATCAATGTAATTAGCGATGTCTTCTTCCTTGAATAGAAAGATGAGGTTCGCTTCTTTGGCGGCATTATAATGAGGGAAGAAAGAAGTAATCAGCATTCTTTCGTCCATCCTCGCCGGGAAGAATAAGCGATGCGATTTTTCCATTCGTTCAGCCACAAAAGTAGGGACTAGGTGTTTTGCAATCGCCGCGAATAAGCTTTTCTCGTCTTTCGCGCGAATCGCGTAATTCTTTAATTCGTCAATCGAGCCAAAGGAAGTGCCAATTGGAACGGCGCGAGCCATATAACCATAGATTTTCTTTTCGTTAACGTCATAAATTGGACGGTAGGAGAAAGAAAGTTTCTTTTCATAAATAATGCGGTCCACTTCGCTTCGATAATGGAGTTCATCCGCAGGCGTGATAATCTTATCGCCTTTTGAGAAGAAAGCGAGGGTATCGGTCGTAGTTTCCGTCGCGTTATAGGCGCTTTTTCTCGCCGCTTCTAATAAGGCATCGCTATCATCGGGGACGTCGCGATTGCTTACAATTCCACATTGAACTTGATATTTTGCAAAAGATGTCCTTCTTTTCCCATTATCAAGTGCTTTATCTACGCCATCCTTCACGCGCAAAGCGTAAAAAATCGCATTGCTCATATCGATCATGTCGAAATTCACAACGACAATTTCCGTATTCGATAAGCGAATCGCCTTTTCATTCCCCGAAACATAAGGGAACAAAGCGTTTTTAAAGCGTAAGAAAAGTTCGTTAGAGACCTCACTATCTTTTAAATGAGGATCAAAGCCAGGAAGACCTGTTTTTCCCCTACATAAGGTAAAACAAAACGTATAGCCAACGTTATTGCCATTGATTTTCAAGACCTGTGCGAGCTCCCCTTCCGAGGAAAAATTCCTCATCGCGGTATGAAATGGCTTATCAAAATGAAGCAAGTAGCTTTCTAAATGAAGTATCCCCTCTGCGACATTGACGGAATCAACGTGTAAAAAAGAAGACATGGTCCGTCTTTCTTTCTTAAAATAAACATCCACTTGGAGATACTTTTGTTCGTTTTTTCCGCCAAGTAGTCCATCGATCCAATTTCTTACTCTTTCTTGTTCAGAAACTGGAAAAGAAGAATAAAATCCTTCCATCGTCGCAATCTTCACATCGCTCATGCTGGAAAGGTTAAAATAACGGACATAGTTTCTCGGACGATTAATGTAAAATACGCGAATTGACGCCGACTGATTATTGATTTCTTTTTTAAAATGGTTTGTTTTATTGTTTTCGACGACGAATAAAGTAATGACTATCGATAGCAAAATAACAAGAATCAAACCAACCAATAGAAACGAAATCTGTTCCCAATTGGGTGAGAATGCTTCAATAGAAGCTAGAATTTGATTTTTTGCATCTAAAAAAGAAACGGATTTTTCCATCAAAGGAATTGTAACACGTTCTCGTGTTCTTTGATACGCGCATTCACCAGCAAAAAGAGCGTCAACTCTTCACTATATGTTCTATTTCAAATGATGT
>DKCV01000015.1 GCA_002449265.1 Caryophanales bacterium UBA6865 | reverse complement strand
CACATCAATTGAGAACTAACACCGCATGAGCAATCTCTGTAAGCGGAGTTTTATAAGGTGTGCAATCGAACTTAATTGAATCCCAGTGTCCGCTTTGTCCATTATTTTTAGCGGTAATCATTAAAACGTTCTCACCGGGTTGTAATTGGACCTTTGCCTTTACTTCCGTCCAATTTACGAAGCGATATCTGCCCTCTAATGAAATGCCTTGGGCTTCGCCACTACGATTTTGAGCATCAGGTGTAGTGCTAGTCACTCCTTTAAAGGCCTTATCAGCGAATAAAGGAGTAATGTCAGTGCCATTAAGAGTAATCTTCACAGCTTTAGAAATCTTTAAATCTTGAGAGTCGTAAATTGTAGAGCCAGCAACATTCGTGGAGCCTCTTAAGATAAGATCGGATTCCCCTCCACCTGGAGCAGTGAAGGTATAACGCATGAATGCGCCACTATCGCTACCATCTCCATCGAAATTATGGACAAAACCATTTCCGCTATATTTATAGTTACCCGTATATCCTAAATAGGCTTTAGCATGGAATTCGCTATAACCGCAGAGGTCTTTATAATAAGTCCCTTGGTTGCTAGAAGTGATTTCTTCCCAATTGAAAGGAGAAGCAACTTCTTGAAGTTTTTGACAAGCATTAATTTCAGTTTGTTCTATATCATTATCCCAAACTAAATCCTCGCACTCTTTAAAATAAGCGTCATCGTTTAGATTTGGATTCATGGCAAAATCCTTTCCACCGCTTACCGTAACATTGAACGTAGCAATCTTCTTAGAATACTTCCCATATTTGCATGTGATTTCATGCTCGCCATTATAGGTGAAGCTTTTTCCGGCTTCGATTTTTTCTTTAGAAGAAGTGAAGGTGAAGAATTTAGGATTTAAGTCGATTTTAGTGCCATCTTTCTTCACGCCTTTAGCCGTGACGGAGAATTTGTCCTCTTTCGCGTCATAAGTATCTTTATTTGGCGTAATTTCAATGGACTCAATCATCGTAACAGGAAGCTGGAAAGACTTACCTTGCGAATAAAGAATGGTTACATCGGTCGTATCGCTTGTTAAGCCTTTGTTCTCACTCAATTTAATAACGTCGTAGCTATTGCCAGTGGGATTAGAATTAAGCTTATAGGAATGCTCTTCATCTTCCTTAGTTTCGCCGTTGACATCATAAATGAGATGGAATGCAAGGTTGGTGTCATCAAACGGGGACCCTGCAAGCTGAGGAATCGGATCGGAAGTAACCTTGAGGTCAGTCGGAGAAAACACTCCGTTCATATGATCAGCAACTCTCACCCCGCTTAAATCGGTCGTGAATTCGTTTCCAGAAGGGTCGCTATATTTGACGTTTATCGTAAGATTATTATTCGTCGAATCAAAGGATTCTGGAGCGTCAATAGTCCAGCCTTCTAATTCCGATTCAGTGTCATCTTCGTGAACCGCTGTAACAACCATGCCGTCGGTTTTGAATGATTGGCCAACTAAATAAGTCATGTAAGTTGGATTTTGGCTCACGTAAATCGATTGAATCGGTGAGGTGTTTTCACTACTAATTGCGTTTGAATTGGAAGTATCTTCCCCTTTAACGACGAACGTTCCCGCTAAACCGATCGAAGTTAAGGTAACTGCAGCAAGTCCAATCAAAGTCATTCCGCAACCGAATGCCCAGTTGACAATTCGATGTTTCTTCTTGGCTTTGCTTGTTTGAGCTTCTAACGAATGCTCATTACTTGCCATGACGTCATTTTCGACTGGTTTTGAAGAAACATCTTGGCTATTTGCCGGTCCCACATTGTTAGTAGTACCAGCACTTTTCTTAGGCGTATTGTCTTTACTACCCATTTCTTCGTTTTCTCCTTCCTCGAGACTATGCTCGGGTTCCTTTTTGGGTTCCTCAAGCAGCTCATCGAAAGTGACGTTAAAAATCTTAGAAATGGCGCGCAAATTATCCATGCTCGGATAAGATTTGTTGAGTTCCCATTTAGACACTGCAACTCTAGTAACGTCTAGCATTTCCGCTAAATCACTTTGAGTCAATTTGTTGTCTACGCGAAGTTTTTTAATTGTTTCACCAATTTTCATAAGCCGCTCCTCGGATTCGTATTTTTAGCACAAAGAAAGCGGTTTCTTTGAACTATTTCCCTATTTAATGGATGGCAAAAATCAAAAACAAGGAAATTATTGGTTACTCCGATAAACTCGAAAAAATAAGAGAAAATCACGCAAAATAGACATGTTTTTATAAGCGCTTTCATAAATTTGTTCAAAAACCTTTTATTTCCCAATTAAAATTCACGCGAAACCAATAGTTTCCAAAGATTTTTATTGGGATTTTGCTAAGAAAAATTGATTTTAAAATGCAAAAATCATTTAACAAAAAAATCGAACATCATTGATTTTTTTGAATTTTATACGATGAGGACTATGTCTTTTTTAAGAAAGATGAATAAAAACGGAAGGAGATTTTTCTTTATACTTGATTATTAATAGTCTACAGCTCCTCCTTTCCTTACCCCCATTAATAGTCGGATCGCTAGAATCAAGAATAAATTAGATGCTAACTTATTCTTTGTTTCACTCTCATTTTAGGCTTTCTTTTGCGTGATATGAAATTGCAAAAGTTTCTCTTTACTAATGCTAATTCAGCTCAATGTCGCGTTAGGATATTTTGTATTGGAATCGTTGAAGGAATATCAAAGGTTCTTCCATATTAGATTTAGTCGAAATTCAAGTTTCCTTTAAACAAAAAAGCCCCGCATCTAAGGCAGGGCATATCAACATACGCTAGTTTAATTAGTCAACCTTCTTGACTTTAGCGGCGCGTGGTCCACGCTCCGACTCTTGAACCTCAAACTCAACGTGTTCGCCTGGGTCCGCAGTCTTGAAGTTGTCCATGATCAACTCACTGTAATGGAAGAAATAATCTTTGTTGTCTTCACCGTGGATGAAGCCATATCCCTTCTCTTTGTTGAACATCTTCACAGTTCCCTTCATGAGAATCCTAACCTTCCTAGTTCGTTCTAACGAACTCACCATGGATTAATATACCACAATGATTTTTAAAAGGTGAATAACTTTCATAAAATTGTGGTGATATAGTATTTTTATCAATAATGGCGTTTTGTTTTTGCTCCTATTTCTTCCCCTTTCGATAATCATAATTTTTCAAATAAAACCATAATCCCCTATTAAGGATAATCATCGTGAGCAAGGATATAGCAATTACAAAAGCAAGAGGCATAAAAGAAAAATTAAAAGGTAGGCCTTCGTTAGAGAAAGAAGAAGCAATCTCCTGATGGATAAAATATTCGGCAATGGAAACTAAGATTAATGACATAAGCGTTGCTAAAAATAACGGCAACAAAATATTCACGTTGTAATAAGAATGGATGTCTTCTCGAGATAACCCTAATGTAAAAAGCATTTTCCCTTCATTACGATTTTCGCGTAACGTAAGAACAGAGACCGTAATAAGAAGCAAAAACGAAATCGAAAGGCTAGAAATCGAAGCGAACAGTAAGGCGAGTTGAACAAAATTAATAACGCTTTCTGTACTCATCGATATAGAAGAGAATGGATTTTCAAAATGATAAAGAGGGAAATCGAGCTTCATCTTATCGAGCAAAGAGTCATCTCCTTCCTCAATTTCAAACATCACTTGCGTTGGCTCCAAATAAAATGAGCTCATCCCTAACTCATCGCGAAAAAAGTCAATGCTCCAAGAATTCGTGACGAAGAGAATATCATGACTACTTTCACTTACACCCACTACTTTTAACGTTCCAACTCGATAATCTTTTTCCACATATTCATCGCTGATTCTTTCTTCGATTTCCCCAGCCCCGTAAATGACGTCTGGCTTATCCATCGCCTCATAAAGCTTCTTCGATAGCACCACTTCATTCGCGCGTTTTGCTTTTCTACCCTTCACTAATTTCGTAAGGCGATTCGATATCGTCACGCCTTGAGAAAATGGAAGAAGATACGATCCTTCTTTCACGTTAGTTGGTAATGAAGGCGAATAATCTTTTTGCTCAAGAGGAAGAACGCTTAGAGTTTCGACTAGAGAATCCAAAGATTCTTTCTCGTTGCTTAAATAAAAAGGATGGAAGAACCCGCTCATCATCGCGGCAGGAAAACTCGTATAGCTTTCTTCTCCAAAAACCGAATAGTAAGGAAGATTGTATTTTTTTGAAATGGCTTCGATTTCAGAAAAAGTAAAAGAATTTCGGTTCACAAAATAAACTTCGTAATGATTTTCTTCAACGAAAAGAACGCTTGTTTCGTCTTTTCTATCAAACAAATAATGATAAAAAGCAGGATTATGCCGTACCTCATAATAGAAGTCATCCTTATCTAAAAGTGAACGTAAATAATAGACTTTTTGCATTACCCAAGGATAAGAATTATCAGAACCATCTGTCGTAGGAAAACGCATCCTAGCTTCATAAAAATAAGAATTCCATAGGGGATTGGTGTGAAAAATCGTAGGTTTATCACTAGGAGCGACACCTCTAATCGCATAAAGCTCATTATCTTCGTAATTCCAGCTTAAATTTGCGATTTCAAAGAGAATATTCACATCGTTTTCACTTAGATATTTACCTAATGTTTCGTAATCTCTACTGATTTGTAGGCTTAAGCAAAGTTGCACCATATTTTGATAAGGTAGTCCTAAGATAATTTGATCGTCTTCTAAAAGATTAGGGATCTCGGGATATGCCTTTAATTCGCTAGACGCGTCAAACAAAACGAAATCATTTGCGGTAGAGACGGAAAAATGATTCAGTTCGATTTTCTTTGTGTCGGAAAGAATGTAAACCATATCGTTATTAGGGAAAAACGAGTGCCAATCAACGGTATAGCTAACTCCGTACCCTTTCGCGATATTCGGCGCAAAAGAGAGGATGCTATCGATATCTTCTTTCGTTGCCGCATACGCTTTACTAATCGCGCGGTTACTCCCCTCCTTCTCCATTATGATGCAGTTATTACCGATCAAGGAAGAAAAAGCAGTTTCGATTTCTTGACCCGCTTCATAAGAAAGAAAAACGGATACGCCTAAGCTAAATAACGATAAGCATAGGACAAAGACACTAAGTGACGTCCGTTCCCGTTTTGCCTTTAATAAATGAAAAGCATGCTTCATCCAAAAGAAAAAGGGAACATAAGGAACACTTTTCCTTTTCTTGATGCTTAAAGAAGAAAAACGAGCCACTTCAGGGGGCTTCGATTGATTGGTAGCAAAAGTAATTTTACTATTTTCAATCGTCAAAATTCCATCCGCATAAAAATAGGCAGCTTCTTCATCATGGGTGACTAAAATAACTAATTTTGATAGAGATAGTGTTTTTAGATAGCCATATACTTTTTTCGCGTTTTTATTGTCGAGTGCTCCAGTAGGCTCATCCGCAAGAAGAATCTTCGTTTCTAAAGAAATGGCTCTTGCTAAGGCAATGCGTTGCTTTTCTCCTCCACTTAATTCATTAACGGTTGATTTTCTATATTTCTTCATATCGAGCATCGAAAGCAAATCCGAAGATCTTTTCTCAATGATGCTCTTTTTTTCGTAACTTCCAGCATACAAAGGAAGAGCCACATTTTCTAACGCTTTTTCAAGTTCTAATAAGTCATATCCTTGGCGAATAAAACCGATTTCTTTTAAGCGAAGGCGCGAACGACTCGCTTCATTAGTTTTATTCATCTTTCTATCAAAAAGATAGATCGAACCTTCATAATCCTTATCTAACCCTGCAATCATCTCTAAAAGAGTGCTTTTCCCAGAGCCACTTGCTCCAACCAGGGCGAATAAGCCACTACGCGGGAAAGAAAAAGAAAAATCATCATACAATAAGCGTTCAGCAAAGCGTTTGCTTACACGCTCAATCCGCAAAATTTCATTCATCGTTAAGCTCCTTAAGAAGAGTGCTTCTTTTAAAAGCAATTAAAGGAAGGAAAGTGGCGAAGAAAGAAAGGAAAGAGGATAAAAGGAAAGCCAAAAGAGGAAATAGTAGAGGAATACCAAATAAGGTTAAAAATGGAATTTGAATGAGATTAGGAATTAAGGAACAATGAAAAAGAATCGGGTTAAGAAGTAGTTCTACAAGGTCGGAGAGAAATAAAGAAAATAGAGTTGAAAGAAGAGAAATAAAGAGTGATTCACTCGCGTATAAAGAGATGACGGAAGAAAAGGAAGCGCCAAGCGAGGTCAAAATTGCCGCTTCTTTCTTTCGCTCTAAAAAGGAAGAAAAGGAAATTGAAGCGCCGATAAAAGAAGAAGCGAATAAGGCCAAAAACAAAAATGGGATCAGAACTCCGCTAATCGCGCTATGAAGAGAATCAAAAGAGTCGATAATCGAGCAAGAATAAGAAGAATACTCTAATCCTTCTTTCGCCTCTTTTTTCTTACGAGCAAGCGAAAAGAGCCTTTCCTTGCTTAGAAAGTCATGCGCATAAAGTAGATAAGAATAAGAAGAATAAGGCTCTTCCCCACTACTATCCTCTACAAGCGAAAAAATGCTTTTTCGAAAGGAATTATTTTTGACATAAGTGTTCTTCAATCGTTCTTCGAAAGAAGAGTAAGAATAATACACCCTTGGAAGATTTAAGAACCCAAACTCCTCTATGACGCCTTCGATTAAAAAATCACTCGTTAAATCCACGACAAAGCTTTTATCATCTAACGTTATGGTCGTTTTTAAAGGAACATGAATCTTATCGCCGACTTGAAGAGAAAAGCGATTTAAGAAAACGTCATTGATGTAGCAAGATTGGCTTTCTTCAATAATAGAAGTAGTTTTGTTTATGAGCCATTCCTTCCCTAATTCTTTCAAAGAAAAATCAAAAATTGGTTCAAAAGAAGCGTGAGAAGATACTTTGCCACTAGAAAAAGACGTTTCTTTAGGAAAGAAATACGAATAATCGTTATGAACGCTAAGACCAATCGAATAAGCGGTTTCTAAAAATTCTTCTTTGTCTGGACGAGAGGAACGCGTCAAAGAAAGAGGCGAATTTGGAAGTTCATAGCTTTCTTTCTTCGTGATAGAAGCTTGATATAGAAGAAGCGACTTCTCTTTTTCTATGGCAAGCGATTCATCACTACCATAAATGAAACCTATCGCGCAAAATAAGAACGTTAAAGCAACAACATTCGATAAAAAAGAAAGGAAGTTCTTCCTTTTATCTTCTTTTAAGTGATGAAAAACTAAGGGCATTTTCCAAGAGGAACGTCCTCGTTTTTCTATCGATCTTTTCCATACGGCATCACAAACGAAATCCTTTGGTTTATCGATAATTTTTCCATCGCTTAACGTAATTTTATACGCGCAATAATGATTCACTAACTTTAGATTATGAGAAACCAAAATGACTAATCGATCCTTAGCGATTTCCTTTAATAATTCCATCGTTAGCTCACTATTTTTTTCGTCTAAGGCACCAGTTGGCTCATCACAAAATAAAACTTCAGGGTCAGACACTATCGCTCGTAATATCGCGACACGTTGTTTCTCGCCACCCGAGAGGGAACTCACTTCCCTATTTTGAAGGGAAAGAAGAGAGAACTTGGCTAAGAGAGAAAGAGTTTTTTCTTTTGCCTCAAGTTTAGAACATCCCCTAATCAAAAGAGGAAGCATGATATTGCTTAAAGCACTCTCTTTTTCCAAAAGATTGAACTTTTGATAAACAAACCCGCAAACTTTATTGCGATAAAAGAGCTTTTCTTTTTCCGAAAAAGAAGCTAGGTCCTTCCCTAAAAATAGAATTTTGCCTTTTGAGGGTTTCGTAAGTAATGAAAGAAGATTTAATAAAGTGCTTTTCCCCGAGCCGCTTTTACCAACGATTGCGACAATCCCTTTAGATGGCAAAGAGAAAGAGACGTCATTTAACGCCGTAGTTTTTTCTAATTTCGAACCATAAATTTTAGAAACGTGCTTTAGAGTAAAAATAAATGCCCTCCATTATTTAATAGGGGGCATTTTGCATTTTTTACCAAAAAATTTATTCAACTTTTAGTGGGCCTTCGTTCTTAGAGACGACGCGTTTAATGCGTTCATTAAATTTATCGCGAGATAAAAGGATAAGATTCCCGCATCCTAAGCAGCGGATTTTGATATCCGCGCCAACCATTACAATCTGGAATAGTTTGCTTCGTCCTTTGCAAGGATGAGCTTTTTTCATTTCGACAACATCGAATAGACCGTAATCGACCTTTACCATGGTTCGTCCTCCATTTTGACTGCCATCGGAAGCTTTGGTAAGCCTGGCATCGTCAATATTTTTCCGGTTAAAGGGATAATAAAATCGCTACCGCTCGCTAATTGGACTTCGCGAACATGAACGACAAACCCTTTTGGGGCTCCTAGTAATTTTGGATCATCACTTAACGAATTCGGAGTTTTCGCCATGCAAACATAAGAACTCCCATAGCCCATTGCCTCATAACGTTCGATGGATTTTAGAGCTTCTTCGCTATAGCTAACGTCGTCAGCCCGATAAATTTCTTTGCAAATTGTCGCTATTTTTTCTCGAATTGGAGAATCTTTCTTATAAATAGGAGCAAAGTGACTTGGGACGCTAGTAAGGAAATCCATGGTTTTCTTAGCTAAATCAATTGCGCCATCACTACCCTTTAAGAAAGAATCGACGAAACTATAGGCGTATCCTCTTTCTTTGCAGTAATTCTCCACAAAAAGAATCTCTTTTTCACTATCAGAAGCGAAATGATTAATCGCAATAAGGACAGGCATCCCGAATTTTTTCATGTTAGAGAGATGAACTTCTAGGTTCGCCATGCCTTTTTCTAACGCTACTAGATTCTCTTTGTCGAGTTCTTCATAAGGGACCTCGCCATGCATCTTTAACGCGCGAATCGTCGCGACCATAATAGCCAAATCAGGGTGCAGATTTCCAATAGGAGCGACAATATCAAAAAACTTCTCCGCCCCTAAATCCGCCGCAAATCCCGCCTCTGTTATCACAATCGGGGCTAATTTTAAGGCAAGTTTTGTCGCAATAAGACTATTGCAGCCATGTGCGATATTCGCAAAAGGGCCACCATGAATTAAAACGGGATTATTCTCGGAAGTTTGGACAAGATTTGGTTTAAGCGCTTCTTTCATGAGCTTCATGATAGCGTGCGTAATTTTTAAATCTTCGATAGTAATTGGATGACCATCATAAGAATAAGCCACGATAATCTTTTTTAACCGATTTAAAAAGTCTTCATCGTTTTTCGCTAAGCAAAGGATTGCCATAAGTTCACTAGCGACGGTGATAATGAACCCATCCTTTCTCGTTACGCCGTTTTTCTCACCTTCCGCGATTTCGATTTCTCTTAAGGCGCGATCATTCATATCGATCGCCCGTTTCCAGACAACACGTTTTGGATCGATGTTTAAAGGATTGCCTTGGAAGATGGAATTATCAATAATTGCTGATATTAAGTTAATGGAGCTAGTTAAAGCATGCATGTCCCCATTGAAATGAAGATTGATGTCTTCTTGTGGCTCAATGGTGACTTTACCTCCCCCGGTCGCGCCACCCTTTAAACCGAATGTTGGCCCCATCGCAGGCTCTCTTAAGCAAAGCAAGGCTTTTTCGCCAATTCTATTTAAGCCATCAAGCAAAGAAATCGAAGTGGTTGTCTTTCCTTCCCCAGCTTTTGTTGGAGTGATCGCAGTTACTAAAATAAGTTTTCCGTCTTGTTTATTCTTAATTTCTTCAAAAATGGCAGGATTGATTTTTGCTTTATAAAAGCCATAAGGCTCAACATATTTTTCGCCGATTCCGGCTTTTTTAGCAATTTCGCTGATTTTTAATAAAGACATATTTCTTTCACTCCTTCCGCTTCAAAAATGATAACGTTTGAGTGCTATTTTATCTAGAGATAATCGAGTCTAATGAAGAAAGGATATCGGAGAGAGAAGTAACCATTTCACTATGAAATTGATGGGTGAAAAAAGTTTCTTGCCGACGAATGTAATGACGGGTGTTTTCTTTGATGGTCGTTTTCGCTTCTTCTAGGGAGATCAGTCCATCCATATAGGGGAAAAACTCTTTGACGCCGATTGCTTTAAAAGCAGGTGCATCTCGCCCGTATTTTTCGATGAGGGGGATTGTTTCTTCTAGTAAGCCAAGCTGAAACATCTTCTCTACGCGTTCTTCTACCATTGGGTAAAGTTTTTCTCGCTCTAGATGCAAGGTAAAAAACTTCGTTTCGAAAATCGGTTCATGCTTTTGTTCTTCTAAAAAGGAGGTTTTGCTTCGCTTTA
Organism: Caryophanales bacterium UBA6865; assembly: GCA_002449265.1. Lineage (GTDB taxonomy): Bacteria > Bacillota_I > Bacilli_A > RFN20 > CAG-826 > UBA4951. The sequence continues at coordinate 88,741 of DKCV01000015.1, read as the reverse complement.
AGGCTAAGCAAAGAGCAATATCACGCATCACTCTTCTACGATTATTCGGATGAATTTTATTTGCTTCCGTAGGATCCAATTTTTCTAGTTCTTGGTGAAGCGCTTCGTTTGTCATTGTATCGTAATTAGAAAGATCGACGTGACTCGTATCAACGCTAAAATCGTAATCGAAAAGAGCGCTACGAATATATAATCCACTGCCCCCAACTAAAATCGGTGTTTTGTGACGAGAAAGGACATCTTTTATCGCTTCTCTAGCGTCTTTTTGATAACGCGAAACATTGTATTCTTCGTTTAAAGGAACAAAATCATAGAGATGATGCGGAACAATCCTTTTATCGCTTTCACTTGGAGCGGCTGTAGCAATGAATAAACCTTGATAAGCTTGAAAAGCGTCGGCGTTAATGATTTCTCCATTTAGAATTTGAGCTAAAGAAATCGCCAAAGCGCTTTTTCCAGTTCCCGTTGCTCCAGTAAGAACAATAATCATTCCAATATCCCTTTAATGCGTAAAAGCTCGCTTTCGATTAAAGGGCATAGCGATTCAATATTCTCCAAAACAGGATTATTCTTCAGTTCGCTAAGCACTTCTTCGTATTCTTTTTTAACGACTGCATGCTTTTGAGGGTCACCAATCGATAGAGCGAGTTCTTTCTTCTTTTCGATGTATTTCTCCCCTAACGCTTTGACTTCTCGGCTATTTGCTTCTTTAAGCAACGTAGTGAATTCTTTAAAAAGAGGATCAACGGAAAGCGTATAGGCGACGTCTTTTGCTTTTAATATCAATGGATCGCCAACGAGTTCGCCAAGTAAACTATACGCGTGCGACTCGATTACCTTTACAGGCACAATCGCACCAGTTAAATAGCTAGGGCCTTTGAAATTGACCAATTTTCCGTTTTCGGCATACCCACTTAATATTGATTTATCGCGTTTGCTAGGACCAGTGACCAATATATCGTAAGTGTGACCAACCATCGCTTCGCTATGAGCGCTTGTTGTTTTTTCAATGACTGCCTTTAAAGCATCAAAGCGTTCGTGCTTCGTTTCGCTAGAGACATTATCGACGATGTTTGCGGCAGGCGTTCCTTTTCGAGGCGAATAAATAAAAGTAAAGGCGCTGCTATATTGCACACGCTCGCACAAAGAAAGGGTATCAGAAAATTCTCCATCGGTTTCATTAGGGAATCCGACAATAATATCGGTAGTTAAAGCGATTGAAGGCATTTTTGCGCGAATTTTATCAACCAAATCAAGATATTGTTCGCGGCTATAACGTCTTCCCATGCGTCTTAAGCAAGAACTGCTCCCACTTTGAACCGGGAAATGAAGCCATTTCATGATATTGGGGTAAGTAGCCATGATATCCATGGTTTCTTCTGTAAATTGCGAAGGGTACGAAGTCAAAAAGCGCAAGCGAGGAATCCCTAATTTTGCCACTTCTTCTAATAAACCTGCAAATGTCGTTCCATCATGCAAATCAAGCCCATAGCTATTCACGTTTTGCCCAAGCAAAGTAATCTGCTTATAGCCTTCTTCCACTAAGGCTTTGCATTCTCTAACGATATCCTTCTGGGCGCGGCTTCTTTCGCGACCTCTCGTATAAGGAACAATGCAATAGGTGCAAAATTTATCGCATCCATAAGAGATGTTCACAAAAGCTTCGAAATCATTAAGGCGAATGGATGGTAACCCTTCAACGACTTCGCCAGGAGAAGAAGTAACGTCAATGAGCCGCTCTTTTTTCAAGATAACGTCATTCAGTAAGGAAAGAAGATGCGGAATATTGTGGGTTCCGAAAACCAAATTGACGAAAGGATATGTTTTTGTAATTTTCTCCGCGACTTTTTCTTCTTGCATCATGCATCCGCATACGCAAAGTAAAAAGGAAGGATTAGACAAATGGTTGGCCTTGAAAGAACCGATTTCGCCATAAACTTTATCTTCGGCATTTTCGCGTACCGCGCAGGTATTAATAATGGCTAAATCCGCTTCTTTAGGATCAAGTGTCCTTTTAAATCCAGCGCGTGAAAGGTATCCTGCCATTACTTCTTCATCACGGATATTAGCTTGGCAGCCGAACGTACGAATGAAAAAACGTTTGCCCTTTGCAAATGCGGCTAATCGAGATGGAACCTCTCCAGAATCAATAACTCTAGAAGCTTTACTAACGCGATTTCTCGCATTTTTCATAGACGGTAATGAGCGGAATTCGCATTTCATAAGTTCTCCTCCCTCAAACAAATTGGATGAATTTGGGTGCATTCATAAGTCGTATCATCGAAGTCCATAATTGCCCCATTAACGGTCGCAGTTCCGTGCTTTGCTAAACCAAAGGATTCTTTTTTCCCAAAGACGATTTTATCAATCACGGAATCTTTCTCAAAGCCAATGACGGAATTAAGTTCTCCAACCATACCAACGTCAGTGACAAAGGCAGTCCCATTTGGTAAAACACGCATATCAGAAGTCTGTACATGGGTATGAGTGCCTAAAATCGCACTGACTTGTCCATCAAAATAAAAACCGAAAATTTGTTTCTCGCTTGTTGATTCTCCATGATAGTCCACGATGTGAATACATGGTTCCTCTTCCTCTAAGAGTAACTTTTCCATACATTCAATCGGAGAAAAAACTTCTTCGTTCATGAAGCTAACGCCAAGCAAATTCGTTACTCGGACTAAAATTCCATTCACTTCAAAAGCTAGACTTCCTTGCCCTTTGGAATAGTTCTTTAAATTAAGGGGGCGAACAAGGTTATCAGCCTCATCAATATAGTCATCGATCGCAACTTTATCATGATAATGATTGCCTAAAGTAATGCAATCGACTCCTAAATCGACCAAATAACGATAATGGGATTCATTGAGACCTTTCCCGTGTGAGACGTTTTCACCGTTTGCAATTACAAAATCAGGGTTATATTTACGCCTCAAAATAGGAAGGGCCCGCCCTAAAGCGGACCTTCCGAGTTCCCCAACGATGTCACCAAAGAAGAGGATACGCATTGTTATTTCGCGGTTTCTATGGCCTTGTATTCACGAATGACGCTGACTTTGACAGTTCCTGGATAAACGGCTTCGTTTTCGATCTTTTCGCGAATATCGGCAGCCATCTTCGTCGCCATCGCATCGTCCACTTTATCTGGCATAACCATGACACGAACTTCTCGTCCGGCTTGCATCGCAAAGGCTTGTTGAACACCCTCAAAGGATTTAGCGATGGTTTCGAGCTGTTCGACACGTTTTACATAAGTTTCAAGCGTTTCGCTTCTTGCTCCAGGACGAGCGGCACTTAAAGTGTCGGCAGCCGCGACAAGGTGAGCGATAACGCTAGTGGCTTCAACATCGCCATGGTGCGAAGCGATAGCGTTGATTACGACTTCTGGTTCGCCATATTTTTTCGCAAGTTGGACGCCAAGTTGAACGTGGCTTCCTTCTTGCTCGAAATCGACAGCCTTGCCAATATCGTGCAATAGTCCTGCTCGACGCGCAAGGAGCTGATTTTGTCCGAGTTCAGCCGCCATGATTCCGCATAAATAAGCAACCTCAATGGAATGGTCTAAGCCATTTTGCCCATAAGAAGTGCGATATTTGAGTTTACCTAAATATCCAAGCAATTCACGATTGATTTTTGGTAATCCAAGACGGAAGGCAGCTTCTTCGCCAGCTTTTTGGGTTTCCGCTTCCAAATCGCGTTTGCAGCGGGAGGCAACTTCTTCAATTCGTCCAGGTTGGATTCTTCCATCCTTGACTAAGAATTCAAGGGTTCGCTTTGCGATCTCGCGGCGAATTGGGTCAAAGCAAGAAACGGTAATAACTTCGGGAGTATCATCGATAACGATATCAACCCCAAGAGTTTGTTCGATGATACGAATATTTCTTCCTTCTCTCCCGATGATTCTCCCCTTCATATCGTCATTAGGGAGAGAGACAACGGACACGGTTCTTTCGGTGGTCACTTCTTGGGCATATTTAGCGCAAGCCAAAGAAAGAATTTCGGCGCTCTTTTGCTGGGCAGTTTCTTTTGCTTCGTCTTCTTGGTTCTTGATATAAGCAGCGATTTCACTGCTCATTTTGCTTTCCACACGAGCCATGATTTCATCATGTGCTTCTTTAGTGGACATGCCAGATACTTTCTCAAGTTCTTTGATGATGGAATCGATTTTTTCATCGTATTCAGCGGCTTTCTTATCGCAATCAGCGATTTTTTGCGTGAGCGTGTCGTTGCGACGATCAAGTTCAGTTTCCTTTTGAAGAAGCTGATTGTCACGGCGAGAAATAGACTCTTCTCGCGCATCGAGCTTGGCTTGTTCGGCAAGCGCTTCAGATTTCATCTCACGAATCTCTTGCTGCGCTTGTTGCTTTGCTTCAAACGTCATTTGTTTCGCGTCAAGCTCAGCGTTTTTCGCAATTCTTTCCGCTTTGATTTCAGCATCGCGAATGATTTGCTTAGCTTGGACTTCAGCACCCTTCTTCTTAAATCTTGGAAGCACATGGTAAATCAAAACAACCACAAGTGCCCCAACTAAGGCAGAACAAATTGCAATGATGAGCCAAATCCACCACGCCAAAGGGTTAGCCTCAGTCAAAATGTTTAAACCGACTAACATAAAATTCTCCTAATAAAAGCCCATTTCGGGGCTCGCTCCAAATTAAGATGATGTTTTGTATATAACGGTGAATACCGATAAGACAATTCACAACCAATCTATGGCGTGAGCACCCAACAAGGTACAGCTATATTTTATCAAGCAAAAAACAATGTGGCTATAACCTTATGCAAATAGAAGAGCAATTCGTGAATTTTTTATCGCAATTCTTTTTAGAGTAATAAGAAAAGCGCGGACTGCCCTTCTATTTTAAAGTGAAGCAAATGAAATATTATGGTGCTGAAAAATATTAGAAAAAATTTAAAGAGTCGCGTTACAAAAATAGAGGAATTTAGTCTTCACTAATGGTGGTTTCACCATTCTTGAGTTTTTCGCGGATTTCTTTATCAACGGCATCGGTAATCTCGGGATGCTCTTTTAAATAGGAAGAAGCGGCATCTTTTCCGTTTCCGATCTTATCGCCATTCAGTATAAACCAGCTGCCAGTCTTTTGAAAAACGCCGAGCTGAGTTCCTAGTTCTAGAAGTTCGCCTTCGCGAGTGAAGCCTTGGCCATAAATCATCTCGATGGTACAAGATTTAAATGGTGGGGCAACTTTGTTTTTAACCACTTTGACTTTAACGGTATTCCCGATAATATCCTTACCGTTTTTAATTGCATCAGCGCGACGGATATCCAAACGGATGGTCGCATAGAATTTGAGTGCTCTTCCGCCAGTTGTCGTTTCAGGATTCCCATACATTACGCCAACCTTCTCGCGGATTTGGTTAATAAAAATGACCAGGCAACCAGTTTTGTCCAAAACGCCAGCGAGCTTTCGCATGGCTTTTGACATCAGACGAGCTTGTAAGCCGACTTGGTTATCGCTCATGACGCCATCAAGTTCCGCTTGTGGAACAAGTGCAGCCACAGAATCAACGATGATAATATCAATCGCGCCACTCTGGGCGAGCATTTCAACGATTTCTAGCGCTTGTTCGCCACTATCTGGTTGAGAAAGGATGAGCTCATCGATATTTACGCCTAATTTTTCAGCGTAATCTGGATCGATTGCGTGTTCCGCATCAACATAAGCGGCTCTACCACCTTTTTTCTGCGCCTCTGCAACCGCTTCGAGAGCCAGAGTGGTTTTGCCACTGCTCTCTGGTCCATAGATTTCTACGATTCTTCCACGTGGGTATCCGCCAACGCCAAGCGCTTGATCAAGGACCAAGCTTCCGGTTGGAATCACGTCCACATTGACTTTTGGGTGGTCGCCTAAACGCATGACCGACCCTTTGCCATAAACCTTCTCAATGCTTCTTAGCGCTTCTTCTAGCGCTTCATCTTTTTTGTCTGCCATAGAAACAGTACCTCCACTTATCTATAGACCAATTTTTGGACTTTTTACCAAAAAAATTTTAGAAATTGCAATTTTCGATTATTTTTTATCCTCTTTTAAAACGGATACGTTCTGAACAAGATAGATGATTCCGCTGAGTAAACTCGCACATGTGGCGAGATAAACAAAAATTAAGGCGATTCTTCCTTCTCCCCAACCTAAGTCGAAATAGCTAAATGGCCAACCATTTAATAAAACGAGAGGAATAGCAATCATTTGAAGGACGGTTTTGATTTTCCCAAAAATATTCGCGGCAAGCACTTTTCCTTTTCCTGCCGCGATGAAACGCAACGCATCAACGACTAAATCGCGAAGAATCATGATGATGACGCAATAAGTTGGAATCGTTAATGTCCCAAGATAAAAATGAGGCAAAATCAAATAAATCAATAAAGAGTCGACAAGGAGCTTATCCGCGACAGGATCGAGGAATTTGCCTAAGTCAGTGACTTGGTGCCATTTTCTTGCTAAATAACCATCCACAAAATCCGTCGTGGCAGCAATGACAAAAACGATAAACGCGATGAAATAATATAAATTGACCCCGTATTCAGCGTTCCCCAAAAAGGGAACAGGCAAATTCGGAATGAAATTAAGGGCAAATAAAAAAATAAGCAGTAAAGAGACTAGGGCGATACGAGTGACGGTAATTTTTGTTGGTATATTCATAATCATTCCTCTAATCCAATGAGTATCCGGCTCTATAAGCCATGTTTTGTCGAGGGCGAATATTAATCTCAGGTTGCCCTGGAAGAGTCATCTTCAATTCGATTTCCCTTCTTCCTCTACCAAATTTGAGTTTCTCGCTTGTGGGGTTTACCGCGTTTCATCTTGATGTCGCCATCAAGCTCGTCTCTGTGGCACTTTAAGGAGAAGACATCTTCTAGAGAGTTTCTCCGCCGTTACGTACTCCTACGTACCTAGGGTTATTGATTCCCCTAGCGCAATCATTACGGTCGTCGCAGACCGTGCGAGCATGGACTTTCCTCTATTTCAAATAGAAACAGTCATCGCCCGAGCCGGATAATTGGTTATTTTAAATCAGCTTCGGTAAAACCATGTCGATAAAGGAAGTCTTCCAATTTGTGGCAGCGCTGAATCCATTCCATGTTTTCCGCAGTCACTTTGTCACTTGGCTTAATTCCTTCAAGCCTCTTGTTGAGCGAGGCGTTTTCGATTTCGAGCAATTTTGCGCGCTCATAAAGCTCACCATACTTCTTATTTGCAGAAGAATAGCTAGCGTCATAAGCGGCAATTTTGCTTTCCAAAGCTTCGATTTTGGCGTCTTTCTCTTTTAGAAACCGCGTGAACGATTGGTAATCTGCAATGATATCGTCAAGGAAGGAGTCAACTTCGTCAGGATTATATCCTTTGACATCTTTCGTAAATTTCTTGTCGAGGATTGCTTTTGCTGTTAAATTCACTTTGTTTTCCATAATTAAAAGACACTCCCTATATTATAGGGAACTCACCGCTTTACTTCAACGAATGAGCGTGATGGAATTTGTACGAATCGTGCTACAATTACTGCCATGAAAGCATTAAGAAAAGCGATTAGAGATAAAAGGGTACTCGTCTTCTTTGACTTAGAAGGCACTCAGTTCTCTCATGAGATGATTGAAATTGGCGCTTATAGTGTCCTGCTCCATGACGATTTAACGATTAAAAATATCAATCCACCATTCAAACGGTACGTAAAAGCCCAAAACCCCGTTGGGCGTGTCGTCACCGATTTAACCGGAATTACAGAGAAAAAACTGCAAGAAGAGGGTGTCTTATTTCCTAAAGCCTTCAGCGATTTTCATCATTACGTCAAAAAATACGAAGATCGCTGCGTCTTTGTCACTTTTGGCAATCAAGATATCAAAATCATCGAAAGCAGTGTCTATTTAAATGGCGATGCCGGCTTATCTTTTTCACGTCTAATGAAAAAGAACTACCTCGATTTCAGCGCATTTATTAGTTCTTACATCAAAGATGAGCATGGCAATCCATATTCATTAACCAACTACTTGAAGCTATTTTCGACTCCTTTTGAAGGCCAAGCCCATGATGCACTCGCAGACGCTTATAACTTAATCGAGCTATACAAAGCCTTGCTAACGAAAAAAGATATTGTAAGAAACGAATACGAGAAAACCTTGTCGCACTTGTTTCATCTCCCTTCTCCAATCGCTACGATCGTCAGCAAATTAAAAAACGGGGAAACCGTTACCCCCACTGATTTCGATAAAGCCGTTGAGGATAGCTTAAAATGATCCATTATCCAGGCGGGGTCAAAGCCCCTTCTTATCAAGAGAGGGAAAAGAAAGCCAGCCATTCAATCAAAAAGCGTTCTTTAAGCGCCGCTAATCGCGGAATGGGCTTTGAAAGCGATATTAATGACGCTAACTCTTATTATCTTGAGCATCATTTAGCGCTTGTGTATAAGCGCCCAACTCCCATTAATGTTGTCAAAGTCGATTACACGCATGGCGCAAAAATCACGCATGCTTATTTCGAAGCGCAAAGTACGACAGACTATAACGGGGTGTATAAGGGGCGTTATTTGGATTTTGAAGCAAAAAGCACCAAAAGCAAAACCTCGCTCCCTCTTAATAACATCGCTCCTCAGCAAGTTAAACACCTAAGGGCGGTTAAAGAAAATGGGGGCATTGCTTTTTTCCTAATTCACTGGGAAACGTTAGATGAAACTTACGCGATTGATGCGGATTTCATTTGCACTTTTTATGAAGAAAAACCCCGAAAATCAATCCCCTATCAAAGCATTAAAGAACATGGACACTTGGTGAAAGAAGGGTATCACCCTCGTTACGATTATTTGCCAGTTGTGGAAGAATTCTTCTTGAAGTAACGACAACATTTTGAAAGAGGGCAATTTGAACAACAAGGGTTTCTTGCCGTACATTGATTCCTCCCAAATTCAATGAAAGCATGATGAAGAAATCCCCATTTTTCTATCGGGAAATTCTTCTCTAATTTCCTTTCGATTAATAAAGGAGAATCGTTTTCTTTCGCATACCCTAATCGTTTGGCGATTCTAGATAAATGCGTATCAACGGGAATAAAAGGCGCGTTAGCCCGTTCAAGAAGAAAAACTCGCGCGGTTTTTTCGCCAACGCCCGGTATCTTTAGGAGGGTTTCTTTATCGTGAGGAATCGCTCCATTCGTGTGCAAATAGATATATTCACCAAGCTTTTGAAGGGATTTTGCTTTGTTTTTATATAAACCAAGGGATTTGATGTCGTTTTCTAAGTCTTCCATTTTCGCATGCATTAAAGAGGCTACGTTAGGAAAATGAGAGAAAAGAGTCGGGGTGACTTTATTAACGCTTTTGTCCGTCGTTTGGGCACTTAAAACAATAGCAACCAAGCACTCGTAATCATTCGAAAAATGTAAGGCGCATTTCGCATTTGGATAGGTGGAGATAAGATAAGAAAGGACTTCCTCACTTTTTCCCATCGTCACTTCCCCACATCGCTTTAGCGATTGCCATCGTTTCTTCGATATCTTTATCCCAAGAGGAAGAAGAAGCGCTATACCCTTCTTTTTCAAAATCTTGCGTCATTCTTTTTGAACGCAAAACGCGGTCTATTGCCTTAACGGTACGTTTCCCATCATGAAATGCGTCAAGAAGCGCGTCTTCTATTTCTTGTTTTTTATAGCCAGCATTCACCCAATTACCAATCATTTCGCGTTCTAAAGGAGAAAGGGTTCTTTGAAAACGAGATTCGAAAAATTCGCAAAGCTCTTGTAAAACATTTTCTTTTTCTTCTGTCGCTAGACTTGCGTTTTCTAGCTCCATCATTTTCTTGAACTGGGCATACACTTTTTCTTTCAGTGGATCAATCGAGGTGCGCATTTTGTTATCCTTCATTTCCATTGAAACGAAGCCACGTTTTAATAAACCAACTAAGATTTTATCGATTTCGCTAGAAGAATAGTTCATTTTCAAAGAAAGCATATCGTTCGTAATTAAAGAATTCCCTTGCTCTAATAAGTGATCGATCATAAGCAAAACGACAAGCTCGTTTTCCATGATGTTCATCCTTTTATAGGAATCGAGAAGCGCGTAACGGAAACTTACCGCGTTCATGATGCTTTTCTTTGTCATTTTTCTTTCCTCTTCCTTTCTTCTTCGGCGATTTTGGCGGGATTTAATTCATCCAGCAAATATCGTTTCATCGCGATTGCCTTTTTCGTATTCGCTTCGAGCTCAAAATGAAGTTTTTCCGCGAATCGCTCCGCCCGCAAAATCCGTAAGGGATCCTCTTCGATACGTTTGATTGGGTCACCGATAAAGCGAATCATATGTTTTTTTAAATCGATGAGGCCATTATGATAATCAATAATCTTGTATTCTTCATCAAGATAAATCGCATTAATCGTAAAGTCGCGTCTTAAGGAATCTTTGTATAAGTCCTTAATGAAGCGAATATAAGAAGGATGACGGTAATCAAGATATTCTCCTTCTTCTCGTAAAGTAGTGATATCCACTTCTTCTCCTTTTATTTTCAAGCGAACTGACCCAAAACGAGAAAAGGTGTAATTCGCTTCAATAAGAAAATGTTTCATTTCTTCCGGGGTTGCGTCAGTGACAAAATCGTGATCGGTATATTCTCGATTCAATAATAAATCGCGAGTAGAGCCTCCAACGATATATAGCCTTTTTTGGTTCAGATGGAATAGGGGCACTAAATCATCAAATCGAGAGTCACGCATAGTAAGCACAAGTATATAGCAAGAAAAGAAAAAGAGAAAAAGAAAGCCCCGATTTTCATCAGGGCAAAACCATTATCAAAAATAGCTAGGCTTAGTTAAGCTTGTCTTTGAGGGTTTTAGAAACTTTAAATCCAACGGAAGCGCTTGCTGGGATTTGGATTTTTTCTTGGGTAGAAGGATTTGTGCCTTCACGGGCGGCTCTTTCTTTTTTCGAGAAGATACCGAATCCAGAAACTTTCACTTCCTCGCCTTTGAGGAGAGCATCTTCGATAATTTCAAAAACTGCATCGACGGCAGCTTGGGCATCACCCTTCGCGATTTCGGCCTTTTCGGCGACTTCTAATGCTAATTCAGCTTTGTTCATGAGTAACCTCCTATTGCTAAAATAGTACTCATAAGTTAGCACGGCATCGAAACTTTTGCAATTTTTTATTCAGGAATATTGCTATTTTGTTGAAAGCCCTTCCAACTTTTTGATTTATTTCAAAATCTTAAAATGAAAAATTAAAAAGCTAGATTTTATCGATATTTTTGGTAAAAAGCTAGATTTTATCGATACTTTTTATAAAATTAATTTCGAAACTAATGAAGTAATTTTCGCGTTTACCATAAAAATGCAAGGAAAGTGAAAAGAAAGTAAAGATTACGCAAAAATAAAATTATTTTCTCATTCGGTAGACAATATCTAACGGAGATCCATCAAAAGAAAAGGATTCTCGTAAACGATTATTAAGATAACGGGTGTAAGAGAAATGGGCATAATCTGGGTCATTGCAGAACATGACAAAAGTCGGCGGGCAAACTTTTACTTGGTTTGCAAAAACGATTTTCAAACGTCCGTGGTTAAAATTTGGCGTCGGGTTCATGGCTTGGGCATCCGCGATGATTCGATTCAATATCGGAGTAGGGATGCGTCGATGGTATCCTTCATAAGCGGTTTCAATCGCAGGCAAGACTTTATCTAGGCCCTTGCCTGTTTTTGCGCTTACAAATAAGACTGGGGCATAATCGAGGAACTTGAATGTCGCACGGAAATTCTTTAAAAATTCGCTCGCATCGTTCTCAGAGTGGCGACTAACATCCCACTTATTCACCAAAACGACAATGGCTTTTTTCGCTTCAATGGCGTAGCCAACGACATGGGCGTCTTGTTCAATCGTGCCAGTTGAGCCATCAACGACCAAAACCGCGACTTCGGAGCGTTCAATCGCTTCCATCGCACGGAGTGCGGCGTATTTATCGACGGCTTCGTATATTTTGCCGCGTTTCACTAGTCCTGCCGTATCAATGACAACATAGTTTTTATTGTTTGCTTCAAAAGGTGTATCGATAGAATCGCGCGTTGTTCCCGCAATATTGCTGACGATGGTTCTTTTTTCTCCTAAAAGGCGATTTGCCAAGGAAGATTTCCCAACATTTGGCCTTCCGATAAGAGAAAAGCAAATCGCATCCCCGTATTCTTTTTCTTCCTTGACGGGAAGATTTTTAATAATTGCATCCAAAAGGTCGCCAATGCCAATGCCGTGCGCCCCACTGACGATAAAAGGGTCACCAAAACCAAGCCGATAAAATTCTGATTGGTTCGCGATTTCTTGAATGTTATCGATTTTGTTTACCGCTAGAAGGACTTTTTTCTTCGCTCCATATAGTAATCGCGCAATGAATTTATCATCGCCCGATAAGCCCATTTTTCCATCAGTAACGAAAAGGATTAAGCCCGCTTCTTCGATAGCGATTTCGACTTGCGCTCTAATCTCTTCTTGAAAAGGGGCGTCTTTGATTTGAATTCCACCGGTATCGATCACCATGAATTCTTTGGTAAGCCAAGTCGCTTTTGCGTAAAGTCGGTCGCGCGTAATTCCGCGCGTAGGCTCGACAATGGCTTTTCTTTGGCCAACAATTCGATTGAAAATGGTGCTTTTCCCAACGCTAGGAGCGCCAACAATCGCTAATGTCCCTAATGACATAAAGCCTCCAATCCGGTTTTTTCTTGCACGATTTTTAAAACGGCTTCGACAGATTCATCAATGCTTAAAGAAGAGGTATCAAGCAAAACACTATCAGGTGCTTGCATTAGAGGATCGAATTCTCTACTACTATCGATTCTATCTCTCTCACGAAGATTTTCTTCCACTTCTTCAAGGGTTGTTGGAATCCCTTTCGCTAAATTCTCTTCATAGCGGCGTTTCGCGCGAGTTTCCACACTCGCCACTTGGAAAATCTTCACTTGGGCATGAGGGAGAACGTAAGAGCCAATATCTCTTCCATCCATAACGACGGATTTGCTTTCCGCTAGTTTTCTTTGCATTCCGATAAGAGCGAGGCGAACCGGTTTCATTGCCGCAATATAGCTCACATTGTTCGAAACAAGCGGTTCACGGATGACTTTGGAAACATCTTCACCATTGCATATCACCTTGCCATCGGAGAGAAGATCGATGGATAAATTCGGAAGAACGGTAATGGCATCGGCTTCGTTTTTTGGATCAAGTCCGCGCGAAAGCACAGCATAAGTTACGGCACGATACATAGCGCCAGTATCCACATAAACAAAATTTAATAAAGCAGCCACTTTTTTAGCGACTGTACTTTTCCCCGCCGCGGCAGGCCCATCAATAGCGATAGCGATGTGTTGTTCCATAAGTTCACCTTTTAACCCATTGAAAATAGAGAATGATGAGTCCGGCAACGACTAAAACTAGTAACACAATCTTTAAGACAAGATAAACCCACTGCTTGATTTGATACTCATGATACAAAGTGCTGTGATAACTTTTTCCGCCGATTCCTTCTAAAGAAATTGCTCCTCGGCTTACCGCGGTTTGATTAATCGCGTAATCGTCTTCTGGAGAGGTTTTTACTTCTAGAGGTTTCCGTTTCGAAAATTCTTGTTCAGGAGTCCGAACAATCTTTTTTCGATAACGTGCCCATTTCTTCATTCTGCTCTTCATAGCGCGCATATTTTAGCGCAAGCGCGTGCGAAGCGGAAGCAAACGAGTTTAACGTTGAACGCAAATTTTGAAATGCATATAATGTGGGAAATTGTCTAGGAGGAAAAGCATGGCAAAAAAAGTAACGGTTAACGCTGATGCTTGCATTGGTTGTGGGCTTTGCGTTGGCACAGTCCCAAGCGTCTTCTCTTTTGGAGATGATGGGAAAGCGGTCGCAGGCGAAGTCGATGACGAAGCGGCGGTTGAAGAAGCGATTGCCAATTGCCCAGTCGGTGCAATCGTCGAAGAATAATTTCGATTCTAATAGAAGACCCCTTTAAGGGGTTTTTCTTTTTTTAATTAAGAATTGCTAGGATTTTGTAAATGAAGCAAAACGTGAATGTGACGATAAATGAAAAAAGTAATTACTAGAACAATCGCATCTTTGATCAAGTTAAGCGGAATAACGCAATATAAGCCATAAGTCCATCCTAAATCCATTACATTCGGATTAGCAATCTTACAAAGGGCAAGAAGATTTTCATAAGGTAGCCCCATCACGTTCATATAAAAAGGAAGAACAAGATAGACGTTTAATATAGCACTCACCATCAACTGCAAAAGGGAAGAAAAGGATATCGCTAGCACCGCTCCTTTTAAGGTTCTTTTCTTTTGATACAAAAAAGAAGCAGGCACAACAAAAACCAAGCTAAAAAGAAAATCGCTCCATTCCCCTACCGTCAAAGAAGAAGTAAAAGGAAGTTTTAAGATCGTTTTAATTAGAATTACCATCGTCCCAGCGATTGGCCCATACGCAAATCCAGCAATAAAGGCGGGAATCTCATCGAAATGCAGTTCCAAAAACGAAGGGAGAAAAAAGAGTTTAATCTGAAAAATAGGAACAATATAAAGAATCGCGCTTAGCGCTCCAAAAACGCCAACACGAGCCAATAGGCGAGTCGAATTACGATGATTTTGCGGCGTAACTTTTGCTAAAAACGCGGCATATAAAATGAGCAAAAGCGCAAAAATAAACAAGCTAAGATACTCAAAGAAGTCGTTCATAGAAAAAGCCTCCACTTCAGGGAGGCCAGTAAAAGCAATAAATCCACTTCTACCATCCGGACTGTACCGTTGGCTCTGGAATTCCACCAGATCATGACCAATCTGCCATTGGACTTGCGGGCTATCTCCGCCAGTTGACGTAATTCTCGTCACCCTGAAGTACCTCCATTATAGAGCGAATTTATCGCTATGCAAGGTGAGAGGGGTCTAATTCACGCGAAAAATTGGAATTATTTTGTAAGTAACTTCTTAAGTAATTGTAAATGGCGGAATTGTTTTCATCCTCAAATAAGCGATTTCTTTCTCGCATCGCATAATAAGAAGAGGCGTCATTTTTCCCAAAATAATCCAGTAATGTTTCGCTTAAAATCGGCTCATGTAACAATGCGACTTTCCGTTCATCGATAATAAATTTCTTATTAAGCAATAGCTCTAAATAAATGTTATCGATCCAATAGGCTATCTCTCCAAAGGAGTATTGAGAATCGATAGAAAGCGATTCATTCACTAAAGAATCGAAATCGCGATTAAAAGCTTCTTTGTTTTTCGCATTCTTTAATAAGGGGAGTAAGCGCTTCAAAAACATATTTTCAAGAATGTAGCGATTTTCTCCAACAGGCATTTTCGAAGAAGAAAAAGCAACTTTTGCAGCGTTTTTGATGGCTTTCTCTAAAGAATTACATTCATATAGAGAGCCAAGAAAGGCTTGAGATTTTTCTAACAAGAAACGACTTTGGAGACGGAGAAAATGCGCTTCTAAAGGATTAGACAAAATTTTCCCATGCAAGTTTTTCGCGGATAGATACCCATTCCAACGCTTCACAAAATTAACGACTTTATTGTTCCATTTCGCGATTTTTATTTCTTCTTCGCTTAGTAAGCTCATCGCCTCATCATCGGTCAAAACAAGTGAGCCAGTAAAAATATCGTCGCCGAAAGATAGATAATATTCACTACTCGAAAAGTTCTCTATTTTAAGGTTTCGAGGAGCTTCGCTCATTACCTTTTTCATTGTCTCTAAAAAGAAACGAAGAGAAGCAAGCACTTCTTCATCCATGAGTAAAAAAGAAACATTGACTTTGATCTTTTCGTTTAAAGAATAAGAAGGCGATTCGCTAAGAATAAATAACCCGTTTTCGAAGAAAGAAACATTGATGCACTTATTTTCCTTTTTGTCTAAAGCAGGTTCTATATTTAGCTCGACAAGGCATTTATTGTTTCTCATGCTGCAAAACCCAATTCACAAACTGATTCTTGTCTTCTTCATTTTCGAATTCGAAAGTAATCGAGCGCTTATGAGCGATAACGCTTTTGGCGCGAGTTATTAGCCTTAAATTATCATTCAAAATCGGAGAAGGCGAAGGAAGACGACTTGCGTATTGCCTAGCAAGTTCTTCTGTATCGCGAACGGAAAGTTTCTCAGCGTGAATGCGGGAAACAATCTTTTCGATCTCTTCATCGCTTAACGAAAGGATTGCTCTAGCGTGGCCATACGATAAGCCCCCATCACTCACTTCCATCAGCACTTTTTCTGGTAAGGATAATAACCGCATGATATTAGTGACTTGGCTCCTTGATTGGTGAGACAAAGAGGCTAGAGTGGCTTGCGAGTAAGAAAAACGTTCCGTTAACGTTTCATAGAGCAAAGCCATTTCCACGACATTCGCCTCTCTTTGGTCGCGATTATCCGCCAAAAGCATCAAAAGAGTTTCTTCATCCCCTGCTTCTACTTTGACACAAGGAACTTCCTTTAAACCGATTTTCTTAGCGCCGAAATATCTTGTTCTTCCTAAAATCAATTCGTAATGGGCACCGCTTGGCCGCACGACAAGAGGATTAAAAAGACCTCGTTCCATAATTCCTTCGGAAATACGTTCAATGGAACTAGAACGAATTTTTACCTTCTTGACGAAGGAATTATCATCGATAAGCGATAACGGAATATTGTTCCCGCCTTGCGATTGGTACTCTTTCTCCATGCGAGCGATAACATCGTTCTCCGAGAATTTCTTGACCAAATCGTTTAGGGAATTCTTTAGAAACGTTTTCTTATTTTTCGTCATGGTTCAACAAAATCTCCCTCGCTAACGCTAAATAAGCTACGCTCCCTTGACTCGTTGGGCGAAAAACCGTCACCGGTTCTCCTCTCGCACTTGCTTCTGGAAGAGAAATATTTCTAGGAATCATCGTAGAAAAAGTGTTCTCTTTGAATAACCCACGCACTTGTGTAGCAACTTCTGTGCATAAAGAGGCGCGCGCATCGTACATCGTTAATAGGAATCCTTCTATTTTCAAATCCGGATTGTAGTTGCCTTTGATTTTACGAATGGAAGAAAGAATAGCCGCGATAGCTTCCATCGCAAAATATTCACATTGTACGGGAATAATGACCGAATCGCTCGCCACTAAGGAATTAATGGATAATAGTCCTAAAGAAGGCGGGCAATCCAAAATGATATAGTCATAATTTCGTTTTAATTTTAAAAGCGAGTTTTTAAGCAAGAAAAAGGGGTCGGGCAAGTGACGGGATTGAATCTCAACATCTAAGGAAGCAAGCTTAAGATTGCTTGGTAAGACATCAAGATTAGAAGTAACACCACTAAAAATCGCTCGTTCAAGGTTATAATGGGAAAGCAAAACGTCATAAACGCTTCTTCGTAAAGCGGTAATATCGATCCCTAACCCTCTGCCTGCGTTCCCTTGAGGATCCATATCAACAAGAAGAACCTTCTTTGTTTTGGCTAAGGCCGCAGAAAGATTAATCGCCGTGGTAGTTTTTCCCACGCCGCCTTTTTGATTTGCAACTGAAATAATGAATGGCATAACTAAACTCTATCATTTGTGAAACACTTTTAAAAGTTTCACGGTTATAAAGGGCGAGAATGGATTTCGCTCCACATCCGTGGAAATCTTTTTTGGGTTTTTGCGCCTTTTTCAAAAAAGAAATTCACGCGTTTCCCGATTCCGTTCGGGAGCTCATCGACTTCTTTTGTAAGCAAATGCAAATCAAGCAAGGATATTGCACGATGACTACTAGCAAGCTCTTCTTCGCCTTTATCGCCTTTCATAGCGAGAACTACCCCATGAACTTTAGCAAATGGCGCAGTGATTTCTAATAGAATCGGTAGAGGAGCAACCGCTCTAGCGGTAACAATATCGAAATGATCACGGTCATTTAATTCCTCAGCCCGCTTATTAATCACAGTAACATTTTTTAAGCCTAATTCTTTGCTCAAAGCGTTTAAAAATGCACACTTTTTGCTCGTCGCATCCACTAAAACAATCTTTTTGTCAGGGAAAGCAATGGCAAAAACCATGCCAGGGAATCCCGCTCCAGATCCAACATCTAGAATGGTATTTCCATTAAAATATTGGCTTTTTGCAGGGATTAAGCAGTCATAAAAATGTTTTTCGACAATAGAATCTTCATCCAAAATCGCGGTGAGATTCATCTTTTTGTTCCATTCTTGAAGAAAGGAAGAATATTTTCGAAATTGCGCGATTTGTTCATTAGAAAGAGAGAATGAAGTTTGTAGTTCCGTATATGTCATAATATTCCTCTCTTTCGTAATAGAAGTATCAAAATGGAAACATCACTTGGGTTAACGCCGCTGATTCGGCTTGCTTGTCCAAGAGTGCGCGGCATAACTTGATTTAATTTTTGTCTAGCTTCTAACGCTAAGCCATCAATCTTAGAATAGTCAATGTCAGTCGGTAATTTAATGTATTCTAGTTTTGCCGCATTTTTCGCATCGCGAATCTCTTTTTGAATGTAGCCTTCGTATTTTACCTTTGTTTCTAGCGAAAGCGTAGAAGCATCATCAAAATGGAATTTATCGAGGGCGCTTAAAAATGGTGCGAGTTCACGGTAAGTAATGCCAGGGCGCTTAAGCAAATCTAAGCCACGATGCCCAATATCGGTATCTTTAAATCCTTTTGTTTTTAAAAACTCATTACAAGCTTCCCGCCGATCAATAGTTTGATCCAGTAAAGCAATCGCTTCATCGATTTTGCGATATTTTTCTAAGAATGATTGATACCTCTCTTCCGAAATTAAGCCAAGTTCATAGCCATATTTTGTTAAGCGAGAATCGGCATTATCGTGACGTAAAAGCAAACGGAATTCTGCGCGTGATGACATTAACCGATACGGCTCATCCGTGCCTTTCGTTACCAAATCATCGATCATTACTCCGATATAACTTTCATCGCGGCGAAGGACGAACGGCTCTTTCTTTTGAATCATAAGAGCGGCGTTAATCCCTGCCATAAGCCCTAAGCCAGCCGCTTCTTCATAGCCGCTTGTACCGCATATTTGACCAGCCCCGTATAATCCACGATATTTTTTAACGCGAAGCGATGCATCGAATTGAAGTGGCTTAATCGCGTCATATTCGATTTGATAGGCGTATTTCAATAGTTTCGCATTTTCGCATCCTGGCAATGTCCGCACAAGTTTTTCTTGGAAATCATGAGGAAAGCCATTGGAAAATCCTTGAAGATAAATGCTATTCCCGTTTTCAAATTCTGGCTCTAAGAATAGTTGGTGTCTCTCTTTATCCGCAAAGCGTACGACTTTGCTTTCAATGGATGGGCAATATCGAGGGCCGATTCCTTTTATCGTTCCATTAAATACAGCGGATTTGTCGAGATTATTCTGAATTAAGTGCAAGGTTTCAGCCGTTGTATAAATTAAATAGCAAGGTAGTTGGTTCTTTAAAGGAGTGAAATGAGTTGTCGAATAAGAAAAAGCGAGCTCTCCATCCATTCCTGGTTGAATTGAGCCTTTAGAAAAATCGATGGTATCTTTGGCTAGACGCGGTGGTGTCCCCGTCTTTAAACGGAAAAGTTCGATCCCCATTTCTTCTAAAGAAGCGGATAAACCAACACTGGCTTTTTGCTCATCTGGCCCACCGGTATGAACGTCTTGTCCAGAAATTATCGTACTATTCATGTAGGTGCCAGTGGTAAGAATCACGGCTTTCGAATGAATTTCTTCTCCGCTCGCTAATTTGACGCCATAAACGGTATTTTCATCATGAAGGAGTGATTTTACTTCTTCTTCCCTGACGTCGAGATTTTTCGTATTGAGCACAACGCTTTGAACAAAAGCAGGATACCCTTTTTTATCTTCTTGCGCGCGGAGGCATTGAACCCCGGGCCCTTTCCCCGTATTCAGCATTTTGATTTGGAGAGGATGATGATCAGCAGCAATCCCCATAAATCCGCCAAGCGCATCGATTTCGCGAACCACGATGCCTTTTGCGCTTCCCCCGATATGAGGATTGCACGGCATATTGGCAATCATTTTCTTATTCAAAGTAAGTAAAAGTACCTTGAGCCCCATATGGGCTCCGGCTAAAGAAGCTTCTACTCCGGCGTGTCCAGCGCCCACAACAATGATATCGTAATCCATATTAACCAATCGCATCCGACATATCTAACTTAATGAGCTGATTCAACTCCACCGCATATTCCATCGGCAATTCTCTTGAGAAAGGTTCAATGAAGCCCATCACAATCATTTGTGTCGCTTCTTCTTCGCTTAATCCTCTACTCATCAAATAGAAGAGCTGCTCCTCATTGATCTTTGAAACCGTAGCTTCATGCTCTAAGGTGCTAGAGGAATTGAACACTTCGTTCTTTGGAATCGTGTCACTAGAAGAAAGATTGTCTAAAATAAGCGTATCGCATTCTTCATGGGCAAAAGAACCAGTCGCAGAAGGCATTATCCTTACAGTTCCGCGGTAATTTGCGGTTCCGCCATTTTTGCAAATGGACTTGCTGATAATGGTTGAAGAGGTGTTTTTACCAATATGAATCATCCTAGCGCCATTGTCTTGGAATTGATTTTTGCCACCGACAGCAATCGAAATCGCGCTCCCTTTTGCGCCATCCCCTTCTAAGATGCAAGCAGGGTACTTCATATTGCGCATGCTGCCAATGTTGCCATCAACCCATTCCATGAAGCCGTTTTCCCCCACTTTAGCGCGTTGGGTGACAAGATTAACGATATTGTTACTCCAATTTTGCACCGTGCTATAACGGCAATGCGCGCCTTTCAAGACAACAATCTCCACGACGCCGCTATGGAGGGATTCTTTCTGGTAAATTGGGGCAGTGCACCCTTCGATATAATGGATATCGCTACCTTCGTCGCAAATAATCAGCGTTCGTTCGAATTGGCCCGTCTTTTCGTTATTGATACGGAAATAGGATTGAAGAGGTTTTTCTAGTTTTACGCCTTTTGGGACATAAATAAACGAGCCACCACTCCAAACTGCACCATTGAGCGCCGAAAATTTATTATCGGCAATCGGAACCACGGTTCCGAAGTATTTGCGGAAAAGCTCAGGGAATAATTGCAACCCCATATCCGTTGAAAGAAAGATTACGCCTTTTTCTTCCACTTCTTTTAGCATGTTATGGTAAACGACTTCCGATTCATATTGAGTCGTTACTCCAGAAAGATACTTTTGCTCCGCTTCTGGGATTCCTAATTTCTTAAAGGTGTTTTTTACCGCTTCAGGAACCTTCGACCAATCTTTTGTTTCGTTATTCGCAACACGTGTAAAATAGGTGTAATGATCAAAATCCAAAAGGCTTAGGTCTGGGCCATACGTAGGCATCGGCATTTTTTGGAACGTGTGAAGGGCTTTAAGGCGAAAATCAAGCATCCAATCTGGTTCGTTTTTTTCTTTGCTGATTGCTCTAACAACATCGTCATTTAAGCCAACGCCAGTTGAAAAAACGATATCGGCGTTCGTCTTAAAATCGTACTTATATTTTTCGTCGAGGAACTTCGTATCCGCCATATTATTTATGCTCCTCGTCCTTGAGAAGCTCATCCATTGCCGTCCAACCCATGGTCGCGCAGTGGATTCGCGCTGCTTGCTTACCCGTGTTCATGAAAACAAGGGCCTCATTTAAAACCGAATCATCGTAGGGCTTTTCTTCAATCATATTGAGATATTGCTGAATCATATATTCGGATTCTTGGAAGTTTTTTCCAATTACTTGCTCGCAAAGAATGTCGGTGCTTGCGCTAGAAATCGTGCAAGCGACCCCTTCCCAGCGTGCATCAATAACAACATCATCTTTTGCTTTCAAATAAAGATCAAAATCATCGATGCAATTAACGGAATCGGTATGGATTTTTTGATATCCTTCTTCCGTAGGCACTCCTTTATGGCGCGGAGAAGAATAATGGTCCATGATGATTTCTCTCATCATAGAAGGGGTTAATTCAATTGAAATAGGCATCGAGGAACTCCTTTCCGTGTCTAACCGCATCGACAAGCTCGTCAATGTCTTCCTTTGTGGTATAAAAATAGAAAGAGGCGCGAACCGTAGCGACCGTTTTAAGGAAATCGATGAGGATTTTTGCGCAGTGTTGGCCGCTTCGGCAAGCGATTCCGCGCGAATTAAGAAAGGTCGCGGCATCTTGAGCAAAGACATCTTTAATATTAAAGGTAACGATTCCCGCTTCGCTTTTCGCGTTATATAGAATCGCGTTCCCCGTTTTTTCTAATTCCGAAACGGCATATTCTTTTAGGCTACGTTCATAAGCTTCGATATTATCCATTCCAAGCTTAGAAATATAATCAATCGCCGCTTTTAAGCCAAGGATGCCTTCCATGTTTTGTGTGCCAGCTTCAAAACGAAGCGGGGGTTCTAAGTAAGCAACATCTCCGCATAAATCGAATTTCGCGTTCATCCCTCCACCCGTCATAAATGGTTCCATTTTGGATAAAAGAGGGAATTTGCCATATAAAACTCCGATTCCGGTTGGACCACACAGTTTATGGCCGCTGAACGCTAAGAAATCGCAATCTAAATCCTTAACATCTGTTTTAATATGTGGCACTGATTGAGCCCCATCACAAACTAGAACCGCCCCAAATTCGTGGCAAACCTTGGCTAATTCTTTGATTGGAGCAATATAGCCTAAAACATTCGTCACCATTGCAACGGAAACAACTTTTGTGTTTTTTGTGATGGTTTTGCGGAGATTTTCTACCGTCAATCTTCCATCTTTATCTAGCGGAATGAATTTGATTTTCGCGCCCGTCATTTCATGGACTTTGTACCAAGGAAGGACGTTACTTGCGTGTTCGGCTTCCGTAAGAAGGATCTCATCGTTTTCCTTTAGATATTTTGAGCCATACCCAAAAGCGACAAGATTCAAAGAGCCGGTTGTTCCAGAAGTAAAAACGACTTCTTCCGTTTTCGAATTGATAAATTTAGCGACCGTTTCTCTTGCTTCCAATATTTTTTGATCCATTTGGGCACAAAGATCATAATCGCCACGATGGCTATTGCTTGTTTCGCTGAGATAATAAGCGTCCACCGCTTCTCTCACGCAATCAGGTTTGAATGTCGTTGAGGCGTTATCAAGCCAAATCAATGGTTTGCCCTGCATTTGGATATTGTTTCTAAGCATTGGAAAATCTAGGCGTACTTTTTTGACATCAAACATGTTAGATGCCTCCTTCGATGGCTTGATCGATTCTTTGACGGATTGTTTCATCCTCAAAATATTCTTCAATTGGTTTTAAATAGCCTAACGTAACAAGACGTTTTGCCTCCTCTAGCGTTAAGCCTCTGCTCATCAAATAGAAAAGATGATTCTCGTTAAGACGCCCTACGGCAGCCCCGTGGCTTGCCTCAACGTCATTTTCCGAAATTTTTAGAACCGGCGATGCTTTCCCTTTGCATTTTTCATCGAAAACAATAATTTTCGCTTCTTGGCGGGTAAACGATTTAGCGCTCCCCTGAGCAATCGAAGATTCGCCGTAGAAAAATAAGGAGGACGCATCACGGGCGATACCGTAATTTTTCACCAAGGCACGAGTGTGAGGCGCTTTATGATAAACGGAAGGCGAAAATTGTTTTACGTCTTGATTCATTGACAAAGAAGCAAGGTTCCAACTCACTGTAGCGCCTTCTTCTAAAAGATTAACCTCAATTGTAACTTTACCACTATCATGGCTGAAATCGGCAAAACAAATTTCGGCAGTCGCGTCCTTAAAAACACCGATATTGATCTGAATATCGCCGAGTTTTGAAAAACTAGCCAATTCTAGATGAAGGCATTCATTTGCCTTTACCATTAAATTGACGTTTTCAGGAATTTTATCAATATAGGAAATTCTATTTTTTTCCATTGACGATTTCCTTTGTTAAGCAAGAACCAACGCTCACATGGTTCATCGGTGCATCAACTTCTTTTTCGATATTGATTCCGAGTTCGCGGTGAATCCATTCATACCCCTCATGATCGACACGGTCAATTAGTTCAGGCCCGCCTGTCACGGCGATTTTCCCGTTGATAAGAACTGCAGCTTTACTCGGATGAATCATCCCGTATAAGCGAGCGTAGTGACTAATAATCAAAAAACCAGTCCCTTCGTTTTGCTGTTTTCGAATGCTACTAGCAACAATTTGCATCGCATCAACATCGAGCCCCGAATCAATTTCATCAAGCATCGCAATCTTGGGAGAAAGGAGTCTCATTTGTAAAATTTCATTACGTTTTTTCTCGCCGCCAGAGAATCCTTCGTTCAAATTCCTTTTGCTCATTTCGAAAGGAATATCCATCTCCTTATAAGCACTTTGCAATTTGGAATAAAGTTCAAATAAATTCATCGGTTTTTCGCGATGTGCATTCATTGCCGCTTTTAAGAAATCAGCGTTATTTAAACCAGGGATTTCGCTAGGATATTGCATCCCAAGGAATAAGCCGGCTTTCGACCTTTCGTCCACTGGCATTTTTAAAATATCCTTGCCATCAAGCGTGATCGATCCTTCATTGACTTGATAGGCGGGATTACCCATAATCGCCGCTAATAAGGTGCTCTTCCCGTGCCCATTTGGTCCAAGTAAAGCGATGGTTTCGCCTTCATTCACTTCCAAATCGACGCCACGAAGTATGGGAGTTCCCTTCACGGAAACATGTAAATTTTTAATTTTTAATGTGAACATTACTCGCTCCTGAAAAAGCAATTAATTCTAATATTACGCCATCGAAGTGGCAAACGATAAGACATAGGAAAAACATAAACCGCAAAAATGACTTATTTTAGATGTTGCACCCATTCTCTAAAGAGAATAAACTTATCGAGCATTATGTTTAAAGGAGGAGCGAATCAACAAATGAAGAAATCTAAATCCGCTCTATGTCTAGTAACGTTGGCTGCCACCTGTGCTGCTTTGGCTTCTTGCAACATGCCCACCAAAGCAAATGATGGCACCATTTTTACTTATACAACCGCATTAGGAACAACCGTTTCTTACACGGCTAGCGACCTCGAAAAGAGCTATCAACTCGGTGGAAAAAGCGCATCTACCGAATTCGACAAAGTTTACGAGGTTCTCATTCGTAAATATTACGAAAAACCAGAAATGAAAGCGTCTCTCAGCGTGGCAAAAACCGAAGCCAATCGACTCGTTGTCGAACAGCAACAAGCCGCGAAGAATGCCGGTGGAAACTACAAAGAGGAACTCGAGAAGATTTTCGACAAGAATAACGTCAAGAATCTCGATGAACTTTATGACCATTTCCTCTATCAAGAAGAAAAGAAAAATTTCGAGAACAAATACAATAACGACTATCTCGACTACATTCGCGATGGATCGAAAGACGGCTTAACGTCCGATGACCTTTTCATGAAAGCAAGCGACACTTATGGTGCCGAAAACAAAGGTTGGATCCGTGAGCAAGTCCCAATGAATATCCGCCACATCTTGGTGAAAGTTGACGCTGCTGATGGCGAATACACTCAAGCTGAGATTAGTGAAGACAACGCAAAAAAGCTCGGATTAACTATCACTCGTTTGGCCGGAGATTCTAGCGAAGGCGGAATCCGCGAAACCTTTGGTGAAATCGCAGAAGCCGCTTCTGATGATGAAACTAGCGGCAAAGCTTATGGTGAATTGAATGAACCAACCACCAAAGTAATGAGCAGCGATCTCGTTCCAGAATTCAAACTCGGCATGTATGCTTTTGAAACTCTTTATAACAAGGGCTATCAAAATACGACTGGCGCGGAAAAAGATTATTACGATAAGAATGTTGCATCATTAACCCCAGGCTTAAAAATAGATGCGACGAGCGCTTCTGATATCGATACTGATCAAAGACTCGGAGCTGGCCCAGGCGAAGGGACTACCATCCATGATTTCTTTGCGTATGGAGAAAAATACGATGATGGCACTCATGGCATCGGGCAGATTCCTTATGGCGCAGCCAAAGCACTTCTAAAATCAGCCAATATCACGACTGATCAAAGTGGAAACACCGTTTATGAAGGAAAAGCCACTTTCTATCCGCGTAACATCCTATTTAATAAATATTTTAATAAACACAACGTCTGTGTCATTACGCCAAATGACATTGCTTACAATACGAATAGAGTAGACGACGCGGAAAAAAAGGATGGCGTTGTTTCAGAGGACTATAAAAAACTCCCAGGTTTCCAAGTCAACACAAAGAATATCGTTGGCCTTAATGAAAACGTTTTAACAGACAAAGACGGAAATATTGTTCTTGCCGTTCGTGCTGGAAGCGGTTCTAGCTATCAAGGAGTCCATTTAATGGTTCTTCAACGTAGCGGTCTCGACCTTAATGGCGAATTCGTGAAACAAGCCGGAACTTCTAGCGAAAGCGTTAGCACGCTAAGCGAATATTACACCATGGTCAAACCAGGTGAAGAAGGCTATCCAACTTATGGCGCAGATAAGAAAGACAAAGATACTTATGTGAACTATAACGCTGGAAAAGAATCTTCGGTCTATACTTCTAGACAAGGAAGAATCACTAACGCAGTGAAAACCTACAATAGCGCTCTTAGCACATACATTTTCCAATCCCTTATCGAAGATGGCTCGATTAAGTTTACCGATGAGGCGCTTGGCAAGCGTATCCGCAACTATAGCATCACCAAACGTCAATCGACAAAAGACGAGAATTATCAAACTTGGGTCAAAAACTGGAAGTCATATGCCCAAAAACTTCAAAGGCAGAATAGCTTAAGAGATTACAAGCTTCCCGATGTTTACGAAGGAAGCGCAACGCAAAATAAAGCGATGCTAAGCGAAGTATGCGCAATTGGCTTCAAAGACCATAGCGGGGAAAATTGGCAAAAAGGAGGAAAATGCTACTATGTTAAACAATAAGAAGAATTTACTCGTTTTTGGGTTAAGCGTTTTAACTGCCGGTGCCATGATGGTTGGCTGTTCAACGGTAAAAGCAGAGCTTCCTTCAAGTGAATACAATCAACAAATTCTTAATGTTGATAATGTCAAAAACAATACAATGGGTCAAATTTATGATGCTCTTGTAAGTGAAGGTGACTCCAATAGCGAAAAAGTTTTGAATAATATCCTCGTTCTTTATAGCAAGAGCGTATTCGGTGATTTCCTAACCGAATTGAAACCTGCTATCGATAGTGGCGATATAGCAAAACTTCAAACTATCGCTGATAAATATGAAATTTACCACGGAGAAGACGGAAAAGGCTCGACCGATAAATTAAAGAGCATCTATAACAATTTCTTATATCGCATCTATAAGACTTTCTATTCCTATGTGACAAACACAACATATCAAGAAGAAAGCCAGTTCGTGGAAAAGAAATTCTATGACGCCCAATGGAAAAACGATCCTTCTTCCTTAGGGAAAAAGAGAAATGAAATCGTTGAAACGAAAAAACAAATTTACGGTTCTAAGCATCTAGATGACCTAGATATGGCTCAAAACGCTTCAATCATCAGATCTTATTTCGATAATATTTGGGATACGTATGGGAAAGATGACGAAGGAAAAACGGAAAATTCCTATATTGAAACGAGCGTTCTCCCAGACATCTATCGCGATGAATTAGTTTGCGAATATCTAGTTCGTGAAAACTACCGCACGCTTGGTATTTCTTACGGAAGAAAAGTGAATTACATCAAACTCGCCGATAATACCAAAGCCGAATATAAAGCAGCCACAAAACAGCTTGTCGCCCAATACGCTAAGCAAGTTATCGAAGCAAACAAACTCGACAAATACCCATTTAGCGTTCTCGATTCAATGATCAAAGGGACCATTTTCTATGAGAATTCTTCTTATATAGATGATTCTCTTATCACAAAGATCTATACGGACGCCGATTGGCATTTGTTTAGCGATTCCGATTTCACGAATTCTGAGTCTTGGTCAGATGCTGAAACTAACAAATATACTAAAAAAATCTACAAAGAGTCGACATTCGGTGGATATATTGCAGATTATTTGAAAATTAACAAAACGGACGAAGATAACGATAGCATCGTCAAAGATTTCACTAATAGCAACGCCTATCCATATCAATATGGCTTGGAACTCAAATACAAAGAGCTCCTTACAAAGGATAACACCGTTAGTGGCTGGTACACTTCTACAGGGTTAACCGACCTCCCAAGCGATATCAAAAACCGTGTCTTCAATATGGGCGTTTCTGAAGAAGTCGATAGCCTCAATAAAAAAGGCACAGCAAAAGAAGATGGTAGCTATGTTTGGTATCGTAATGGTGCTACAGATAACACTGGCGATAGCCACTACCTCATCACGCCAAAGACTTATGAAACCGGAAACGAGATTCCTTACGTTATCGGCGATTCCAGCAACTGGTATTTGGTTGATGTCGAGGAAGCGGTAAAGAGTTCTAAACTCGCCACTACTGACAAAGACAACTACTACGACGCCTTAAAGAATCAGCCATATTTTGGAGATTATGTTGCTCGTTCTATCGCTGCGACACTTTCTAGCTCTGATACTTATAAGAAGAGCAGTAATCAATACTTTGTCAAAAAGATGGCTTTGGTCTATCACGATCAAAGTGTCTACGATTACTTCAAGAAGACCTTCCCAGATCTCTTCTAATCGTTAAATAGACTATAATAAAGGAGCGAGGTTCTCTCGCTCCTTTAATTTTATGGAGGCAAAAATATGAAAGATGTATTCTGCAAGATTATCGATGGGGAAATACCATCAACCAAGGTTTACGAAGATGATGATGTTTTAGCAATACTTGATATTTCCCAAGTCACGAAAGGTCATACGTTAGTTATGCCGAAAAAACATTACGATAATTTCTTATCTTGTTCACAAGAAACAATGCATAAGGTGTTTGATGTCGCTCAAAGAATCGGGCAAGCCGAAATGCAGGTTCTAGGCGCTAAAGGCGTAAATATTCTCACCAATGTTGGCGAATCGGCAGGACAAAGCGTTCCTCATTTCCATGTCCATGTCATTCCTAGATATATCGGTGGAGAAGGTGGTTTCCAGATTACGATGAAAAGTCAAGATACTTCGAAAGAAGATCTTCCTCTCCTCGCATCGAATATCGGAAAAGCCTTGAAATAAAGAAAAGAGGCAAGGAACGAGTCCTTGCCTCTTTTCTTTTTGCTATTTTTTTGGAGAGACAAACGGAGAATTATAGAAATTACGTCCATCAAGAGCCATGATTCTATTTGTCCACTCACCTGGTGCAACGCCTTCATAAGCAATGCGAAGGATTTCCATCTTAGCGTCGAAATCATCAATCATCGCTAAAGCAAGCGCTTCTCTTGTTTCTGGTAGTTTCGCCGCGCCATATTCGAGTTTTCCATGGTGCGATAGCATCATATGTTTCAATAAAAGAATTTGCTCACTATGGATATTGAGCTCTTTGGCTTTCTCGTCAATGAGTTCACTTACAATGACTAAATGCCCAATAAGTCTTCCTTCGGTCGTGTATTGGGTCGCAATCAACCCTGTGAGTTCTTTTACCTTACCTAAATCATGAAGTATTGTTCCTGAAATTAATAAATCGCGATTTAAAGCTGGGTAAAGTTTACAAACTTGATCAGCTAGGCGAGTCATGGAAACACTGTGGTAAAGTAGCCCGCTAGCGTAGGCGTGATGGTTCTTTGCAGCGGCCGGATAAGATAAATAAGCGTTCTTATTGTCATTAAGCAAAGCGGCAACGATCATATGCAAATCATGGTCCTTAATGGAGGAAACAAATGCGCGAAGATCGTTTTCAAGAGATTTCTCAGCTTCTGGAGCGCTCTGTACAAAACGCGCAATATCAATGTGAGTGGTCGGAACGACTTCCCCGGAAAGCACTTTAAACTGCAAAGAATTATTGTATAAATTGACTTCCCCTTTGAAATTGACAACATTCCCAATCACGAAAACATCTTCGTCACCAGGGAAAATTTCCCACTTTTTCGCATCAATTTTCCCAGTGTTATCTTGAAGCGTCATGTTGTAATACTGCTTTCCGCCATTACTAACGCACATTTTTAGATCGCTAATGAGAAATTGGGCGTTTTCGATATGGTCGCCGCTTTTTAAATCACAAATGTTCATTTTTAATACTCCTTATTGCGTTTTCAACATCATCTCGTTCATACCCTTTTCTTAATAAGAAGGAATATAAATGGGCGAAGCATTCATAATCACTATATTTTTCTTTATACCGCAAATAAGCGCGATTTGCTTCAAAATTCAGCTTATTGATGACTTTGTCTTCTTCTCCTTCTAATAAAGAAGGGTCAAAAGTATCGAGAGAATAGCCGCGTCTACATAAAGCGTTTTTCGCTTTTTCGTTGCGGACACGAGGAGGATAAGAAGTTAAAGAGCGAGACAAGCGCAATAGATACTTCTTCGCATTTTCTTTTTCTTGCGTGAAGGTAAGTTTCTCTAAAATGTTAGGCGAAATCCCTTTCTTGTAACGAAGTTCATTGAGGATGAGGTTTTTCCCATATAAAGCGGCTTCTCTACTCTCTTTATAGTCTTTCGCGTAAGTCTCATCATCGAGTAGGCCATATTTTTCTAATTCTTTAATGACATGAGAAACGGATTTTTCATTATTAGTTTTTTGAAGGAGTTTTTCCTTGATTTCATGACGAGAATAATTCCTTCTAGAAAGAAGAGAATAGGCATAATCACTAAGCAAAGTGAGATTTGATTCTTCTTTTAATAAGGATAAATCACTTTCGCTTAATTCTTTTCCTTCATAGTAAAATCCATCCGTAAAAGCATTTTCGTTCAATGAAAAAGAATAAGGTCCTGCCTTAATCAAATAGTGTCCTTTCTTATCACGAGTTACCGAACTGATATTAATAATTCTTTTTGATGGCACGATGATACACCTCAATAATCGATGAATAGAAACGCTCCAAGGAATAGGGCTCAATGGAGGCATGGGCATTAACGAAAATATTCATTTTCTCTTCTTGGGTTAAAGAAACGATGTGTTCAAGCTTCTTCGCCATATCGCTCTCGTCAAAAAAGAAGAAGCCGTTTTCCCCTTCATGAATCAGATCCGCTAAGGAATCGTCATAACGAGCAAATAGAACATTGTCGCTTGCCATCGCTTCCATGAAAGTTAAACCTTGAGTCTCACTAGTGGAGGCGCTCACGAAGCAATCGCCTAACGCATAATAAGGAGGCACACAATCAGGGTTAACTGGACCCGCGAACGTAGTATAATCCTCAATGCCAAGTTTCTTTGTGAGATCTTTTAATTCATTCATCGCTGGACCGCCCCCAACAATGAGCATCTTGGTTTTGATTTTAGGATTCTTCTTTAAGAATAGAGAATATCCGCGGAGACAAACATCAATCGATTTCTCTTTCGCGACACGCCCTAAAGAAAGAATCACAAACGTATCATCGCTAATACCAAGCTTTTCTTTAAGATATTTTACTCTATCCTTCGCAATTTTATTTCGATCAAACAAAGAAAAATCAATCCCGGTCGGAATCACGGATACATAAGCGTCAACATTAATCGAACGCATATACTCACGGATTTTTTCGCTTGGAGTAATAAATTCATTTACTTCATTTGCTTTATAGCGGACATAAGAACGGACCAAACTTTTTAGAGCGCGGTCAAAATGACCTTTATTCGCATAATAGGTGTAATCTTCCATCATTGTGTGAAAAGTATACACTGTCGCACTATTTAAGCGGGAAGCAAGCATAAAACCCATCTGGCCAATCATGCCGTCAGTTTGAATATGAATGATGTCAGGCTTAAATTCTTCAACCAAGCGGGTGCATTTTTCATTCCAGGGGCTTGGAGCAATATAGCCATATAGATTTTTCATGACAATTCCAGGAACGCGCATGATGTCATCGACATATGAAAATTCACTATCAAAAGGATTAGTCGCGATGACAATCACGTCTTCTCCATGTGCTTTTAAAGTCCGATATAGGTTCCTAGCGGAAGTGGCAACACCGTTAATTTCTGGTGGATAAGTATCCGTAAAAATAGCGATCTTCATTCCGTTTTCTCCCCCGTAAAATCACTATTTTTTGTTGGTTTCTTCTTTTTTTCCAATGGTTTATCCGATTCAAAATTCTTAAGACCGGCCCGTATTCTTTTCTTGCTTAATTGCCTAGTTTCATAAAGGGTATCAGCACTTGCTTTTCTAATCTCATACGTCTCAAATTGAAGATTGATAAATGTCTGACGATTAACATAGCCAAAGGCTTCTTTGTCCTCTCCCCTGCTTCGATAAAAGGCAGCGACAAATCCTGAAATAAGCACGACCGCATGGAAGGTTGCAAAGCGCCAAATAATCTGAGCAGCGTTCATATTGGCCTCAAAGCTACGAACCGCATCGCCAGAAGAAGAAACCGTAGGATAGAAAATATCGCGGAAAATGCTATTGAAAAAAAGCTCACTAACGCCAGCTCCTCCAGGCAAAGGGAAAACGCCGGTAACCATTTGATGGAAGGCACTCAAAAAACAAGTGTGGAACATGTTAGCAATGTCGAAAGGGCCTTGGACCGCATCAAGAGAAATCGCAGAAAAATAAGGAATAGAATATCGTAAAAAGAAATTGAGTTGGAAGAAGACCGACAAAAGAATTGTAACCGGAATATTGCTTTGAAGGCGGCGAAGTTCCATCTTAAAGTTCTCGACCTGAACGCGAAGAGACGCTCTGCTTTTTTCTGGGTCTTTTACGAGACGAAGTTTTGCCCCTAAATTAATGACATGGTGAAGGATAAAATTATGAAAATGATGGGAATAACTCATCAAACCCAAAACTACCAATGTGCCTAAATTCAAAGCGAAACCGATGATGATTAAAGGGAGCAAAGTAAGACGAAAATCGCCCCAAGCGAATTCGAAAGAGCTAAGAGACATCACACGATTCCATTCCACTCCAATCGCCAAAAAATCAAAAGCGATAAGATTGGTTTGATAAAGAATGAACCACATTACCATGATGGAGGCGGCGCTAGAAACTTCGACGCCTTGTTTTTTCAAAACGTACACCTGCATCACTTGCCCGCCACTTGCTCCAGGGGTAACCGCACTATAGAATGCGCCAATTAAGGAATTAAAAAAGCCCTGATGCCATTTGTATTTTCTTGTGTATAAACGGCAAAAGACCAAAAGAATTAAGCCATCAATGCAAAAAGCGAGTATGACAATTGCAAAGATGAGTAGAAGCCATTTCCAAGAAGCAACGCATATAGCGTTCCAGATAATCTTACCCCCAGCTCCGATATCGCCATTCCCGGCATTCCACAAAGAAAGGATAAGAGAAATCCCTGTAAGTATTAAAACTAGACCAACAGTAACGAGATATTTCCAAGCACCATTGCCCTTTTTCTTGGGTTTAATACCTTCGTCAATCAAATTCGCGTTATCTTCTTTTTTTCTCATTAATGCCTAATTATACCTAAGAAATTAATTCAATTCACTCTAAAGAGTGAGAAGTCTTGATTTGCTGTTTCGCGAATATTGATTGTCTTAGATTTGTTCTTGGGGAAAAGACCGATTTTCATTATCATAATAGCGATGAATAGGCTCATATTATCAATCCCAAATTTTCGCGATATCGGTGGCTACCTTTCTCCCTATGGCAAAATAAAAGAAGGTGTTATCTTCCGCTCTGGAAATCTCAGCAAATCTAGCACAAACGATTTATTATCCCTGCAAAAGTTCGGTATTAAAAACGTTATCGATCTCCGTTCTCACCGTGCAAAGAATAGAGAAATAGACCCAACAAGCGTTTC
This sequence comes from Caryophanales bacterium UBA6865, assembly GCA_002449265.1. Taxonomy (GTDB): domain Bacteria; phylum Bacillota_I; class Bacilli_A; order RFN20; family CAG-826; genus UBA4951. The sequence goes on along the minus strand of DKCV01000015.1, from coordinate 54,974 downwards.
TAAAGATTTCACTTATTGTTCCTTCTTTATCAAAGCGGGAGAAAAACTGCCCTTAAGCAAGGAAGGTAACTTTGCTCTCTATGAAGAAATGTTTACCTCAAAAGAAGAATTGCTTCCGATATTAAAAGAAATCATCTCTTTAGGAAAAGGAACGTTAATCCATTGCTCCGCTGGCAAAGATAGAACAGGAGTTATCGTATCTTTGCTCCTATTAATTTGTAATGTCTCTACGAAAGATATCAATCATGAATATTTGCTGTCTTACGATGATTTAGAAGACCATTTAGCCTACATAAAAAGTAGAAACTTGTTTTTGTCGCCTTCTTATTATCTTAAAGATGAAAACTTTCTTCCCTCTATATTATCTAGTCTAGAAAAACGTTTTGGCACATTCGAAAACTACTACCACTATTTAGGACTTTCTGGCCAAGATATCAAAGCAATACGGAGCTTGCTTACAAAATAAACAATTTTCCAAAATCTAATGGGGATGGCAGTTTTGGTCATCCCCATCGTTTTTCACTGTTTTGGTTAGCTCTTAGCAAAAAGCCTCCTCATTGATCTATTTTTGGTCTAATTATTTAATGGAAGTGGCCATATATATTTTAACTATTTTTTGCTGTCCTTGGTATGAATCTCGAAAACTTGGAGCAGGCATCAATGGGTCAATAACATCAAAATAGGGCTTCACCTATGGAAAACGGCTACCAAATAGGCAGCCGTCACTCATTCTCGTTGGATTTGAAGAGCCAATAAAATCAATCTTTCCAACTTAAAAATGGATTGATGAATTATTCTTTAATCTCAGCAAGCGCATTCTTTAATGCGGTAGCGGATTTTTCTAGTTTTGCGCGTTCCGCTTCAGTAATCGGAAGCTCTAGAACTTTCTCTACCCCATCGCTACCAACGAGAGAAGGAATCGACAAAGCTAAACCTGATAAACCATAAGTTCCATCGAGTTCAGTAGAGACAGGGAGCATCGTATGCGTATTATTCACGATGCAAGAAACGATATGTGAGACCGAAAGAGCGATTCCGTAATAAGTTGCGCCCTTCTTCTCAATAATACGATAAGCGGAATTCACAACATCATCTTGAATGCGCTTCATGCCAGCGTCGTGATCGGTATAGCCACGTAGTGAACAAAAGTCATTAAGAGGAACGCCACTTACATTCGCGCCACTCCAAATCGCGGTTTCGCTATCACCGTGTTCTCCAATCATAACCGCATGAACGTTCTTTGCGTCGACATTAAGATGCTTCGAAAGAAGATATTTCAAGCGAGCCGTATCTAGCACGGTGCCACTTCCAAAGACACGGTTTTTTGGTAAGCCGCTTTCGACATAAGCAACGTGAGTAAGCGCGTCAACAGGATTCGCGACAATGAGCAAAATCCCTTCAACATTGACCGCTTTTAGTTCACGGACGATAGATTTCATGATTCGCGAATTCTTTTGAATTAAATCCAAGCGGGTCTCACCTGGTTTTTGAGCTGCGCCAGCCGTAATGATAATCACGGATGCGTCCTTTAATTCACTATAATCGCCAGCGTGAATATCCATGGAATAGGTATAAGGCAAACCATGTGCCAAATCCATTGCCTCGCCTTCCGCTTTATCTTTATTCGTATCAATCAAAACGAGTTCATTAAATTGCCCTTTTTGCATTAAGGCAAAAGCGATTGAACTTCCGACGAATCCACAACCGATTATTGCTGCTTTTTTAATATTAACCATAACTCATTAGCCTCCTATATTTTGGCTTAATCAGTATAAAGCAAAATTTGAGCGTTTTCTGAGTAAGCGCTCTCGAAATATAAAATTAATTGTCGGAACGAGCAAAAGCATTCTTCATTAGCATGCTAGACTCATAGAGCACATGATCAAGCGCTTTGTCCGTTTCTTTTTTCGCCATATTTGCAATAGTTTCGTTTGCTTCGTGCAAAATCGCTAAGTCATGATTTTGCATATAAGCGTTATCAAAATAATGAATGAGCCGATAAGCTTCGCTAGCGACGCGACTTTGATAACGTTCGATATGAATGGAATTCTTTTGGAAATGCGCATCGGCCAAAGCACCTAAAAGACGATTTGCCCAATAAAAATTATCCGTTGAAACGGTCATCGTGGTATTTCCAAAGTAAGAAGGAATGCCATCAACATTCGCATAAAGAGGTACGAAAGCGTTAAAAACATTTGAGCCAAACGCAACCCATTCAATCGCGGCGATTTCTTTCGGGCAATTGTTTCGGATTTCTAAGCACGCTAAGAATGAAGTACGGTTGACTCCAATCGATCGATACATGTATTTCTTAGGCGATTCGCCTTTCGCGTAAGGGTCATATTCAGTCCCTTGATAATGAGAGGAAAGAAGATATTTTATATCCTCAACCGTGACTTTCCTTTCTGGGAGATAGCTCCACGGAATATCATCGCTTTCTGGACCAAAATCCCTCTCATCCCCGTCCCATTTGAACGATTTCGGGCATAAATAACGCCCCATATACCAAGCGCGAGGCGTGTTATAAACGTGGTCGCTATCGTCGTGGCTACCAAAAGCAAGGCGCGGATTAAACGCTCCTTCCTTTCCTAGATATAAATGATTCTTTTCCATGAACTCTTTCAGATCACTAGAGCAAAGGTTTTCTTTTTTCGCACCATAAGCGTCAACAAAATCAAAGGTATCCATTCCGAATTGGTTAGGCATAATGACGCAACGCTCATCAGGAACTTTTTTCGCAATCCAATGATGCCCCCCAATGGTTTCTAGCCACCAAATTTCGTTAGCGTCATTAAAAGCGATGCCGTTGGGCTCATAGGTCCCATATTTTTCTAGCAATGCCCCTAAGCGCAATACGCCTTCTCTAGCACTATGAATATAAGGCAAAACTAGAACGATCAAATCTTCTTCGCCAATGCCGCCGATTTGTTCTTCTTTATCGCCTTCTTTAGGAGCGTATTCGACATATGGATCAGCGCCCAAAACACGAGGGTTAGTCGTGATTGTTTCCGTTGCACTCATCCCCACATTTTCGCTATTGATACCACTTGCGCCCCAAATTCCTTCTTTTAAATCAACGTTCGGCATCAACGTATAACGTAATGGGTTATCCGGCAACTTTATTTTAAGATGTCCAATCTTCGATTCATAAAGGCGTGGCTGTTCATTTTCTTTAACCACAACCATTTTCTTAACGTGAAATGACCCAGATGGGCAATCGTCGTTTCTAGCAATAAGCGTAGAACCATTATTACTTGCTTTTTTTCCAACTAGAATCGTTGTGCATGGCATAATTAATTTCTCCTTTATCAAATAAAACGTAGCGAATATAAGGATAGTGATGGTATCACCGCCACTATCCTTATTTATTATATTGCAACACATTGCTATTAGTTAGTATATACTAACATGGTTTCATAATTTAAGGAGGGGGATATGAACGCAACTGTAACATCAATCATCTCGTTATCCATCATCTTCCTAGCTACAACCTTAGGAAGTTCATTTGTTTTCTTCTTCAAAAAAGACTTTGGACCGAAAACAAATAATCTTATCCTCGGCTTTGCAGGCGGCATCATGATTGCCGCTTCAATATTTGGGCTTATTCTTCCCTCCATTAACGAAAGCAAAAACGTTCTTAAAGAGGTTTCTTGGCTTCCTCCTATTGCTGGGTTCTTACTTGGCGGATTATTGCTTTGGATTATGGATAAAACCATCCCCCATTTCCATAAAGCAACCGGCGTAGAAGAAGGTAGAAAATCTAATTTCGGTAAAAACTTCAAATTCTTTTTGGCTGTCACAATTCATAACATCCCTGAAGGCTTATCCGTTGGCTTTGCTTGTGGACTTGCTTTAAAAGGAAACGCGATGGATTTAAATTACGCGGCCTTATCCTTAGCCATTGGTATCGCCATTCAAAATGTCCCAGAAGGGGCGGCCGTCTCTATCCCGATGCTAGGAGAAGGCGAAAAGAAAGGAAAAGCGTTCTTATTCGGAACCTTATCTGGAATTGTTGAGCCGCTTTTTGGGATTATCGGCTTATTCTTAGCGCAGCTTTCTATCATCACTCCTTGGTTATTATCCTTTGCCGCAGGAGCAATGTTTTACGTCACCCTCGATGAAATATTGCCTGAATCTAGAAAAGAAGGATATGAGCATTATGGTTTATGGAGCTTTATGATTGGTTTCGCCATCATGATGGCGTTAGAAATACTTTTATAAATACAAGGAAGAAGCCTCTCTCACTAATGCGCATTAAGATTCATGAGTGTATACTAAATGGGTGCTGAAACGTTTATTTATTACTAACTTAGCAATCATCGAAAATATCGATACCACTTTTAAAGACGGCTTTACAGTTTTAACAGGTGAAACTGGGGCTGGGAAAAGCCTTGTTATCGATTCTTTGTCGTTATTATTAGGGGCAAGAGCCTCTAGCGAATTGATTCGCCAAGGTGAAGAAAAAGCTATCATTAAAGGTTATTTTTCAGTTGATAAACCCGCTTTAAACGCTTTATTAAATCGCCTAAATATTTCAACAAGTGAAGAAGGCATCGTCGTTGAACGAATCATTGGTAAATCCAAAAGCAGCATTAAAATTAACGGCACGCCGATTTCTTTGAATGATTTAAATAGAATCGCTCCCTTTTTAGCGGATATTCATAGCCAATTCGATTATGAAAAGATCTTAAATCCGGAAAACTATTTAGGGATTATCGATGGTTTCTCATCTGAGCTCATTTCTTCTTACAAAAAGGAATATCTTTCCGCATTAATGGCTTATAAAACAAAGAAAAACGAATACGAAGTATTGCTAGAAAAAGAAAGAAAACTAAATGAAAACCGTGACTTTTATGAATACCAATATAAAGAACTAAAAGCCATGGACCTAAAAGAAAACGAAGAAGAAAGAATTTCTTCTGAATTATCTTTGCTTAGAAACTACGACAAAATATATTCCTTAGAGCAAGAAGCAAGTGAAATCATCGATGGAGATTTTCTTGACCATTTTTATGATTTAAATAAAATCCTTGCAAAACTCTCTTCTTTTCAAAATCAATATGAAGAAAAATGGAAAACGCTCGATGATCGTTATTATGAGATTTTAGACCTACTACAAAATCTTAAAAAAGAATTCAGCAATATCGATTATGATTCATCGCGCTTAAACGAACTAGAGCAAAGAGAAAGTGACATCGCTTCGATTCGAAGAAAATACAAAAAGACTCTTCCTGAACTCATCGCTTACCGCGATGATCTCGCCACTACTTTAAGCGAAGAATCTTCTTTAGGAGAAACAATTTCTCTTAAGAAAAAAGAAATGGATGACGCTTTCATTGAAACGTTAAAGAAAGGAAAGGAGCTTTCCTTAATCCGCCAAAAAGTCGCAAAATCGATTGAGAAAGAATTAGAAAAAAGCCTCACTGATCTTTTATTAAAAGCAAGATTCAATATCGTTTTTCTCCCAATTAACGAAAAGGTAGATTCTTGCTTGTTCGAGTCGGGGATTGATGTCGTCGATTTTTATATCGAAACCAATGTCGGCGAAGGATTAAAGAGCTTAAGCAAAGTCATTTCTGGGGGCGAAGCGAGTCGCCTCATGCTCGCTATGAAAGCGTTATTCATTAAAGCAAATAACGTCCCTACCGTTGTTTTTGATGAAATCGATACGGGTATCAGTGGAGAAACCGCCCAAGCTGTTGCTAGAAAAATCCATGAGATTTCTTTATTTAGCCAAGTGATCGCCATCACCCATATGCCGCAAGTTGCTTCACTAAGCGACCATCACATTTTGATATCCAAAGAAGTAAAAGGTAACCGCACTTATTCTCACATGAAAGAGCTATCGCTAGAAGAAAAGATAAAGCAAGTTGCCTATCTCATTTCGGGAGATAAAGTGACAGAAAAGCAGCTCGAATACGCTCGCGAAATGGTACTAGCGAAACGCGACTAAAAAGAATTAATCCAAATCTGGTTCTACAACTTTATCCATTGAAATTCGATTTGAATCTTCTTCGTTTTCCGTTATTTCATCCATTTCATTTTTATCGAAATCAATCGTTTGAACACGATTAAATCTCTTGCCAATCTTGTTGACGGTCGTATCGAATTGACCGCTTTTCTTCGTAAGGCCTTGAATGCTATCGTTTAATGATTTCCAGCGCGGCATAAATTTCCCAAATTCTTTCGCGAGCGCGTTAAGCTGCTCGTTGATCAAACTGATGTTCTTGCTCTTTTTCGCATCGATTTGGATGACACGAAAAGAGGCTAAAAGGGGTTGAAGAATCGTAGGAGAAACCATAACGACATTCTTTTTAAGGGCGTGATCGACTAAGTCAGGGAATTCGTTATGAATATAAGCAAAAACGCCATCGTTAGGAATAAACATCAAAGCATTCGAAATCGTTTTTCCTTTGATGATATATTTCGCGGTTTCATCAATGCGAAGTTTCGTCGCGTTTTTGAAAGAAAGCTTCGCGCTATTTATCTCCGCTTCTCCTAAATGTTTGGAGCTATTGAAGAGGTCTTCGTATCCCGTTAAGGAGAACTTGCTATCGATGCAAACAATTTGATGATGCGCCTCTCCATCAAGAAAAATCACCGCATCAGGTTTAAGCTGAGATTCATCGCCTTTTGCTTCTTGAAGAATATACTGCGTATCATAAAGAACGCCTTTTGAACCTTGAAAAAGATTATCTAAAAGCATTTCAAGCTGAAATTCACCGTATTTTCCACGTTGTTGGTTATTGCTTAAAACATCTTTTAAAGAAGTTATTTCCCCTTGCAAGTTATTAATGCTTTTCTGTGCTTCTTGAACCATGCCTAGTTGCTTTTGAAGGCTAATCATAGAATCGCTAGTCCCTTTGAAACCATCACTAAGAGATTGGTTCACTTTCTCATTGATAGTTTTCATTGATACATCGATTCTTTCGTTCATCGCCTTCATTTGCAAAACCATCGTTTCATTAATGGCGGTTTGAAAATTATTTAGGCGCGCCGTATCACTCTCCGTCAAAGATTTCATTGATTGCTGCATCGCGTTCATTTGTTCTGATACTTTGCTAGTGACGTCTAATAAGCGTCGATTCACGGTTTCATTCATCGTACTCACGCGTTCATTGAGATTATTCGTCATCGCTTGCTGAAAATCATTCAGGCGTTTTGTATCAGTTTCCGCCCCTTCTTTCATCGCTTTAGTAATCGCAAGAATCTGATCTTTCATCTTTTCGTTAATTTGCCCTTCAAATTTCAAAGAAAGGCTTTTTTCGAGATTTTCGACAGCGGCTTTGATTTCCGTAGCGCTTTGGATTTGCTCTTTTTCTAGATTTTTAGTGTCGAAATTAATCGTGTCTTCCTTAATTCCTTTCCTTTTTGAAAAAAGAAGCAACAATATGAAAGAGAAAATAATCGCGAGCGAAGAAATGATTAAGGTTAGAATTGAAATGATAAGAATGCTATTTTCCATAAAGGTTCCTTTCAAAAAAGGTGACGAGGTTCTAAAGATAATTTTATCTCACCCATAAATATTATAATTCGTAAACTACACCCTCCTAATTTTTCTAGACGCAGAAATTTCTTGTTCCTTATCTCTTTTTCAGCCATTTCTAGAAGGAAGATGATTTCGAAGAAGAATCATCACAAAACTTTTTTCGACATTTTTTAATATTAATCTTTGCATTTAGAGAAAGAATTAATCGCCTCTTTTTCCAAGTTTTTATTCTTGAAAAAGAGCAATTCTTATCGCTACTTCCATCAATCATCACCATAAAATTCCTGCTCTTTTTTTGAAAAAAATAATTTTACATTTTAATTTTTTTATAAGGTTTTAACTACTTTTTTAAAAATTGACTTACCAAAAAGATAATGTTTTTATAAAACCGAAAAGATTATTGGAGGAGAAAAAATGAAAAATAAGAATTTTGCGTTACTTGCGTTCTTTATATTGACTAGCGCCACCCTTGCTTCTTGTTTAAATGTTGACGTGTATAAAAAAGGAGCAACGTATTTGAATGCGATAGAAATCGTACGTGTCGCAAAAAAGAATGACCATTCCATCGCGGTAGAAAAGCTTCTCTCTTCATTAGGCTATAAAGGAGACGAAAACTTCACAAATGAAAAAATGATTCTTTTGCTCCATAAAGCCTTCCCGAGCTTAGAAAGGCCAAGCCCTTATTACATTAGTTTTGCGCAAAATCGCGGATTAAACGAATATTCGCTCGCAAATTGGGATGAATTATCCGAAAATCTACAATCTTCCCTGGATTATTTTCAATCGCGGTCATTATATTTCCCAAAAACGAAACACGTTAATTCTGAGCATCCCTATTATTACTTCAATCCGCACGATAAGCCCTCAAAACATGACCTTGCGACTATCCTAAGGCGGATTCAAGGTTACATAGGAAAGAGCCCAGAAGACGATTTCTATAGTTTCGTGAATCACCAAGAACTATTTTCGAAAGATCAAAGCTACCGTAGCAATTTCGTTGATAAAAAAATCATCGATGCGAATCTAGATTCCTTTTTGAAGCAAATAACAGGCGAAAACAAAACTAGAATCGATAATTTCATGGAAACTTATTTCAACGAAGGAGAAAAAAAGAGCAATTTAGCGGGCTTAAAAGGTTTATTCGCAAAAATTCAAGAAAAGTCAAAACGAGATATCTATGAGCTTTTGAAAGAAGAATTCAAACGTTCAAGCGAATCAATCTTATTGCCATATTTATTGACTACGAAAATGAAAGATTCCCGCGCGATGGGGAATTGTATGGTACTACATAATGAAAATCTTCCATTTTTAAGCGATTTCAATAATCCGGTCAAATTTCTCGCCCCCGCCTACCGATCCTTTGAGTCTTTAAGAAGCCTAGTAGGAGGAGATTCTAAAGAAAGGCTAAAAAGCTACGAAAGCTTCATGGAAAAGTATTTTATCCAGCTCAAGAGAATCCTCGCCATTAACCCAATGGTAAAAGAGACAAGCAATGGACCGCTTAACGGGCTTCCCAAAGTTCGTTTAAGGCCTTCGGAAGACGAAAACGCAATTGTTATGTCCGACTTATACGGAGGGAAAGAAAGCGGGAAAAATTATGACACAAATCGAATCTTAGTTGCGCGTTTTCCCTCGATTGTCGCTTTATTCCTCGCTATATCAGAAGCAAGCGAAGATGAGCTTAGGGCTTATCTAATCCATTCCTATATCCAACAATATAATTTTTGTTTGCCGAAAGAAATACGAATGCCGATTTTAGCTATGCAAGGAAAAGAAATGATTAATGACAAAGAAGAATTCATGCCTTATATCGCAAATGAAATTCTAGATTCCTATCAAAAAACCACTAGCTATACCAAAAACGTCAAAACGGTTGAAACCCTATTCGGCGAACTGAAAAGCACATTGCAAAAGCGCTTCGACGCCAATACGTGGATTGATGGGGAAGGAAAAAAGAAATTAAAAGAGAAGCTCAACAATATGACGGCCGTTATCATGACCAAAAACGTCAAAACAGGCGAAAAGCTCCTTTTGCCAACTCACGAATACAAAAGCACTAAAAATAACGATGGCAGCCTTTATTCCAATTATTGCATCTATAACAAAGCCAGAATGGAATTGCTTAGTGGCGAGCTAGGCAAAATGGATGGAAAGGCAACCATATACACAAGCGATGTATTCATGGCTAACGCCTTTAACGATGTCTCCTCAAATACAATCTTTATTCCGCCGGGATACTTCTTTTCCAAAAAAGAGAGCCACGAAGAAAGCAAAGAGGAACTACTTTGCGATTTTGGCTTTGTGATTGGGCATGAAATGACGCATAGTTTCGATAATAATGGAGCGATATTTAACGAAAAAAACGAGCTGGTAAGCGAATGGCTTGGCGAAAAAAATATGCTAGAGTTTAAAAGAAGAAATGACAAAGTGTCAAAATTCTATAGTGGGTTTGAGGAAGTTCCTGGCTACAAAGAAAAAGGGGAATTAAAAGTCATGGAAGCCACTGCCGACCTAGGAGGATTCAACATGATACTTGACATCGCAAAAACTTATCAAGAATTCGACTATCGGAAACTCTTCATTTTACTCGCAAAATTGAATTTTTCTTATGTTACTTCCGATTTTTATGTTACAAGGATCATGAATGATTCTCACCCTCTAGGCGGAGGGAGAATCAACCCACTTCTCATGCATAGTGATGAATTTAAGGAAGCGTTTAAAGTCAAAGAAAAGGACTTTATGTATCTAGCAAAGGAAAAATACGTGAACGTTTGGTAATGCCATTAAGAGGGATGAAGCGTGTTTCATCCCTCTTAATCAATCCTAGTGCGATTCATCATAAATCGCGCGAATTTCATTAGGCAAATGATCAGGGATCATCTTCTTGATTCTATTTTCGTTCCCGTCTTTAATCGCTTCTCCATAGTACCAGCACTTAAATTCAATCATCGCCAAAGTTTTCGTTAATGAGGCGATTTCTTGCTCCACCTTTTCTTTTTGCTTTTCGAAAAGTTCTTTTCTTTGGGCATAAGTAGAGGGCCCTTCTTTGCACCAATCCATGAAGCGCTTGATGTCTTTTATCTCTAATCCCGCTTTCTTTAGGCATTCAACCACACGAAGCGATTCCTTATCTTCTGGTGAAAATTGACGAACGCCACTCTTTTTCTCCAAATGCGGAAATAGTCCCTCATTATCGTAATAGCGAAGTGTTGACACTGGCAAATGGAATTCGCGAGAAACCTCGCCGATTGTATTCATAGAATTTACCTCCGAAAATACTTGACCTAAAGTTACCTTTAGGTATTTCAATATTAATATAATTAGGAGAGGGAGGTTCATCAATATGAGCAAAGTTCTTATTATCTCAAGTAGTCTTAGATACGGTAGCAATTCTGAAATACTCGCGAGAGAATTCGAAAAGGGAGCAAAGGCAAAAGGACATAATGTCGTTTTTGTTTCATTAAAAGGCAAAAACATTAAATATTGTGTTGGATGCCTTACTTGCCAAAAAACAAAAAAATGCATCTTAGATGACGATATGAAATCGTTATTACCCTTAATGAATGAGGCGGATGCAATATGCTTCGCAAGCCCGATTTATTATTACGAAATGTCAGGTATCTTAAAAACGGTGCTAGACCGTTCTAATCCCCTATACGATGGCGATTATCACTTTAAAGACATTTATCTAATCGCAACATGCGCGGATTCTGACTCTAGTTGCCTAGAGCGCTTCATTCATTCGATAGAAGGTTGGAGTGAATGCTACCCTCGTTCTAGTATCAAAGGAATCGTCCGCGGCGTTTCCTTAACAGACTCAAATTCGGCAATAAACGCGCCCGCCCTACAAAAAGAAGCCTATGACATGGGATATTCCATTTAAGGAGAAATCGCGATGAAGCAAGTAGCAGGCAGAAATACTCTGGGCGGATTTGCGGATGAATTCGCCGCCTATAATGACGATGTCTTATTCGGAGAAGTGTGGTCAAACGATAATAACTTAACTCTAAAAGAAAGATGCATTATCACCATTTCCGCCCTAGTAGGAAAAGGCATCACCGACGATTCTTTGAAATACCATTTATTGAACGCGAAGAAGAATGGCGTTAGTCGTAACGAGATGGCGGATATTTTAACGCATGTTGCTTTTTACGCCGGTTGGCCAAACGCTTGGGCAGCGTTAAAAATGGCGAAAGATGTCTATGGCGATGATGACACATCAAATCACGGAGGAATATTCGGAATGGGTGAAGAAAACCTCGCCTATCAAAAATATTTCACGGGCAAATCGTATTTAAAGATGCTCACCTCTAAAGATAATGGCATAGTCGTCGCGAACGTGACATTTGAACCAGGGTGTAGAAACCATTGGCATATTCATGCCGCTAAAGAAGGCGGAGGACAGCTTCTATTAGCAATTGAAGGTAAAGGCATCTATCAAGAAAAAGGCAAAGAGCCAATTATTATGAGACCAGGTTCCGTCGTATATATTCCAAGCAACGTAGAACATTTCCATGGAGCATTCCCCGCTTCTTGGTTCTCGCATCTTGCTATAGAAATACCTGGCAAGGATAGTAAAACGATTTGGCTCAAGGAAGTTAACGAAGAAGAATATCGAAAAGCAACGACCACTATAAAAGAATAATCTACTCAAAACGCCCCTATTTATATCGATAAGTCTAAATAAGGGCTTTTTTGTTTTTGGTAATTATTGATGTTCCGCTAAGGAAGAGAAACGTTTTTTATCTTCTTCATCGAGAACGTAAGTTTTATCGGTTCCGAATATTTTAGCGATATTAGAGCAATGCGATGCAACACGTTCATAGCAATTAATAATATCGACATAAATGAGTTCAACAAAACGGCTAGAGATGGTACCGTTCATCGTTGTTTCTTCTTCAAAGTGATGATCGACAATCGCATCAAGTTTCTCTAAGAAATCGCGACGCTCCTGAATTACTTCAATTCCAAGCGTCTTATCCGCTTTCTCATAGACTTCGATGGTCTTGACGATAAAAGCGATGGCTTGATCGGTAACGCGTGAGAAAAACTCTTTTTCGTTAGGCGTTAATTCGTCTTTCTTTTCTTTAATCTCACTATAGAAATTAATGAGATTTTCGCCATAATCGCCAATGCGTTCGATATCTTTGCTCGCTTTTAAGATGCTAAGCAACAAGGCAACGTCATCTTCTGAAAGATTCTCTTTGTTGCAACTAGAAAGATACTCATTTAATTGACGGTCAATCATATCGACATTGGATTCGATATTGTGAACGAATTCAGCGTCTTCATCTTTAAAAGAAGAGAGATATTCCTTAATTGTCTCAAACATCATTTTGGTGTAAGAGAACATAATCAGCGTGCGTTTTTTTGCTAAAGCTAAACCCTCTGAAGGGAAACTTTTCATCAAACCATAATCAAGAGGCTCAATCGGTTCGATTTTCTTTTGATTGCTGGTCGGAATGATTTTGTTGATTAATTTTGTAACTGGCTTAAGTAAGGCAAAGAAAATCGCGCCCGTCACAAAATTGAAAATCAAATGGCACAAAGCGATTTGAATCATTGGTGAGACATACCATTCACTCACTTTGTTAGATGAATCCACCACGCCTAAATTACTAGGATTAGAGAGCCAATCACGGAAAATATAAATAACGCCCATGAATAGTAACGCACCCGTCACATTAAAAATAACGTGGAATAAAGCGACTTTCTTGCTTTCTTTACTACCGCCGATAGAAGCAAAAATCGCTGTGGATGTCGTTCCGATATTCGCGCCGAAAATAATCGGGAGGATACCGAATAAAGAAATTGCTGATCCAGCACTTACAGCATAAATCCCCTGTGCTACACCAACAACCGCGCTCGAGCTTTGTAAGCAAACCGTTGCAACGATACCGATTAAAAAACCTAACCATGGATTATCGTTAAGCGTAGAGAATAAAGACACGAAAGCTGGCTCTTCCGCGATTCTAGATAAATAAAGCTGAACGATCCATAATCCCAAGAATATCGCGCCAAAAGCAAAACAAAGCTCACCGATATTCGACCATTTTTTCTTGGTGGCGAATAGTAAAATAATCGAGCCAACGAAAAGCACTAATGGGAAATATTCCATGAAAGGAATAGAAACGATAAACGCGGTAATCGTTGTGCCGATATTCGCGCCGATAATCACTGCGCTAGCTTGCTCAAAACTCATGACTCCTGCGCGAACTAAGCCAATCGTTAAAGCACTCGTTCCGCCAGAGGTCTGGATAATAGCGGTAAACCCAGTTCCAACAAGTAAACCGATCAAAGGATTTTTGCCTAATTTATTGATGACATTAGATAGACGGCTTGACGCCATCTTCTTTAAGGTCGAAGAAAGACTTGTGATGCCATATAGGAATAATCCTAGGCCTCCAAGCGTCATAGTCCAAAAAGCTACTTCGTTCCAAGAAAACATATTTATGTTGCGGTTTTCACAACGTTCTTTATTATCGCTTAATGTAAAATTTTTGTAAATGTTTATCGGAGGTTTATGCTAGGAATTTGATAATCCAGGCTGAATTTGCAAGGAAAATTAAAAACGATATTTAAAAACTCTTATTCTTTATTAAAAAAGCTACGTCTTTAATGGCGTAGCTTATCAAAATCTAATGCGTTATTTCGTCGTGCCAAAGATTCGGTCGCCAGCATCGCCTAGTCCTGGGCAAATATAGGCGTTTTGATTGAGCTCGCGGTCAAGAGCGCCAATATAAAGAGGCACTTCTGGATTCGCTTTTTCAAAAGCTTCCACTCCTTCTGGAGCGGCGATAATGCAAATGAAGGAAATCTTCTTTGCACCGTGTTTACGGAGCATCTTAATTGCATCAATTGCAGAGCCACCTGTCGCAAGCATTGGGTCAAGGATATAGACATCCATATTTTCAAGTCCGCCAGGAAGCTTGCAATAATATTCGTGAGGTTCGTGCGTTACTTCATCACGGTATAAACCAATATGCCCCACATGAGCAGTAGGAATTAAAGCGGTCATTCCGTCTACCATTCCCATACCGGCGCGAAGGATTGGAACAAAGCATAATTTGCTACCTTCCACCATTGGCTGAATCGTGTCTTCGATTGGAGTATGAATTTCGGTTGGAACCGTCTTTAATCCACGTAACGCTTCGAAGCCTTCCATCATGGCGATTTCCTTCACGAATTGACGGAATTCGCTCGTTGGGGTTTCCTTCATTCTTAGATGAGAGATTTTGTGTTTTAGTAAAGGGTGATCTAGAAGAGTGAGGTTTGGGTAATCTTTAATATTCATATATGCGTTTCTCCTTATTTATTATCTGACTCTATTTTAGCTGGTTCTATTTTTTCGCGAAGCATGATATTCATTAAAATTCCTAAAATCATGCTTACGGCCGTGGAAGTGATCGTAACGGTTGTGTCATTGAGTACGAAGCTAATCACTAAGCCGCCGATTCCAGCGACTAGAATTGCCGAGGCAACGAAGATGTTTTTGGTTTTTGACATATCGATTTGCTCGTTGATTAGCATCTTCACTCCGCTTGCAGCGATAAACCCGTATAGGAGGAGAGAAACTCCGCCCGTCACACAAGCAGGGATCGTTTCAACAATCGACATAATCGGAGAGAGGAATCCCAATAGAACACTCATGATGCACGCAAGAAGGATGACTTTCACACTTGCGATTTTCGTAACGCCAACGACAGCCACGTTTTCGCCATACGTTGTATTTGCAGCGCCGCATAGCATTCCGCTTACCGCTGTAGCAATGCCATCCCCCATCAAAGTTCTTGATAAGCCTGGGTCAACAAGTAAATCGCGGTCAATAATGCCAGAAAGGTTTTTATGGTCACCAATATGCTCGCAAATCGTAACCAAAGAAACCGGGATGAATAATAAGGCAATGCTTCCAATCTGCGGGCCCGTAACTGGGGCGGCAGCCTTGAAATTCTCTTTGAGGAAGATAAAGCTTGGAAGATCGAAGAAACTACGGATGCTGATTTCTTTGAAATTATTAACGATCGGAGAGAAATCGATGATGTGGAAATAGTCGTTATGGCAGCCATAATATCCAATTGCGGTAAAAATGGCGGCAGTTAAATAACCTGCAAGCATTCCCATGACGAATGGGATAAGGCTCAACGTCTTTTTGCCATAATGCGCGCATAAAGCGGTCACGGCCATACCAACAATCCCAGAAAGAATCGCGATAAGGTTATAGCTATCGCCATTTCCGCTACTCGACATAAGGTTATTGACGGCGCTAACGCTTAGCCCTAACCCAATGACCATAATGACTGGTCCTATGACAATAGTAGGAAGTAATTTGTTTAACCAATTTACGCCAGCGAAGCGAATGATAATAGCGACAACGACATACACTAAGCCAACCATCGCCATGCCAATAGGAAGGGCCCAAACGTTTCCGAAGAATCCAATGACGGTTTCTCCAGCGCTTGCGGCATGCGCTAATCCGTCACTCCCCATGCTAGCGGGAATCGCCCCTAGCATTAATGCGCCACTCATTGGGGCGATATAAGCAAAGCTAGAAGCAAGGAAGACGGGGCTTTTCATTTTGGTGAGAACTAAGTAAATGATGGTGCCGATTCCAGCCGCGACAAGCGTAGGAGCAATCATCGTTTGCGCTAAGCTTTGGCCATAGATATTAATATAAGGAACCTTCGCCCCCGCATTAAGGAATCCTTCGCCAACCGTAAGTGGCCCAGCGAATACGAGAAGTGGGACGGTGATACAAGCGACAAACATCGCAAGCACGTGTTGAATAGCCAAGATGATCCATTCCGAGATCTTCTTGGGGCTCTCGTTAACATCGAGAATTAATTTTTTTGCTTGGTTCATGCCAAAGCCCTCCTTGTTTTTGCCATATCGCATTAAGAAAAAGGGACTTAGATAACTAAGCCCCTAAAACTGAAACGAGATGGAATTTAGAAACTGAAACTCCAAAGAAGAAAATACTACCCCTATGTTTTTTCAAACGATTGAGGGACTCTTTCCGTAGCTTCATGTTTGTTTCCGGTGAAAGACTCTACCATAAACGGCAATAAAAAGACAATCACTTCTTTTTTCACCGCAATTTCAAAAAGCATGAATTTTGTTAAAAAGGATTAAGACTCTACTTTTCTTTTTATACGATGGCATCTTGTCTTCAATTGCTATCAGTGTAGTTTTTTCGAAAACTGTGAAGTTTATTCCATTTTAAATGTAAGGGCTTTCCGTAAGAATGATACGCGAAAAGAAAAAGGAGTGAAAAATGAAAACTCACAAAAAAATTCTCTGCATTGTCCCGTTTGTGGCTATGCTACTTTCCTGTGGCGGCACGCCAAATAAGGACAAACCCCTCATCTTCTTCAACCGTCAGCCTTCGATGCCAGACGCTTCGGGTATCGATCATAAAACCATGGGTTTTTCCGAGAACACCTTCTATGTTGGCTTTGACGCGATAAGGGGAGGAGACGTGCAAGGGCAAATGATTCTTGACTATTTCAAGGAGAAAACCTCAGACGAGGTCGATAGGAACAAAGACGGAAAACTTGGCTATGTCCTCGCAATCGGAGACGAAGCCCATAATGATTCAAGAGCTAGAACCATCGGAATTCGAAAAGCGTTAGGGACTTTAGTCACCGATGAAAAGAAAGCGAAAGAAAACTACAAGGCGGGAGTCTGCAAGGTGGGCGAAATCCAGCTCAAGGACAAGAAAATACTTGTCGAAGAATTGGCCTCCCAAGTCATGGCGGCAGATGATGGCGCTGGCTGGAATGCGGATGCGGCTGGAAAAGCATTCATCAGCTGGAAAAGCAGCGAAAAAATAGGTGCGAGCAATAGCATCGACTTCGCCGTTTCTAATAACGACGGGATGGCAGGAGGAATGAGAGGGTCCACCGCTTGGATTGAAGGTCTCCCGTTATTCGGTTATGACGCGAATGCCGACGCTTTAGAAGCAATCAAAAACGGGAAAATGACCGGAACCGTTTCCCAAAACGTTGACGCGCAAGCGATAGGAGTTTTACAGCTTATCCGTAATATCATCGACGGCGAAAAAGGCGAAAACGTCATCAAAAAAGGCTTCAGCGAACCCGATAAATGGGGCAATAAGATTACGCCGAAGATGGACTATGTAGAAAAAGATAGAGCCATCATGGCGAATAATTCCGCGGTCACTTCCATAAACGTAGACTCCTATATCGGGGCAAAACGCGATGAAGGAATCAAAGACATCACCAAGCAAAAAGACATTAAGAAAATCAAGGTCTGGCTTGATTTATACAATGGCTCCGATAACTTCTTAAGCGCTTCTTATTGGCCAGCCCTTGACCATTATCAAAAACTCATGAACATCGAAATCCACAAAGTGGAAGGCGATGGGCAAGAAGAAAAATCCGTATCCGAAAAGTTTGTTAACTTAGGGAAATACGACGCTTACGCCATTAACATGGTCAAAACGAATTCTGGCTCAATTTACACAAAGAAGCTTCATTAAAAAGTATGAAAAAATCATACATCCTCGAAATCAATAATTTATCGAAATCATTCGGCGACAATCACGTTCTTCATAACGTCAGCCTTAAAATCAAGCCCGGGTCAATCCTGGGCTTGATGGGAGAAAACGGCGCAGGGAAAAGTACATTGATGAAATGCCTTTTTGGCGTTTATTCTAAAGACGAAGGCACCATCGTTTTCCAAGGAAAAAAGACAAATTTCCTTAACCCGAAAAACGCATTAGAGCATGGGGTAGCCATGGTCCACCAAGAATTGAATCAATGCCTAGAGAGAACGGTTTTGGATAATCTCTTTTTAGGTCGCTATATCGTAAATCGCTTCGGGATTATCGATGAAGCCAAAATGAAAGAAAAGGCCATGCGCTTGTTCTCTTCTTTGTCCCTTAGTATCGATCCAATGGTTCTAGCGAAGAAACTATCGGTTTCAGAACGACAAATGGTCGAAATCGCCAAAGCCGTTTCTTATGATGCAAAAGTCATAATCCTAGACGAGCCCACTTCTTCTCTTTCTGACCGCGAAATCTCCCGGTTATTCGAAATCATCACCTCGCTCAAGAAAAAAGGGGTTTCTTTTATTTACATTTCCCATAAAATCGACGAAATCTTCAAAATATGCGATGAGGTAACTGTTTTGCGTGATGGTGAGCTCATCATGAGTAAATCAACCAAATCCACGAATATGAACGATCTCATTGCAGCAATGGTTGGTAGGCCTCTTACGAACCGATTCCCTACATTAAGGAATAAGCCTGAGGAAGTTATTTTAGAAGTGAAAAATCTTTCCACCGCTTATCCTCCTTTCCTAAAAGACATCAATTTCAGTGTCAAAAAAGGCGAAATATTCGGAATATACGGTTTAGTGGGCGCTGGACGAAGCGAATTATTAGAAGCCCTCTTTGGCTTACGAAAGCTCGCGACAGGCTACCTAAAATACCACGAAAAAAGATTACGGTTCAATGGGGCAAAAGAAGCGATGTCTTATAATTTCGCCCTCGTGACGGAAGAAAGAAAGATTAACGGCATCTTCTCGAAAGCGGATTTGGTCTTCAATACCACGATCACCAATCTGGAGCGGTATTTGAAATACCACATCTTGCAAGTGAGAAAAATGGAACTCGCTACGAAAAAAGAGATGGAATTAATGAAAACCAAAGCAAATTCTATCCATGATCCAATCACCTCTCTATCGGGTGGAAATCAACAAAAAATCATTCTTGGTAAATGGATGGATAGAAATCCCGATATCTTCCTAATGGATGAACCAACGCGAGGAATCGACGTTGGGGCGAAATACGAGATATACGAATTGATGGTGAATATGGCTAAGGCAGGCAAAACCATCATTGTGGTCACTTCGGAAATGCCTGAGATTCTAGGAATCACCAATCGCATCGCGGTGATGAGCAATCATCGATTAAGCGGGATTGTGAATACAAAAAGCGCAACGCAAGAAGAGTTATTGCGCTTATCGGCGAAATATCTATAGACGGAGGTAATATTATGACAAACGAAGAAATGGTTTCTCCTTTAGAAACGGATAAAAAGGTCCAAGCTTATTTAGACCATCTTTCCTTTTTGCGAAAAGAAGGATCCACGAAAATCGCCGCTTTAAAAGAAGAGCTTTATAACATCAAACACGCCAAAATCATTGATGAAGTAACGCGAAATAAAATCATCCTTTCTAACCAAGCGCTGATTAAAGAAGCACAAAAAGATAAAAAAGAAAAGAAGGGCGAGATCCAACAAGTAGCCAAAGAAGCAATTGGCTATATCGTAAAAGCTTCACTCCCTTATGAAAAGGAAATGACTAGCCATGGCAAAAAATTGCTTATCGAGGATAAAGTGATTCATCGCGCAAAAGTAAAAGAATTAAAAGAACGTTACCATATCGATAAAAGCGATTTAAAAAAGAGAAACCAAGAAAGGGTTTTAGCGTTTAAAAAGGAGAAAGGAGGGAATCTAGCGAGCTTAAATTCGGCTGAAAAAGCGCAATACAAAAAGGAATTATCAAACTTAAAAAACGAATGCAAAGATGATTTGAATTCACTGAAAGTCGCCTATCTTTCTTCTCTTCGCGACGAGAAGAATCGTCACGCCGAAGTGATTAATAAAAAGAAAAACATGGCCTTTAATGCCTATTTAGCGCGTTATAGCAAAATTAGTATCGTTAGAGATGGAAAATTAAGCCTAACGGAAGGAATAGAACGCAAATTCAAAAATTACCATCACGCCTTTTCTTTAAAAGAAACGCTAATCAATAATGCTTTATATATCGCTGTAGCGCTATTTTTTATCGCTTGTTTCATCGTTTCCCCGATTGTAGGATCAGGCAACATCCTTACTTGGGAGAATATCTCCGGATATTTAGAAAGCGCATCTTCAAGAATCTTTTTCACATTGGGGGTTGCAGGGCTCATCGTATTAGGAGGAACAGACCTATCGGTCGGGAGGCTTGTTGGGTTAGGAAGCGTCTGCGTTGGTTTCTTGCTCCATGAAGGAACGCTTCCTGCAACCTTATTCGGGCACTTCATCAATTTGGATGGAATCCCAGTAGAGCTCAGAGTCGTTTTAGCATTACTTATTGCAATATTTGCGACTACTTTATTCGCCTCAATCGCAGGATTTTTCACTGCAAAATTTAAAATCCACGCCTTTATCACCACCTTATCGACTATGATGATTGTTTATGGACTAGGGTATGTTGCTACCTCTGGTACCCCTACCGGACCACCAGATGTAAAAGGGGTCGATGATATTATATTGGGCAGAATCGGCGGAAGTGATGGCTTCCCGAAATATATCATTTATGCCGTAATCGCTATCATAGTGGTTTGGTTTATTTGGAACAAAACTAGATTTGGCAAAAATATGTTCGCAGTCGGTGGAAATCCAGAAGCTGCGACGGTATCTGGCATTTCTTGCTTTAAAGTCACGTTCGGTGTCTTCATTATGGCAGGCATCCTATATGGTTTTGGCTCTTTCTTCTTCGCTTTTACCTCTAACCCAGCTTCAAACGCAGGCTATGGCTATGAATTAGACGCAATCGCCGCTTGCGTTGTTGGAGGAGTGTCTTTCTTAGGAGGCATTGGAAAAGTCAAAGGGGCCGTCATCGGGTGCTGTATCTTTACGGGATTAAGCTACGTTTTATCCTTAATGGGTGCTTCTTCCTATTGGCAGTTCATTATCAAAGGAACTATCTTACTAGCGGCAGTTTCATTAGATTCTCTTCGCTTTGCAAAAAAGAAATAACCGGGGAACCTTATTAACCAAAAAGGCCATGATCGCTTGACCATAGCCTTTTTAAAACGCAAGTATCAAATCGTTACCGATTCAATAACATCAAACAAAATTGATAACGCTCAATAACTAAAAAGCATTACCAGGATCAACACTCATTGTAATATTTTTATAAGTGATTTTTGCCGTTAGTTTATCGAAATTATCTTTAAAGCAAAGGCGAGCGTTAACCCATTGATTTTCCACTTTCTTAAATGTGAAGGTGTCCACTAAGGTAACCTGATTTGTCTCTTTGGTCACGCCATTCACTTTGCTAGTAGAATTAGAAAGCTCGCTAATAAAGCCAATCGGAGTATAACTCCCGTTATTATCACTCACTTTGAAATCTTCTTTTTTCGTCTCCAAAGAGAAATCATCGTTCCCTGGAGCAATCACTGAGACATAAAACGAATAATAGGTATTATCGCCATTACAGTTCGTCAACTTCTCGTAAGTAGAATAATAATATTCGACACTAGAATCACTCTCTTCATTACAAGAGGTCATCATAAACAAAGAGGCTACACTAAGTATGCCAATTCCGATTTTTCTTTGTAAGTTCATCCTTGCTCTCCTAACACAAGGTACTATTCTATTTTCTATTAAAGAAAAAGCAAACTAATTTCGTCATGAGCAAAATGAATTATCGCTACACAGAATCATCTTTTTTAAGCAAATAAGGGTAAGAAAAATTCATCAATATCGCGCTTAAAGGGGCAGTAACTAAGATTGCGATGACCGAGACCGATAAAACAATCGTTCCAGCGCGCACGACTTCATTCGCATTGCTAGCATTAATCGCTATTAGCGAGTTCCCATAATCAAGAAGCCCTCCGCCTATTGCAGCTTGCACTGTCGCTTTTGGAAGAAAGGAAATCACCGCAAAAAGCCTCTCTTTGAAATTTAAATTGGTTTTAATTAAACAAGTAGTAACCGCAAGAGAACGGAAAGAAAGCGAAATTGCTAATAAGGCTAAAGCTAGTAAGAAATACATCCCAGCATATTCAATCTTGATACAAGCCCCAATGAGCACAAAGAGCAATATTTCTGCGATGACCCAGATTTTAGAATATCGTTCAACCAATATAGAAGCTAATTCCTTGCTTTTAGCGTTCAAGAATACGCATAAAGCAATCACGGCAAGTAAGGAAGAGAACCCGAAATAGGGAGACACAATTTCTTCTAAATACGTCAATCCAAAGCTAATGCCAAATAAAAGAATCAATTTAAAAGTATCATTGATATGGCATTTACAAAAAAGAATCGAAAATAAGAAACCAAGAAGGATTCCTAGCGCAATCCCGCTAACAATAGAGAGGGGAATATTTAAGAAGGTCATCATAGATACCGCCTGCCCTTTTTCTAAAGTTAAGAAAGCTTCATAAAACACAATCATCACAATGTCATCGATACTGCTTGAAGCGACAATAAGCTGCGGCACCCCTTTTTCGGTTCCAATATGTTGATCCATGAGTTTACTCATCATAGGAACAACCACGGCCGGAGACACCGCTCCTAAAACCGAACCTAATAAGAAGCTATCAACATATGAAATCCCGAACAAAAGAGGAGCGAATACCCCTATCGTGCACATTTCTATCGTTGCTGGGAGAAACGACATAAGAATCGCAGGCCTTCCAACTTTCTTTAAATCAGAAAGATTCAAAGATAACCCTGCTTTGGAAAGAATCGTAATCAAAGCGATTTTGCGTAAGAATGGAGAAATTAAATCAATTGTTGGATCAATAAAGTGAAAAGAAGTAGCGCCAAATCTCTCTTCCAAAAAGCGGAGAAAAATGCCAAATAGAAGCAATCCTGCTAGCGAGGGCAAATGTATCTTTTTAAAAGCAAGAGTAACGAACACTCCTCCAACCAAGATTAAAAATAGGCTAAAGAAAATCGACATAAAAAACCTCCTAGAATAAGTTGATTTTGGTCCACCAAATATAGGCTAGACGTCATCAGCTTATCTTTCTAAGCGGTTCGGCTTTCACCTGGAAGACATCATTTCCAATATCTATCCTAGTCGCTATAAGAATGAAAAACAACGAAATCCAAGCAAAACGACAATAAAAACGAAAAAATATTTTTTCTTAAAATCTGCTCTAAATCCCATAATGAAAATTTTATGTCTTAAAACGGAAAACGGATGGAAACCCAAAATTAACAATATTGGAATATTTGCTGTATATATTGCATTTTTAACTTTTCTCGAAAACAACAATAAATGCAATGATTCTTTATTCATAAATGCAATACTAAAGAAAATAAATAACGAAAAATATCACTAAATATCGAACTTTTTCAAAATTATTTGTTTTGACAACTCTAGATTCTTGCCTAGATAATTCTTGTGTTTTGAGCTCAAAAACACACCTCATCAAATATAAAAACTAGCAAAACTATTAAGGAGAATATTTTTATGTTAATGAAACCAAAATGGATTGGACTTTCGCTATTAGCGTTGACTTCAGCTTCGTGTTTAGTAGCGTGCCGACTAGATGATCAACCGCAGGTAAATACAAACCAGGCAAGCGCATCTATAACTGATAAAACTGAAGAAAAGAGTAATGAATCTAAAAGCTTCCCTTTTCTTATCGGAGAAACCGCACCCGTTCCAAAAATAGGAAAAGAAGGCGATTACTATTTAAACGCAAAAGAATACAAAATTTACAAGAAGAACTCCGATGGCGCATGGGTAGCCGTAGCTTCCTTAAAGGGCGAGAAAGGCGAGAAAGGAATCACCGGTAGCCCGGGATTAAACGGCGAAGACGGACACCCTGGTCCAAAGGGCGAGAAGGGCGACAAGGGGGATAAAGGCGACAAGGGCGACCAAGGGCTCCATGGTAGAGATGGCCAAAAAGGGGACCAAGGCCCAATAGGCCCGGTAGGCCCAAAAGGTGATAGAGGCCAAAAGGGCGAGAAGGGCGACAAGGGCGAGAAAGGCGACAAGGGCGAGAAAGGCGACAAAGGGGAGAGACCTGTCAGCGGTCGTTTTGACGAAAAAGGCAATATGATACTTGTCCTTAGCGATGGCGAGAAAATAACGGTGGACATTGGAGAACATCGGTTTTACTCAGTGAAGTACATGGTGGGAGAGTTGGTAGTCAAAACAAAAGAGGTGCCCCATGGAAGACGCATTTTGCCAGTTATGGCAGCGCCACGCAAAGAGCCATTTTCAGGAAAAATAATTGACAAAATCAAAATTAATGGTTGGTTTAAAGACGCACAATTTAAGGAACGTTGGAACCCACATTTCGACCATGTTACAAAGAATATGACTTTACATGCGAATTATGATCCATTTGCGCATACCTACCTTGCTACTTTTCAAGAAGGTGGTAAAAGCCAGAAAAAATATTTTGTGTTTGGGGAAAAATACGAATTACCAGAAGCTCCTGGTATGAACGAATGGTATTTAGTGAGCATAGACGGCAAAAATGTAAAAAATGTCCACGTTCCTCATGCTGGAATATGGAAGCATGCTGGTGAAACGGTTTTTAAATTAAAATCAATGTAATCATTCTAAATTTTAATAGGATGCCTAAGCCACTCGAAACGGTGGCTTTTGCTTGTTAAAATTGCTCAAAAAAGGGGCCGATAGCTCTCCTTTTTGAGTCGCTATCCACCACTTTTCAAAAGAAAATAGACGCGATTGTAAACAAAGATTGGTCAGCCGCCCTCATGTAACGTTATGACTTAGCTTGCTTGATGGATAACGAAATCCTTTTTCTAGCTAAATCCACGGCGATTACCTTAACTTTGACGATTTCTCCTAAGGAAAGTTCATCACTTGGGTGAGAGACATAGTGATCGGCAATTTCGGAGATATGAACTAGTCCGTCTTGATGAACGCCGATATCGACAAATGCACCAAAGTCGGACAAATTTCTAACGGTTCCATTTAAAACCATACCGATAGCAAGGTCTTTGATGTCTTTGACTTTACTATCTAGCGTTGCGGATTCAATCTTCTCGCGAGGGTCTCTCCCTGGTTTCTTTAATTCTTCGATGATATCAATTAAGGTATAGGAGCCAATGCCAAGTTCTTGGCTAAGTTCCATGATATCGAGCTTTTGATTCAAAACCGCGTTAGCCTCATCGCTCCCTAATTTTTCTAGCGAGATATGAAGTTTGTTTAATAACGATAAAGTCGCCGCGTAATCTTTAGGGTGAACCGCAGTTTTTTCTAAGGGATTATCGTTACTAATCCTTAGGAACCCCGCTGCATCCATATACGTTTTTTCGCCTAGCCCCTTTACTTTGAGCAGTTCTTTTCTTTCTTTGAAAGGTCCGTTTTGTTCGCGGTAAGTAACGATAGACCCCGCAATCTTTTCATTTAAGCCAGACACATATTTTAATAAGGAACTAGACGCAGTATTAAGCCATACCCCTACTTCATTAGCCGCGTCAATCGTTGTCGCGGATAAAGTTTGCTTTAAACGAGTTTCCTCCATATCGTGCTGATATTGACCCACTCCGATTGCTTCAGGCGGGATTTTGACGAGTTCCGCCATCGGATCAAGCAAACGTCTAGCAAGAGAAACGGCTGATCGCTCTTCAATATCCATGTTCGGGAATTCTTTTACCGCTAAAGGAGAAGCGCTATATACCGATGCTCCTGATTCATTAACGATGGTAATCGTGACATCGCAAATATTGTTCCTCTTCAGGAAGGAATCTAAGAACGCTTCGCTTTCGCGGCTTGCCGTTCCATTTCCTAAAGCAATCGCATCAAAATGATAATGGCGATACATCGATAGAAGTTTGGCTTCGCTTTCTTTTTCTCGACCGATGGTTGGATAAATAATCGCGGAAGACAAAACGTCCCCGCTACTATTAATCAGCGCGAGTTTGCAGCCGTTCTTATACCCAGGGTCAAACCCTAAAATTTGCTTTCCTTTTAATGGAGAAGATAAAAGAAGCTGCTTTAAATTTTTCGAGAAAAGGATGAGAGATGCATCTTCTGCTTTTAAAAAGAGCTCTTTAGTAATCTCATTTTCTAGCGAAGGAGCAAGTAGACGCTTATAAGCATCCTCGATTGTCTCTTTTAATAAAGCAAGGAATGGGCTATTTCTTTTGATAATGCTTCTAGCGATTTGGTTATGAATCGTGATTTCGTCATAATCAAAAGAGAAGGACAACTTCTTTTCGCTTTTCCCACGAAGTAACGCCAAAGTCTGGTATGACTTGATTCGTGACACCAAACAATCGAAATTTGCATAGTTTTCGTATTTTTTATCCGTGTCTTCTTTGGTTTCTTTCGCTTTGATTCTTCCCGTCTTATAGATATAGGATTTGGCGAAAAGATAGAAAGAAGAATTATCGCTAATATCTTCGGCGATAATGTCTTTCGCGCCGTTAATGGCATCTAAACTCGTTTCGATTCCTTTTTCTTTATTCACAAAACTAAGCGCGTATTTCTCTAAAGAAGCTAAATCCCCTTCTTGCTTAAGAATATAGTTCGCCAAAGGGGAAAGCCCTTTTTCTTTAGCGACACTCCCTCTAGTTTTTCGCTTTGGTTTATAAGGGCGATAAATCGTTTCAAGCAAAGACAAATTATCGCAGGTCTCGATACTTTCTTTCAGTTCAGGAGTAAGTTTCCCTTGCTCTTCAATGCTATTAAGAACGGTCTTCTTCCTGTCTTCGAGCTTTTCGAATTTCTCTTTTTCTTCTTCTAACGTCCTTAGCGTAACATCACTTAAATTTTCCGTTTCTTCTTTTTTGTAGCGGGCGATAAAAGGGATGGTTGATCCTTCTTCTAGCAAACGAAGAACCGCGCTTACTTGGCTAGGCTTAATATTAAGCTTACTCGATAAATAATTAACAATATCCATGGCTAGAATCTTAGCACCTTTATCTAATTTCTTTAAGGAAGGAATGTCGATATAAGGGCTAAGTAGCAGGACAAAAGCGTAAACTAAAAGTTCGCAAGAAATGTAGAAATATCCATGAATTCAATCTTTTCACCAAATGGGTGAGAAAGAGTGCTATCGAATGAAAAAACAAGAATCCTTCTTCCTTCTTTAGGAGAGAACAAAAGATTCCTCGTTTCACGATTATAGTTGGTAGAATTTAGCGCCAAAGTAACTTGAATAAAACAAGGAACATTATTTTTCTCAAAGCAAAAATCGATGCCTCTATTTTTGCAAACGCAATGATCAATCTCATCATAAAAATCAAACTTCAAAGAACGAAGTTTGTATTGCTTATGCAACAAATGAAGAAAAACAAGATTTTCAAAAGCGGCAGCATCTAATTCACTGGACGTTGAAACGGTTCTCAATAAGCCAAGGTCCTCGCAATAATATTTGCCATAGCGTTCAATAGCGTTCTTCCTGCTCTCCTTGGACCGACATGCGTCTTCCTCTAATAATTCAAAAAGAAACGAGTCTAAAATACGTTGAATGAAATTGTCGACATTTGAATGAATCAAGGTTGAATTTTTGTCTATCGATTTATTGTCTGCGTTTATCTGCCTGGCAATAGACGACGCCATCGCTGCAATCGTATCAGTGTCGCCACCATTTAATATCGCTATTCTTAAGCTAGATTCAAAATCGCTACTATTCAAAAATGCATTAAGCGCTATTTGTGTTGTTGAAGTCGCTAAATAGTCAAAACAATCCGTCACATCATCTAGACGAGGGTAATAACGCAAGGCAAACTCTTTAATCTCGTTCTTATTTGCCTCATGCAAGGCTAGATAAGTCGCTCCCGCAATCGCTTTCGCACTGCTAATGCCTTCTATGGAATTATGCGTAACTGCTATAGAAATCTCCGCAAAACGAAGGCATTCTTCTAAAGATTTCGCTACATACGCAATAGGAGATACTCGCATTGCAGCCCCATTTCCAAGGGAACCATATGCTTTTTGACTCGGATTTTTCACCCAATGAATAAACATCCTTCCAAAGCCAATATCCAAATGGCGTTTTGCGAATGTTCGATAAATGGTTTCTAGTTTATTCGTATCGTTATTTTGGATTGCGTTTTCTAATAACGCTTCCATCGTAGCGATAGTTAAAAGACTATCATCCGTATAACGACATTCCTTGGTGAATAATTCACAGTTAGGATCTATCTCTTTCTTATCTTCCCACTCGAATCGGCTTCCTACAACATCGCCGATAAGAGCGCCATAAATTCCATTCGCTTTGTTCATAATATTCATTTTAAATTAAATTCGTTACTAAAAGTTTTTTGTAACTTGGAATCCCTCTTATTCTATGTCTCAATCGTTAATCTTTGCATTAGAAAATGCTTAGCAGTATTTAGGAGATTGTGTTTAGTCGATGCTTTAAAATCAAAAAGTATTTCTTATAAAGAAAACAATTGAATTTAATTATCAAAAAATAAATATGCCAAAACGTCCATTATCAAATAGCGAAATTTCAGGCACCATAAGTTGATGAACTATTTGTAGTATATTAGATGTGCTTTGCCTTCCCGGCGGATACAAAGTCTAGAAAAAATCATCGTTGGAAATTGGAAGAGTTGGAGTCTCGATCTCGTCATCAGAAAAGTTATTCAAAAAATTGCAGGCAGAATTAAGATAATCCTGATATTTTGTATTTGTTCTCAAAATCAAGGAATCGTATATATCCTTCAATCCGCCAAGCATGTGTTCTTCAAAATCATTGTAATTTTCATCCGTTTCTGGATTCCTAAACGTTCTATTCAATCTCGTCACTGCATCAAGCTTTGTTCTATCACCAACTAATAAAACAAATTTGAAGGCGCGTCTAACTTCAACAGCATGCTTATTAAATTGCTCCGCCAAAATATTGGTCTTTTTTGTGTGATCGGGGTCCACTTTTTCTTTAGAATCATAGTAGGCTCCAACAAGTGCCGCAGTAATAAATAACTCAATAGCGGAAGAAAACAAACTAGATCTCGAAGATTCGTCGATTGTTTTGGTTAATGCAGAAATCATGTCACACTGATGACCGTAAAAATAATAATTATCCCTAAAAAACATTTTTTTGTCGGCCATGACTAATCCTCCAAAATAACAGAATGATATGTGTCATTCTTTTCGATTTTCCATCTCCCGCCAATTTCCGCCTTCATTTTTTCAATTAAAATTGGACCGTCTTTATCGTTAATAAAAACGATAATCTGGTCGGTGATTTTTGGCATTATTTTACTGAAACTGTCCATTTGTTTCATTCCAAACGCAGATGTCGGAGCGTCTAACACCAAAGGATAAGTCTCATGAGATTGCTCAGAGCCAATGTCCTCATCGTTTGAAGTCTCTCTTTCCCCATTTACTTTGATTATGGCTCCGATAAAAGCAAGAGCTACCGCGACATCTTGTCCGCCGGAAGTAAAATCGTCTGATAATTCTTTATCTGAAGTTTTGATTTGAACATCATAGTTTGAATCAAGAGAAAAAGAAATTTTTTCCTGATAAAAATCTTTAAAAATATTATTGATATTTGTTGCAAGCTCTTGCCGTTTTTCATTTTCTTTTTTTGCGCAATAGTGTTCAACTTTGTTCTTTAATGATGATGCATATTGTAAATACAGCTGGATTCGTTTAGTCTTTTCGTCACTTTGTTTTAAAGTTTCTTGCTCTTTCAACAAGGAACTCTTATCCATTTCCCAAGCATGAATATTCTCTTCCTTCCTATTTTTTTCCAAATTGAGATCCACTGTTTTTTTATAACATTGACTTTCTTTATCTTTTAAAGCGCCAATATCCACGCTCACATTACCAATCTCTTCATTGATTTTATCTAATTCTTCTCTTTTATCGTTATATTCGGTAATTAGTTGTTCCAACAATTTTCTATCATGCTTAAACCGTTCGCCAAAATCATCGGCTTCTCTCTCGATCGAAGAAATCTCCATTTGAAAATTTTGAATTTCAAAGCCGATATTGTTTGGAGGCAAAAATTTAATCCATTCATTAAGCTTATTCCATTGTTCGCTTCCTTCTTTAATATCTTCACCGCAAATACACTTATGGTGGTTCAACATATATTCGACCGCTTCAACATTTATACCAGGGATTCCTTTGTCCAAACTATCCGATTCTTTTAGAGCATCTTTTGCGGACGGAATTAAAGCCTTCATAATTACATACTGAGCTTTAGAACTGAAGGACTTGAAAATTTGCTTTTGAAGATCATCAATTTTGTCCTTTAAATTGGAAATTTCGCCTCTTAAAACCTTTGTTCGCTTTTGCTTAGCTTCAACCTCGCCATAACCAATTAATTTATCGTTATAGTCATTGCGCTCTTTGATGTAGTAATCAAGTTCTTTTTTAATGTCTTCGATTCTATTATTGGCAGTCTTTATTTGATCATCTGTAGACCGGATCCGTTCAATATTGTTCTTCAGAGCCAGGCTAGTTGTGTTGTTAGCGAGTTTAGTGTTGTATTCCTCACACACTTTTTTTAAGTGCTTCACTGTTTCATATAAATAGTTAAAGCCGAGTAGTCCTTTAATCGCTTTTACAAAATCGCTATTAGATCCGCTTTTCCCTTTCGACATTTGTTCGCCAACACGAGTCAAGCTTTCACCTTCTATAAAGAAATAAGGGAAAAGGTCTTTATACATTATTTGCTTTATTTGCTTTTCCGCATCTTTTCCCTGAATTGCGCGGCTCAAGCCATTCTCATCCTTGTATTCGAAAACCACGTCATCAGTAATAAAGTCAGCCCTGATATTTTTCTTGAAAAAGGACCATTTTCTAGTAATCGTATATTCGCGGCCCGTATGTTCGAGAACTAAAGTACCGCAAACTTCCGTTTTTTTATTTAATTCAAGCTTATCTTTGATATCAGTGTTGAGAATATTGTTTTTATTATATTTGCACTCGCCATAAAGAACCCATTGAAAAGCTTGAATGAGCGTTGTTTTTCCAACCCCACTCTCAGCCATAACAATGGTAACTTTTTTGTCTGGATCAGTTGAAAAAGTAATGGTTTGTTCGTCTGTAAATTGTCGGAAATTCCGCAGTGTTAAAGATTTAAGTATCATTTTCCAACCTCTTTCTCTATGATGTCTTTAATTCTCTCGACCATCTCAGTCCCTGATAAACCTTCTGGTTTCTGCAAATAATTGCTTCGTTCCAATTTAAGAACCTTTTTTTGAATGGCCAATCCAATTTCTTTCTCTCTGTTTTCGACCAAACCGCCAGATAAATTGTCATCATTCGTCATAGCTCATATCCTCCCAATCGATTCTTTCAAAATCATTGACTTTCTCAAAGACGTCAAGTTGGTATGCCTCTTTGATTTCATTAATTAGCGCATCGGCATCACGTGAATTTTCCGCGAGAGAAGAAAATTCTATAATTCTATCAATCTCATTTTTCGCTAGCGCAGAAAAGCTGCGAAGGAAGGTAGAATCCAACGAATCACACATTTCGAAAGGAAATGGCAAAGTAATAAAATCGTAAATATAAGAATATGTTTTGCCAGGATATTTACGTAGCGCACGACCCCTTCGCTGAATATATTCTCTTGGATTTGTACTGCTCGCCAAGATGAATGCAGTTTTTATGCTAGGTATATTTACGCCTTCATCTAAGCATTTTATCGCCACTAAAGCTTGCAAATCATCTCCGTTTTTAAAACGTTCAACAATTTGTTTTCTTTCTTCACTGTTTTCCCGTGACGTATATGTTGCGACCTTCATATTAAGATCATGACCAAGCATTTTACTAACTTCGTCAATTTGGCGGACTTCATCGCCACTTTCATCATCTGCTAGTTTCCCGGTCCCACAATAGACGAGAATGTTGTGCTCTGCTTTATGTTTCTCCATTATTTTTTTGAGAAGAGGGATTTTATTTCTGGCTACAGAAATAACTCTAGCCCTTTGAAGAGCGTACATTTCTCCTTGTTTAGTTAATTTAAAAGAGCCATCCTTTTGAGAATAAGAATTTTTTCTGATTTTATTTGTTAAATCTATATATTTTTCTACTTCGTCTTCATCTAGATTTACTACAAGTGGGTAATAATAGTATCGGGTTAAAACGTCGTTTTCGATTGCTTCTTTCAATCCATAATGAATTACAGGGGCACCAAAGTAATCGCGGATTACTGAAGTCCCTTCTTCGTCTCTATGGCGCTCAATTGTAGCAGAAAGCCCTATTCTGAACATAAAGTTTTCATTCAGGGCCAAGCGGAGGCCTTCGGCACCAAAATTATGGACTTCATCAGCTATGAAAAGCACATTCCCTTTTATTCTAGAAAGCAGTTTTTGCACCTCAGGGGTTTTATAAGATGCGTTTGTTGTAATGAAATAAAAATAGGAAATAATGCCATCGTTAAAATTTTGAATCGCAGTCGCTAAATCTGAACGATAATTTTTATATTTCCCATCAGAATACCCAACAATGAAATGGATGTTGAAATTTGTTTCTTCTTCCACCCACTGTTCCACAAGATGAGTATATGGGCACACAATAATGGTTGCCAAATGATAATTCAGTCTTTCTAAAAGTTTAACGGAGGCTGTTAACGCGGTTATCGTTTTACCTGTCCCCGTCCCCATATCAAATAGACCTCTAAAATTTTGATGAGCCCATTTATTAATTGCGTCTTTCTGATATTGATGAAGTTGAAACGGGCATTGATAAGACGGTTTTGTACTTGTCGTCAATATAAGGCGATTTGCTCTTTCATTCTTTTCGTAATCATCCATGTCTTTGTGATAAGTAGCTTTTCGATATTTAAAAAGAGTCGTTTTCAACGCTTCAGGAAAATCATAAACTTCCAAAGTGTTTGTATGATCAGACCAGAGACGATCAAAATCATCTTCGATCATAAGAACCCTTTTAGGCTCTTCCCAACTTTTAAAGACTTGAACAGATTCAAAATTTTTTGTAAATGCATTATCGGACTCATTTAAAGAACCAGTGAAAGCCACCTTGTTGTTGTTTTCATCAACAAATAATCCGATTTTTTCGTGAAATATTCCGAAATCATCGGACCCAACAGGGTTAAGCTTATCTGCAATTTTTATGTCTAAGATACCTTCTTCAATCAAGTGGCATAAAAAATTCAATCGTTCACATGAAAATTCGTCTTCAACTTCTTTGAATTCGCGGAGAAGACAATTGGTTATTATATTTCTTCTATTCTCATACCCTCTTTTTATTGCTTCTACATCTTCTTTACACAATATCGGTGAAACCACGAAAAAAATGTGAGCGTTTTTTCTACCAGACATATAGCTAATTCCGCGAGTTAATTTAACTAATGAAGAAGACGAAAAGAATCCAACGGCACGTTTGTAAACGAGACTTTGTTCAAGCATTTTAGAAACAAAATACTCCCCTAAATCAGGGCAATCATCAGAGCGGTAAGAATCCTTTATTTCTAAATCGCGTAAACTCACAAATTCTCCTCTAAAATGACTCTAAAGCGATATATAAATTATCAATATCTTCTTTTGTATTGAATGCTCCCAAACTGATTCTAACTGTGCCACCAATCTCTTTAGTTCCTAAAAAATCATGAACAAATGGTGAACAATGGTAACCCGTTCTAACACATATACCGAAATCTTCAAATAAGATATTGCCAACATCAAGTGGTGTATATTCCGCTACATTCAAGGACACTATCCCTAACACTTGTTTGTTTTTCGGCAAATACATTTTAACACTTTTCAAAGCAGACATCTTGTTAATTAAATAAAAAGTCAGTTTTTTTTCATTTTCCAAAATATTTTGGGTTCTTAACCATTGGCAACTTTTAATGAGCCCATAGCAAGCAACAACATTAGGAGACCCAGATTCATAATGAGCATAGCCATCTTTGGGCATTTCATGATTAAGAGAATCTGCACCATTGCCACCGCTTTTAATGACTTTCAAAATCAAATTTGTATGATTAATAAAACCGGCTATCCCAAACGTAGCGTATAAAGATTTGTGGCCAGCAAAAACGCAAAAGTCAATGTTCTTCATACATGGGTTACTAATTCCAAAGCACTGAGCCGAATCCAAAACATTGATTGAATAATACATCTTTGAGTGTTCAAATATTTTTTGGTAGGGGAGTTCAAATCCCGTGACATTGCTTACATGAGAAATTAAAACGGCTGCAGGGCTATTGATTGCAAACATATTTGTCATTTTCTCTTCGTCAATTTCCCAAGTTTCTTTGTCGAAGGGAAGAACAAAAATATTGAAATTAATTTGTTTTTTTAAATTGTAAAGCGGACGCACAATCGCATTGTGTTCAAAAGGCGATATATACACATTATCCCCGTCTTTGAGCGGAAGGCCATTAATAATTAAATTCAAAGATTCAGTGGCGCTAGAAGTAAAAACAACTTCATCACTAGTACATTTTGCGAAGTCGGCAATGTTCCTACGCGCTTCAAGAATAACGTCTGCCGCTTCAATTGCTTTGCCATACGAACCACGCCCAGCATTAAAAGCAAGATTTCTATTTGCATAATCCATCGCCTGGTAAACGCACTCCGGTTTTGGAAACGTTGTAGCACTATTATCTAAATAAATCATTCTTCGCATCATCCTCCACACTAAAGCAGTTTTTTCATCACGATAGCCAGCACGGCTATTTTTTCTTCAGCCGTCAAAGAATCAGAGAATTCATCAATGGTGCTTTGAATATTATTTTCAAGCAGTTTCCCCATTTCGGAAAGCTGAGTATCCTGCGAACTTTTGATAACGGCTCCAAGTTCATCACCACCGCTGCTGACTTTTTTAGATTTTTCTAGCTCGACGATGAACTTCTTTAAAGTATCAACTAAATCACCCGTCTTATCAGTTCTCCAATCTTCGATAAATTGTCCAACTGCCACCTTTGATATATTATCGATACATTCTTCATCGTCAAACGAAAGAGAATTGGAAAGAAATTCGAAAATCATCCGCGATTTTTCGCTTAAAATAGGACGTTCGTCTTTCTTAACTTGTTCGCTAACAAAATAAGGTATTCCCATTTTAAAACTCGTTTTGATTCCAAAACCAAATAATTTTTTAATACTATTGCTCAGATTAAATTCAAACTTTCTTATAGCGTTAGAATCATCAATAGCATCCTCTATTTTCGACAGTAAATCACTATAATTATTTGTTTTAAAAATTTTAATTGGTTCGACAAAAATAGCCTCGAACGGATTAACGTTAATGGCAAGAAAAACGGATTTAAATTGAATATATTCAAGACTCAAATTCAAAAAATTGTTATGTTCATCACATTCTCTTATCACTTGAGGCTTGCCCATAAAGAAGTGTTTGATGGCATTAGTCAAAGTGACAGTGTCTTTTCTAAAATTATGTGAGGTATCACATCTAAAAATTTTCATCATGTCATCAAGATATTCTTTTTGCTCCAGTGAGCTTCGTGAAAAGGATATGCTAAATTTGCTGTTAGTAATGGCTTTCACTAAGTTTTCGGAATTAAGAGAGACCTCTTTGCTAGCGAAATATAGGACAATATTGTCAGATAATTCGGATATCGCTTTCGTGAACAGCAAAGGAACAATGCCTTGTCGAATGCCGAACGGTGGTAGCATCAATTCGTTGGCTAGCAATGAAATTACCATTTTTTCGTTTGACGAAGCCATGATTGCTTTCTTAATTTTTTCAACAATTTCGCGGAAATGCTTTGAAGAATCATCATCACGATCGTTTCTATCAAAAACCGACAATTTTATAGATGCTTCAGGGCTTGTAGCAGAATAACAAAAATCCTTTTCTCCACTTAAATAGTAGTCCATAACATGATTAATCGCTTTTTGATATTGAACCGAAACGTTTTTCTTATTAACAAGTTCATTATTAAAAATAACGGAGACAGGAAATTTTTTTACCATTATCGAAGACAAAAGATCATTGAAATTATTGCTTGGAAATTTTGGATAATAAAAACAAGCATCTTTTCCAAAGGCGGAATCGATTAACGAATTAATATCTGTAATAGTTTCTTGTTTCATCAATTCAATTTCGCGAATGCTAATATCGTCTAAACCCTTTTGTAATTGAATTTCATCAAGGCATGCTAGACGCATTGCGCATTCAGGAAGCAACGTAGAAATCGAATCGGCGGGGAATTTGATAACCACTCTGTCGTCATTGATGGAATTCATCTTTTCAAAAATATCAGCCTTGCTTAGATGCTGCTTTAATAAAAAGATTACTATTCCATCGCAATAATTTTGTTCAAAAAAATAATCAAAAGAAGCCAACGCGGTAAATTCGTTCTCTGTCAAAAAAATCGTCTTAAAAAATCGTGTTATTTTGTTTGTCTCATTATATCGTCTTGGGATGTAATAGCGGATTGGATTATTCGCGTTTAATAGTGATGCCAAATTCAAATTGCGCAATTTCGTTTTAGACAGATAAGCAATATTTTCGTCGATTTTCTTCGTATTTGATAAAGCAAAAGACAATAAATTATTTAGTAAATTCTTTCTCAAAAAATGATTAGAAATCAAATTGGTAACAGTTTTATCGGTTTCACTAATATCGACTTTGGAACACAAAGAAAGCGTTTGGGGGTTAGGTGGCAACCTATCAAAGTCGTTAATCATTAAAATGATTGCAAGACATTTTATGATTTTCTTTTGACTGATGTTTTCGATTTTGCCAAGAATAGACTCGCATCTATACCAAATATTTCTTGAATGGTTAGCTTCTTCTTTTTGTAACAAAGGGCTGAAATAGTCGTAAATTTTATCGACGTTGAATAGGCCAGAATCAAAATTATGAATAAAAGAGTTAAGTGAATCGTCGTCGCTGTCCGCTAGAAAAGTAAATAGTGTTCTCTCGTTTTGGGCGGCAAATTCCGACAATTGAATTAAAGAATAAACAGTAAGTGGGTTAAGCGGAAAACAGCCCTCATAAAAGTCTTCTTTATTTTTGAGTTCGGAAAACAAGAGGAGTTTAGAAACGATATCATAGAATTCCTTATCCTTTTTAACGAAATTTCTAGCATAATCAATCCCTTCATTCGTTTTATGAATCGCAGAAGAAATAATTTGGTAGTTTTCACTCAAACTTCTATTAAAACGGATTTCAGTGAAACGACCCTCTACAGTCCTAAAAGAATCGAGGCTAAAGCCTTTCGATGAGCTGACATATAGGTTTAAGCTTTTGTGAGTAACGCAGCAAAAATGTATCGAAGCATTCTTTGCACTTCTAGTGCTTAATTCAGCAAAATCTTGAACGATCTTCAAATCGCGCATTAAATTTATCGAATTGCTTTCAATAAATTTAGAAAATTCATCAAATATAACAAAAATTCCACTATAACCATATTTGGTCAAAGTTGCAGAAATATCTGAATAGATCTTAATGATGTCATTGCCAACCAATGGGTTCCAAGATAAACCAATATTAACGCAATCGTAAAGTTTTACAAATTGTTGATAAGATTTTGGAGAGTAGTCAAGGATGCCTTGTTCGAGTTCATCCAAACTAACCTTATTAAGATCTAAGCATTTTTCAATTATTTCATTTGAAATATCATGACTATTTTTCCACTTTTTAATTAAGCTTTCACAAACATTAAAAACGGATTGAGGCATAATATCCGTGAGATTCTCTCTCTTAAGTGCTTCATTCAGCGCAAGTTGAAACGATTGATTAATATCATCATAATTTGAATTGATAATTACGGGAATGAAATTCCTCTTTTTTTCTTTCAAAGAGGTCATCAATTCGTATAATTCAATATCAACTTTTTTAATTTTTTGATGCAGTTCTTCCCATGCCAAAGAATCTTTGTTTTTGCTAATGATGTATGACAAAACCAATAATAAGAAGGATTTTCCTTTCCCATAAGGGCCAACCAAGGTCGTTGCCTTTTCTTTCGAAATTCCTAGGAATGATTTCAAATATCTTTTCAAAACGTCACAAATGTCAGTCGTTGGAATGTACTCAAGAATTTTCTTTTCATTGTTTAAATCTAATTCTAAGTTAATCGATGATTGAAAATTTTTATCTATTGAATAAAAGTCAGCGTACATAAATTACTTGCTCCTAAACCACATATCAAAAACGCCCGTTAAAGTCATCTTTTTATTAAAATAAACAGTATTTAAACCGGCTGTTTTGTTTATAGTCACAAAACCATTTCTTCTCATTTCTTCTAAATACTGGAAATACATGTTTTTATCAAGGTTAAATAACAAATACGGCGATAGAGGCTCAACAAAAGAATCTTCTATATTAAATGGTTTAAAACCGTATTTATTTCCCAAAGCGAAATAAACAATTAAATAGGAAAGAGCAGAATAAACCGGTTTCCTTTTTTCTAATTTATCACCTCTTTTTTGGATTAATTTTAAAGAGGAGAGAGGGCAACTCGAATTATCCTCAGGGTTGTCCGATACCTCTGTTGTAAGATACGACTTGAACATAACATTAGCATCATCCTCAAGGTAATCCATCCTCACATTGTCATAACCGTCCATCTGAAAAAAAGCGCTTAAAAACTTTGTAAACTCCTCCTTTTTTGTGCTTTTTATATCAGTATTAAAAAAGGCATAAAAAACGGGGCATTCCACATAATTCGTGGAAAGAAAATAATGAATCAAAAACCAAACAAAGTCGCTTTCTAGATATCTATCGTGGTTATACACCAAATTTCCAAATTCAGTTAAAGAAGTTTGTTTAAAATTTGATTCTATTAAATTGGCTGATTGTAACCAATATTTCAAACTTTTCACCATATTGGCCCCAATGCCAAGCGTTTCAATTCCGTGATTCTTTGAAAAAACATTGACGCCTTCATTTTCTTTTATAGAATTGATAGCCTTTTCAAACCATCCATCTCGAATGGAAAAAGATTCGTTTCTTTTAAATTTTGGAGTATTGTCGTTACGAACCATACTAATTCTCCCCTTTTTTGATCCTTAATATCTTCTTCATATAGCAGCCGCCGTCAAAGTGTTTGACACATTCAAGACAGCCAACACACTTCGTTTCATCTATCGTATAAGAAATCGTTTTATTGCTTACATTACCTTTTTGAAGATTCTGGACTTTCAAAGCATTAAATTTGCAAACGCTTTGACAATAGCTGCACCCTATACAGGTTTGAAATTTTGTGATTTGATTTCTGACTAGATCCAATAGCGCTTTAATGGTTTTAAATGGTGGTGTTGTTTTGATTGCAGTGACCCGTAACTCCGAAGAACCAATTCTTCCGGAAATTTTTAAAATTGGTTCTTTTGTCGTTCTCGACAAAACATACACTTCGTTTAAACGCTTATTGCCTAAATCAAAATTCAATAAGCCAAATGGTTTAAATAATGTATAGAGTTCTTCAGAAATAGGCTTAGATAACGAAAAATTAATACTAGTTTCGTCCAAGACACAAGGTTGAAATGAAACAACAGTATTTTTGCTGTATTCTAATCCGTTTCCACCTTGCCTAGCTTTCCATTTTCCAGTATCAACATATTCTTTCCAATCTTCTTTGCCAACCTGTTTTGCAAATGAGTAAAGCATTTCTTTGAACTGCCAAAATTCGCTATTCATATAAATGGAAGACAAAAAAGAAGACCAATCGCTATTGTTTGGGCAACACCAACATCCAACTCGACTAAAGCCTTGTCTATAGGCATTGTTGAATGGAATTTTGTTAGCAAGAATATACAACCAAACGTCAAAATCGGTCCAGTCAATAATAGGAGCCGAGACAACTTGTTTAGAAATTTTTGGACTATCAGTATCTCTATCGTATTTGCTACGAGCCGCGGATTCAGCTCGTCTCACCCCTTGAAACGACAGAAGCCGTTTTTGATTTCTAAATGTTTGTTCGATCTTTTTCGAAATTGCTCCAGTTTTAAAGACCGTACAGCACCACCGCATTACTCTGCTCGGAGGTCCAATAACGTTACAAAGATCCCTAAAATCCTGATCGTTATTCTTAGCAATTAAGACAGGGGTCCGAGGGTATTCTCTTTTAAATTGAACCAAATACTTCTTCGATTCAGGATATTCCAAAGTCGTATCACCATAAATATGCAGAATCGATTCATTAGACAAGGCACGCATCACTAAATTGCTTGTAACTGTAGAATCCTTACCACCGCTAAAAGAAATAAACATCGACGAAAGAGGAAACGGAGCTGCTGTCCGGTGAATATAATGAATTGCTTCGTCGGTAATTGTATTGAGCCTATATTCGTTTGATTTTATAAAATTAATAATAAATTCATTAGAAAAATCATTTTCTAAATACTTTTCGTTTTCAGCTTTATTGTCCTGGAGAAATTGAATAATTAATTTGGAATCACGTTTTTTCCATTCATTGAATGGAAAATTAATCTTTTCTCCATCGAGAAGATAATTGCTTCCTCCAGTACACCAAAGCGAACGACCAGCAAGCTTGAAAGGTTCGCCAAGCAATCCTTCTAAAAGTAACCGCTCCTGAGCAAAGACGGGCCTTATGTCGGTTCCGATTTTTTTGCAATTTGAGCCACAACAACCACAAGTTTCGAAAAAAGAAGGGCATTTACATTTTTCGCAATAAAAAATACTCGTTTCTATTAAATCAGCCCTCTTACCGCAAACAGGACACACGCTAGTGTCACATAAGAGGCCATCACAATTTTTGCAAATATATTTTTGCATGTTACCTCCTATGTATCAGAATAGAAAATAAAATTAAGACATTCTGTTCAAAGACCGAGCCATTATATCATAAAGTTGTTGGGTCTTTTCAAAAAAATATTAAAAAAGAGCCAATAATATAAGGGAACATTTTCAAAAACAAAACTTTAATTACAAAGTACGGCCATTTTTATAGTTTACATAAATTACTATTTTTGGTTATCTTATCAGCAATATATGTTTTTTGTAAATTTAATCAATCTCCCACCTCGTTAATCGATTGCCATTCGCGTCTTCAAATGTTCCATTAGCGATCATAATGATATCAACAAGCGTTCCAATCCCTAAGCATCCTCCCGTGAGTAGCCATAAAACACCTGTCCCGATTTTACCAACGTAGAACCGATGAATGCCCGAAACAAAAAGGAAGCCTAAGCAAGCGAAAATAAGCGCTAAACCGCGTGAATATGAAGAGCCACTAGAAGAATGAACTACTTCTGCTTCAATTTCGTCTTGCTCGATGTTTTTCCCGCAATTTGGACAAAACTTCGCATTACCATCAATCTCTTTTCCACAATGTTTGCAGTACATAGTGTCTCTCCTTAATCTAGGTGAGAACACCCCCAATTCACCTAATCGTTAAGGTGATAATAGCAACACATACGTTAGGAATACAACACAAGCGATAATGATAAAATAGACCGGTAATTCCTATAAAAATTGTCAAATGTTAAATAATTAACGCTTAGATTTTTGCTATCAAAAATAAAAGCGAAATACAATAAAATCGCCTTTGTCTATCACTATAGACATTACCTAATAAGAGCCATCTACACAAAATTCTCTTCTTATCTAGCGTCGTTTTCAAATAGGCGTTAGCCTCTTCGTTCAATTCATCACGCTATTAAGGCTATATATTTCATGTTCATCGTTTTTAATTACGACTATTCAGTAACAATTGACGATTCATATCACGTAGTTTGCTAAATTTAAGTTTTTTAAAGAACACTCTACTATCCTATCGGTCTCCCGTTTTTAATAAGCTATCAATATCTGAAAAGGCATTACGTAAATCTTCAGTGTGATAGATCTCATACATATCGTAAATAAGCTGAGTGAGTTCGCGTTCTTTGAAGCTCTCTAAAATTGAGCTTGCGTCTGTGTTTTTATATCTAGCATAACTCTCCACTAGATACACAAAGAAAGTGAATTCTTTGCTCATGCCCTACGCCTCCAAATAAGGTGAATTCCTGGGATCACCAGTTTCTTCTTCCACTTTCCAGATTTGAAACAAAGTTTCAGGGCTGAAATACCACATCTTCATGTCGTTATCCATAAGCATGGAATGCGTTTTGGATTTAGAAAATATCTCAAAGGCATCAATATTCGATATTTTCTTCTCGTACGCTATGAATGAACATACCATGGATTCTATCCAATATATCTTTTCTGGATCAACGATGTTATTCATTTATCACTACCCTCTTCAATCTTAATTGCATTGCTCTTTTAAAAAATCGTTTGGTTTTCATCGCGCCCAAGCATAATTTGTTTTTTGCCTCTTACTCGGCTTTTATCTTAGTTCTTCCCTGACTTTCATAAGAGTGGATCCAAGCAAGTTTTTTCCTCGCCATTTTGTCGTATCAAATCGATTAGGATCTTTCATAGATAATCCAATCCCCCAAATACGGTCTTTTACCGCGCACTCCGCCAATAAGGAATCGCCTGTATCTAATAGTTGTCGCTTTAAGTCACTATTTTGTGAAAATTTTGCTATTAAGCCAGTATGGACAACTTTTTCACGAATTGCGCTCCAAACGTTATCGTCATAATTAGAAACCGCACGTCCGAGCGATTTTATAAGAATAACATCGCTTGTTGCCAAAATTTGAGAGGCGATAGAGATATCTTTAAAGCAAATCGCTTTTTGATACATCATATATTGCTCAAGAGAAGAAAATTCCACATTGTCTACGATAAAATGCGAAAGATACCAGTTACTTAAATAACCATTTTCTTCCTTTGGATTATGGAAAAAGACGAATTTCATTGCACTTCACCGACCTTCTTTACTGCTAGTTCGAGTTCCAAATCATGAAGCCCGGGGTAGGCAATCTTTAAAAAATCGACAGGAATCTTTTTCACTAACTCGCTACTAGGTATATTGTAATACCACTGATAATAAGCATAAAATTCACCAATCCATTCAGGCAAAAAGCCTTCTATCGCTTTGCCTTTTTTAAGCGTGAAGAGGTCGTTATTCACAAAATAATCCCACAATGTCTTATAATCCATCGTAGTAACGTAAGCTTGTCCATTATCAATCGCTTTTCTGGTTTTGCTTGTCATATAAGGAGTTATAAAATCTTCCGAATAAAGAAACAATAGAAAAATAAAGTTGCGAGACCAAAAACAACATGAAAAATAATC
Source organism: Caryophanales bacterium UBA6865 (assembly GCA_002449265.1). Classification (GTDB taxonomy): domain Bacteria; phylum Bacillota_I; class Bacilli_A; order RFN20; family CAG-826; genus UBA4951. Next base: position 11,704 of record DKCV01000015.1, on the reverse strand, counting down.
CCTATCGGATTGCTTGGGAATATGATTCCGCTTTCGGTCACGATGATCATGCCTGGGAAAATATGAGGAATCAATAATAGAGAAATCGCTAAAATAAAATTCCCGAATAGAAAATAAAGAAACCATCTTTTCTCTAGCGCTTTCTTTAGGAAAGAAAGTCGTGATAATAGGATTCCTACAATGATGAAAACGCTAATGATAGCGAGGAAAATAGAAGCCTTTATCGCCCCTTCTTGGAAAGAGAATATCGACTTATAACCTAGTACTTGTGGGTATAGCCCTAAGCAATAAGTTAGAACGGCAAACACGAATGAAAGAAATAGAAGCAAGGAGAAATCACGCTCCTTTTCTTTTTCTCGCTTTGCATCGTTACTCAGTTCTAATTCCGTATCATTATCGAGAAAAGCCTTTCTTTTCGCTATAAGAACTTCTTTAACGTTTCTAGCGAAAAACAAATACAAATGGCAATGGATGACAACTAGGGGAAAATCAAAAACGAATAGAAGAGGAGAAAAAGGAGTAACGCATCCAGTTTTGGTCAAAATAAATCCGACAAACAAATAGGCATTAAGCGAAAATAATAAAAAGAAAAAGAGATTCATGAATACAAAATAAAAGAGAATCCATCCTTTCGCGAATACTTTTTTGACGCTTGACACTACTAAAAAGACAATAACAAAGATAAACAAAATCGCAATGAAAGATAGATAAAGCCAAAGTTGGAATGACGTATCTAATGTATAAAATATGCGCCCGAAACTCGTAAATTGAGGATAAAGTCCACATCCAAAAGCCATATAGAAAATTAGAGTGAAGCTAATCATAAAAGAACGATAAATCGCTTTACTCCTTATAAGAGTCGACTTCTCGTTGATCAGTAATGCGTTTTTGTATCGAAAATATTTTAAAAACCTAATCATAATGCTCGTGCACTCCATATGGCAAAGGCCATTTCCACATTAAGCCAATCCGAAATCCCTTGTTATGATGACCAGCCCAAATCATATTAGCAATAACATCCGTTACGCTAAGAGCAACAAAACACGTAATCGCACGAACTAGAATATGATACGGACCACCGAGCAAAGAAATCATAGACAAAATAGGATTTATAAGTTTCATAATAGCCACTTCGCATTTAGCGATAAAGGCAGGAGCCGTATACTTAAGAGCAGCGAAAATAACGCTAGACAAACCAATATAACGATGGGTGATTCTATCGCCCATCATGAGAAATTGCTCATAAACTCTACGGCACATTTTAGGATTAATGTCTAAGCCCGTAAACAGCCCACCCCTTTTGTTTATTGAGGCATAAGAAACCTCGGTCATAGAATCAGGCAAAAATGAATTTTGTTTGAAACTGTCAACAAGGCTTGAGACAACAACTAAATCATTTATTGTAGACACATCAATTATTTCATCTCCAATAATCGCATTTACAGTTTTTTCGTCGAACTTTAAATAAGAATTAAAATAAGACCCACCATTTTGGGTAAAAGAAAAATTGCCTATAGTTTTGGGATGATAGCGATAGGGAACGTCGAAAGTGACGTAATTTATGTTCTGATTTTCCATTGCGACAGAGTTCTTAGCATTTTCTTTTGTCGTATCTATCAATAATGACGACGTTCCATTCTCAACACTCTCCAATATCCGATTAGTAGGAGAATGCGAGAAAACGCTAAGACCAACGAAAGTGCACATCAAGACGGCAAAAACTTTAAAGCGATTCATAAAAACCTCCAACGATTGCTTAGCCCCCACTTGAAATGCCTTTCGGCCAATTGTTTAGGGTTCAAAAGATGATGACGTTTGTAAAGATGTTGCAATCTAAACATATCATTATTTTTTCTCGTTTCAAACGCATTTTTTTAACTTTTGTAAACTTATTTAAGCAAAAAGGAAAATAAGAATGAAGCCTCAAAAGTCTTTAAAAGTATAGGGAAACGTTATTCACTAGTACTTTCATTTATTCGCTAATTTATTTGTTAATCGAATCCTTCATTCTTTAATGAACAAACGGAAGTGACATACAAAAATATAAGATGAAAAAATCCCTGGTATCAAGATAAGTGCACTCAATAAGACTTTTCTTAATCTAAAAAGACCTTTATCCTCGAATTTGATCAGAGGAGGAATCTATTTTTGTCTCTTTGAATTTTCCAAAGCGGCAGGTTACGCTAGAGAAAGAAGAGCGCTGGATGCCTAATAAACTATCCATCTCTTTAACGGTATTTCGATAGACCCCCTTTCGTATAGCGAACAAGGATATAGTGAGCATCTATGACCTTGCCTTTCGCCATTTTGCAAAAATCTCGCACAGGGCTAGATAAAGCAAATACCCAAATAGGAGAGCAAATAATCACTTGCGTATAATTAGATAAATCGACGGAAATCGGCTCGATGGGCATCGAAAGACGATGCAAAGCAAATCGTCCGTACCACCAAAACCCAAGCGTCCCCGTTGTTCTTTCCTTAGCTTTGATTTCGTATAAATCCGCGCCAAGGCGATTGGCTTCCTCTAAGGCGATCTTTTTGGTATAGCCCATTCGCGAAAAATAGGTCACAAGCACTTTATGATTCTCGTTAATATGTGGGTAATCGCTGAGCTCTATCCTAAAGGTTTCTTGGCAATAAAACACGTTAGCCATATAGCCGGTGATGGCTTGCAAAAATCCGAAAACGAAAAAGCTCGTTGACATGAAATTAAGAGGGAAAATCGCAAACTGGATGCAAATCCATAGCATCAACGTCACCCCGAATATAGTCCCAAGAACGATACAAGACTTCTTTTTTAATAGAAGAAATATAGCCGCGATGAAATTGGTGAGGCCATTGACGATTAAAAGCATAATTCCGGCAAAAATATAGTTTTGGAAAAGATAATTCGCGAAAGGAAGCGCATGAAAATAAGGAAGAAGCTCTTCCATCCCGATGAATTTCCCGCTTGGATCAATGATCATCAAAATAGACCCTATTAACGCTCCAATCCCAATAAACAAAGTTCAAAACAATAAAGCGATCCTCGTAGGCTTATATCTAGACTTGAGCTTTGCGTCGTTTCCCTTCATTAATGGATTCACAAACGATTAATATACTCGTTTTGCCATAGGGGAAAGCGTTTTCGTTATTTTGTTACGAGCGTTTCTAGTGGTAGCGTACTTTTTAGAGCGAGGACCCCGTATCGCTAAATATTCCTTCTTTGTAGAAATAGAAAAAGCAATAATAGAAATTTAAGAATCCACAATGATTAAGAAGAATAAAAAATGAGGCCTAAAATCGTCTAGACCTCAATTTGTTTCATTCTAAGAAAGAGAAAACAGTATTTAGTGAGAAATGCTTAGAAGGATTAGAACCATTTTGCTTCATAACTAGCGACGACATCGTCACCGTATTTGAAGTAAGTATGGAATTCGGCACCTTTTTTAGCTGAATCTAAAACGATTGCCATACTAGAATCAGAATCACTGTGTGAGAGGGTAGGATAGAAATTCGTTTTGAGACACTCGTAAGCTTTCTTGTTATCGGGGTTCGCCAAAACTTTCTCATAAGGAGAAGGGGTAGAAGATGAATCGGACGATGTTGAATTAGAGGCCTTGCTCTCATCGCTAGCTTTCCATTCGCCCCACTTCGTCTCGCTATCAACCATCTTTGCGTCTAAATTCAAATAATAATTGTTTTCAATAGAAACATACCCGACGAATTTATTGAATTTATATTCTTCGACTTTATCCTCTGGATCAATAACGTATTTGTCTTTATATACGCGGAGCGATTTCCAGCGAATATCGTTATTAGCAAAATCCGAATTCTCGTTATCTAAAACGAAATTATTTGTATAAATAAATTCGCCATCGCTATTCTTGTATTCGAAGACACCATCTACACTAAAAGCATACGTCTCAGAGAAAATGCTGGTGCCATTTTGCTTTAGCTCAATTGAATAGCAATCAATGACCCCTTTGCCATTTGCAGCATTTTGGGCATTTTGGTTTCCGCAGCTCATCAAGAGTGGGAATAATCCGACGGCGAGTAGTAATGATTTTTTCATTGTTAACCTCTTTTTTAATTATGTTAATTTAACGGAATTATACGTTATATATCGCTTGTTTGCAATCTTTTTATTACAAACTTAAAAAATGTATCATTTTGTAAACCTCATGCAATAGACTTGAAAATCCGAATCCACTTTCATAGAAATACAAATAGAGTGGCACCACTTCTATAAAACTCTACATAGCGTTTAGTATTTTCCTTTGCGAATAATCTCACAAAAACCATGAATACGTAGGGATACGCTATTAAGATGTTTGCGTTTAAAATCTATGCAAATCCTTTATATTTCAAGTTCTGGCATCATGTTTTAAAAGGATAGTTCGAAAACTAATATTCCTTCATGATTCGAAGGAAAGAATAAAACCTCGAAAGCGCGATTTTAAGCTCACCATGACCTGAAGCAAGTAGAATTCCCCGCTTGATTAACCTATCTCGATAAACGGAAAATGTTGTCTTTTCCATTTTGAAATTCGCCATTAATGCAGAAACGGCGTTTGGGCTTTCACTTTCAAATGAAAGAAGGACTTTTTATCGTTATTGCTAAGTTCGGACCAAGTTTTTTCATAAACATATTCTTGGAGATATTGATCAAAAATGGCTAAGGTTTTCTCGCCGATCTCAATCGAAGAATTCTCATACAATAAATACCCTAATAATTGAGTGGGCTATGATTTTACATTGAGGACTTCCTTTCTATTTTTATACTCTTTTATACTTTTTAGATATTTTTATACTTCTTTATACTTTGATTAATAAAAAAACAAGCGTTCTATGCAATATCTACGCAATATCACAATAAACGCTTAATCGTTCAAAGAAGTTAAAGGCTATTTAAAATAAACTGTGAACTTACTGCCTTCTTGAATATGACTTTCAAGTTCAATTCGATAATGGTAATTGAGACAGATATGTTTCACAATCGCGAGCCCTAAACCTGTCCCGCCGTCTTTCCTGCTACGGCTTTTATCGACGCGGAAGAAACGCTCAAAGATTCTTTGCTGATATTTTTCTTCGATTCCTATTCCAGTATCTTCGCAAGAGAAATAATTGTCCTTCAAAGTCAAAGTAACTCGCCCTCCTACTTTATTGTAGAAAATCGCATTCGAGACAAAATTACGAATCAAACGATCGAAATCAAGCGGAGCGATGAGGAGTTTCATCGGTTCAAGATGCGTAACAATTGTCACCCCTTTTTCTTTAGCGATAAGAGAAAGAGAAGAAACGATTTCCTCAATTGAGGCTTTCGCGTCAATTTCGACTTTTGTTACCGTATTCACATTTGTTTCTAATGTCGCTAGAGAGAGCATATCGTCAATGACAGTCTTCATCCGTTTTGCTTCAAACGTAATCGCTTCAAGAGCTTTTTCTTTTTCATGCTTATCTTGAATCAAAGAATTCGATAAGAGTTCACTATAACCGATGATTGTCGTTAACGGGGTCTTCAGTTCGTGGGAGGCATTTTGGAAGAATTCACGCTTGAGTTTCTCGTTCATCCTTTGCTCGGTTACATCAAGTAATACCACTCCGATACCCATTTCCTTTTCTTTTCCTAGCCACGCTAAAGGAACCTTGGATAAAATCGCTTCATAGATTTTCCCTTTGATTTTTAAGTCAAAAGAAGAATTTTCTTTTTCTTTTGCCTCTAAAACCTTTTCTTTAAAAGCTTCTCCGAGCAATAAATAATGATATTCCTTTAAGAACACGTCTTCTTTTTTTAGGGATAAAGTCGCTAAAGCGTACTTATTGATTAAGATAATCTCATCTTTTTCATTAAGGACGATAAGTCCTTCTTCCATGGAATCAAGAATATAATCCACTTTAAGGCTCTCTCGCCTAAGCGATTCAATCTTATCTTCTAGATTCAGTGAGATGTTCGCGATGGTTTTATCCATCGCTTCTAAGCTATCTTCGTCAGTGGAATAATCTAAAGGAAGAGAAGAAAGTGCCTCAAGTTTATGCACTTCCTTGCTTAGTAAGCCAATTGCTTTTTTATAGGCAAAATAGCGATAAACAAAATAAAAGCCATCAATCACAACTAAAGTGATTGAGCCATACAAAAACACATAATTTGCGGCTCTTTCCACAGTAGAGCGAGGAAAGCCAACCCGGATGTAATAAGAAGAGGTCTTCTTCACATAATAAAGGACCGGATAGCCTAAAGTACGAGAATCCTTTTCATAATAGGAATTCACGTGCTCTTCTAGTTCTTGTTTACGGTTCTCGATAGCAGCTTCTTTTTCGAGCGGATTAATCTCTAAAACGACATTCGCGTCAAAATCGAAAATCGAAATCCGAATATCGTGGATTTTCGAAAAAGAAGAAATCGTGACTTCTTTATCTTCTTCCCCTTGATAAGTTTTACTAATCTCATCGGAATAAAAAGAAAGCTCCTCTTTCGCATTACTAGAGGCAATGTGTTTCGTCGCAAAAAAGGAAACAAGCAATAGGCTAAAAGAGAGGAGAAAAGCGACTAGACAATCAATAAACAAAGACTTCTTATTCATTCTTTAATTTATAGCCTACTCCATATATGGTTTCGATTAAATCACTATCGCTAGCGAGCTTACGTCGGATTTCCTTAATATGCATATCGAGGATTCTAGTTTCATAACTTCCTTCATCGCCCCACAAGACTTTGAAAAGAGCGTTACGATTCACGGCATTCCCGACATTCTTGACAAGCTCGAAAAGAATGAACGTCTCGCCCTGGGTAAAATGAATTTCTTCATCATTGCGTTTCACGGTTTTCGTAGTTTGATCAAACGTAAGATCCCGGATTTTTAGGCAATTCTTTTTGATGGAGCGGCGAGCGCGCGCATTCACTCTCGAAATGAGCTCCATCACATCAAATGGCTTGCAAATATAGTCGTCCGCGCCTAAATCAAGACCATCGATTTTATTAATCTGAAGGTTTTTTGCGGAAATAATGATAATTTGAATGTCATCATTTGAGGTATCAGAACGAATGTCTTTTAAGATTTCTTCGCCCGGTTTAACGGGTAGCATCAAATCAAGGAGAATCATGTTTGGCTTCTTCTCGTCAAAGGCAGTTTTGAAAGTTGCGTAATCAAGGAACGCTTTAAATTCATAGCCTTGCCCCGTTAAAGCCAAATCAAGCAAATGCGAAATATTAGGATCGTCTTCTAGCGAATAAATTAAATAATCTTTCGTTACCATACTTTTATATTATAACCATTAAATTATCACTTCGTCTTTATAGTATCCGGTTTCAATATAATCCACCCATTCCGCGATGTTAGAAGCATGATCGGCAACACGCTCCAAATACTTGCTTAATAAGGTGCAATACAAAATGAAATCGTCATCAAGATGGTACTTGTCTTTGGTTTGAGGGATTTCTTTTAAGGACTTTAAATACAAAGAATCGACCACATCATCACGTTTGCAGATTTCATCCGCTAATTTGGTGTCGCTTTTTGCAAAACAGGTATAAGAATCTTTTACCATACTCAAGGCAACTTTCGCTTCTTCCACCAAAGAATCGATTTTGACGCCACCCGAATATTTTAATAGATTCGTGATGGTCCATAATAAATCTTCCGCGTGGTCGCCTAAGCGTTCAATATCTTCCACAAGTTTAAAGATGCCAGTGACTTTTCTTAAATCTTTCGAGAATGGGCGCTCTTTTAAAATCAAAGTAAGGCATTCTTCTTCAATAGAACGCTCAAGATGATCGATTTTGTTATCGTCAATCTTAGGCATGGTGACAATGCTAGAATTTAAATAAACATCCACCGCTTCATCTAAAAATTTAATCGTAATATCGAACATTGACATGACATTGAGACATATCGCGTTCATTCTTTCATCGATTTCCATTATCCGAACCTCCCTGTAATGTAATCATTGCTGCGCTTATCTTTTGGATGAGCGAAGAAATCATCGGTTTTGTTGTATTCGACTAATTCCCCTAGCATAAAGAAAGCGGTGTAATCAGAAATGCGGGCCGCTTGCTGCATGTTATGGGTCACGATAACAATCGTGTATTTCTTTTTGAGTTCTTTGATGAGCTCTTCAATTTTCGCGGTCGCAATCGGATCAAGAGCGCTAGTAGGCTCATCCATTAAGATAACATCCGGTTTCATCGCTAAGGTTCTAGCGATGCATAGACGTTGTTGCTGTCCTCCCGATAAGGCGGTCGCGTTTTTATTGAGCTCATCTTTCACTTCATCATATAGGCTAGCTTCCACTAAGGATTCCTTAACTAGCTCATTTAAATAATCTTTGCGTCTTTCTCCTTGGCATTTTGGCCCGTAGATGACGTTATTTTTTATCGACATCGGAAAGGGATTAGGTTGCTGAAATACCATACCGACTTTCGTTCTTAGATAAATGGTATTGATGCTATTAATATCTTCATCACAAAACTTGATATCGCCTTCAATCTTGCAGCCATCTACCAAATCATTCATTCGGTCGAAGCAGCGTAAAAGGGTTGATTTTCCGCATCCAGAAGGACCGATAAACGCAGTAACTTTGTTTTTATAAATATCGAGATTGATATTCTTTAAGGCGTGCTTTTTTCCGTTTTCGTAATATAGATTCACGCTTTTGCACGAGAATATTGTTTCGTTTTCCATAATTAGTGTTTTCCTTTCTTCTTATTCAGTTGATAGGAGAGAAGCTTAACAAGTAGCGATAAGACCAAAACCACGATAAGAATGATAATGGAAATCGCACAAGCAGAGCCATATTGCGGAGATTCTCCTTGTAAGCATGTCCAAATATGAACCGCTAAAGAGGCTTGGCCATCAAGCAAAGAAACATTATCGCCGATCACTGCGCCCATCGAGAAAATTAAAGCGGCAGATTCTCCGATAATTCTTCCAATCGATAATAGGGTTGCGCTTAATATTCCAGGCAAAGAATTTGGAATAATGACTTTGAAAATGGTTTGCACTTTGCTCGCACCAAGCGCTAAAGAGGCTTGAGAAAGAGAAGTCGGGACTACTTTAATCGATTCTTCGACGGTTTTCACAATCGTAGGAAGAAGCATAATCGCTAATGTCAAAGAGCCTGAGAAGATTGAACCTCCCGTATGCCCCGTGATTCCGTTCATAAAAGGAATAAATATCAAAGCGCCAGCTAAGCCAAAGATAATCGAAGGGATGCCGCTAGTGACATCAATAAGCGTTCTAATCGTTCTCGTCAAAGTGGTGTCTTTGGCGTATATCGCTAAATAAATCGCGCCGCCTATCCCTAAAGGAAGAGCAAATAAAAGTGAGAAGCCAATTAAGCATAGAGTCGTGAGTAATGATCCTCTTATCCCCTTTCCTTGGCTAGTTAAAGTGCCATCGAATATCGAATTGGCTTTTTCTAGGCCTTCCGACAAAGCCTTTGCCCCTTCTTTAGCGCCATATACGCTCATATCGCCATCATCATCAAAAGTAACCAAAGACGATAAGAAATAATTGGTATTAATCGCGATTTCTTGGCCTGAAGAATCAACAAGGTTATTGAAAGGAGAGCCTTCGGCGATAGAAACAATATAAATAACGTTGTCTTCGCCGTTTTTCCCGTCTTCAAATCCTACTCCCCAACGCGAAGAATACGCGTCGACATTATCGACATTATCAAAGTAAGAAGTCGAAGCTACTTCTACTCCATCCTTACTACGGATGGTGTAAGAATGCTGATTATAATCGCCAGTAATAAAATCCCAGCTTAAATACTTGGCCCCATTTTGGAAGACATAAATGACCATCCAAATCAAGACCGCAAAGGTAATGCAAGAGAATAGAATTGTCGTAAGATACGACGTAGCGTCTTTGAGCCTACGAGAACGAATATGACGCGATAAGGTAAGAGAAGAAAATTCGCTACTATTCATTTCCCTTTACCTCCTTCTTTTTGAGGATGAGAGTCTTTAATTTATAAAACAAGGAATCCTCTTTTTTGTAATTCGGATTCATTCTCTTCTTAATCAAATTAAGGAGAGAGGAAGTCAATAAAATCACAACAATGAGGACTAACCCTAAAGAGAAGCGGACATCATAACCAATTCCTGCCGCTTCGCCGATTCCTGCAAGCATCGCGCTTGTTAAGGTGTTCCCAGGCGCAAAAACGTTATAAAAAGAAGTTCCTAAAGAGTTATTTCCAATCACCATTTGAATCGCGGTCGCTTCTCCTAAAGCTCTGCCGATTCCGAGAATTATCCCCGCAAAAATCCCCGATGTTGCGGTTCCAATCACAATTTTAAAATCGGTTTGAGCTTTACTTGCCCCTAGAGCAATCGAAGAATTAATGAGGCGTGGGTCAACCGCTTCCATCGCATTAATCGATAAAGTGGTCATCGTAGGAATCGACATCAAAGCGAGAACGATAATTCCAGAAAGAATGGATCTACCACCATACGTTTCTACGCCTAAAGAGGCAACGATTGGGCAAATCACCCCAACGCCGAATAAGCCGTATATGACAGAAGGAATCGAGGCGAGAAGATCTACCGCGCTTTGCAAAACGCCTTTGATGCACTTTGGGACAATTCTAACGAGCAATAAAGCGGTAAAAACCGAAGTAGGAACAGAAATTAGTAAACTAAGCAATGTGGTATAAAGGGTGGTTAAAAGCAAGAAAAACATTCCACCGGTGCCATCATATAGCCATCTTGGATTAGAAAAGAATAAACCAACGTCTTGATGAATAAAATCATTCCCCGTAAGAGAATAGTTATGGAAAAATGGGTATATTCCTTTATAAGCGATGAATATCGCGATAAAGATAACAAACGAGGCACATAATATTGCCAAAAAAAGGAAAAAGTACTTCACGATTTTATCGAGAAGTCTTTTTCTTTCGTAGATGCTTTTTTCTTTACTAGAAGCGTCCATCATTATTTTGCTAAATCAGGATACTTAGCTTGTTGCACCGAAGCCCAGGTTGGAGCAGTAGCTAAGCCTGAGATAATTCCACCAGCAGTTTTGATGACCGCAAGCCCTTCTTTGGTGCTCATGAAGTCAACGAAAGCATTAACAGCGATTTTGCGTTCGGAATTTTCTTCATAGTCACCACGAATGACGTAGTTGAAGTTACGGCTGAGCTTATAGCTCCCGTCGTTAACGGTTTCTTCACTTGCCGTAACGCCTTCAAACTTCAAACCTTTAATGCCACTAGCACTAGCTAGAGAGTCTAAAGAGCAATAACCAATACCAAGAGAATCGGCTTTAACGGCATTCATCATATCGCCATTAGAAGCTTGGCTAGAAACGGTGACTCCAGTATTCCACTTATCTTCTGCTTTGACGTCACCATAACCAATTCCTTCGAAGAAGCATTCTCTAGTTCCAGAACCCGCTTCTCTTGAATAAAGCTTAATATTGCCTTCTAAACCTTCTTGAACTTGACCCCAAGTCGTCTTTTCGCCTTTATAGATAGCGGTTAAAGTAGCCTTATCGGTCGCTTCATAACTATTCGCGGAGTTAACAATAGCAACAACCGCGTCTTTGCACATTGCGCCAGTTTTGTTCGCTTCCGTTAAATCTTTCTTTTCGGAATCTTTGATTTCTCTAGAAAGGAAACCGATGTCGTATTTGGTGTTATTCTTTCCACTAGTAACGCCTGTGGTAGCATCGCCACTACCATGCTGATCTTTCTTTAAAGTAACTTTGTTGCCAGTTAAATCCGC